>NZ_JBQHCW010000016.1:0-179029 GCF_052068115.1 Nonomuraea sp. ZG12
GCCGGGTCGGCGTCCCTGTAATAGTGAACGCCCTGGACCAGCGACGACGCGCAGTTGCCGACACCGACAATGGCCACGCGAACCGAACCCATCGCACTCGCTCCCTTACTCATCACTTGACGTGGTATCTCTCTCAGGCCCTTGTGAGGCCTTTCTCTCCGTTGCGATCAACTCGTTCAGCCACCGGACCTCGCGCTCGACGGATTCGAGCCCGTGACGTTGCAGCTCGAGCGTGTAGCTGTCGAGCCGCTCCCTGGTGCGGGCCAGGGCGGTGCGGACGCTGTCGAGGCGCTCTTCGAGGCGGCTACGGCGGCCTTCGAGGATGCGCAGGCGGACTTCGGCCTCGGTGTGCCTGAAGAACGCGAAGTGGACGCCGAAGCTCTCGTCCTCCCAGGCTGAGGGACCGGCCTGGGTGAGCATGTCCTGGAGGCGCTCCTTGCCCTCCGCCGTGAGCTTGTAGACGATCTTCGATCTGCCGCCCACGATCGTGGTGGGAGCCGGCTGCTCCTCCGCGATGAGCCCTTGCTCCAGCAGCGACCGCAGGCAGGGGTAGAGCGAACCGTAGGAGAACGCACGGAACATGCCCAGCAGGGCGTTGAGCCGTTTGCGCAGCTCATAGCCGTGTAGCGGCGTCTCGTGCAGCGACCCGAGCACGGCCAGTTCCAGCACTCTGCCCTGTCCGCTGGCCAATGGAACCGCCCCCTCTCGCGTCGATGTATCGAGCCGATACATCTTGAGGATACGTCGCGCCGCTATATGCCGCAATCGACGACTTCCCCAAGTCGTTGGGATGAATCCGTAAAAAGCCGTAGTCTGGCGCTCATGTGGTCACAGAGAAGGGTGGTGGACGACGGCCTGACGAGGCAGGCGGTGGTCCGATCCACCCGTTCACGTGGTGACTCTCTGGCGACATGGCGCAGGATTACGAAGAGTTCCGGGTGAACATGGTCGAGGTCTGCCAAGGTTGTTCCTGGAATCGCTTGACGGCCTCGTTCGTCCTCGGTAACGGGCCGCGATCAGTTGCCAGCCTTCAGTAGGCGCGACACAGCAGTCACCGAGGACGGCGAGGAGTCACACCCCAGAACCGCCGTGCTATTCCGACGACGATGTGAGGACGTGTGAGTTACAGCAGCAATGAGGGGGCGGCCCGCCCGGGAAGGCGCCGCCGCTCCAACTCATCCCGCTCCATGCCCCAGGCGCCGCAGACAGGCGAGTCCGGCTGGGGTGAGGCGCCGCCGCCCTCCCGTCGTCCCGAGGCCGCCTACGAGCAGACCGGCGCGATGGCCGCCCACGCGTACAACGAGCCGACCCCGTACAACGAGGCGACCTCGCGCAACGAGCCTCCCCGACGCAACGAGCCGACGCCGTACAACGAGCCCGGGCCGCGCGGAAATCCGCGCCCGCCGGGCCCGGTGCCGTCCCACGGCCCGGCGCCCTCCCCTGGGCCCTCGCCGGAGCACGAGCCCCGCAGGCGCGCCCCCCAGGGCTCCCGTCGGCGCGGCAGCGGTGAGCAGGAGACCCGCTCGCGCAGCAACCAGGAGACCATGGTCAGCGACGGCCCCCGGCGCGCGCGCAGGAGCGGAGGCGGCCCCGGCGGGCCGGCCGAGCCGCCACGCCCGCCCGAGGACGGCGACAGGCCCAGGTGGCGGCGGTTCATCCCCAGTTGGAAGATCGTCGTGGCCAGCTTCGTCGTGCTCTCCGCCGGCATCTTCGGCATGATCGCGGTCGCCTACGCCAACACGCCCGTGCCGACGCAGAGCCAGGTGCAGGACGGCGTCAAGGACCAAGAGAGCATCATCTACGACGCGCACGGCAAGGAGCTGGCCAGGCTCGGCACCAAGCGCGTCCCCCTCGAACTCCAGCAGGTGCCGCGCGCGGTCCAGGACGCCGTCATCGCCGCCGAGAACGACACCTTCCGCGAGGACGCCGGCATCTCCTTCAGCGGCATGGTGCGCTCGCTCTGGAGCACCGTCTCCGGCGAGCAGGTGCAGGGCGCCTCCACGATCACCCAGCAGATGGCGCGGGCCTACTACGACGGCCTCTCCCAGGAGCGCACCATCCAGCGCAAGGTCAAGGAGATCTTCGTCGCGGTCAAGCTGAACAAGCAACTGCCCAAGGAGCAGATCCTCGAGCAGTACCTCAACACCATCTACTTCGGCCGGGGCGCCTACGGCATCGGCGCGGCGGCCGACGCCTTCTTCAACAAGAAGGTAGAGAAGCTCACCCCGGAGCAGGGCGCCTACCTCGCGGGCCGGATCCAGAACCCCGACGCCTTCGACCTGGCCGAGAAAGCGGGCAAGCTCGAGGCGACCGAGTTCCGCTACGACTACGTGATCCGCCAGATGGCCAAGCTCAACCCGCAGGCCTACGGCGGCCTGGCCGCGAAGACCCCCACGGCGCCCAAGCGGATCAAGTACAAGCCCAAGGACTACTTCCAGGGGCTCAGGGGCTACATGGTCGAGGCGGTGCTCAACGAGCTCGAAGCGCGCAGCATCAGCAGGGAAGACGTCGACAAGGGCGGCTACCGGATCTACTCGACGCTGGACATGAAGCTCATGCGGGCCGCCAAGGCCGCGGTGAACCAGCACACGGGCAGCCTCACCCCCGAGATCAACGCCATGCTGGCGGCCGTCAACCCGACCAACGGCCGGATCCTGGCCTTCTACGGGGGTGACGACTACGCCAAGGACGCGTGGAACGACGCCTTCCTGTCGCAGAAGCAGGCGGCCTCGGCGTTCAAGCCGTACGTCCTGGCCGCGTGGCTGGACGTCGGCTACAGCCTGCGCAGCTGGGTGCCCACCAAGGGCCCGGTCAAGCTGCCCGGCACCACGCCCATCGACAACGACCACTCCATGAAGTCCTCGGCCGTGGACGTCGTCGCCGCCACGGCCAGCTCCGTCAACACCGCCTATGCGAAGATGGGGGAGAAGGTCGGGCTGGACAAGGTGATCGACATCGCCTCCAAGGCCGGGCTCAGCGAGACCAGGCTCAAGGACGCCGAGTCCCGTCACCACTACCTGATCACCATCGGCAGTAGCCAGGTGACGGCCGTGGAGCAGGCGGGCGGCTACTCGATCTTCGCCAACGGCGGCAAGCACTTCGACAACCACGTCATCATCAAGGTCGAGGACAAGTCCGGAAATATCGTCTTCACCGAGGACAAGACGGCCACGCAGGTCATCTCGCCCGAGGCCGCCGCCGACGCCACCGCAGCGCTCCAGGCCGTGGTCAAGTCCGGCACCGGCCGCAGCGCCGCGCTGTACGATCGGCCGACGGGCGGCAAGACCGGCACCAACAACGAGAACAAGGAAGCCTGGTACGTCGGTTTCACCCCGCAGATCTCCACCGCGGTCGGCATGTTCCGCCAGGAGTGCAGGACCAAGGGCGGCAAGATCGTCAAGCCGGTGAACGACACCTGCCCGTGGGCCAGGGGCAAGAGCAAGAAGTACACCATGCAGAACCCGTACAGCACCGCGTTCGAGGTCACGCTGGGCGCCGGATTCCAGGGCGCCACCTACCCGGCGGCCATCTGGAAGACCTTCATGACCGAGGCCACCAAGGGCCAGAAGGTCGTGCCGTTCCCGCCGCGCGCCGACACCGGCATCTCCGAGGACCTGGTCCCCAAGCCGGAGCCCACCTCGACGCCGACCCCGACGCCGGACCCGGACAACCTCGACCAGGGACCCGACGAGTCGTGCGGCTTCGTCGAGCCGTGTGACGAGGACAGCAACGTCTCCGTCGACCCCAACGTGGACGACTTCCCCGAGAACGGCGAGGAGGACACCGGCTTCCTGGGTGACCAGGACGGTGCCGGCCAGGCGACCATGCCCGAATCGTCGATGCCGAGCAGGCGCGAGCAGCAGTGACCACGACGACGCGGGCGCGCCTGCCCTTCATCGCGCGCGCCGTGCCGTATCTCCCCCTGGGGCTGTTCGCGGCCCTGGGGGCGACGCTCGCCTACCTGGTGCGGCTGCCCTGCCGCAGCGGCGGCTGGAACGACCAGGTCACCACCTACACCAACTTCTGCTACTCCGACATCTACCCGCTCTACTTCGACAGGCAGCTCGCCACCCAGAACCCGTACTTCGCCGACGTCCCGTTCGACAAGCACGTCGAGTATCCGGTGGTGCTCGGCGAGGTCATGCAGGCGATCGGCTGGCTCGTCCGCAACCTGGAGCCGTCGGTGCCGGCGCAGGGGGTCCTGTTCTACGACCTCACCGTCATCCTGATGGGCGTCAGCCTTGTGGCCGGCGTGCTGCTGATGGCCGCGGTGGCAGGCCCGACCAGGCGCTGGGACGCCGCGTGGTACGCGCTCGCGCCCGCCGTGATCCTTGCCGCCTACATCAACTGGGACCTGGTCGCGGGCGCGCTGAGCATGGGCATGCTGCTGGCCTGGGCCAGGCAGCGGCAGGTGCTGGCCGGGGTGTTGCTGGGGCTGGCGATCGCCACCAAGTTCTACCCGCTGATGTTCGTCGGCGCGCTGTTCCTGCTGACGCTGCGCACCGCGCGCTGGCGGCCGTTCCTCGTCACGATGGGCTCGGCCGCGGCGGCGTGGCTCGTGGTCAACCTGCCGTTCATGATCTTCGCCTGGGACGGCTGGCGGCGGTTCTACGTCTTCTCCCAGGAGCGCGGCGTCGACTGGGGCTCGCCCTGGCTGTTCTTCCAGACCAAGGGCTGGCCGGTGCTCGGCACCTCGGACGTCAGCCTGCTGGGCATGGTCTCGCTGGCGCTGCTCTGCCTCGGCATCGCGGTCCTCACCCTGGCGGCGCCACGCCGGCCGCGCCTGGCGCAGATCTGCTTCCTCGCGCTGGCCGCCTTCATGATGACGAACAAGGTGTGGTCGCCGCAGTTCGTGCTGTGGCTGGTGCCCCTCGCCGTGCTGGCCAGGCCCAACTGGAAGCCGCTGGCGCTGTGGCAGATGGCCGAGGTGTGGTACTTCTTCGCCATCTGGCTCTACCTGCTGGGCCAGCCGCCGGTCAGCCGGGCGGACCTCGGCATCGGCGACGACACCTACTTCACCGCCGTCTGGGGGCGCATCATCACGATCGCCATCATGATGGCCTTCGTGGTGCGCGACATCCTGCGACCGGACAAGGACGTGGTACGGCAGGCCGGTGTGGACGACCAGGTCGGCGGGGTCTTCGACGAGGCTCCTGACCGGTTCACGCTGAGGGCCGCCACCTAGCCGCATGCTCACCCGTTCCCCGGCCAGGGACGCTCTGGTGGTCTGGCTCGGCTCGCGTGCCGGGCTGCTGCTGATGACGTTGCTCGGCGTGTCCTTCGGCCAATACCTGCACAGGTGGAGGCAGTGGGACGCCGGGCTGTTCGTCACGATCGCGGAGTACGGCTACGACGGCGAGCCCGGCCGGCAGCCGGACGCGGGGCTGCCCGCCTTCTTCCCGGGCATGCCGCTGGTGCTGCGGGCGGTCCACCTCGTGGTGCCGGACTGGTCGGCCGCCGGGCTGATCGTCTCGCTGGTCGCCGGGGCGGTGGCCATGGTCGCGCTGGCCAGGCTGGCGGAGCTGGAGGGCGCGCGCGGCTGGGCCGCGGTGCTGGCGCTGGTGCTCTTCCCGGTGGCCGTGTTCCTCACCGCGGGCTACAGCGAGTCGCTCTTCCTGGCGTTCGCGATCCCCGCCTGGCTGGCCGCCCGCCGGGAACGCTGGGCGGCGGCCGCCGTGCTGGCGGCGGGCGCGTCGTGCGTGCGGATCACGGGGCTGTTCCTGGCGGCGGCCCTGATCGTGGAGTTCTGGAGGAGCGGTCAGCCGGTACGCCGGGCGCCCTGGCTGGTGGTGCCGTTCCTGCCGCTGGCGGCGTACTCCTTCTATCACTTCACCCGTACCGGGGACTGGCTGGCGTGGAAGAGCGCTCAGGAGGCCGGTTGGGGGCGGGAGCTGGTGTGGCCGTGGGACGCCTGGACGATTACCTGGCAGGCGGCCATGGGCGAGGGCGAGGCGGCGGCGCCCTTCCGCATGGAGATCGCCGGGGCGGTGGTCGCGGTGGCGGCCCTGGTCTGGCTGCTGGTCCTGCGCAGGTGGAGCGAGGCGGTCTACGTGGGGCTGCAGGCGGCGGCGCTGATGACGTCGGCCTACTATCTGTCGCTGCCACGCTCGCTGCTGCTGTGGTTTCCGCTCTGGGTGGCGATCGCCGGGCTCGCGACCAGGCGGCCGTGGGTGATCGTCGTCTACGCGCTGGTGTCGGGGCCGCTGATGGTGCTCAACACCGTCCGGTTCCTGTCGGGCGCCTGGGCGGGGTAAGGCCTCTACCCACTTTCGGTCATCGGTAATCCAGGGAAGTTATCCACAGGCTGTGTGTATTGGCTAGAGGTTCTTCCGCAGGAAGGCGATGTCGTCCGCCTGGCCCTCCGCCGGGGTCTCCACCACGATCGGCGCCCCCGCCGCCCGGCACACCTCCAGGATCAGCTCCGGGTCGATCCTGCCCTTGCCCAGATTGGCGTGGCGGTCGGCGCCCGTGCCGAAGTCGTCGCGCGAGTCGTTGCAGTGGACCAGGTCGATCCGGCCGGTGATGGCCTTGACCCGGTCGACGATGCCGGACAGGTCCTCGCCGCTGGCGTGCGCGTGACAGGTGTCGAGGCAGAAGCCCACGTCGAAGCCGTCGAGGGCGTCCCAGAGCCGGGCGAGCCGCTCCAGGCTGCGGGCCATCGCGTTGTCGCCGCCCGCGGTGTTCTCGATCAGCACCGGGATGGGGCACTCCAGGCGCTCGAAGACCTTGCGCCAGTTGTCGAAGCCCGCCTGCGGGTCGTCGCCGGCGTTGAGGTGGCCGCCGTGCACGATCAGACCCTTGGCGCCGATGCCCGCCGCCGCCTCCAGATGCTGGGCGAGCAGCTTGCGGCTGGGGATTCTGATGCGGTTGTTGGTCGAGGCCACGTTCACCAGGTAGGGGGCGTGGATGAAGATGTCGACGCCCTCGACCGGCACGGTGGGCAACTCCGGCTTCTTGTAGCCCTGCGGGTTGCCGAGGAAGAACTGCACCACCTCGGCGCCGATCGCCGCGGCGTGGGCGGCGGGGTCGTCCTGACCGACGTGAGCTCCGATGCGCACCATGCCAGGAGCCTATCCGTTTGCCGGCCCCGTGCTCGGGAAGTCGCCTTGCACCCCCTACGCGAGGAGAACGATATGAGCCGCTGGCGGCTGCGCTCCTTAATCATCCTGATCTACGTGGTCATCGGCCTGTACGTGGCCTGGGTGTACGACTACATCACGCCGGCGATCCTCAAGGACATCGCCGAGGCGCTGCTCGCGGTCTTCCTCTGGTTCCTGGTCCTGCTCGGCGTGGACCTGCGCATCGGCGGTTGACCGATATCCCGGACGGCCCCGGGCGACGACCGGGGCCGCCGGTGTCACGGCAGGAAGCCGCCTCTGGCGATGCCCAGGGCGGCACCCACGAACGACGCCACGAGACCGATGATGTTGAGCGAGCGCTGCGGCGTGGTGGCCGAGACGTACTGGGAGTAGAGCCCGATGCCGAAGCCGAGCGCGCCGAACCAGGACGAGACGACGTGACCCCCGGGGAAGAAGGTCCCCGCGAAGGCGGCGAGTCCGCAGACCAGCGTGCTGATCGCGAGGATGTTCTCGACCGGGTGGGATCTGCCGTCGGTGTTGAGTGTGAGCCTGAACCGCTCGTTCTGTGAGGGTTGGAGCAGGTGCGGCACAGCGAAAGCACCCCCTAGGTTTCCTAGGTGCCTTCCCACCTTTGCGCGACTGGTAACCTGGACACGCTGCGTTGTGATGGATGATCCGTCACCCCGAGGGGCCGAAATAGGCGCCCCGGGATCCGCGCAGCGTCCTCCTGTCACGGCAGAGTGTCGTGACCGCAAAAGTCCAGAGGAGGTTGGAGTCCCGCATGCGTCGTTACGAAGTAATGGTCATTTTGGACCCTTCGCTCGATGAGCGCACCGTGGCGCCGTCCCTCGACCAGTTCCTCACCGTGGTCCGCAATGACGGCGGCACTGTGGAGAAGGTCGACGTCTGGGGCCGTCGCCGTCTTGCCTACGACATCGACAAGAAGTCCGAAGGCATCTACGCCGTCATCGACCTGTCCGCGCAGCCCGCGACGGTCAAGGAGCTCGACCGCCAGATGAACCTCAACGAGGGCATTCTGCGCACCAAGGTCCTGCGTCCCGACGTGCACTAAGCAGTTCGTTGCCCGGCTTTTTGTCGGGCGGCGGCCGTACTCTGAGCCGTAACCGAAGACGAAGGCGTGCAGGAAGGCGAGCGCTAGCCATGGCAGCAGGCGACACCGTAATCACCATCGTCGGCAACCTTGTCGACGACCCGGAGCTGCGCTTCACCCCCACGGGGCAAGCGGTGGCTCGATTCCGCATCGCGTCCACTCCGCGGTTCATGGATCGTCAGACCAACGAGTGGAAGGACGGCGAGAGCCTCTTCCTGACCTGCAACGTGTGGCGGCAGGCGGCGGAGAACGCCGCCGAGAGCCTCCAGCGCGGCATGCGGGTCATCGTTCAGGGGCGGCTCAAGCAACGGTCTTACGAGACCAAGGAAGGCGAGAAGCGCACCGTCTACGAGGTCGAGGTCGACGAGGTCGGCCCGTCTCTGCGTAACGCCACGGCCAAGGTCAACCGCACCTCCCGTCAGGGCGGCGGCGGCGGCGGTGGTGGCGGCGGCTTCGGCGGCGGTCCGGCCGACGACCCGTGGGCCTCTGCCACGCCTGCCTCGCCCCAGGGGGGCGGCGGCTTCGGCGGCGGTGGCGGCGGTTTCCAGGGGGGCGGCGGCGGCCAGCAGCAGGGCGGGTCCTCGTCCGGCGGCTTCGGCGGCGGCGGCGACTTCAGCGACGAACCGCCTTTCTAACCGGAAGATCCCTTTCCGATCCACCTGTCCACCTCGGCCCATTCCCGCTTGACGGCGGGGCTCTGAAAGGAGCACCACGATGGCAAAGCCGGCACTGCGCAAGCCGAAGAAGAAGGTTTGCCTGTTCTGCCACGACAAGATCTCCTACGTCGACTACAAGGACACCGCGCTGCTGCGGAAGTTCATCTCCGACCGCGGCAAGATCCGTGCGCGTCGGGTGACGGGCAACTGCACCCAGCACCAGCGCGACGTGGCGACCGCGATCAAGAATGCCCGTGAGGTGGCTCTGCTGCCCTACACGAGCACCGCGCGCTAAGGAGGCCTGTCGATATGAAGCTCATCCTCACCAACGAGGTCTCCGGCCTCGGCACCCCTGGCGACGTCGTCGAGGTCAAGGACGGTTTCGGCCGTAACTACCTCATCCCGCGCGGCTACGCCATGCGCTGGACGCGTGGCGCCGAGAAGCAGATCGAGTCCATCAAGAAGGCTCGTGACGCCCGCGAGATCCGCGACATGGGCACGGCCAAGGAGGTCGCCGGCCAGATCGGCGCGCTCCGCGTCCGGCTGACCACCCGCGCGGGCGACTCCGGCCGCCTGTTCGGCTCGATCACCACGGGCGACATCGCCGAGGCCGTCAAGGCCGCCGGCGGTCCGACCCTCGACCGCCGCCGCATCGAGATCGTCAACCCGATCAAGAGCGTCGGCTCCCACAAGGTGACCGTCAAGCTGCACCCCGAGGTCTCGGCGTCCGTTGACGTCGAGGTCGTCGCCGGCTGACGATTTCCGGCTTGGCCGCGGCCCGCCTCCCTTTCACGGGGAGGCGGGCCGCCGCACTTCACCCGCAGGTCGGAGCGTACAATTCCTACGTTCTTCCCCTGTATTTCCCCCTGGAGGCTCAGCCATGGCCCGTCCCTCGATGCTGCTCGCGCTAGGCGCGCTCGCGGCGGCGGCCGTCGCGTGTGCGCCCGCCGACAACACGGCGAGCACCTCGGCCGCCCCGGCGGCGTCCACCGCCTGCACCAAGGAGCAGCTCAAGCTGATCACCCCGGGGAAGCTGACGATCGGCACGGACAAGCCGGCCTTCGAGCCGTGGTTCAAGGACGACGACCCGGCCAACGGCCAGGGCTTCGAGAGCGCGGTGGCGCACGCGGTGGCGGGGGAGCTCGGCTTCGACCGCACCGAGGTGCAGTGGAACACGGTCAAGTTCGACACGGCCTTCGCGCCCGGCCCCAAGCAGTTCGACTTCGACATCAACCAGGTCTCCATCACCCCTGACCGGGCCAAGGCCGTCGACTTCAGCCACGGCTACTACACCGTCAAGCAGGCCGTCGTGGCCCTCGACGGTGGCAAGGCCGCGTCCGCCACGTCGCTGGCCGAGCTCAAGGACGCCAAGATCGGCGTGCAGGTCGGCACCACCGCGTTCAACGCCGTGCGTGAGGTGATCAAGCCCGACAAGGACCCGAACGTCTACAACGAGCAGATCGACAGCATCAGCGCGCTGAAGAACAAGCAGATCGACGCGCTGGTCCTGGACCTGCCGACGGCGTTCTACGTCACGGCCGCGCAGGTCGAGGACGCCAAGATCATCGGGCAGTTCAGCGCGACGGGCGGCACGCCCGAGGAGTTCGGCCTGGTCATGGAGCGGGGCAGCGCCCTCAAGTCGTGCGTCGACAAGGCCGTCGACGCCCTCAAGACCAAGGGTGAGCTGGCCAAGATCGAGCAGCAGTGGCTGAGCGAGGCGGCGGGCGCGCCGGAGCTGAAGTGAGCCCCGGCCCCACCCGGGTCAAGAGCGAGCGGCAGCACGAGCGGGAGCGGATCCGCAGGTCCCAGGGGCGCCGCATGGCCTCGATCGCCACCGCCTCGACGTTCGTCTTCGTCGTCCTGGTCGTGTGGATCGTCACCAACGCGCCCGGCTGGCCCCGGGTGCGGGAGAAGTTCTTCGACGGGGAGATGTTCGTCAGGGCGCTGCCGGACGTGCTGGACGGCTTCCTGCTCAACATCAAGATGTTCCTGATCGCCGAGCCGCTGATCCTGGTGGTCGGTCTGCTGGTCGCGCTGGCCCGCAACATCCGCACGCCCGCCTTCTTCCCGGTCCGGGCGCTGGCCACGCTCTACACCGACGTCTTCCGCGGCGTGCCGACGATCCTGGTCATCTACCTGGTCGGCTTCGGGCTGCCCGCGCTCAACCTGCAGGGCGCCCCCACCGACCTGGCGACCCTGGGCATCATCGCGCTGACCCTGTCGTACGGCGCGTACGTGGCGGAGGTGTTCCGGTCCGGCATCGAGTCCATCCACCCGAGCCAGGTGGCCGCCGCCCGCTCGCTCGGCCTGAGCCACGTCAAGACGATGCGGTTCGTGGTGCTGCCGCAGGCCACCCGCCGGGTGGTGCCGCCGCTGCTGAACGACTTCATCTCGCTGCAGAAGGACACCGCGCTGGTGGCCACCATCGGGCCGCTGGAGGCGCTCCGGCAGGCGCAGATCCACACGATGGACACCTTCAACTACACCCCCTACCTGGTCACGTCGTTGCTGTTCATCCTGCTGACGATCCCGATGGCCCGGTTCACCGACCATCTGGCCGAGCGCACACGGAGGAGGCGGGGGGCATGAGCTTGCTGACCATCGACGGGGTGTGGAAGGACTTCGGCGACCACAGCGTGCTGCGCGGCATCGACCTGGAGGTCCGCCCGCACGAGGTGGTGAGCCTGATCGGCGCGTCCGGGTCGGGCAAGTCGACGCTGCTGCGCTGCGTGAACCTGCTGGAGACGGTCGACGACGGCGCCATCCACCTCGACGGCCAGGAGATCACCGACCCGCGGGTGAACGCGGACGACGTGCGCAAGCGGCTCGGCATGGTCTTCCAGGCGTTCAACCTGTTCCCGCACATGAACGTGCTGGACAACATCACCCTGGCCCCCCGGCAGGTGCACAAGGTCGCCAAGGAGCAGGCCGAGGAGCAAGCCGTCGAGCTGCTGGGCAGGTTCGGGCTGGCGGACAAGGCCCGTGCCTATCCCGACCAGCTCTCCGGCGGCCAGCAGCAGCGGGTGGCCATCATCCGGGCCCTGGCCACCGGGCCCAGGCTGATGCTGCTGGACGAGGTCACCTCCGCGCTCGACCCCGAGCTGGTCGTCGAGGTGATCGCGCTGATCAGGGAGCTCAAGGAGTCGGGCATGACGATGATCGTGACGACCCACGAGATGTCCATCTGCCGCGACATCTCCGACACCGTGTGCTTCCTCGACGACGGGGTCCTGCTGGAGAAGGGTCCGCCGGAGAAGATCTTCACCGAGCCGGAGCACGACCGCACCCGCAGCTTCCTGCGCAGCGTGCTCGGCTCGGGCCGCCTCTGAGGCTTCGGCGCCGCAACGCGCTAACGCCGATGCCGGCCCCGGCCACCGGCCTCCGGCGGGGGCCGTTCGGCCAGGGACAGCAGGCTGCGCCGCCTGCCGTACACGAGATAGACCACCAGGCCGAAGGCCATCCACAGGGCGAACCACGCCCAGGTGAGCAGTTGCAGGTTGACCATGAGCCAGAGGGTGGCGACGAGCGAGGCGATGGGCAGCAGCGGTGAGAGCGGCACCCGGAAGCCCCGCTCCAGGTCCGGCATCGTCCGGCGCATCGCGATCACCCCGGCCGCCACGAACAGGAACGCGAACAGCGTGCCCATCACCACGAGCTCCTGCATGGTGAGCACCGGCACGAACACCGCCAGCACGATCGCGACCGCGCCGATCACCAGCGTCGCCCGCTGCGGCGTGTGGTAGGCGCGGCTGATCGCGCCCAGCTGCCTGGGAAGCAGCCCGTCGCGGGCCATCGAGAACAGCACGCGCGTCTGGCCCACGATCAGCACCAGGATCACGGTCGTCAGGCCGAGCACCGCGCCGACGTCGATGACGTGCCCCATCCAGTCCACGCCGACGTCCTGGAAGGCGCTGGACAGCGGGGCGTCCAGGGAGATGCTGGTGTACGGGATCATGCCGACCATGACCACGGCCACCGCGATGTAGATCACCGTGGCCACCACCAGGCTGCGGATCATGCCCTTCGGCACCATGGCGCGAGGGTTGACGGTCTCCTCGGCGGCGGTGGCGACGATGTCGAAGCCGATGTAGGCGAAGGCGATGACGGGCGCCGCCGCGAACACGCCGATCCAGCCGAACGCCTGGTCCTGACCGATGAAGAAGTCGAGCACGGTCGTCTTCGTGCCGCTGACCGGCTGCGGCTCGGCGTAGAGGTCGCCGAAGTTGGCCACGTCGATGTGCATGGCTCCGACGACGATGACGGCCCCGATGGCCAGCAGTTTGGCCGCGACCATGACCCACAGGGCCCGCAGGCCGATCCGCGCGCCGACCGCCACGACCCCGGTCAGCAGCACCAGGATGACCACCACGAGGACGGTGGCGACCACGTCGGGGTACGGCACCCGTACCCCGAAGTTGGTGATGGCGCCGACGGTGATCTGCGACCAGGCCCGCGCCACCACGGCGGCGGCGAGCTGGAGCTCCAGAATGAGCGCCCAGCCGATGATCCACGCCCACACCTCGCCGAAGATGACGTAGGCGAAGGTGTAGGCGCTGCCGGATCTCGGCATCGTGGACGACAGCTCGGCGTAGCACAGGCAGGCGAGCAGGCAGGCGATCCCGGCGATCATGAACGACAGGATCACGCCCGGCCCGGCCGTGGTCTTGGCCTGCTGGCCGGCGATGCTGAAGATGCCGGCGCCGATCATGACGCCGAGTCCGAGCACCACGAGGTCGGCCGTGCGATAGACCTGGGCCAGCGCATGCCGGGCACCGGTGCGCAGCTCGGTCGCCTCAGCAGGTGGCAGGCGCCGGGTGATGGAGGATCGCGTGATAGTGGACAAGACACACCCCGCTCATGGGACTCGCCCACACTGCCTTACCACTACGACAACGGCAAGCACGGGAGGATTACCGAAGGGCCGCAGAAAATCTTCAGGTCGAGGATGGTCCGCCGGCGGGGCGGCCGGGAGCGCGTGGCGTGGATTCATCGCCGATCGCGTTGGTCGCGTTTGCTGGTGTGGTCGTGGATGAGGCGTTACTATGTTCGAGTTCGCAGAGCGTGCT
Source organism: Nonomuraea sp. ZG12 (assembly GCF_052068115.1). NCBI lineage: Bacteria > Bacillati > Actinomycetota > Actinomycetes > Streptosporangiales > Streptosporangiaceae > Nonomuraea > Nonomuraea sp. ZG12. The sequence goes on from NZ_JBQHCW010000016.1 coordinate 13,913, forward strand.
CGATTAATTGCATAGGGTGAGGGTGGTGTTCGGTGAAGCTGCGCTACAACTATCGGCTTTATCCGGATGTGTCCCAGCGGGAATCCTTGGCCCGGCTGTTCGGCTGTGTCCGCGCGGTGTGGAACGACGCGCTCGCCCGCCGCAAAGCCGCGTGGAAGAACGATCGGATGCGAATCAGCGGCGCGTTGTTGCAGCAGATGTGCATCACCGCCGCCAAGCGGACTCCTGAGCGGGAGTGGCTTGGGCAGGTGTCGCCGGTGCCGTTGCAGCAGTCGCTGCGGGACCTGGACGTGGCCTACGGCAACTTCTTCGCCTCGGTATCGGGCAAGCGTAAAGGCCCGAAGATGGGCCTGCCGGTGTTCAAGTCACGACGTGATCATCGGCAGTCGGCACGGTTCAACAGCAACGCGTTCAAGATCCGCCCAGGCGGCACTCTGTATCTGGCGAAGATCGGTGAGATCGAGGTGCGGTGGTCGCGCGAGCTGCCCGCCGCGCCTTCAAGTGTGACGGTCGTCAAGGACGCGGCGGGCCGATACTTCGCCTCCTTTGTCGTTGACGTGCCGGACGACATCCAGGCCTTCCCCCGCAGCGATGCGGAGGTTGGGATCGATCTCGGGCTGACCCACTACGCGATCCTCTCTGACGGTGAGAAGATCGCTAATCCGAAGTGGTTGCGCCGCAGGGAACGCAAGCTCAAGAAACTTCAGCGTGCCCTGGCACGTAAGCGGAAGGGCAGCGCCAATCGCACCAAAGCCCGCATCAAGCTCGCCCGTCAGCATGCCAAGGTCGGCGACGCGTGCCGGGACTTCCTGCACCAGGTCAGCACCACGATCGTCCGTAAGAACCAAACGGTGATGGTCGAGGGTCTGGCCGTGCGGGGGCTGGCCCGGGGCAGGCTGGCCAAGAGCGTCAACGATGCCTCCTGGGGCACCTTCCTGCGCCTGCTGGAAGACAAAGCGGCCCGCTACGGCCGCACGTTCATCACCATCGACCGCTGGTATACCTCCTCCAAGCTGTGCCCCTGCTGCGGCCACAGGATCGCGAAAATCGCCCTGGACGTCCGCACCTGGGACTGCCCCTCCTGCGGCGAACACCACGACCGTGACATCGCCGCAGCACTCAACATCCTGGCCGAAGGCATCCGCCTGAAGACCCAGGATGACCTGAACGACGTGGCCGCCGGGCTGGCGGACACCCGAAACGACTGTGAAGGGCAGGTAAGACCAGGCAAGGCGATCCCAACCCTGGCACCGCCCGAAACCTCCACCGCGCAAGCGGCGTAGAAGCAGCAGTAAACACCCCGCCGCGAGGCGGGAGAATCCCCGTTGTTCATGGCGAGGAAAAGTCAAGCCCCTGTTACCAGCCAGGCGCTGCCCATGGCCCGCCGGCCCAGCGTGACGAGCCGGGCGGCCATCCACACCCCCAGCGCGCACCACAGGGCGACGATGCCGTGCTCGGCGGCGACGAAGGCGGCGGGCAGGTAGGCCAGCGTCGTCCACACGCCGGCCCACGCCAGATAGCGCTGGTCGCCCGCGCCGATGAGCACGCCGTCGAGCACGAACACCACGCCGCAGATCGGCTGGAACAGCGCCACCGGCCAGAGCACGGCCAGCAACTGCGCGGTCACCTGTGGATCGGCGTCGAACAGGCCTGGCAGCAGCGGGCGCACCGCCAGCACGACCAGGGTCAGCACCGTCCCCGACCACACGCCCCAGACGACCATTCGCCGGGTCGCGGCCCTGGTCGCGACGGTGTCTCCGGCGCCCAGCGCCCGCCCGGTGATGGCCTGCCCCGCGATGGCGATGGCGTCCAGGGTGAAGGCCATCATGGTCCAGATCTGGGTGGCGATGGCGTAGGCGGCCAGCTCGGCCTGCCCCATCCTGGTGGCGATCGTTATCGCGACCAGGAGCACGATCCGCAGGCAGATGGTCCGGATGAGCAGGGCGAGGCCGGCCGTGCCCGCCTGCCTGACCCCGGACGGATCGGGTCTGAGCGGGGTACGCAGCCGCCTCGCCGCGCGTACCACCACGCTCACGTACACGGCGGCGCCCAGCGTCTGCGCGAGCACCGTCCCCCAGGCCGATCCCGCGATGCCCCAGCCGAGGCCGAGCACGAACCAGGCGTTCAGCACCGCGTTGAGCGCGAAGGAGCCCACCGCCACCAGCAGCGGCGTGGCGGTGTCCTGCAGCCCGCGCAGCACGCCGGTGCCCGCCAGCACGACCAGCATCCCGGGCGTGCCGAGCAGGCTGATCCGCAGGTACGTCACCGCCTGCTCGGCCTGGTGAGGCACGGCTCCGAACAGGTCCACGACGGCCGGGGCGAGCGGCCAGCAGACCACGATCACCGCCGCGCCGATGGCCAGCGCCAGCCAGATGCCGTCCACGCCGCTGCGCATGGCCCGGTCGTGGTTGCCCGCCCCCGTCTGCCGTGCCACGGAGGCCGTCGTACCGTAGGCGAGGAACACGCACAGGTTCACCAGTGTCGTCAGGACCGCCCCCGCGACGCCCAGCGCGCCCACGGCGGTGGTGCCCAGCCCATGGCCGACGATGGCGTAGTCGGCGAGCAGGAAGAGCGGCTCGGCGACCAGCGCCCCGAACGCGGGCACGGCCAGCCGGAGTATCTCCCGGTCCTGGGTGGTAATGGGCATCCGTCTATTATGCCCCTTACCCGGCGTGGCGGTCCAACTTTCTTCCCTCCACAGCCGGTGGACACTGTTGTGCCAGGTCAGAGCGGTTTCGGTGGATGTCTTTCATAGTTATCCCCAGGCTGGTCCACAGGCCTTTCACATCTTCGGCCCGTTCGTCCACAGCTTGACCACAGGGTTATCCACAGGCTGCGTTGCCCTCGGCCCGGTGAGCCGGGAAACTGTCTCACCGGTCGACTACAAGTGGGGGTGGTGCGACCGCCTGCAAGCTGTTGAGGGGGCGCGGTGAGCATTGACGACGAAGAGGTGGGCGCTGGCCCAGGTTTCGAGCGCACACCACCCAACAACATCGACGCGGAGCAGTCCGTCCTCGGCGGCATGCTGCTGTCCAAGGACGCCATCGCCGACGTGGTCGAGGTCCTGCGGTCCGACGACTTCTACCGGCCCGCCCATCAGATGATCTACGACGTCGTCACCGACCTCTACGGCCGGGGCGAGCCGGCCGACGCGGTCACGGTCTTCGACGAGCTGCAGAAACGCGGCGAGATGGCCAGGGTCGGCGGCGCCGCCTACCTCCACACCCTGACGGCCGTGGTCCCGACGGCCGCCAACGCCGGCTACTACGCCAAGATCGTCCGTGAGCAGGCGATCCTCCGCCGCCTCATCGAGGCCGGCACCCGCATCGTCTCCTTCGGCTACGGCGGCCAGAACGAAGAGGTCGACGACCTCGTCGACCGCGCCCAGGCGGAGATCTACAAGGTCACCGAGCGCCGCACCTCGGAGGACTACGCGGCCCTGGCCGACATCATGCCGGGCGCCCTGGACGAGCTGGAGGCCATCGGCAGCCGGAGCGGCCAGATGGTCGGCGTCCCCACCGGCTTCCAGGACCTCGACCAGCTCACCAACGGCCTCCACCCGGGCCAGATGATCGTCGTGGCCGCCCGGCCCGCCATCGGCAAGGCGCTCGCCCTGGACACGCCACTTCCGACGCCGGCCGGGTGGACGACGATGGGCGAGGTGCAGGTCGGCGATCACCTCATCGGCGCCGACGGCAAGCCGACACGCGTCGTCGCGGCCACCGAGGTCATGCACGGCAGGCCCTGCTACGAGGTCGAGTTCAGCGATGGCACGGTCATCGTGGCCGACGCCCAGCACCAGTGGCGCACCACCACACGAGCCGCCAGGAGAGCCGCTGACGATCTGCGGTCGTTCCAGTGGCCCGCCGACTCCGTCCGTCGTGTCAGGGACGCATACCACGGCTCGCTCGCCGCTCGTGACCAGCGGATCACCCACCGAGAGGCCGTGGCCACCGTCGGGCAGGAGTTCCGTTACGTCCTGCACACGGTGGAGAAGGCAATGGGGACGGTCGGCAAGGTGCCGGCCGCCGTCGGCGGCCCGGTCCGGAGCTACTCCTGGCAAACACCCGCCTATCCTGCGGCTCAACTCTTCGGAGCTCTGTACGAGAGGGTGACGAGGCCGAAGAACGTCGCCACGACGGCTAGGCACAGGAGTGTGGTGACCACGGAGGAGATCGCCGCCACGTTGAGGTGCTCGTCCGCGGATCGGCGGCCCAACCATGCCGTCGCGGTTTCGACTGCCTTCCAGCTCGATGAGCAGGATTTCCCGCTTTCCCCTTACCTGCTAGGGATCTGGCTCGGCGACGGCCGGAGCGAGAGCGCGCGAGTCACCACGCTCGACCCTGAGATCATCGCCGATCTGCGAGCCGAGGGATGCCGCACTTCGGGTGTGCCGGGCGACAAGCGCATTCCCGTCGATTATCTGCGTGGCTCGGAGAGTCAGCGGCGCGAGCTGCTGGCAGGTCTGCTCGATTCCGATGGGTACGTGAACGCGGACGGGCAGATTCAGTTCGCGGTGACGAACCGGCAGCTGGCCCATGACGTGCACGAGCTGGTCCTCAGCCTCGGTTACCAAGCGACGATTCACACCGAACCGGTGAAGGGGCGCACCGAGGCATCTGCCACCCGCTACGTGATCGAGTTCACCACGCCGGACAAGGTCTTCCGCCTGCCTCGTAAGGCGGCCAGGCAGGTGGATCGGGCGCATCCGTCGACGCTGGTGCGCTACATCGTGGACGTGCGTCCCGTCCCGTCGCGGCCGGTCAGATGCGTCGAGGTGGACAACGCCGATCACATGTACCTGGCCGGCCGGACCTGCATCCCCACGCACAACAGCACCCTGGGGTTGGATTTCGCCCGGTCTGCGGCGATCAAGCATGGGATGACCACCGTCATCTTCTCCCTGGAAATGTCGCGCAACGAGATCACGATGCGTCTGCTGTCGGCCGAGGCCCGGGTGTCCCTGCAGTCGATGCGGTCGGGCATGATGGGCGACGACGACTGGACCCGGCTGGCACGGCGGATGAGCGAGGTGGCCGAGGCGCCGCTGTTCATCGACGACTCGCCCAACATGTCGATGATGGAGATCAGGGCCAAGTGCCGCCGCCTCAAGCAGCGTAACGATCTGCGGTTCGTGATCATCGACTACCTCCAGCTGATGAGCTCGCCGAAGAAGACCGAGAGCCGTCAGAACGAGGTCTCGGAGATCTCGCGTGCCATCAAGCTGCTGGCCAAGGAGCTGGAGGTGCCGGTCATCGCGATCTCGCAGCTCAACCGTGGTCCCGAGCAGCGCACGGACAAACGCCCTATGGTGAGCGACCTGCGCGAATCTGGATCTATCGAGCAGGATGCGGACATGGTCATCCTTTTGCACCGTGAGGATGCGTACGAGCGCGAGTCCCCCAGAGCGGGTGAGGCGGACCTGATCGTGGCCAAGCACCGTAACGGCCCCACGGCGACGGTCACCGTGGCGTTCCAGGGCCACTACAGCCGGTTCGTCGACATGGCGCAGCACTGACGGCCGTAGCGGACGCGCGGCCGGTCGTCGGTCATCGGGCGGGCGCCCGGGTGCGGGCGTCGATGCGGTAGCGGCCCGGGGTCCGGCCGCGGGCGCGGGTGAAGGCGCGGTTGAAGGCGGGGACGGAGCCGTATCCCACGGCGGCGGCGACGTCCTCGACGGAGTCGTGGGTGTCGCGGAGCCGGATGGCGGCCAGGTCCATCCGCCACTGGGCCAGGTAGGCGGCGGGGCTCTGCCCGATGGCCGCCGGGAAGCGCCGTGACAGCGTCGCGCGCGACACCGCGATCGCGGACGCGAGCGTCGCGGTCGTCCACGGCCGCGCGGGGTCCTGGTGGATACGCTCCAGCGCCTCGCGGACGATCGGATCGTCGAGCATGCCCAGCCAGGTCCCGCGCTGCTCGGCCGGACGGGTGGCCAGCCAGGCTCGCAGCAGCTGGATCAGCATGATGTCGACCAGGCTGTTGAGGACGGCCGTCGTCGCGATCTGCGGGTTGGCCAGTTCGCGGCCGAGCATGCGCACGGCGTCGTCGAAGCAGTCCGCCCCCACCTCGGCGCCGACGTGCACGAGGTCGGGAAGCCTGGTCAGCACCTGCGTGCGTGTCGCCGGATCGCAGCTGTAGTGGATGGTGACGATGTGCGTACGCACGGGTGGCGCACCGAGCCGGACCACCTCGCCGCTCTCGCGGGCGCGTGCCGCCTCCGCCTGGTCGCACGGCCCGGCCCGGGTGCCGGGGGCGTCGCCCAGGTCGTGCCGCGTCCCGGCCGGGAGCAGGACGACGTCGCCCGCGGTCAGCTCCACCGGCTCACGGCCCGCGACGGTGAGCCACGCGCCGCCCGCGGTGACGGCGTGCATCGCCGCGCCGGGATAGTCGTCCAGGACCATCGCCCAGCTTCCGCCCGCCTCGATCCGGGTGCCGAGAGTGCCTTGGACGCCGGACACCTGGAGCACGTCTGTCAGGAGATCCATGAGGTGATCGTACGTCAGGGTGAGGCAATCGGATAATTATCTGAGCCAGACGGGTATCGACTGACGCACCTGGTGCTCCGTACGGTTCATTACGCCCGGCTGTACCGGGCTGGAACCCCAAGGAGAGACATGCGACTGCACGGAGCCACCGCCCTCGTCACCGGCGCCAACCGCGACCTCGGCCGCCACTTCGCCGAGCAACTGCTGCACCGGGGCGCGGCCAAGGTGTACGCCACCGCCCGCCGTCCGGAGCTCGTGGACCTTCCCGGCGCCGAGGTGCTGCCGCTCGACGTCACCGACCCGGCGTCCGTCGCGGCGGCAGCGGCGGCCGCCGGCGACGTCGACGTGCTGATCAACAACGCCGGGGTCTCCCTGGGGGTGAACCTCGTCGGCGGTGACCTCGACAAGATCCGGCTGACGCTCGACACCCACTTCTACGGCACCCTCGCCATGATCCGGGCCTTCGCCCCCGTCCTCGCCGGGAACGGCGGCGGCGCCATCCTCAACGTCCTGTCGGTCCTGTCCTTCCAGAGTCTCGTCGGCAACAACGCCTACGCCGTCGCCAAGTCCGCACAGTGGGCCCTGACCAACGGGGTCCGGCTCGAACTCGCCGATCAGGGCACCCTCGTCACCGGCCTGGTGTTCGGGCCGACGGCCACCGAGACCATGAAGGCCTACGCGGACAAGGCCCTGGAGGGCGGCACACTTCCGGACGGCGTGCTGAACGACCCGGTCGACATCGTCCGCACCGCCCTCGACGGGGTCGAGGCCGGGAAGATCGAGATCCTCGCCGACGACTTCGGCGTCGCGGCGAAGGCCTCACTCACCGGCGACCCCAGCGGCTTCGTCCTGGAGACGGCTTCCGCCGGTTGACAGGTCCTGACGCCCGAGGACGCCGGCCTGATCTCCGTGCGGCGCGCCGACGCTCCCTCGCTGACCTGCGCGTGTGACCCCGGGAAGTGCTCTACTGGTGAGTAGGAGCGAAGGGAAGCGCGCCATGACCATTCTCATCGCCTACGACGGCTCGCCGGACGCCCGGGCCGCCGTCGAGTTCGCCGGTCGGGCCCTCGCCGGTCAGGCCGCCATCGTCGTCACCGTGTGGGAGCCGCTGCTCGTGCGGATGCGCCGGTTCCCGCTGGGGGCCGTCATGATCGCGGAGGACCTGGGGGAGGCCCGGAGCCAGGCGGAGCAGGTGGCCAAGGAGGGGGCCGAGCTGGCCGCCGCCGCGGGGTTCGCCGAGGTGACGTCCAGGGTGGTCGCCGAGACCGAGTCGATCTGGCGGACGATCGTGGAGGTGGCGGACGAGCTGGACGTCACGCTGGTCGTGATGGGGTCGCGTGGTCTGGCCGGGCTGCGCTCGGTGCTGCTGGGCAGCGTCTCCAACCACGTGCTGCACCACATCCACCGCCCGATCCTGATCGTGCCGCCTGCCAGGGGCTAACGGCACGGGGAGGCGGGAGGGCAGATGCGGGTGTCGATGCGCCGGGCGCCCGGCCCTTCGGTGCCCAGCCGGTCGTAGGGGTTGGCCAGCGCGCACCGGTCCAGCGACAGGCAGCCGCAGCCGATGCAGTCGGTGAGGTCGTCCCGCAGGCGCTGGAGCTGCTCGATCCGGTCGTCGAGCTCCCTGCGCCAGGCTCCTGACAGGCGCGCCCAGTCGTCGCGGGTGGGGGTGCGCTCCTCGGGCAGCTCGGCGAGGGCGTCCTTGATGGTCTTGAGGGGGATGCCGAGCCGCTGCGCCAGCCGCACGAACGCCACCCTGCGCAGGGTGTCACGGGTGTAGCGGCGCTGGTTGCCGGCCGTGCGGCGGCTGGAGATCAGGCCCTTGGTCTCGTAGAAGTGCAGGGCGGACACGGCGACGCCGCTGCGCTCGGCGAGTTGGCCGACGGTCAGCTCCCGGGAGTTCCATGCCACGTTCGTCACATCCTCAAGGTTACTTGAGGATGACCGGCCGGAAATGGGTCACCAGCCGCTCGCCATCGAAGAAGTGCAGGGCGAAGGCGGGCGGCAGGTCGTAGTCGAGGGGAAAGCCGTCGGTCTCGACGTGGGTCAGGCAGGTGGAGATGACGCCGGGGGCGACGACGAGCGGCACACCGGCGAACGTGCTCGACACCCCGGTGTGCGCGTGGCCGACGAACACGCCCGCCACGTTCGGGTGCCTGCGCACGACCGCTTCGAGCCGTTCAGGAGCGGTGAGCCTGATCCGGTCCACGTACGGAATCCCGAGGTCGATCGGCTGATGGTGCAGGCCCACGAAGGCCGGCACCCCGGGCCGCTCGGCGAGGATCTCGTCGAGCCAGGCCAGCGTCTCGTCCGCGAGATGGCCGTGCGGCTCGCCCGGCACGCTGGAGTCGGCCAGCGCGATCGTGACCTCGTCGAGCCTGAGCACCTGGTTCGCGGGCCCGATCAGCTTCTCGAACGGCGGCACCGCGTCATGGTTGCCGGGGCAGACGATCAGCGGCACGTCGCCGCCGAGGAGGAGCCCGGCGGCGATCTCGTACTCCTCCACCAGCGCGTGGTCGGCGATGTCACCGGTGACGACCACGGCGTCGAGCCGGAGCGTCGCGAGATGGCGCATGACGCCCCGGGCCCGGTCCACACTGGCCGCGGATCCGCCGATGTGGAGGTCGCTGATGTGCGCGATAGTCGCCATTTCGTCACCTTACGCCAGGTCGCGCTACTCCCAGCGGAAGAGCTTGACGGCCAGCACGCTGAACAGCGCCAGCCCGACGGCGATCACGATCAGGTGCGGGAGCTGGGGCAGCTGGCCCGCCCAGGTGTCGCGCATGGCGTTGATGAGCGGCCCGACCACCGAGTAGTCGCTGACCGTGCGCAGCGTCTCCGGCATGGTCTCGCGCGGGATCCACATGCCTCCCACGAACATCAGCGGGAACATCGCGATCGACCCGATGCCGGGCGCGGACTTGCTGTTGGGCGCGATCGAGGCGATCACCAGCCCCATGGCGAGCATCGCCGCGGTGCCGAACAGGACCACGAGGACGAAGGTGAAGATGTTCGCGGGGATCTGCGAGCCGAGCACCAGACGCCCGGCCACGATGATCAACACCACCGCCACCAGGGCCACACTCAGGTTGATCAGCAGCTGTGCGGCCAGCAGCCGTGCCGGGTGCACCGGCGTCGTCGACATCCTGCGCAGGACCCCCCGCTCCCGGTAGGTGGTCAGCACGCTGGGCAGCGAGGTGAAGGAGATCGTCAGCAACGCCAGCAGGACCATCTGGGCGGGCAACTGGGCGTCGATGAACCGCTGACCGCCGAATGTCGGGTCGGGCGTCCGCAACGTCGGGATCTGCCCCAGGGAAACCAGCAGCACGACGGGCAACGCGATGCTGATGACGACGCTCGGCCAGTCACGCAGCATCAGCTTGGTCTCGACAAGGAGGATTTTCTTCATACCAGTTTCCTTCCGGTGAGCGCGAGGAACGCGTCGTCCAGAGAGGCCTGCTCGATGCGCAGGTCACCGGGGACGATCTGCTTCTGGGCCAGGGCGAGGGTGACCACGTGCGCCAGGTTCCCGGTGCCGGACACCGTCACCTGGTCGCCGCTGTGGCTGACGTCCGTCACACCGGGCAGCTCTGTCAGTACGGAGTCCGCCACGGGAGCCGACGGCCGGAACCGCACCCGCTGCTCGGCGCCCACCTGGGCGATCAGGCCGGCGGGTGAGTCGGTGGCGACGACGCGTCCGGCGTCGATGAGCGCGATCCGGTCGCAGAGCCGTTCGGCCTCCTCCATGAAGTGCGTGACGAGCACGATCGTCACGCCGGAGTCGCGCACACTCTCGACCAGCTCCCAGGTGTCGCGCCTGGCCTGCGGGTCGAGCCCGGTGGTGAGCTCGTCGAGCACCGCGATGCGCGGCTTGCCGACCAGCGCGAGCGCGACGGACAGGCGCTGCCGCTGGCCGCCGGAGAGCTTGGCGAAGGCGGTGTCCCGCTTGGCGGACAGTCCGACCTGCTCCAGCAGCGCCTGCCAGTCGGCCGGTTCGGGGTAGAAGGAGGCGTACAGGTCCATCGCCTCCCAGACCTTGATCTTCTCCGGCAGGGCCGCACTCTGCAGCTGCGCGCCGAGCACCCGGCGCAGCGCGGCCCGGTCACGGGACGGGTCGATGCCGGTGACCCGCACCTTGCCGCCGTCAGGGACGCGGATGCCGGACACGCATTCCACGGTGGTGGTCTTGCCTGCGCCGTTCGGCCCGAGGATGCCGAAGATCTCCCCGGCCCGCACCTCGAACGAAACGTCGTCCACCGCCACATGGTTGGGGTAGCGCTTGTGGAGGTTCTCGACCTCGATGACGTTCATGGCCTTGAGCCTAGGAACGGGCCGTACGCAGGAGAATCGTGCTGGTTGCCCGGGCAAGGTGTATCTAGATGCAGTGTGCGTATCGCCTTCCATCACGCACACTGAGGGGATGCTGCGGAAGTTCGGTCATGTCCTGGCGCTGCTGGCGCTGCTCGTCGCCGAAGTGATCGCGCTCGCCTCGTCGGTGCTCACGCTGATGCTGACCTTCGGCCTGGGCATGGTCTTCCTCTTCCCGCCGCAGGTCCGGATGATCCGGTGGGTGACGAGGACGACCAGGCGCGTGGTGCACGCCTCCACCGGGGTCACGATCGAGCCTCCGTACCTGCCCAAGCCGCCGCCTCCCCAGCCGCAGCCCGACGGCATGTACCGGTCGAACCGCACGCTCTACAAGACGCCGCGGATGCCGGCCTGGAACGACCGCTGGAAGTGGCTGCTCACCGACCCGGCGACCTGGCGCGACGGCCTGTGGCTGGCGCTGGACCCGATGGTCAAGGTGCTGCTGGTGCCGCTGTTCATCCTGCTTCCGGGCCGCGGCCTGCGGGTGTACGCGCTGTGGTGCGAGGTGCTGCTGGCCGCGACCGCGGCCAGCCGCCTGGCCGGCCAGGTCAACCACCTCAGCAGGGTACGCAACCTCGCCGTGGACACGCAGGCGGCCGAGATGCGCAGGATCGAGCGTGACCTGCATGACGGCACCCAGGCCAGGCTGGTGGCGATCGGCATGACGATCGGCGCCGCCGAGCAGCTCATGGCCGCCGACGCCACCGCGGCCAAGGCGCTGATGGCCAAGGCCAGGGAGGCGTCCGCGGAGACGCTGACGGAGCTGCGCCGGATCATCCGCGGCATCCACCCGCCGGTGCTGGCCGAGCGCGGGCTCGCGGACGCCGTGCGGGCGCTGGCGATGGACAGCCCGCTGCGGGTGACGGTGGAGGCGGACCTGCCGAACAGGCCGGAGTCCCCGGTGGAAGCGGCTGCCTACTTCGCGATCAGCGAGCTGCTGGCCAACGCCGCCCGGCACGGCAAGGCCAAGACGGTGGCGATCGACATCAGCTGCAACGGCCCCAACCTGCGCATCACGGTGGCCGACGACGGCTGGGGAGGCGCCGACCCGGCGAAGGGCAGCGGGCTGGTCGGCATCGAGCGCAGACTGGCGGCCTTCGACGGGGTGTTAGCGATCAACAGCCCGCCCGGCGGCCCCACCACGGTCACCATGGAGCTGCCGCGGGTGCTGCCCGAATACTGGGCAGGCGAGTTGTCCAAGCTGCCGCGCTGGAAGCTGGTGACCGTGGTGGCCCTGCACTCGACGGCCTGGTGCCCGATGTTCCCGCAGGGGATCGTGGCCGCCATCTTCAAGATCTTCGGTGTTGACGAGAAGACCTGGTTCCTCGCCCTGCACCTGCCGGGGCCCTGGCAGTGGCCGGTCATCGCGCTCATGATCGCGCTCGGCACGACCATGTACGTGGTGGCCATGGCGATACCCGCGCTGCACGAGAAGAAGGGGGGCCCGGCGTGCTAGACGGCACCGAGCCGCCTATGGTGCACGACGTGCCCCTCCGCGTGCTCATCGCCGAGGACCTCTACCTGCTCAGAGAAGGGCTGGTCCACCTGCTGCAGGCGCACGGCTTCCAGGTGGTCGCGGCCGTGGAGAGCGGCCCGGAGCTCCTCAGGGGCCTGCTGGAGCTCCGCCCCGACGTCTCCATCGTGGACGTACGGCTGCCGCCCACGTTGACCGACGAAGGGCTGCAGGCCGCGCTGGCCGCCCGCAAGGTGGTGCCCGGCCTGCCGATCCTGGTGCTCTCCCAGCATGTCCAGCAGCTCTACGCCCGCGAGTTGCTGGCCGACGGCTCCGGCGCGATCGGCTACCTGCTCAAGGACCGGGTGTTCAACGCCGAGCAGTTCATCGACGCGGTCCGGCGGGTCGCCGCGGGCGGCACCGCGATGGACCCGGAGGTGATCGCGAAGCTGCTGGCCAGCAACGCCGCGCACGAGCCGCTGGCCGCGCTCACGCCGCGCGAGCGGGAGGTGCTTGAAGCCATGGCGGAAGGGCGCTCCAACGCCGCCATCTCGCAGCGCCTCTACCTCAGCGAGAGCGCCGTGGCCAAGCACACGGCCAGCATCTTCGGCAAGCTCCGCCTGGCCCCCTCCGACGACGACAACCGCCGGGTGCTGGCCGTTCTCGCCTACCTCAACAGTCGCTGAGGAGGACTCTTGTCGGTGCTCTCGGCTATTTTCTAGAGGGCACGCCGAGAGAAAGGGTGGATCAGGTGAAAATCCGGGTTAACCGCGATGTCCTGGCCGAGGCGGTCGCGTGGGCCGCCAGGGTCCTGCCCAGCCGCCCTGTGACGCCGGTGCTGTCCGGGTTGCTGTTGGAGGCGGGCGAGGAGCTGAGCCTGTCCGCGTTCGACTACGACGTCTCGGCCCGCGCCACGGTCGACGCCGACGTGGCCGAGACGGGCAGCGTGCTGATCCCCGGCCGGCTGCTCGCGGAGATCAGCCGGAGCCTGCCGGCCGATGACGTCGAGATCGTCACCGAAGGGTCCGAGGCGGTGCTCACCTGCGGCAGCGCCGAGTTCGGCCTGATCACCATGCCCGTCGAGGACTTCCCGACCATGCCCACGATGCCGCCGAGCATCGGCGCGATCGGCGGCGGCGTCTTCGCCCTGGCCGTCGGGCAGGTCGCGCCGGCGTCCAGCCGCGACGACACCCTCCCCATGCTCACCGGCATCAGGGTCGACATCGACGGCGACTCGATCACGATGGCCGCGACCGACCGCTATCGCATCGCCGCCCGCGACTTCGCCTGGCGTCCGGTCGGCCCCGACACCTCGATCTCCGCCATGGTGCCCGCCCGGGTGCTGGTGGAGGTGGCCAAGTCACTGCGTGGCGGCGAGGTGTCGGTGGCGCTGGGCGACGGTGTGGCCGGGTTCGAGAGCGTCGGCCGCAGCACCACGGTCCGGCTGCTCGACGAGCAGTTCATCGACTACCGCACCCGGCTGACCGCCGACTGGTCGATCAGGGCCGACGTGCGGGTGGCGCCGTTCGTGGCCGCCATCAAGCGGGTGGCGCTGGTGGCCGAGCGCAACACCGCCATCAGGCTGTCGTTCAGCCAGGGGCAGGTGCTGATCCAGGCGGGCGGTGGCGACATCGGCCGCGGCGCCGAGGTGGTCGAGTGCGAGCTGCGCGGCGACGACATCCAGATCGCCTTCCAGTCGCAGTTCCTCCTCGACGGCCTGACCGGCATCGACAGCGAGCTGGCCCGCCTCAACATGGAGTCGCCGACCAGGCCGGCCCTGATCCAGGACGTTCCCGGCGACGCCGAGCCGGCCTTCCGCTATCTGGTGATGTCACTGCGGCTGAGCTGACCGCCCCGCCACCAGCCTGTAGACCCGCTTGAACTCCGCGTAGGCCTCCTCGCCCACGGCCCGCGCGTGCCGCTCCTCGATGGCGGCCACGATGGCGTCCGAGCGGGCCATCTCGTCGAGCCCTTTCGCCGTGGGCACGACCAGCTTGGCCCGGCGGTCGGCCGGGTCCGGCTGCCGCTCCACGTAGCCCAGCGCGACCAACTCGTCCACCAGCGTCCCGATGACCTGCTTGTGCTGGCCTGACTGCGCGGCCAGATCGGTGGCCCTGCTGCCCTGCTCGTCCAGATAGGCGAGCACGGCCCCATGGCGCGGCCTGAGCTCCGGATGCCCCTGCTCGGCGAGGGTGGTGAACAGCTCCTTCTGCAGGCCGAACAGCGTGCGGCCGCTCAGGATGCCGAGGTCGGGATCGGCTTGCTTACGTTCACTGCGGCGCACGGCCACGTCCTCCAAATGGTCACTAATTTTGACTGTCACTATTTCTTACCATATTCTGCTCGTATGACGACAACGGTAGAACTCACCCGCTTCCGGGTGCCTCCCGAGCGCGCTGACCAGCTACTGGCGGCACGACCGGGCATGATCGCGGACTTCCGGGCCGACCGCGCCGGCTTCCTCGGCGCCCGGCTGGTCCGCCTGCCCGACGGCGAGTGGCTCGACGTCGTGGAGTGGCGATCGCCGGACGACTTCACCGCCTCCCGGGCCAAGGGGGCCAACCTGCCGGGTATCCGCGCCTTCTTCGACCTGATCGCCGAGGTGGTGTCCACGGAAGAGGGCACCACGCATGAGAGCGAGATCTGACATGACCACCTTGATCACCGGTGCCACCGGGAACGTCTCCGGCGCACTCCTGCGCGCCCTGCCCAGCACGGACGACGTCCGGGTGCTGGTCCGCGATGCCGCAAAAGCGCCCGCCGGCGTCGAGGTCGCGGTCGGCGACCTGGACCGGCCACAGACGTTGCGGGAGGCGTTCAAGGGCGTGGACGTGCTGTGGTTGCTGACCGCGATGGGCCCCCAGGCGCCGCATGCGAGCATGAACGCCGTATGGGCGGCCCGCCAGGCCGGCGTGCGGCACATCGTGCGCATGTCGGCGATCGGCGCCGCCCACGACGCCCCCACACGCAACGGCCGCCTGCACGCGCTGTCAGACGCCGAACTCGCCGCCTCCGGGCTCGGCTGGACCATCATCCGACCGGCGTTCTTCATGCAGAACCTCTTCGGCTCGGTGAGCGGCGACACGCTCTACGGCCCCACCGGAGAGGGCCGGATCGGCTTCATCGATGTCCGCGACATCGCCGAGTTCGCCGCCGAGGTGCTGAGCGATCCGGCGGTTCACCACGGCAGGACCTACACCATCACCGGCCCGCAGAGCATCTCCCTGCGCGAGGCGGCCGCCCGGCTGACCCGCGTCCACGGCACGCCCATCGGCTACGAGCCGGTGTCGCCGGAGGCGGCTCACCAGGCGATGCTCACGGCGGGCCTCCCGGAGTGGCAGGCGGAGGTCAACGTCGAGTACGCCCAGGCGTACGCGTCCGGTTGGGGCGACTACACCACCCCCGACTTCGCGCAGGTGGTCGGCCACCAGGCCCGCACGTTCGAGGACTTCGCCGCCGACCACGCCGAGCGGCTGCGCTCGTGACTAGGCGTCGGTCAGGGCGATGAGGATGTGCTCCATGCACGCGTGGCCGGCCCGCTCCGCGGCGGTGGCGTCGCCGGCGGCGATGGCGCGGGCTATCGCGTCGTGCGGGATGTAGCTCTTGTTGAGCGAGGTGCCCGCCGCGGTGATGCTGGCCCGCAGCGCGGCCGAGAAGTCCTCGTACAGGTCGATGAGCACGAAGTTGTGCGTGGCGTGCGCGACGGCCATGTGGAAGGCCAGGTCGGCCTCGACGAAGAGGTCGGGGTCGTCGGCCTCCCAGGCCTTGTCCCGCTGGGCGAGCGCGGCCTCGATGAGGACGATGTCCTCGTCGGTGCGCCGGGTGGCGGCCAGGCGAGCGGCCTCGATCTCAAGAGCCCGCCGCACCTCCAGGATCTCCAACTGCTCGGCCTGCCGCAGCCGCCTGAGCATGGCCCCCGAGAGCTCGCTCGTGGCGCGGACGTAGGTGCCGTCACCCTGCCGGCACTCCAGGAGCCCGGCATGAGTGAGCGCGCGCACGGCCTCGCGAACGGTGTTACGTCCGACCCCTAGCTGCTCCGCGAGCACGGTCTCGGTCGGGATCTTGCCGTTCATCGGCCACGACGCTGAGGTGATCTGCTCCTTGAGCTGGTCGATCACTTGATCAACCAGCGAAGCCCGCTGCGCTGTACGCAGACTCACAGTCGCGCCTCCTCCGGGGGAAACCAATCATCCTATGAGTCAATGACTGGAGAACCCTAGTCTACTCCAGGCATGAAGAAGACGGCCTGGAGCCCCCCGGAGGTCAGTGGGAAAGTGGGGCGTCGACCGTGAGCCCGGCCATCGTCGAGCGGACCCCGGCGGCTTCGAGGGCCTTGCGATAGGCGGCCGTCTGCTGGGTGCGATCTCCCACCTGGCCGTACAGGTCGCCGAGCTCGCGCCAGCAGCGGGCGGCCGGCCGGTCGGAGCCGAACACCTGCCGGTCGCGGTCGGCCAGCAGGGTGCGGGCCTTGCCGAGGTGCGTGGCCGGGTCGCCGCCCAGACCGAGCGCGACCGTGGCGAGCACCAGGTTGGCCTCGGCCGGGGCCGTGCCGGGAGCGTCGGGCAGCAGGGCGAGGGCCTCGCCCGCGAGCTTGCCCGCGAGCGCGGCGTCGCCGGCCCGCAGCTGGACCCTGGCGCGCACGATGAGGCTCTCGCCGTGCTCGCGCTCCCTGCCCGTGGCCGTGGCGAACGTGTGCGCCGCGGCGCCGGACAGCCGCTCCGCCTCACTCAGGGGAGCGCTCTCCAGTCGGGCCCAGTGCATCGCGGTCCTGGCCAGCTGTAGCGCGAGCCGCTCCTGACGGCCGGCGTTGACGGCGTCGTCGGCCAGCCGCACGGCCAGCGCGGAGTCGTCGCCCGCGGCCGCCGCGCTGCTCGCCTGCCAGAGCGCGTGAATCTCTCCGGAACGGTCCACAATTTCAGGAACCCCGGCGACGTCCAGCACCTTCTTGACATACGCGAGCTCGGCGGACTGCCCCTCACGGTCGCCGCGCGCCACGACCAGCGCGGCGGCCAGGTCGATGGCGATCTCGCCCTGGGTGATGGACATCTGCTCGGCCTGCTCCAGCGCCTTGCAGGCTAGGTCACGGGCCCGCAGCCGGTCGCCGGCCCGCTGGTAGCAGCGGCTCAGCGCGACGGTGAGCGGCAGGTCCGCCAGGCGCTCGGGGTGCGCGGCGGCCTCCCTGCGCAGGCGCTCGAACGCCTCGACCGCCTGGCCGAGCCGCCCCTGCGCCTCCAGGGCACGCGCTCTGCCCAGTCGCGCGTGCGCCGTGAGCATGGCGTTGTCCTCGTCGGCCGCCTTCACGATCTCCGTGTAGCGCTCGGCGGCCACGCCGGGATCGCCGTGCTGTAGCTCAAGCTCCGCGTGACGCAGGCCGAGCTCGGTGTCGATGCGCTGCCGAGGCTCGATCCCGTGCAGGAGGAACTCGGTGGTGCACCCCAGCCTTTCGGCGAGGAGCCGTGCGACGACGGGAGTCGGTGTGCGCTTACCCGACTCAATGAGCGAGACATAACTGTCCGACAGGTCGGGTCCGGCCAGCTGGGCCTGCGACATGCGCCTGTTCAGCCGCAATCCTCGGACGCGGTCACCGATGGTTCCCTGACTCGGCATCTCATCTCTCAAGGCGGGGAAGGGTCAACAACACGCAATGATTGCATGAAGTAGCCGAATCGGGTATCCCCGCGTGAAGAATTCTCCAAGCGGAGATTAATCGTCGCCGTCGTCCTTGCCTGGGAAAAGCATCTGGCAGACCTCCAGGTAGAGGGTCTCCGGATACGGAATGTACTCGACGTTCGACAGGGCCTGGTCCTGACCCGCGGACTCGAGGATGAACTCTCCGTAACCGAGCATGCGCCCAACCAGAGATCTTTGGAAGCTCATGTCGGTGACTTTTCCGATCGGCATCATCGCGACCTTGCGCGTGATGAGGCCCGTGGTCAAGAGCATCCGTTTCGAGGTAACCACAAAGTAGTCGACCGACCACTCCGCGACTTTCCAGACAAAACGGATCAATAGCAGCAACCAGAGCCACCACACGACCACGAGAGCCGTGCCACCCCCCGCGCTTCCGCCGAAGAACCTGCTGAGCAGTCCGGCGATGATCAGGCCGCCGAACACCTCGGCGATCGGACGCAGCAGCACGGCGGGGTGACGCCGCACCATGATGACCTGTTGTTCGTGGGGGAGGAGGTAACGGTTGACCGACGACGGAGCAGAGTCCCCGTGGGTCACAAGTCTCATGCGAGTTGGTTCACGAATTGAGCCAGTGAGTCTGCCGCGTTGAACACGGTGTCGAACGCCCCTCTGACCGCGTCAGCGGCATCAGATGGTCGTGCGAACAGGTAGTACGCGACAAACGCGACACCACCGTATGTCAGGACTTTTTTGACCTGCACTGTCGCCTCCGTACACTTACCCACTCCGCCCGCCATATACATTACCCACCCTGGAGCCCGGGTAAAGGTGGCATCGCGAGCTAGTTTCGATCTTGCCTAGCCACGTTCGCTGGCCACCAGGGCCAGAACGTGGAGATGCTTGCGCGCGATCCGCTCGACGAGACTCGGATGCGCGTAGCCTGTGACCTCCAGCGCGCCGTAGTGCGCCGCGTCCACGCAGCGCGTTACGGTGGCAGCGGAGTGGACGCCCGCGAACTCCTCGCGAAGCGCCGTCTCCACTTCCGCGTACGGATTCGGATCCGCCTCGGTGCGATCGTTCACGAGAACACCCCGGCGATCGGACAAACGCTCATCCTGCTCCCCCACCAGCGGAAGTTGCCTTCCTCGCTCTTCGTACCCATGCAAACACAGTATGTAACGAAGAGGGTGCTCCGCGTGATGGAAAAGGGCCTGTCAGGCCACGCCGTAGAGGCGGTCCCCCGCGTCGCCGAGGCCCGGCACGATGTAGCCGTTCTCGTTGAGCCGCTCGTCGAGCGCGGCCGTCACCACCCGGATCGGCTTGCCGCTGTTGGCGAACACCTCGTCCATGTGCGCCAGGCCCTCAGGCGCGGCGAGCAGGCACAGGGCGGTGACGTCGACCGCCCCCCGGTCGAACAGGAACTGCACCGCCGCCGACAACGTGCCGCCCGTGGCCAGCATCGGGTCCACGACGTAGCACTGCCGCCCCGACAGGTCGTCCGGCAGCCGGGTGGCGTACGTCTCGGCCTGCAGCGTCGACTCGTTGCGCACCATGCCCAGGAACCCGACCTCCGCCTTGGGCAGCAGCCGGGTCATGCCGTCGAGCATGCCCAGCCCGGCACGCAGGATCGGGACGACCAGTGGGTACGGCTTGGCCATCCGCACGCCGTTGGCCGTGGCCACCGGGGTCTCCACGGTCACGTCGGCGACCCGTACATCTCGCGTGGCCTCGTACGCCAGCAGCGTCACCAACTCGTCCGCCAACCGGCGGAAAGTGGGCGAGTCGGTGCGGACATCGCGCAGCGCGGTGAGCTTGTGAGCCACGAGCGGATGGTCGACGACGAGGGTTTCCATAAAGGACAACGCTATCTTGTGTGGAACGTACCGACACGATGCGTCCGCTGTTTTGATCACAATTTGGTCGGAGGGGCACGCGCCGGCCGGTCAGGTCTGGAACGATTGGAAACCGAAGAGGCTCTGTACTGACAGGGTCGGGTGTGGGGGATCGCGATGACAGACGAAGACGCACTTGATTTCGCCATCGTGGTCTATCTCGAGGACGACTGCTGGGACGCCGAGCTGCTGCCTGCCGCGCTCACGTCCGATCTGCACGGGCTGATCAAGGCCCTGCGTCAGCAGCCGAGCGAGAGCGGCACGATTGGCCTGGTCGCCGTGGGGGATGAGTTCTTCGTGGCGCTGCGCGTACTCGGCGAACGGGTCGATGTCTTCCTCTCCGACATCGCCGCGTCGTGGGATTTCCCGCTGGCCGAACAGGTTCTCGACTACCTCGACGTGCCAATTCCCGACGAGGACGAGCTCGACGAGATCCTCCAGGACGAGGACACCGCGCTGCCCGCCGGCGACCTGTCGATCTTCGCTGACCTCGGACTGGACGAGATGGAGCTGGGCATTCTCTCCGGCGACGTCGATCTGCTGCCCGACGAGGTGCTGTCCAGCATCGCCGCACGGCTCGGCTTCTCCGAGCCGTTCGAGCGGGCCATCGAATCGGTCTTCGACTGACCCCCTGGAGCGCACATGGCGAACACCTTCTCCGCGGCCTTCGTCAAGACCTCCGGCGGCTGGAGCGGCGCCGAGGTCGACCTGCGTGATTCCGAGATCGTCGACGACTTCGGCGACGCCGTGGTCGAGGCGCTCGGCCTGGCCGGCGACGAGCTCGCGCTGCTCTGCGTCGAGGTGGAGGACGAGTGGTTCTCCATCGTCCGCTACCGCGGCGACGACGAGCCCCGCGTGTTCCTCTCCGACGCCCACGCGATCCTCTCCGACCACCTCGGCGAGCTGTTCGCCGAGTTCGCGGGCGTGGCTCCCGACAAGGAGGCCACCGAGCTCGGCGTGCGCCCGGCAGGCGACTTCGAGCTGCTCAGCGACCTGGGCGTGACCTCCGAGGAGCTGCTGGAGCTGAGCATGGAGGAAGGGATGCTGCCGGCCGACATCCTCTCGGTGCTGGCCGAGCGGCTGTCCTTCGCCGACGAGCTCGACCGCTTGCGGTGAACCACGCGGACGCGATGCGTCTCGCCCTGGACGAGGCCGCCGCCGCGGGAGCCAGGGGCGAGGTGCCCGTCGGCGCCGTGGTGCTCGGCCCGCTCGGCGAGGTCCTCGCCGCCGCCGGCAACGACCGCGAGAGCGCCGCCGACCCCACCGCGCACGCCGAGGTGCTCGCCCTCAGGCAGGCCGCCCGGCGGCGCGGCCAGTGGCGGCTGACCGGCTGCACGCTCGTCGTCACGCTCGAACCCTGCACCATGTGCGCGGGAGCCGCCGTCCAGTCGAGGATCGACAGGATCGTGTACGGCGCGGTCGACGACAAGGCGGGAGCCGTCGGCTCGCTCTGGGACGTCGTCAGGGACCGCAGGCTCAACCACCGCCCCGAGGTCGTCATGGGCGTGCTGGCCGAGGAGAGCTCCGCGGTTCTCAAGAAGTTCTTCGCCACTCGGCGGATCCGGTAAGCTCGTCGACGGTGGTGTCGCCTAGTGGCCGAGGGCGCACGCCTCGAAAGCGTGTGATGGGGCAACTCATCCGTGGGTTCAAATCCCACCACCACCGCCACCCGAAAGGGCCCCCGATCTCTCGGGGGCCCTTTTCGTTCACTGAGCCGACCATCCTCGCCACCTGTCGACCGTGATGGTGACGACAGGCCCCTCCGGCGGCCGGTCCCGATACTGCTCATAACGATCCGCCAGCCGCTCGATCCATCGAGCGGGATCCCCGGCGATGGCGGCCCGGCCGTCGGCTCTGACCCACCACAGGCGTGACCAGTCGTCGTCGTAGTGGTCGACCAGCAGGCAGACGCGGTCGTTCTCGGCGATGTTTCGCAGCCGCCGGAGGTGCGTGGTGGTCTTCGGCTTGTGGTCGACGGCGAACGCGATCACGTCCCCGTCCACGGCGAACACGATCGGCACGAGATGCGGGGTCCCGGCCGTGTCCGCGGTGGCGAGCGTGGCCGTCCGCGCCGCTACGAAACGTTCGCGAGCGGTTGCCTGGTCCATGGATGCCATTGAACCGCGAGCGGTTTCGGGTCAGCTCGGCAGTTCGAGAACTCTGGCGTGCAGGATCGAGCGCTGGTGCAGGGCCGCGCGCAGTGCCCGGTGCAGGCCGTCCTCAAGGTAGAGCTCGCCCCGCCACTGGACGACGTGGGGGAACAGGTCGCCGTAGAAGGTGGAGTCGGCGGCGAGCAGCGAGTGCAGGTCCAGCATGGCCTTGGTGGTGATCAGGGAGTCGAGCCGGACCTGCCGCGGGGGTATCTGGGCCCACTCGCGGTTGGACGTGCCGTGTTCGGGATAAGGGCGTCCGTCGCCGACGAGCTTGAAGATCACCCCACTGATTTTAGGCGTGATTTCGATTACTTGCGTTCTCGGCGGAGATCAAACCAGCTCGTCGGCCGTGCATCCGGCGGAATTTCCGGTTGCGTATCCGCGCTGGAAGGCGGCCACGCGCTGTTTCGAGCTGCCGTGCGTGAACGACTCGGGATCGACCCTGCCACCGCTGCGCCCCTGAATCCGGTCGTCGCCCACGGCGGCCGCCGCGTCGAGCGCCTCGGCGATCTCGGTGTCGGTGAACGGCTTTTCGTAGAAACCGCCTTCGTAGGCGTTCTTGGCCCACACGCCCGCGTAGCAGTCGGCCTGCAGCTCGACCGCCACCGAACTGCCGCCTTCCAGGGCGCCGAGCAGGTTCTGCACATGGTGGCCGTACTCGTGGGCGATCACGTACGCCTGCGCGAAGGGGCCGCCCTGGGCGCCGAACCGGCTCCGCAGCTGGTCGAAGAAGCTCAGGTCCAGGTAGACGCGCCGGTCGCCGGGGCAGTAGAAGGGGCCGACGGAGGAGTCGGCGGCCCCGCACGCGGTGCGCACGCCGCCCGAGTACAGCACGGTCTTGGCCGGGCGGTAGGTCGGCAGCTCGGTCTTCCAGTAGTCCTGGATGCTGTTGACCACGCCCACGACCTGGCACTTCTCCGTCTGGTCGGCGTCCTTGCCCGTCTGGCACCGCTCGGCCAGGTTCGCCGGGGGCTGTCGCTGGGCGGGTTCGACGCCGCCGCCCACGTTGTTCAGGACGAAGACCAGGACGAGCGCGATCAGGCTGACGATGCCTCCGCCACCCATGATCACGCCGCGCGGGAACCTGCCGCCGCCTCCTCCGCCGGCATCCTCGACCTGTGAGGAGTCGAGGTTGACGTCGTCCCTGAAGTCCATGGCGTGTCCCTTCCGCTGGGGTTGCCAGGTGGCGACTTCCCCGAAAGGGAGGTCGGAATGCCTCTGGCCCCGGCCAAGGGCTCAGTCAAGGCTTGCCCTTAATATGCCGATATGACGGGTGGAATGTTAGGGATCGCCCTGGTCTCTCTGGGCATGGTTCTCACACCAGGGCCGAACATGATCTACCTGGTCTCCAGGTCGATCACCCAAGGCCGCAAGGCGGGGCTCATCTCGCTCATGGGCGTCTTCCTGGGTTTCACCACCTATTTGACGGCCACCTGCCTGGGCCTGACGGCCATCTTCGCCTACGTGCCGGCCGCGTACACCGCACTGAAGCTCGCCGGCGCCGCCTACCTGCTCTGGCTCGCCTGGAACGCGGTCAAGCCGGGCGGCACCTCGGCGTTCGAGACCCGCGAGCTGCCTGTCGAGCCGGCCCGCAGGCTGTTCGCCATGGGCCTGTTCACCTGCCTGCTGAACCCCAAGATCGCAATTCTGTACCTGTCTTTGCTGCCGCAGTTCATCGACCCCGCCATGGGCCATGTCCTGCTGCAGAGCCTGGTGCTCGGCTCGGCGCAGATCGCCGTCGGCACCCTGGTCAACGGCCTGATCGTCATCTCGGCGGGTGGCCTGGCCGCCTTCCTCGCCAGCAGGCCGCTGTGGGTGCGCGCGCAGCGCTACTTCATGGGCACCGTGCTCGGCGGCATGGCCGTCCACCTCGCCACCGACCGCTCCAAGGCCCTCACGACGGCCTAGCCCTCTGGATAGGCACTCAGGGAGGTTTCAGGGTCGTCCCGGACGCTGCTCCGGCCGCCTTGCAGGAGACTCGGTGCCATGAGCATTCGGAGATCAGGTGTGGTCGCGGGATCGCTGGCGCTCGCGGCGCTGTTGACGGGATGCGGTCTCGCCGGGCCCGTCAACAGTGACACGGCGTCCTACGACGTCGCGGACAAGGTGACCGCGATCGAGGTCGAGACCGACTCGGGCCAGATCGAGGTGATCGAGTCCGCCCGGGCGGGCATCCACGTGACCGAGCACCTCACCTGGCAGAAGAGGAAGCCCACCACCACCCACGAGACGCGGGGCGGCACCCTGGTGCTCACCTTCACCTGCCCCGGTGGCTGGATGGCCGGCAACTGCGACGTCGGCTACCAGGTCGAGATCCCCCGGGGGCTGCGCGTCAAGACCGTCAGCGACTCGGGCAAGGTGACGCTGCGGGATCTGTCCGGCGACGTCGAGGCAACCACCGACTCGGCCGCGATCGAGGCCGACGGGCTCATGGGCAAGCAGGTCGTCTCCAAGACCGACTCGGGCGCCGTCACCCTCGCCTTCGCCGCCCGGCCCGGCAAGGTGGAGACGTCGACGGACTCGGGCGCCATCACCCTCGCCTTCGCCGCCCCGCCCGACAAGGTCGAGACGTCGACGGACTCGGGCAAGACCGTGGTACGGGTGCCCGAAGGCCCGTACAACGTCGTGTCCACCACCGACTCCGGCAACGAGCAACTGAACACCGTTCACGACCCCTCGGCCCCGCGCTCGCTCACCCTGACCAGTGACTCCGGCGACATCGCCATCCTGCCTTCCTGATCCCGGGGTCTCGGCAAGAGAGGAAAGCGTGTGGGAGATCATGAGATCGAGCTGCGGCAGGATGTGGTGATCAAGCGATACGGATCGACCGGCCATGACCAGCCCGAGCGGGAATGGCGAGCCCTGGAGCTGCTCCACGCGTACGTGCCTGGGCTGGCGCCCGCCCCGGTGAGCGCCGAGCCGGACGCCGACCCGCCGACCGTGGTGATGTCCAGGCTCGCCGGCGCCGCCGTACGTGGACCGATCGGCGGGCACATGGCCGACGCCCTGGCCGGGGCCGTGACGAGAGTCCAACACGCGATTCCTCGGCCCGTGCTGGAGCGGGTGCCGGCGCGTGCCGGACATCCGGTCGAACTCCTCCGGCAAGTACGAACCTGGTCCGCGACGGTTCATCCCGACGGAGACCCTGCGGTCGCTGACGTGCTCGGCCAGGCTGCGAGCTGGGTGGAACAGCCGAGGCTGGAGGAGCTGCTGGCGCGGCCCGGCACTCCGGTGTTCGGCACCGGCGACGGGAACCTGGCCAACTACCTGTGGGACGGAACCGATGTCCGCGTCATCGACTTCGAGTACTCCGGCCGCAGCGACCGTGCCTTCGAACTGGCCGAGGTCATCGAGCACATCTCGGTCTGGCGCGACGGCCCCGCCGGCATGACCGCCGTACTGGAGCGCCTGGACCTGACCGCTGAGGAGGCTGGCAGACTCACCGAGTGCCGTCGCCTGCTCGCGCTGTACTGGCTGCTGCGGACTCGCGGGGACACCCGGGCCGATCAGGCGAAGCGGATGTCGGCTCTGCTGTAGATGCCTCCCTCCAGCTCTGCAATACCTCACCTGGCTACTGAGCAGGGCGAGGACCGCGAGCAGGTAGCTGGGCGTCCGAGCCCGCAGCAGACGGCGGCACTTCGGCAACGAAGAACAGGAAGCTGAGTTTTCCCGAGAAGTCATCGAATTCGTCGGGGAACAGCTCACGGACGGCCGGGTCGAGTTGCGGCTCGCTGATGACGGCAAGGCGGAACCCGGCGGTGGTGAAGGCATCGGTCATCGCGTGCAACGGCCTGCGCCAGAAGGTCATCGGGAAGGACCGTCCGTTGAACGTCCATGCGTCGGTGTAGCTGGTGGTCGCGAAATAGTCGGGCCGAGGACTCTGGATCATGTAGTCCACGAAAGGATGGTGCACCGACGCGATCAGTCGGCCGCCGGGCCTGAGCACGCGCCGCATCTCGGCCAGCGTCGGCGCCCAGTCCTCCAGGTAGTGCAGCACCAGCGACGCGACCACGTCGTCGAACGCCCCGTCGGCGAACGGCAGGCGGTCGCCGAGGTCGACCACGCGCAGGTCCGTGTCGTCACCGAGCCGCCGCCTGGCCAACGCCAGCATCCCGGCGCTGGCGTCGACGCCGGTGACGACGGCACCGCGGTCGCGTAGGGCAGCGGACAGGGGGCCTGAGCCGCAACCGGCGTCCAGGATCCGGCGACCGGTCACATCCCCGGCGAGCGTGACGATCGCGGGCCGGGCGTAGTGCGCGTTCAAGATGTTGTTCTCGGTCTCCGCGGAGTACGCCTCGGCGAAGCCGTCGTAGTCATTCACCCGGGCCGGATCCGCAGCGCGGGTCGCGGCCGAACCCCGGGCAGAACGCCGTGTCGCAGAATCTTCGGGCACCTCGGTCACGCGGTCCATCGTCGTAGCCTAGCGATCTGGCGAAGCGATGCCCTGATCATTTCCAGCGGCGTGATCGCCTATCCGGCGGGGCGTCAGGCAGGCGGCGCCAGTCGCCGTACCCGATCAAGAAGTGCGTCGTCCAGATCCCCTACCAGCGCCCCGTTGTTCACCGAAGGCCGGCAATGGGAAAGGATGCGCACCCAGGCCGGCGGTCCCTCCGCATAGCCGAATTGCAGAAGGAACGGCTCCCGTCGTCCACCGCCGACTTCCTGGCACGTGTTCCCGCCCGGTTCGGCGTCCAGCGAGTTCAGCCCCGCTGCCAGCTCGCGCGCCTGCTGCTCTCCATGCTCCAGCCCGCGAGATGGGCGGGGTGTGGAGTTCCCATTGAGGCCATCTCGACAGATCAGCACCTTGATCGCCCCATCGGGCACCATCTGCTCATTCTGTCCCCGCCGTCGGGTCGCCGGGTCGCAAGGGTCCTTCGGCGGGAGGAGTGCCCAGGTGCCGGTGCGGTAGGCAGCGGTGATGCTGGGCCCGACGTACGAATCGCTGACGACCGTGCCATTGGTGGTCGTGACGCAGGAGTTGACCTCTTCGGCGCTGCCCACCCACAACGCCTGGCCGTCGGGGTAGGCGAACCGGATGAGGTAGTTGGTCATCTGCCCGCCCACCACGGTGCAGAGTTTCTCGAGGCGATCGGTGGTGACCGGAAGGTAGCCCAGGTCGTAGGCCATCGACTTGGCCTGGTCGGTCAAGATCCGTGATCCGGCGAGTGACTCCCCGCCCGGATTCGAGTTCAGCCCGGGGTAGGCGCAGATCAACGCGCTCGTGGGCGTACCGGGGACGAGCGAGTCCTCGACTCCGTCGAGGCCGGCGGCGGCCGGCACCCAGTGGCCGATCTCGTCGCTGTCCCATCGCTGCGGACACGAAGCAGGCACCGGCGGCGCGGGCTCGCCGACCATGCCCGGAACCAGGACGACCGCGGCGAGAAGCAGGACCGCCGCCAGGACGATGCCGCTCCAATGAAGGGGCTTCACACGTTGATGACGTTGCCCGCCTACCCTCCGGTTCACCGAACGGAAGCTCGAAGCCGAGCAGTTCATCCGTTGAGACCAGAACGCCAGCAGGGGTGCGCCGTGATCACGGCGCACCCCTGCTGAACTGGCGGAGGATGGGGGATTTGAACCCCCGAAAGGTTGCCCTTTACACGCTTTCCAAGCGTGCGCCCTCGGCCACTAGGCGAATCCTCCGTCGATGAGCTTACCGGACTTCCAGAGGTGTGGTGACCATCATTTCCCGCCGCAAGCCGTACGAGATTCCCGTCGCGAAGGGCTGGAGCGAGCACTGCCGTGTCCCGCTAGACTGTGGAAGGACCCCTCGCGCGGCGTCATCCTGTGAACCTCCCCAGGGCCGGAAGGCAGCAAGGATAAGCGGGCTCTGGCGGGTGTGCGAGGGGTCTCTTCGTTGGGAGCCCCTCGCAGGCGGGATGGTCGCATGAGCCTTGCGCTTTACCGCAAGTACCGGCCCGGGACCTTCGCGGAGGTCAAGGGCCAGGAACACGTCACCGACCCGCTGCGGCAGGCGTTGCGCACGGGCCGCATCAACCACGCCTACCTGTTCAGCGGTCCCCGCGGATGTGGCAAGACCTCCAGCGCCCGCATCCTGGCCCGCTCGCTCAACTGTGAGCAGGGCCCCACGCCCGACCCCTGCGGCGTCTGCGAGTCCTGTGTCGCGCTCGGCCCGACCGGGCCCGGCCACCTCGACGTGATCGAGATCGACGCCGCCTCCCACGGTGGTGTCGACGACGCGCGTGACCTGCGGGAGCGGGCCTTCTTCGCGCCGGTGTCCGCGCGCTACAAGATCTACATCATCGACGAGGCGCACATGGTGACCCGCGAGGGTTTCAACGCGCTGCTCAAGCTCGTCGAGGAGCCCCCGCCGCACCTGAAGTTCATCTTCGCGACGACCGAGCCGGAAAAGGTCATCGGCACCATCAAGTCGCGGACCCACCACTACCCGTTCCGGCTGATGCCGCCCGCGACGCTCCGCGCGCTGCTGGAGGAGATCCTTTCCTCGGAGAGCGTCCCGTTCGAGCCGCCCGCGCTGCCGCTCGTCGTCCGGGCCGGCGCCGGATCCGCGCGTGACTCGCTGTCCATCCTGGACCAGCTCCTCGCCGGGGCCGACGACGAGGGCATCACCTACGCCAAGGCCGTCTCGCTGCTCGGCTACACCGACGGCGACCTGCTGGACGAGGTCGTCGCCGCCTTCGCCGCGCACGACGGCGCCCAGGTCTTCCACGCCGTCAACCGGGTCATCGAGGGCGGCCACGACCCTCGCCGCTTCGCCGCCGACCTCCTGGAGCGCTTCCGCGACCTGGTCATCCTCGCGAACGTCCCCGAGGCGGCCTCCAGCGGCCTGCTCGACCGCCCGGCCGACGAGCTGGAGCGGCTGGTCCAGCAGGCCGCCTCGATGGGGCCCGCCGAGCTCACCCGCGCCGCCGAGATCTTCAACAACGGCCTCACCGAGATGCGCGGCGCCACCTCGCCGCGCCTCCTGCTGGAGCTCATGTGCGCCCGCGTCCTGCTCCCGGCGGCCGCGCAGGGCGAGGCCGCCCTGCTCGTCCGCCTGGAGCGCCTCGAACGCGGCGGCGCCGTGGCGCACATGGCCGCCCGCTCAGCCGCCGCACAGGCAGGTCCCGGTACGCGAGCCGTGCAGGCAGGTCCTGGTACGCCTGCCGCTCAGGATGGTCCCGGTACGCGAGCCGTACAGGATGCTTCTGGTGCGCAGGCCGGTTCCGGCGCGCCTGCCGGACAGGATGGCCAGGCCGCGGCTGCCCACGGTGCCACCGTCAACACCCCGAGCGGGCAGGCGTTCGACCCCTCGGGGGCGGACACCCAGGCGCGGCGGGCGGCTGACGACTGGCCCGAGACGGCTCGTCCCGGGGCTCCGGCGGCGCAGCCGGCCCCTGCCGCGCCACCCGCTCACGCCCCGTCCGGTGTCACGGCGGGTGGTACGGCCACGATCCAGCAGCAGTGGCCGGTGGTTCTGGCCGCGCTGAAGCAGCGCAGCATCGCGGCCTGGTCTAACGTGAGCACCAACGCCCAGGTGGTGGGCGTCGAAGGCAACGTGGTCACGCTCGGCTTCCTGCAGGTCGGCGCGATGAAGAACTTCACCGGCGGCGGCAAGGACGCCGTGGTGGCCAGTGCGCTGGGCGACGTGCTCGGCGGCACCTGGCGGGTCGAGGCGGTGGTGGGCGGAGGTTCCGCGCCGCAGCAGATCTCACGCGGTCCCCAGTCCGGGCCGCACTCCGGGGGGCCTTCGGGCGGTCTGTCGGGTCCGCACTCGGGCGGGCCCGCGGGGCCGCATCCCGGTGGACCTTCGGGTACGCATCCGGGCGGTCCGGCCGGGCCGCATTCGGGTGGTTCCGTACGCTCATCCTCGGATGCCCATGCGGGCCAGGGTGGTGCGGCAGACGGCCACACGGGCGCTTCGGCAGACCCGCAAGGAGAGCAGCCCGGCGCGGGGTCTGGCTGGGGTGCGGGGCCATCCGGTGCGGGGCCCGGTTCGGGGCTGTCCGGTACGGCGTCCGGTTCGGGGGAGTCCGGCAGCGTGGGGACGCAGGCCGATGGTGGCGTCGCGGTGCAGACGCCTCAGGGTGTCGCCGTTCAAGCCGACGGTGCGGCGTCGCCGGCGCGGAGCCGTACGGCGATGGACGAGGCTCGTTCGACCGGTCCTTCGTCGTCGGGCGGCCCTCAGACGACGGACGAGTCCTGGCCGTCCGCCCCTGACGATCCCGGGCCGGGGTCGCCTCCCACACCCGACCCCACCCAGGCGTCGGCGGGTGCGGGGCCCCGAGGGGGAGCGGCGCCGGGCACCGGCCTGGCCGCCGCCCGTTCGGCCGCCAGAGCCGCCGCCCAGGCGGGTCCCCGCGTGGCCGGCGCACGCAAGGCACCCTCCCAGACCCCCCAGGGCTCCCAGGGCTCTCCGGCCTGGCCGGACGCCGTCCCGGGCCGTGGCAAGAACGCCTACGCCGACGACGTCGACCCGCTGAACGACGCGGGCGCCGATGTCGACGCGGCATCGGGCATGGCCCTTCTCCAGCGTGAGCTGGGTGCCCAGGTGATCGGCGAAATCGACCACTGACGCCTCACGGCAATACGGACGATTCCTGACACCTCTGGGCACTGCGGGATCGCCGATCTCCGATCACGGCGAGTGGGACGACCCCACTCGCGCCTCATGTCAGGGCGAGATCGACCACGCCTGACGCCGCACGCTGCGGCGAGATCGTTGATCTCGGACGCTTTTCGCCATGGACGGTTCTTCGGGTGAAGGTGCGAGCGCATGGCGTTGACCGGAGGTGCCGGACGGCTCGGGTGGGCATGCAGGTCCCCGGTTCGTATCGCCCGCTGCTGTCGGGCTTGCCGACGACCTCGTTTCTGCTCGGAACCGCGCTGAAGGTCCTCGTCACCGTCCGGGAGCCGGCTGCGGCTTGTCCTCGGCCGCCGGCTCGTCCCGGTCGGCCGCTCCCGCCTGGTCGTGGGGGGTCGTGCGCTGAGGTGTGGGCGGTGTCTGGGTGATGGAGGCGAGGAGGGCTAGTTTGTCGGCGTTGTCGGTGCCGGGGCCCGGGTGGTAGATGACGAGCGTCCGGCCGGGCGCGCCGCCGATGCCCAGCCTCTCCCGGTGCAGGTGCAGGCCACCGACCTGGGGGTGGTCGATGCGCTTGGGGGCGCCTTCGCACGCCTCTACGTCGTGGCGGGCCCAGAGGCGGCTGAAGCGGGGGCTGGCGAGGGAGAGCTCTCCGACGAGCTCGATGAATCGGGGGTCGTCCGTGTCGGTGCCGACGGAGTCGCGGAAGCCCGCGACCATGCCCCCGGTGGCGCTCTCCCAGTCGGGGTAGAGGGCCTGCTCGGCGGGGTCGAGGAAGATGTCCCGCAGGCGGTTGCCTCCCGCCACGAGGCGCGGTGACAGGGCGGTCGCCAGGGCGTTGGCGGCCAGGACGTCGAAGTAGCGGCCCTCGACGTAGGCGGGAAGCGGGAGCGTGGCGACGAGCTGGGTGATGCCGGGAGGGACGGTCTCCTTCCGGGGCCGGCGTCGGCGCCGGCGGGGTTTGTCGGCGCCCAGGCGTAGCAGGTACGCCGTCGCGTCGTCGTCGAGTCGCAGCACGCGGGCGAGGGACTCCAGGACCTGCACGGAGGGGTTGCGGTCGCGGCCCTGCTCCAGGCGCAGGTAGTAGTCGGCGCTGATGCCGGCGAGCATCGCGACCTCTTCCCTCCGCAGGCCCGGCACGCGCCGTAGCCCCAGAACGGGGATGCCGGCCTGCTCGGGGGTGACGAGCTCACGGCGGGCACGCACGTAGTCGCCCAGCGGGTTCGGTTCGTCGCGCATCTCTCCACCGTAGTTCGCGCGACCGGGTGGGTGCCTGGTCCTGTCACCCCCAGGATCGCGGGGGCTCTGGCTCCGGTGGAGCACGGGCGGCAGCGTGGTCTGCGGCCCATCGAAAAGGAGCGAATCATGTCAACATATCTGCTGGTCCACGGTGCCTGGCATAGCGGGCAGTGCTGGGAGCGGGTGGTCCCGTTGCTGGCGTCGGCCGGACATCGGGTGATCGCGCCGTCGCTGACCGGGTACGGCGACAAGGCGCATCTGCTCGGCCCCGAGGTGGGGCTCGACACCCACGTCGACGACATCGTCAGTCTGATCACCGAGGAGGACCTCACCGAGGTGGTCCTGGTGGGACACAGCTACGCCGGGCTGGTCATCTCGTCCGTGGCCAACCAGGTCCCGGATCGGATCGCACGCTTGGTCTACCTCGACGCGATGGTCCCGGAGGACGGCGAGAGCGCGGTCGATGCCCAGCCCGTGACCCAGACCCTGATCGACCTCGCCGTGAAGTCCGGCACCGGCTGGCGGGTGCCGCCGCTCCCCGAGAGGCCGCCGCCCTTCGGCCTGTTCGGGGTGACCGACCCGGCGGATGTCGCCTGGTTGCGCGCGATGCTGTCGGATCAGCCGGTGCGCTGCCTCCAGCAGCCGGTCCGGCTGGACAACCCGGCCGTGAACGCGATCCCACGGGCGCACATCCACTGCACCGCCGGCGTGCCGGAAGGCATCACCCGTCGGCCCGTGCCCGCGATCCAGCCCAACGGCGACCCGGCACAGGTGTGGGAGCTGGCGACCGGCCACGACTGCATGATCACTGTGCCGGCCGAGCTCACCGACCTCCTGCTCAAGCTGGGCTGACCGGCCGGGCGAGCCGCTAGCTGGTGCGGAGGCGGGCGCGGGCGGCGGCGGCCCGGGGATCGGCCGGGGGGAGGGCCCTGATGATGCGTTCGAGGACCTGGAAGTCCTCGCGGCCGTTGGCGGTCTGGGCGTAGGCCCACAGGTCCTGGGGGGAGCCCCGCTGGAGGAGGCAGGTGCGGACCTGGACTTCGAGCTCGTCCCGTTCGCGGCGGATCTCGGGGGACTCTGAGCGGGGCAGCAGGGGGCCGGGGTAGGCGCGGGCCAGGGAGGCGGGGTCGTTGGCCGTCAGCAGGCGGCGTAGGTCCAGGAAGTCCGCTTCCACGGGAGAGGTCAGGTGGTACGGCTTGGCGTCGATCGCGGCGCCGAGCTGGGCGCGCAGGCGGTGGATCTCGGCTCGGATGGTGACCGGGTTGCCGTCGTCGCCGTACAGGTGGAAGGAGAGCTGCTCGGCGGTCAGGCCGCGCGGGTGGAGGGCGAGCAGGGCGAGGATCTCGGCGTGGCGGAGGGAGAGCGGGAGCTTGCGACCGCTGAGGACGGCCGAAGGCGGGCCGTCGCCGAGGAGGCTGAGGGTGAGCGGGGGCGGCGGGGCGTCGGGGGTGGGGCACAGGAGGTAGCCGTCGGAGTAGGGCTCCAGGAGCGCCACGCGGCCGTCGCGGAGGATCATGCGCTCGCCGGTGGCGGGCAGTTCGATGCGGTCGCCCAGGTGGCCGGCCGGGTCGCCGGCGATGACGCGGCCGCTGGGGGAGAGCAGGATGGCCGAGCCGCAGCGCGCGGACTCGTAGCGGCGGCGCAGGGACTCGTCGCGCTCGTGCATGTGCAAGGTGAGCTGGGTCTCGGCCAGCCTGGCCGTGGCGCCCACCAGGGCGATGGTGGCGGGGTGGAGGCTGGGGGCGGTGCCGCTGACGTCGACGCAGCCGAGGATCCGACCGGTCTCCGGGTCGGTGATCGGGGCGGCGCTGCACGACCAGATGTGCAGCACACGCATGAGGTGCTCTTCGGAGTAGACGTGCACCGGCCGCCGGGTGGCGAGGGCGGTGCCGATGCCGTTGGTGCCGACGGTGTCCTCGGACCAGCGGTGCCCATCGGCGAGGCCCACGCGGTCGGCGCGGCTCAGGGTGGTGGGGTGGCCGTCGCGCCACAGGACCAGGCCCTGGTCGTCGGTCACGACCATGATGTGCTCGCTGTCGTTGGCCGCCTGCTGGAGCGTCTGGGTGAGCAGGGGGAGCAGCGGCTGGAGCGGGTGGGACTCGCGTACCTGGTCAAGGTGGGCGGGGCCGTAGGCGAGGGGGGCGGCCGTGGCGTCGGGATCGATGCCGGCGGCCAAGGAGCGTCGCCAGGACGCGCTGATCAGCCTGCGGGGCACGGTGGGCGTCAGTGCCTCTGACGTCACCGTCTCGTGCGCCGTGCGCAGAAGGCGGGAGTATGCGTCAAGGTGAGCGTAACTCATCGGCCACTCCAAGTAATCAACGCCTATGGCGAGCATCCGTGGTGCGGGCCTGCCTGCGCAACCCGTTCGGGGGATTGCTTAGGGTGATTGAATCATCGCAACGTGTGTGCAACGTTCTCGTGGCTAGCGTTCCGGTGCAACGCGTCGGCGTGGTGCGGCCGCTCCGGTCGACGTGCGGCCGGGTCTCGGGCACTGGAGGGGGGCCGGGACCCGGCCAGACCGGAGCCGTGCGAAACACCTGTATGCCCCCAGTACATGACGAGGCACAAACACCGTAGGCTCGTGGCAGTCAAGAACCGGAGCCACGAGGAGCGCACGACGGTGAACCCAGGGGATGTCAACCTGCAGCAGCTGCTGGAGCAGGCACAGCTCATGCAGCAGCAGCTTGTGAGCGCCCAGCAGGAGCTCAACGACGCGCAGATCGAGGGCTCGGCCGGCGGCGGCCTGGTCACGGCCGTCGTCAACGGCTCGGGCGAGCTGCTCGAGCTCAAGATCGATCCGAGCGTCATCGACGCCGCCGACCCGCAGGACACGGCCGACACGATCGCCGATCTGGTGATCGCCGCCGTGCGCGACGCGGTCAGGGCGGCGGCCGATCTGCAGCAGGAGAAGCTCGGTCCGCTGGCCCAGGGCCTGGGCGGCGGCGGCCTCGGCCAGTTGCCAGGGTTTTAGACGATGTACGAAGGGGTCGTCCAGAACTTGATCGACGAGCTGGGCCTGTTGCCCGGCGTCGGTCCCAAGAGCGCGCAGCGAATCGCGTTCCACCTGCTGGCGGCCGATCCTGCCGACGTCAAGCGGCTGGCGCACGCGCTGTTGGAGGTCAAGGAGAAGGTCCGGTTCTGCCGGACGTGCGGCAACGTGGCGGCCGAGGAGGAGTGCCGCATCTGCCGCGATCCGCGCCGCGACACGCACGTGATCTGCGTGGTGGAGGAGTCCAAGGACGTCGTCGCGATCGAGAAGACGCGCGAGTTCCGCGGCACCTACCACGTCCTCGGCGGCGCGATCAGCCCGATCGACGGCGTCGGTCCCGAGGACCTGCGCATTCGTGAGCTCATGACCAGGCTGGCGGACGGCCGGATCACGGAGCTCATCCTCGCCACGGACCCCAACCTTGAGGGTGAGGCGACGGCTACTTACCTGGCCCGTCTGGTCAAACCGATGGGCATGAAAGTGACACGACTGGCCAGCGGTCTGCCTGTCGGCGGTGATCTCGAGTACGCCGACGAGGTGACCTTGGGCCGCGCGTTCGAGGGACGGAGGCTGCTGGATGTCTGACGAGTGGAGCGCCCTGGCGGAGGAGATCGCCGGACACGCCCAGAACTATGTGGACGGCCTGGCGAGGGTGGCCGGCGGCGAGGGGGGCGACGCCATCTGGTCGCTGCTCCTCGTCGAGGTGGCGCAGGTGAGCCTGGCGGGAGCCAAGCTCGGCGCCAACCAGGACGTGATCCTCTCCGGCAACTACGAGCCCCCGCTGGGCGAGGATCCCGACATCGACGGGGTGCGCACGGCGCTGGGCGAGTTGCTGGAGGCGGTGGACGACTACGCCGAGGTGTTCGATCCGTACAAGGACACCTCCGTGACGCCCTACCGGCTCTCGGACGACCTGACGGCGGTCGCCGCCGACCTCATCCACGGGCTGCGCCACTATCAGGCGGGCCGGCCGCACGAGGCCCTGTGGTGGTGGCAATACTCCTACTTCAACACCTGGGGCAACCACGCGGGCGCGGCCATGCGCGCGCTGCAGGCCCTGGCCGCGCATTCGCGGCTGGACGTGGCGGAGGAGGCCACCACCGCCTAGGGGCGTCCACATAGTGGTCTAGACCTGAGTGGCATGAGACAGCCCAAGTAGACTGGCAGCTCACAGTCCAGACCGGGAGACTCTCGTGGCCCTCGTTGTGCAAAAGTACGGTGGTTCGTCCGTTGCCGACGCGTCCTGCATCAAGCGGGTCGCGCAGCGCATCGTCGCGACGAAAAAAGCCGGCAACAGCGTGGTCGTCATCGTCTCCGCGATGGGCGACACCACCGACGAGCTGCTCGACCTGGCCGAGCAGGTGTCGCCGCTGCCTCCGGGCCGCGAGCTCGACATGCTGCTGACCTCCGGGGAGCGCATCTCGATGGCGCTGCTGGCGATGGCGATCGCCAATCTGGGCCACGAAGCCCGTTCGTTCACGGGCTCGCAGGCCGGGGTGATCACCGATTCGACACACGGCAAGGCGCGCATCATCGACGTGACGCCGAGCCGCATCCGTGAGGCGCTCGACCAGGGCCACATCGCGATCGTGGCCGGCTTCCAGGGCGTCTCGCAGGACACCAAGGACATCACCACGCTGGGCCGTGGCGGCTCCGACACCACCGCGGTCGCGCTGGCGGCGGCGCTGGAGGCGGATGTCTGCGAGATCTACACGGACGTGGACGGCATCTTCACCGCGGACCCGCGCATCGTGCCCGGGGCACGCCAGATCCCCAGGATCTCCTACGACGAGATGATGGAGATGGCGGCCTGCGGGGCGAAGATTCTGCACCTGCGGTGCGTCGAGTATGCTCGCCGCTTCGACCTGCCGATTCACGTACGAAGCTCTTTCAGCAACAGGGAAGGCACGTGGGTCGTCTCCGACCCTTACACCGAAGGAACCGAGATGGAGCAGCCGATCATCTCCGGCGTCGCGCACGACCGGAGCGAGGCCAAGATCACTGTTGTCGGGGTGCCCGACAAGGTCGGTGAGGCTGCCGCGATCTTCAAAACCCTGGCCGACGCCGGGGTCAACATCGACATGATCGTGCAGAACGTCTCGGCCGCGGCGACGGGCCGCACCGACATCTCCTTCACGCTGCCGACGACCGACAGTTCGACCGCGCTGACGTCGCTGAAGAAGATCCAGGGAGACATCGCCTTCGAGTCTGTGCTCTTCGACGACCAGATCGGGAAGGTGTCGCTGATCGGCGCGGGCATGCGCTCGCACCCCGGCGTCACGGCGACGTTCTTCGCGGCCCTCGCCGACGTGGGGGTCAACATCGAGATGATCTCCACCTCGGAGATCCGCATCTCCGTGATCGTCGAGCAGGACGGTGTCGACGCGGCCGTGGCCGCCGCGCACCGCGCCTTCGATCTCGAGTCCGACCAGGTCGAAGCCGTTGTGTATGGAGGTTCAGGACGATGAGCAGGCCCAATCTCGCACTGATCGGCGCCACCGGCGCCGTCGGCACCGTCATGCGGGACATCGTCTCGACGCGGGACGACATCTGGGGTGAGGTGCGCCTGGTGGCCTCCCCGCGCTCGGCGGGCAAGGTGCTCCAGGTCCGCGGCGAGGACGTGGTCGTGCAGGCGCTGGCGCCCGAGGTTTTCGACGGCATCGACATCGCCATCTTCGACGTGCCCGACGAGGTGTCGGCCGTCTGGGTGCCGATCGCGGCCGAGCGTGGCGCGATCGCCATCGACAAGTCCGGCACGTTCCGGATGGAGCCCGACGTCCCGCTGGTGGTGCCCGAGGTCAACCCTCAGGACGCGCGCGACCGGCCGCGTAACATCGTCTCCACGCCCAACTGCACCACGCTGTCGATGATGGCGGCCATCGGCGCGCTGCACGCGGAGTATGTGCTGACCGAGCTCGTCGTGGCCTCCTACCAGGCGGTGTCGGGTGCGGGCGTGGCGGGCTCGGCCCGGCTCTACGACGAGGTCGAGGCGCTGGCCGGTGACCGCACGATCGGCCAGGTGGCCGGTGACGTGCGCAAGGCGCTGGCCAACAAGCTCCCGGAGGAGTCGCCGTTCCCCGCGCCCGTCGCGTTCAACGTGGTGCCGTGGGCGGGATCCTACAAGGACGGTGGCTGGGCCTCTGAGGAGCTCAAGCTCCGTAACGAGTCCCGCAAGATCCTCGGCATTCCCGACCTGAAGGTCTCCGCGACCTGTGTCAGGGTGCCGGTGATCACCACCCACTCGCTGGCCGTGCACGCGCGCTTCGAGCGCGAGATCACGGTGGCCGACGCGCATCGGGTGCTGGAGGCGGCGCCCACGGTGGTGCTGAGGGACGACCCGGCCAACGGCGTCTACCCGATGCCCGCCGACGTGGTGGGCACCGATCCCACCTACGTGGGCCGGGTGCGTCAGGCGATCGACTTCCCCAACACGCTGGACCTGTTCGTCTGTGGCGACAACCTGCGCAAGGGGGCCGCCCTGAACGCGGCGGAAATCGCCGAACTGGTCGCCTCGGAGTTCTGACCGGATCCTGGGGCATCCTGTTCATCGGAAGAGGATGTCCCAGTGGTCGCCCTCGTCGGCGTAGATCGAGCCTGACGGGGTGCGGTACAGCGGGGAGCCATCACTCCGCATCCCGGTTCGATCGTAATTTTTGGTTATATAGCGATCGATGCACTGATTGTGTGAGATGTCAGCCTTGTAGCCCGCGCCATGGCTCAACGGGCCGGGCGCGTGGCCTGCTTCGGTGCCGCCGGTGACCATGACCGGACACCCGCTGCGCTGCTTGAGCTCGATGAGCCCCGAGACGGTCGACGTCCGGACCGCATCCAGCGAGGTGCAGTAGCGCAGCCGCTTGTTGCTGCAGTTGCCCGTCGATCGCCAGCGCAGGCCCGCCCCCTTGAGCCAGCGGGAGGCGCTGGCGTGGGACAACTGCACTGTCGCCTGCCTCGGCAGGGCGCGGTGCAGGTTCACCAGCGGCCGGTGGGCCTGCTTGGCCCGTGGCCGCGCCGACCACTTCCAGCCGGTCCCGGCCTGACCCGCGCGCGCTTCGGGGCGTCGCTCGCGAGGGGCCGCCTGCTGGGCGGGCCGCACGTTATAGGTCTCCTCCTGGGCTGTCGCGGCCTCGGCGGGCGCGGCGTGCCATCGAGGAGCCTTGTACGCCCCCCCGAGGTGATAGACGCGAACGATCGGGGCCGGCGCTTGTCGTGGCTCTTCCACTGGCGTGATCGGTGCGGCGGAGGCCGCGGACGCCAGTGCGATTATGGAGATTTCGAGAGCAAAGAGCGCGACCACGAGGAGCCGCACTGTCCTACGTATCCACATGTCGATGCCTTTTCGCGGAATAGCCCTTCCGCTGGAATCATCAATCCCACTGTTCACGCCGGATAACCCCTGCCACACCAGGATCTTTGCCTTGTGGCGCCGATCACCGTGCGGCTTCATGACCTAACCGCGCATTAAGCCGTAAAGTGACGAACGTGTCCGAAGCCCGAAACCGAGAATCGGAGAGCACCCGAGAGGTCATCGTCGAGACGGCCTTGCGCCTGTTCCGGGAGCGTGGCTTCGAGGCGACGACCATGCGCGCGATCGCCGCCGAGGCCGGGGTGTCCGTGGGGAACGCCTACTACTACTTCGCCGGCAAGGAGGCGCTGGTCCAGGCCTACTACGACCGCGCCCAGATGGAGCACGAGAGGGCCTGCCAGGAGCTGCTGACCACCGAGTTCACGCTGGCCGCCCGGCTGAGTGGGGTGCTGCGTGAGTGGGTACGGGTCTCGGAGCCGTACCACGAGTTCGCCGTCAAGTTCTTCAAGCACGCGGCCGAGCCGACGAACCCGCTGAGCCCGTTCAGCGCCCAGTCCTCGCCGGCCCGTGAGGCGTCCATCGGGATCTACCGGCAGGTGGTCGAGGGGGCGCGTGACCGGATGAACGCCGAGCTGCGTGAGGAGTTGCCGGAGCTGCTCTGGCTGCTGTCCATGGGCATGGTGCTGTTCTGGGTGCACGACACCTCGCCGGGGTGCGCGCGCACATACCGGCTGATCGAGGTCACGGTGCCGCTGGTGGACCGGCTGGTGAGCCTGTCGCATCTGCCGGGGCTGCGGGGGATCACCCAGGACTTCGTCGCCGCGGTGCACGAGCTGCGGGCATAGTGCGGAGACCGACCGGTTGGTACGGTCGGGGCATGACGCAGAACTGGGGCATGACGATCCCCTTCTACGACCGTTCGCTCGCCCAGTCGCAGGAGCTGATCGCGGAGCTGCCCGCACTCGGTTACACCGACGTGTGGTCGGCCGAGGTCAACGGCGTGGACGGGTTCACGCCGCTGGCGCTGGCCGCGCAGTGGGCCCCCGGGGTCAGGCTGGGCAGCGCCATCGTGCCCGTGTCGACCCGCGGCCCCGGACTGCTGGCGATGTCCGCCGCCACGCTGGCCGATCTCGCGCCCGAGAGGTTCGTGCTCGGCATCGGCTCGTCCTCCCCGGCGATCGTCGAGCGCTGGAACGCGGTCGAGTTCGTCAAGCCCTACGCGCGTACGCGTGACACCCTCCGCTTCCTGCGGGAGGCGCTGGCCGGCGAGAAGGTGTCGCGGGCGTACGAGACCTTCGAGATCAAGGGCTTCAAGCTGGAGCGGGCGCCGAAGGTCCCGCCCAGGATCGTGCTGGCCGCGCTCCGGCCGCGGATGCTCCACCTGGCGGCCGAGGAGGCCGACGGCGCGATCACCAACTGGCTCTCGCCCGACGACGTGCGCACGGTGCGCGCAGAGATCGGGCCGGACACCGAGTTGATCGCCCGCCTGTTCGTCTGCGTGAACGAGGACGCGGACCAGGTGCGCGAGCTGGCCCGGTGGATGCTGGCCGGCTACCTCACCGTGCCCGCCTACGCCGCCTTCCACGACTGGCTGGGCCGCGCCGAGGTGCTACGCCCTCTGCACGAGGCGTGGGCCGCAGGCGACCGCAAGGCGGCGCTCAAGGCCATCCCGGACGAAGTGGTCGACGCCCTGGTGGTGCACGGCGACGCGGCCACCTGCCGGGCCAGGATCCAGGAGTATGTCGACAACGGCCTCGACACGCCGGTGCTCGCCCCCATCCCCAGCGGTGACGTCTCGATCACCCAGGCGGTGCGCGACCTGGCGCCACTAGATCGTTAGGAACCAATCTCCCCGAGTAACACGTTATGTCGTGAGAGTCGGGTAAGGGGGATCACATGATGGCGAAATCACCAGCACGGGCGGCGGCCGCATGGCGCACGTACCAGGAAGTCACCAAGCCTGGAACGCCGGGACTGATGACGAGGGTGCGAGCGATTCCGCGCATGATCGGCGCGGTGATGCGCGGCCGATACGCCGGCCTGGGCAAGGGCAAGCTCGGCATGATGGCGCTCGGCGTCGTCTACATGATCTCCCCGATCGACGTCGTCCCCGACTTCCTCGTCCTGATCGGGGTCGCGGACGACTTCGGCGTGTTCCTCTGGCTGATGGCCTCGCTGCTCGGCGAGAGCGGCCGTTACGTGGACCACGAACGCCAGATCATCACCGGGCGGGTCGAAGGAGCTCCTCAGGAGGGATAGATCTCTTCCATCCTGAGCCAGGCGCGCGACGGCAGCGGGTGCCCGAACAGCCGGGCCGCGTTGCCGTACGCCACCCTGGCGATGTCGGCGGGCGGCAGCGCGCCGAGATTGCGCGAGACCGCCTGCTGGGTGTCGGGCCAGGTCGAGTCGGAGTGCGGATAGCCGCTCTCCTGCAGGACGTGGTCCAGGCCCACCGCCAGCCGCACGCCTGACAGCGCGTGGTCGTCGAGCGTGCCGAAGAAGAAGTTACGGCGCAGCACCTCGCTGGGCTTGATCCCGCCGTCCCACTCCGCCTCGCCCGCCACCGGGTGGTCGAGGGCGTAGTCGGCCCGCTCGGCCAGCATCGGCAGCCAGCCCACGCCACCCTCCACGATGAGGATGCGCAGGTTGGGGAAGCGCAGCGGCAGGCCGGACCAGAGCCAGTCGGCGCAGGCGAACATGGCGCTGGTCGGCATCAGCGTGGTGATCGCCTCGATGGGCGTGTCGGGCGACGGCACCGGCGACCAGCTCGACGAGCCGGTGTGCAGGCACACGACCGTGCCGGTCTCCTCGCAGGCGGCGAAGAACGGGTCCCAGTGGCCGGTGTGGATCGACGGCAGCCGCAGCCGCGTCGGGAACTCGGGGAACACCACGGCCTTGAAGCCCCGCGCCGCGTTGGCCCGGATCTCCTTGGCGGCGACGTCGGGATCGGGCAGCCAGGGGAGCTGCAGGCCGATGATGCGCTCGGGGTAGGTGCCCGCCCAGACGTCGATGTGCCAGTCGTTGTAGGCCTTGACCAGCGCCAGGCCGAGCTCCTGGTCGCGGGTCCTGGCGAACGGCATGCCCGCCTGGCCGGCCACCATGCCGGGGAAGCACAGGGCGGCCCAGATGCCGGCCATGTCCATGTCCTCGATGCGGGCCTCGATGTCGTGGCAGCCGGGGCGCATGCTGTCGAACCTGACCGGGTCCAGGGTCCACTGCTCACGCGGCAGCCCCGCACCGACGTCCAGGCCCGCGCAGGGATAGGTGGCGCCACCGTAGCGCCAGACCTGGTGACCGGCCTCGGTCTCGACGACCTTGGGCGCGACCTCGGCGTACTTCTCCGGCAGCCTGTCCTCGAAGAGGTCAGGGGGCTCGATCAGGTGATCGTCCGCCGAGATGATCACATAGTCGCGCCGCCTGGGGTCTGGGTCGGGGAGCAGCGGCGTAGTCACGCAGGTAACCGTACGACGACGGGATAACGTCGAACAAGCTGCGACGTATCCGTTGGGTCTCCGAGGCGGTGGGAGAGCGCCATCACTCGGGTCCGGTCAGGAGATGCTCGCGCAGCCGGTCGACGACCGTGGAGTCCAGGCGGAGCACGTCGGTGACGTACCCCTCGACAGAGCCGTGCCTGCCCGCCAGGTCGTCGAGGAAGTGCCGCATCGTCTCGGCCGGCGCCAGCCCGAAGCCGTCCCACATGGGCGCCTCGGGGTGCCTGCGGAGCCAGTCGGCGACGAAGCGCTCGGTGGCCAGGCCGGTCAGCGCGTAGTCGGCCACGATGTCGTCCTCGGCCACGCCCACCAGGGACAGGATCAGGGCCGTGAGCAGGCCGGTGCGGTCCTTGCCCGCGGCGCAGTGGACGACCACGGGGGCGCGGTCGGCCTGGGCGATGGTGGTCACGGCGGTGCGCAGGTGCTCGACGCCGTCCTCCGTCACCTCCAGGTAGCGGTCGGCGAGGAAGCGCGCCACCGGCTGCGTGCCGTCGTAGGCGGTGAGGTTCCAGCGACGGCCTTCGACGGGCAGGTTGTGGTAGGTCAGGCCGTCCTCCTCGGGCACTCGTCCCGACCCCGCCACCTCGTGGGGGTGGCGCAGGTCGATGACCGTCTTCACGCGGAGCGCGCGGAAGGTGTCGAGGTCCTGGCCGGACAGCCGGCCGAGGGAGTCGGCGCGGTAGAGCCGCTGCCACCGGACAGTGCGCCCGTCCTTGGTGGCATATCCACCGACATCGCGAAAATTGTGGACATTGGTGAACTCGATGTGGCGGATCATGTCCTCACCTTAATTGGGGGAAACTTCCGCCTCCAGGGGTGCGTCGGCGTCCTCCT
This sequence comes from Nonomuraea sp. ZG12, assembly GCF_052068115.1. Taxonomy (NCBI): domain Bacteria; kingdom Bacillati; phylum Actinomycetota; class Actinomycetes; order Streptosporangiales; family Streptosporangiaceae; genus Nonomuraea; species Nonomuraea sp. ZG12. The sequence continues at coordinate 57,293 of NZ_JBQHCW010000016.1, forward strand.
GCGCCTTGCGATCGGCCACCTCACGCCGGATCAGCAGCACCCAGCCACCGATCGCGATCCCGATGAACAGCCACCACTGCACGCCGTACGCGAGATTGAGCCCGCCGCCCGCCCCCACGTCGGGCGCCGGCACCGGCGCGGGCGCGGCGGAGCTCTCCGGCCGCTGCTCGACCAGCTCGACGTACCCGCCCACGAGCTGGTACGGCAACGATGCGCCGATCTTGCCGGGATTGATGAGCAGCACCTGGCCAGGGGGCAGTCCGGGGCGGTCCCTGAGGCCGCTGTTCTCCTCGGTCTCGGCCGGACGTAGCCGTCCGGTGACAGTTACCTCACCTGTTGGCGGGGCGGGCACCTCGGGCGGCGCGTCGGCGGTCGGCCCGGCCTGCACCCAGCCCCGGTTCACCAGCACGGCCTGCCCGCTGCCGATCACCAGCGGGGTCAGCACGTAGAACCCGTTACGCCCGTCCTGGGGCCGCCGGCGCACCACCAGCGCGTGCTGGGCGTCGTAGGTGCCGGCGGCCACGACCTTCCTGAACCGGTCGGACTCCTTGACCGGTTGTCCGGGCCTGGCGAGCTCGCCGAGCGGCACCGGCGCGCTCTCGATGTTGCTGGTGACCAGGTCGCTGTTGGCAGAGCGCTCCTCGAAGCGCCCGAACTGCCACCGGCCCAGGAACACGAAGGCGGGGATCACGAGCAGCACGACGAGGTGAAGCGCCACCCAGCGAGGGGTGAGCAGGAACCGGTACACCCCTCAAGGGTAGGCACCAGGGCCGATGCCTCTCCACGCGCCTCAGGCGGTCGAGAGCCCCGAGCCGGGGCCGGGCAGTGCCGTGACCTCGCGGGGACCGCCCACCTCGTGGCCTTCGGCGCAGCGGAAATACTGCTCGACGGGGGCGCCGCAGTCGCGGTGGGTCAGCAGGACAGGCGGGCCGTCCTCGCCCGCGAGATAGCGGTCGCCCCAGTGCATGAGCGCGATGAGCAGGGGGTAGAGGTCGCGGCCCTTGTCCGTCAGCCGGTACTCGTCGCGTTGCCGCTGGCCGGGCTCGCGGTAGGGGACCTTGCGGAGCAGGCCCTCGTCCACCAGGCGGGTCAGCCGCGCGCTGAGGACCTGCCGGGGCGCGCCGGTGATCGCCTGCATGTCGGCGAAGCGGCGGACGCCGGCGAACGCCTCGCGGAGCACCAGGAAGGTCCACTTCTCTCCGACGATGTCCAGGGTGCGCTCGATCGAGCAGTTGGTCGCCGCCCGGAGGGGCTCGTTCATGAGCACATGATACCTGAGTTCAATTGACAGACTTAGAGGACGTGGTGAAGGCTGGGTCCATGTTCGGAACCCAGTTGCCGCTCATCCGTCCGGTCAGAGCCGACGACGAGGAGCGGATCCGCCGCTTCCTGGCCGGACTCTCCCTGCATACGCAGACCCTGCGCTTCTTCGCCGGGGTCGGCCGCCCGTCCGCCGGTGTGGTGCGCGCGCTGATCGAGCTCAACGAGCGCAGGGACGCCCTCGTCGTCGTGCACGAGGGGGAGATCATCGGCCACGCCATGAGCTACCGGGGCGACCTGAGCGACGTGGAGATCGCCGTGGTGGTCGCGGATCAGTGGCAGGGATTCGGGCTGGGGCCGGAACTGGTCGAAAGGCTGCTCCTCCGGGCCGTGGTGCGCGGCGCGACCACCGTCGGCATGGACGTGCTCGGCGAGAACCGGCGGGCGCTGAGGATGATCCGCAAGGTCTGGCCCGAGGCCAGGATGACGGTCACTTCAGGATCTGTGGAGGTGACCGCTATGATCCAACAGGCGAAGGTATTTGCGGAACAACGTTCTGGTGCAGCACCATGATGACGTGAAGAGTGTCAAGAGCGGACGCGACGGACGGACCCGCATCATCGAGGGCGCCCTGCGCCGCTTCAGCCAGGACGGCGTCTCGGCCACCACCCTGGCCAGCCTCCGCGAGGAGAGCGGCGTCAGCGTCGGCAGTTTCTACCACCACTTCGCCAGCAAGGAGCACGTCTTCGGCGTCCTCTACGCCGAGACTCTCGCCGCCTACCAGCAGGAGTTCCTCGCCGAGCTGGTCGGCCACCAGGACGCGCGGGCCGGCATCGAGAGCGTCGTCGCCTTCCACATGCGATGGGCCGGCGAGCACCCGGAGCGGGCCAGACTGCTGATCAGTGAGCGCCCGCCGCGCAAGCACGAGCCCGGCGGCGCCGAGGTGGCCGAGTCCAGGCGCGCCTTCTATCGCCAGGTCAGCGACTGGTGGCGGCCGCACATGAAGAACGGCCTGCTCCAGCCCTTCCAGGCCGCCATGTGTTACGTGCTGTGGCTCGGCCCCTCGCAGGAGATGTGCCGCCTGTGGTTCGCCGGGGCGCACACCCCCACCGACGAAGAGATCAAGGGCCTGAGCGAGGCGGCCTGGCAGAGCCTGCGCCAGCACGACGAGTAGGCGAGCCCGCTAGGCCGGCTGGCGGATCCGCGTAGGCACCCGCCAGCTCGCGCTGTCGAGCGAGATGTCCAGCCGAAGCTCGCCGCGCTGCCTGCGCAACCCCGGCACGCGTACGCGATCGAGCACGTCGAACCGGCCGCGGGACGGATAGCCGAACCCGAGCTCGCCCGGCAGCACTCGGAGATCGTCGCGGTTTCCGCAGTGTGGGCATGTCCACGACACCAGGTCGAGCCCGCGGTTGTAGTCGGAGCAGGCGCCGAAGTATTCGTCGGGCACGAAGCGCGACTCGCAGGCCAGGCAGGGAATGAGCATTGTGGGTCCGCTCCTCGTCGAACGGGTGACTGACCTCCTAAGAAGTATCCCGTCCCACTTGTCCCACGCTTGCGGAACGCTTGGGTACTTCGGTAACAGTATGATCACTGTCGGTATCGGATCATGCGTGGAGGTCTGCGGTGAAAGGATGGACTCGTGGAACGACTGCGCGATCATCTCCTGGAGACCGGCTACACCATCGACGGCGTCCGTGCCCGGCTCGGCGACGTGGCGGCTTCGGCGCTGGCCCGTGAGGAGCTGGTCCCGGCCCTGCGCGCCACGGCGGGGAAAGATCCGCTGGCCGCGCTGATCCGGCTGTGGTGGCTCGGCGCCGAGGTGGACGCGGGCGACCTGCCCACCGCGGTGCTGGAGTCCGGCCTGGTGCGGGTGACGGGCACGCGGGCCAGGGCGGAGGTGCACCTGCAGCCTTGGGAGGAGGACGGCTACGTCGTCTCCGACCGCAAGGTGCGGCCCGGTGACCCGGCGCTGCGCCCCGACCACGTCGTGGGCGCGGGCGGCGCGTCCGCCAACCTGGCCCAGCTCGTCACCCGCCGGCCCGTCGAGCGCGCCCTCGATCTCGGCACCGGCTGCGGCGTGCAGGTGCTGTCCCTGACGGGGCGGGCCCGGCACATCACGGCTACGGACGTCAACCCACGGGCGATCGAGCTGGCGAAGCTCAGCTGGCGGCTCTCCGGCATCACCGGCGTGGAGGCCCGCACCGGCTCGCTGTACGAACCGGTGGCGGACGACCTGTTCGACCTGATCGTCGCCAACCCGCCGTTCGTCATCTCTCCCGGCGGTGAGCTGACCTACCGCGAGACGGGAGCCGACGGCGACGGTTTCTGCCGCGATCTCGTACGGCGCACGCCCCGCCATCTCAATCCCGACGGCCAGGCGCACTTCCTGGCCAGTTGGCTGCACGTCGAGGGCGAGGACTGGCGCGAGCGCGTCGGCGGCTGGCTGCGCGAGACCGGCTGCGACGGCTGGGTGGTCGAGCGTGACCTCCAGGACCCGGCCGAGTACGTCGAGCTCTGGCTCAGGGACGCCGCCGAGCACGGCACCCCCGGCTACACCGAGCACTACGACCGCTGGCTGGCCTGGTTCGAGGAGCGCAAGGTGGAGGCGGTCGGCTTCGGCTGGATCACCATGCGCAACTCCGGCACGCTCGACCCGGTCGTCCGCGTGGAGCAGCTCACCCACAAGGTCGCCCTCCCCGTCGGCGACTACGTCGACGACGTGCTGGACGCGATCGCCACCGCGCACCGCGTCGCCGATCTCGACTCGGCGCTGCTGCGGACCGCGGACGGGCTGCTCGACGAGCGCATCGGCCTGCCCGGCGCCGAGGACCCCATGCGGATCGTGCTGCGCCAGACGACGGGCCTGCGCCGCAGCAGGGAGGTGGGCACGGTGGAGGCCGCGCTGGCCGGCGTCTGCGACGGAGAGCTGGCCCTGGGGCCGCTGCTCAACGTGATAGCCGAGCTGGTCGGAGACGGCGCGATCCCCCACCCCGACGCCATCCGCCCGCTGATCGCCGAACGCTACTTCCTCCTCTGACCCACCGGGACGCCGCCTCCTGCGCGATCCGCCGGCCCCACCCCAACGCCCTCGTCTTTGATCCGGTGACCGTCTTCAATTCGGTCACCCCGCCCCCTTGTCTGCATTCGGTCACCCCGCCCCTCTCGTCTTTGATTCGGTCACCCCCTCCCGTCTTTGATTCGGTCACCCCCTCTCGTCTGCGATTCGGTGTTGATTGGTTGTTGACCGTCCACGGGCAGGCTGTGATCCACGACACGGACCTGGGGGGTTCGAGGACCGTGTCGGGTCCGGCCGGTCGTCGATGTGAGGCGGCTAGCCGCTACGCGGAGCATCCGGATACCCGGGCCCCCTAGCGAAGCGTGGCGGTCAGATGGCCGGCCGGGCCGAATTCCCCTATCTCACACCAATTTCTGCGGGGCTCGTGACGCCCGAAGGACAGCCTTGTTCAATCATGTGTGGATGACACGTCTGGACGACGAGCTGTACTCAGGACTCGACGACCTGAGCGTTCTCCAGGAGGACCTTGAGGTCCCCGGCCTCAGGAGCACCGAGGCCGGTGAAGATGTCGAAGGCCTGCCGTAGACAGTCGGTGCTCCTGGTGGCGCTGCCGAGCCCCTTGAGCGCCTTGCCCAGCACCGTGAGGGAGAGCGCTTCCCCGTAGGGGTGGCCGATCTCCCTGGACACCACCAGGGCCTCCTCCGCGTGGCGCACGGCCTCGCCGTAACGCTCGGCGGTGATGAACGTCTCCGCCAGCCGGGAGCAGACCCGCTGTTCCCAGACGCGCTGCTTGCTGGCCCGGAAGAAGGCCAGGCACTCGGCGTGGTGGTGGACCGCCTCGGTGAGCCGGCCGACCCGCGACAGCACGATGCCCAGGTGATAGCGGGCTCTGGCGGTGCCGGCGCCGCTGCCGATCTCGGTGAAGATGGCCAGGCCCCGCTCCGCCGCGGCGATCGCGTCCTTGGCGCGGCCCAGGCCGAGGTGGTCGCGGGCCGAGTAGCTGAGCACCAGCGCCTCACCGGCGGGCACGTCGTTGTCGCGGTACCACTGCGAGGCCGTGTCGAACCAGGCCAGCGCCTCGGTGTGGCGGCGCTGGCGGCCGACGACGACGGCGAGGGCGTTCAGCACCTCCCCGGTGACGATCTTCTCCTGGCGCGCCGTGGAGAGCTCGTGCACGATCTTGAACTGCTCCTCGGCCTCCGGCAACCGGTTGCCGGCGAACAGCACCCTGCCGAGCACGTACCGGGCGCGCAGTTCGCTCGCCTGGTCGCCGATCCGCCGGGCGGTGGCCAGCACGGCGCGGGTCCCGTGGTCGAACTCGCGGGTGTGGGTGCCGGACTCCAGCAGCGGCTCCATGGCCACCAGCAGGTCGGCGGCGGGCAGGAGCTGCTCGGGCAGGCGCGAGGAGATGGCGGCCTGGTTGATCGCGGCGAACAGCGAGTCGCCCTCGGCGATCAGCCAGGCGACGGCCTCGTCGGTCGTGCCGAACACGTGGCCGCTGCCGACCACCACGAGGTTGTCGGAGATCATGCTGCCTTCGTAGGCCAGCCGGTGCGCCGACCGGCAGGAGGCCAGATAGAAGCCGAGCAGCCTGCGCAGCGCCATCGTGCGGGCCTGTGGCCGTTCGCTCTTCTCCAGCGCCCGCCGCGCGAACAGCTTGAGCAGGTCGTGGAAGCGGTAGCGGCCCGGAGCGGGCGCCTCCAGCAGGCTCGCGTCGACGAGCGACTCCAGCACGTCCTCGGCCTGGCGCATGCTCAGCGACAGCACGGCGGCCGCGGCTCCGGTGGAGATGTCCGGCCCGGTGGGCAGCGACAGCAGCCGGAACGCGCGGGCCTGGGAGCCTTCGAGCTGGCCGTACCCGAGTGCGAACGTGGCCTCGACGGCGAGGTCGCCCACCCGCAGCTCGTCGAGGCGGCGCTGCTCGTCGGCCAGTCTGGACCCCAGCGAGGCCACCGTCCAGGACGGCCGGGCCGCCAGCCTGGCCGCCACGATCCGTACGGCCAGCGGCAGGAACCCGCAGGCGGCCACCACGTCCATGGCGGCGGCGTGCTCGGCCGCCACCCGCTCGGGCCCGGCCACCGTGGCGAACAGCGACAGGGCCTCGTCCGGCTCCATCACGTCCAGGTCGATCAGCCGGGCCGACGGCAGGTCGGCGAGCTTGACCCGGCTGGTGACCAGCGCCGCGCACCCGGGCGAACCGGGCAGCAGCGGGCTGACCTGCGCGGCGTCGCGGGCGTTGTCGAGCAGGACGAGGATGCGCCGGTCGGCGAGCAGCGACCGGAACAGCGCGGAGCGCTCGGCCGGCACTTCCGGGATCACGTCGGGCGGGATGCCGAGGGCCCGCAGGAACGCGCCGAGCGCCGACTCGGGCGCGGTGGCCTCGTCGGTGTAACCGCGCAGGTCGACGTAGAGCTGCCCGTCGGGGAACAGGTCGCCGGTCGCGTGCGCCACGTGTACGGCCAGCGCGGTCTTGCCGACGCCGCCGATGCCGCAGATCACCGCGACGGGCACCCCTTCGGCCGACGACTGCGCCGACAGCAGCGTACGGAGCCGCCCGGCGATCTCCTTGCGCCCGGTGAAGTCGTTCACCGCGGCCGGGAGCTGCGCGGGACGTGGCAGCTCCGGCGCCGGCTCGTCCTCCGGCTCGGGTGCTTCGGCGGCGACCTCGGCGGCGGCCAGCTTGGGGTCGGCGGCCAGGATGCGCTGGTGCAGCGCGGTCAGCTCGGGGCCCGGCTCGATGCCGAGCTCCTCGATGAGCGCCTCGCGCGTCTCGGTGAACACCGCCAGCGCGTCGCCCTGCCGCCCGCACCGGTAGTAGGCCAGCATGAGCTGGGCGCGCAGCCGCTCGCGCAGCGGGTGGTCGGCGGTCAGCGCGATCAGCTCCGAGACCACCGCCGCGTGGTTGCCCAGCTCCAGGTCCAGGTCCATGAGCGACTCGATGACGCTGATCCGGCGCTCGATCAGCCGGTCGCGCTGGTGCTCGGCGTACGGACCGACGGCTCCGGCCAGCGGCTCGCCCTCGAACAGGCGGAGCGCGTCGCGCAGGCACTGGGCGGCGGCCGACGGCCTGCCCGCCCGCCGCGCGCTCTCCGCCTCGGCGATGCCCGCCTCGAACCGGGTCAGGTCGAGGGAGTTCTGGGGCAGCCGCAGGGCGTAGCCCCGGCCGACGGAGGTGAGCAGGTCGGGACGGGTGCGGGCGGGCCTGTCGGGCTCCAGGACCGTGCGCAGCCTGGAGACGTAGGTGCGCAGCGCGCCGAGTGCCCTGGGTGGCGCTTCCTCGCCCCAGACGGCGTCGATCATCTCGGTCGGCGTGACCGCCCGGCCTTCCCGCAGGAGCAGCATGCCGAGAATCGAGCGCTGCAACGGGGTGCCCAGATCGAGCTCGCTGCCATCGCGCCACGCGCGGACGGGACCCAGCACGGCGAACCGCAGCCTGCCTTCGACGTCCTGACCAGCCATGCCGCTTGTCTCCAACGCAATGGAACGATTTGTTACCGAATGATAGGTCCATAGTCGCCGCGCACCTAGGCGCGGGGGCATTCGTTAACCGAAGCGTTGATTCGCCTTTGATCCGGTATTGAGCGTCGCACAGCATCCTGAAGTCAGCGAGCGTGACCCAGGAAAAACGGGGGCGTCACGCTCGGGAGAATAACCAGGACAAATGTATGGCCCCGCCCATTTCCATCGGGCGGGGCCTCGCGGGTCCGGGGTTCGGCTCAGCCGTGCCACAGAGCCGGCGCCAGCGTGGCGTGCCGTACCAGAGAAAGCTCCTTCAGTCCCATCGTCAGGTGGTCGAGCGCGGCCGCGATCCACGGCAGCTGGAGCGGATCCGCGCTGTTCAGCGCGGTCAGCCGCTCGTCGGTCGTGGTCCCGTACAGCAGACTGACTGCGACCCGCACCCGCGCGGCGGCGGGGTCGTCGCCGAAGGCGTGGCCGGGCAGCACCCCGATGCCGTGCTCGTCGAGCAAGATCCTGGTGATGTCCGCCGAACCGCCGAGTCGCAGATGGCTCAGGTCCGGATAGAGGTAGAAACCCCCCTGCGGAACGGGCACGTCGGCGCCGATCGCGACGAACCTGTCGCGGACGGCGTGCGCCAGCGTGCCGTGCAGCTTCCTGCTCAGCTCGATGCGTTCGGTCAGCTCGGGTGGATCGGTGAAGGCGTACGCCGCGGCTTCCTGCACCGGGGCGGCCGGTGCCGACCAGATCTCGCTGGCCACCGCGAGCAGGGCGGCGCGCAGGTCGGGCGCGTTCTCGGGCAGTCTGGCGACGCCGATCCGCCAGCCGCCGAGTGCCAGGCTCTTGCTCAGGCCGGTGGTGACGACCGTGCGCTCGGGAGCCAGGTCCGCCGGGGAGGTGTACGGCAGGGCCGGGTCGTGCAGCAGGTCGCGGTAGATCTCGTCGGAGATGATGTAGAGGTCGAGGTCGCGGGCGACTTCCACCAGGCGGCGGATGGTCGGCGGCGTGGCGAGCCGTCCCGTGGGATTGTCCGGCAGCGTCACGAGCACGGAGCGGACGGTCCGGCCCTGGGCCCTGGCGCGCAGCACGGCCGCGGCGACCAGATCCGGATCCGGCGCGCCTCCCTCGCCGCGCGGCGCGGGGACCAGGATGGGGCGGGAGCCGACCAGGTCGGCCTGCGCGGCGTAGCTGACCCAGCTGGGCCTGGTCAGGACGATGTCGCCGCCGATCGCCAGGAGCAGGCCGTACAGCAGCGACTTGCTGCCCGGTCCGCTGACGACCAGCTCGGGGTCGGTGGTGAGCCCCCGTCGTGTCCAGTAGCCCGCCGCCGCGCTCCGGAGCTCGGCCGCCCCCGCGACCGGCCCATAGCCGTTGCGATCGGATGCGGCGACCAGCTTGTCGCGCAGCGCCGGGTGGACGGGCAGCCCTGCCTCACCGAAGGCCAGGTGGAGCACACGTTCCCCGGCGCGCCGTCTTCGCTCGATGTCTTCGTTGGCCGCCAGGGTGGCGGACAGGGTCACGGTCATGTTTGTCACGTTCCCAGGGTGGTTGGATAGAGGCATCAGGACAAGCGAGGCTTTTTGTGGGTAGGCATAAGGAAGTCCGATGCTCGATTTGCGCCGTTTGACGTTGATCTGCGAATTTGCCCGTCGGGGCAGCATCGCTGCAACCGCCGCTTCGACGGGGTATAGTCCGTCGGCCGTCTCCCAGCAACTGGCGGCGCTGGAGCGTGAGACCGGCACGGCCCTCATCGACAGGACCGCGCGCAGCGCCGAACTCACCGATGCCGGCCGGAGGCTGGTGGCGCATGCGGAACGCATCCTTTCCATGGTCGAAGAGGCGGAATCGGATCTGTCGGCCCACGCGGGCAGCCCCGCCGGGCGTGTCGTGGTAACCGCCTTCCCCACAGCGGCCGTCGCATTCGCCCCAGCTCTCGCCCGCTCGCTCCGCCGTCACACCGAGCTCACCCTTCGGCTGCGGCAGAGCAGGTCCGGGCGGGGGATACGGGAGGTGCAGTCGGGCGAGGTGGACATCGCGCTGGTCGACGACTGGTACGGCCAGGCCCGCGACAGCGAGAACCTGCGGGTCTTCCCGCTGCTGCACGACCCGCTGGTGCTGGTGGTGCCCCGCAAGCACCGCCTGGCCGACCCCGGGGTGCCGCTGGACCTGCGCGAACTTCGCGACGAGCCGTGGATGGCCACCCCGGACGGCGAACCGTCGCGGCTGGCGGTCGACCGGCTCCTCGTCGACGTGGGCGGCACCAGGCCGGTGCCGTGGGAGTTCGAAGGGCTTGGAACGATCCTCTCCCTGGTCGCCAAGGGCATCGGCATCGCCGCCGTCCCCGCCCTGGCGCTGGCGGCCGGGGTGCGCGGGCTGTCGGTGCGCCAGTTCCCCGGCAACCCGGTGGCGCGTGACGTGCACGCCGTCGCCCGCGCCTCCAGCGTCAACCGCCCGTCGGTGTCGGTGACGCTGCGGGCGATCCACGTCGCCGCCCGCTACATCGCCGCCGACCTCGCTCCGGTACGGCCGGCCGAGCGCTGAGTTCCGGTAGCGTCTGCCGTCATGGCGCCGACCTACGACATCGAGCAACTGCTGCTCACCCAGCCCAGCATCCGTACGGTCGCGGGCGTGGACGAGGTGGGCCGTGGGGCGTGGGCGGGGCCCGTCACCGTGTGCGCCGTCGTCACCGATCTGTCAGCCCCTCCCGCGGGCCTCACCGACTCCAAACAGCTGTCCGCCGCCAAGCGGGCGAAGGTGTCGGCGGAGCTGGCGCCGTGGGCGGTGGGCATCGGCCTCGGCGAGGCCACGCACGCCGAGATCGACGAGCTCGGCATGACCCAGGCGCTGCGCAGGGCCGCCCGCCGCGCGCTGGAGGCGCTCCCGGTACGGCCCGACGCGCTGATCCTGGACGGCAAGCACGACTACATCGGCCCGCCCTGGCCGGTGCGGCTGGAGGTCAAGGGCGACGCGGCCAGCATCTCGGTGGCCGCCGCCTCTGTGCTCGCCAAGGTCCACCGCGACGCGTACATGGCCACCATCGGCTGGGACGACTACGGCTTCGCCGAGAACGCCGGCTACCCCTCGCCCCAGCACACCGAGGCGCTGGCCCGCCTCGGCCCCACCCCGCACCACCGCCTGTCCTGGTCCTATCTCGACGACCTCCCGCGCTGGCGCCACCTCAAGCACCACCGCGATCCGGCGGCGGGCGAGGGGCAGGTCAGCCTCTTCGGCTGACACCGCCCGCCGCGTTCGGCCATCATCGGTGGGATGCGGATCGGCATCTTCCTGCTCGCCGCCCAGTTCCCCGGCCAGGAGCCGGGGCGGGTCCTGGCCGACACGGTCGAGCTCGTCGTGGCCGCCGAGCGGGCCGGGTTCGACGACGCCTGGATAGCGGAGCACCACTTCATGTCCTACGGCGTCTGCCCCTCGCCGACGACGCTGGCCGCGGTCGCGATCGGCCGCACCACCCGCATCGGCCTCGGCACGGCGGTGAGCGTGCTGTCCACGCAGCACCCGGTGGCCCTGGCCGAGCAGGCCGCCATGCTGCACCACCTGTCCGGCGGGCGCTTCACGCTGGGCGTGGGCAGAGGCGGCCCGTGGCAGGACCTGGAGGTCTTCGGCACCGGCCTGGAGCGCTTCGAGCGGGGGTTCGCCGAATCCCTCGACCTCCTGGTCACCGCACTGTCGGGAGGGCCGGTGTCGGCCGACGGCGACTTCTTCCGCTTCCGGGAGACGACCCTCGTCCCCGCCGCGCGGATGCGCCCGGTGGTGGCCTGCACCTCCGACGCCACCCTGAAGCTGGCGGCCGAGCGCGGCCTGCCGATGCTGCTGGGCATGCACATCGACGACCAGGACAGGGCGGCCATGGTCAGGACCTATGGGGGACCGGCCGGCCACATCGCTGCGGCGCTCGCCCACGTCGCGGACACCACTCCGCAGGCGGTGCGGGAGCTCAAGCAGGCGATGCCCGCGTGGCTGGAGCCCGGCCTGGCCGGATACGTGCCGGTGGACGGTCGTCCGCGCCCGCCCAGGGACGTGCCCGCCTACGTGGACTTCCTCACCCGCGTGCACCCGGTCGGCTCACCGGAGCACTGCGCGCGCACGCTGGCGCGCACCTCACGAGCGACCGGGATCGAGCACTTCATCCTCATGGTGGAGGGGACCGGTGACCACCGGCGCACCCTGGAGAACATCCGCCGCCTGGGCGCCGAGGTGCTGCCCGCGCTGCGCTGACCGCCGTACGGCCACCCGCCGGCGCGGCGGGTGGCCTGCACGCTCGGCTCAGCAGTCGACCAGCTCCGGCTTCTGGTTGAGAATCTGCGCGCGCGGGGTCACGAACTCGCGCAGGGACTCACCGGCCGACGGGTCGAACACGGCAACCCGGTGGCAGTTCTGGAAAGCCAGTTTGACGCTGAAGTGGCGCTCCAGCGCACCACGCATCGCGTCGCTCGCCAAGCAGCGCAGGAGCTGTCCGCGAGCCTCCTCGTCGGGGGGCGGCACCTGGTTGTCGACGAACTCGGCTCCTGTCTTGTCACGCTGCTCGACCAGCTCGGTGATCATCGACCAGGCGTAGGGCAGGGAGTCACGGACGCAGGCGAGGAACGCCGCGTCGTCCACCTCTCCGGCTCGGGCCTGGTCGAGCAGATCGTTCGGAACGGTCAGCGACATGCTGTCTCCTTTCGAAAGACATCGAGTACGACGCTAGATCGGCTTCGGAGATCCCTCCAGATGGCTGAAGGGCGACAGTCGTGTGGATCAGAGGCCCGGTCGTGTGGATCAGGGGCCGTAGACGAAGTCGGGGTCGATCTGCGCGGAGAGGTCCACGCCGGTTCTGTCGTTGGCCCACGCGTGCGCGTTGCGCAGGTGGAACTCCGCCGTCTGGCGGCCGAACCGGGCCCAGTCCTTCTCCTGCTCGTCCACGTGCTTGAGCAGCATGGACAGCGTGTCGGAGTTGGCCGGCTCCAGGTCGCCGAGGGTGAGCGGGCGGCCCTGCTCCATGGCCCGGACGGCGGCGGAGTGCTCCATCCAGGTGAGCAGATGGTGGCCGACGTGCTCGCGCAGGAAGTCCACGTCGGCGGAGTCGTGCACCTTGTTGCCCACCACGGCGAGCGGCACCTGGTAGTCGGCGGCGTAGTCGCGGTACTGCCGGTAGACGCCCACGCCCTGCCTGGTCGGCTCGACGACGAGCAGGGTCAGGTCGAAGCGGGTGAACAGGCCGGAGGCGAAGGAGTCGGAGCCTGCCGTCATGTCGACCACGACATACTCGCCCTGGCCGTCGATCAGGTGGTTGAGCAGCAGCTCCACCGCCCCGACCTTGGAGTGGTAGCAGGCGACGCCGAGGTCGTCGTCGTTGAACGGGCCGGTCGCCATCAGGCGGATGCCCTCGGCGGTGGTGACACCGTGCTCGTAGGAGGCGAGATCCTCGAAGGACAGCAGCCGGGAGCCCCGGCCCGGCGGGGTCGTCTTGACCATGGCGGCGGCCGAGGGGACGCGCGGGTTGTCGCCGCGCAGGTGGTCCTTGAGCTCCGTGAGGTGCGCGCCCAGCGGCTCGGGCGGCTCCCCCACGCCGAGGACGAGGGCCAGGTGCTGATTGATGTCCGCGTCGATGGCGACGACCGGGGCGCCCTGGCTAGCCACGTATCTCGCGAACAGCGCCGACATCGTCGTCTTGCCGCTGCCGCCCTTTCCGACGAACGCCACCCTCACGGGATCCTCCTTGAAGCTGATTATGAAAACCGTTGTCGGCCGTACGAATGACCATCATGCCACACTGGCGGGATGCGAGAGGGAGATTCGGCGAGCGTGGCGCGACTGTCCGATGACTCGCGGGAGGAGTTGGCCCGTGGGGTCCGGCTGCGCGAGCGGGGCAGTCGCGAGGAGGCCCGGGACCTGCTGGTGGACCTGGCGGCGCGGCACCCGGACGACGCCGAGATCGCCTACCAGACGGCGTGGGTGCACGACGCGCTCGGCCTCGAAGCGGAGGCGGTGGCCTACTACGAGCGGGCGCTGGCCGGTGCCGGGCTGAGCGCGGAGGACCGGCTGGGCGCCTTCACCGGGCTGGGGAGCACGCTGCGGGTGCTGGGGCGCTACGGCGAGGCGCTGGCGCTTTTCGAGCGGGGGCTGGAGGAGTTCCCCGGCGATCCGGGGCTGCGGACGTTCGCCGCCATGGCCCTCTACAACGAGGGACGGTCCCGCGAAGCGGTGTCCGGGCTGCTCAAGCTGCTGGTCGAGTCGGGCGGGGCCGGGCGCTACCGGCCGGCGGTCGAGTACTACGCGGACCACCTCGACGAGACGGTCCCGTAGCGCCTGGAAAATGGATGGACGTCCGGCGGGGGGCGGTGCGTAGCCTGTGCCGGATATGAACAGGGACATCTTGAGTGATCTCGCTCATGCCGATCACCCCATCGCCTCGCCGATCAGCGAGGAGAACCTTTCTCGCCTGCTGCGCAGGGCCCGGCTTCCCGCCGGCGCCAAGGTGCTCGATCTCGGGTGCGGGTCGGCGTTCTGGAGTCTGCGACTCCTTGAGCTGTACGGCGACGCGACGGCCGCCGGGGTGGACATCTCGGATCGGGGGTTCGATCTTGCCCGCCGGGAGGCGGCGCTGCGAGGCGTGGAGGACCGGCTGACGCTGCACCACGGCTCCGCGGCCGGGTTCGACGCCGCGGGGCCGTACGATCTCGTGCTCTGTGTCGGCGCGACGCACGCCTTCGGCGGGCTGGCCGCCACGATGGAGGCGATCGGGAAGCTTGTCTCGCCGGGCGGGCTGGCGTTGGTGGGGGAAGGGTTCTGGGAGCGACCGCCGAGCGCGAAGCTGGAGGAGCAGATTGGGGTATATCCGGATCTGTTGGGGACGGTGGCACAGGCCGAGGCAGGCGGATTCCGTACCGTGTACGCGCACACCAGCGAGCTCGGTGAGTGGGACGACTATGAGTGGTCGTGGACCGGATCGCTGCTGGACTGGGCGCTGCGCAACCCCGGCGAGGACGGCGACGCCGCCGCGGCCGCGGCCCTCGCCCACCGGGAGCTGTGGCTGGGCGGCTATCGGGACCGGCTCGGGTTCGTGACACTGCTGCTGCGGCGCGCGTAGCCATGCTGCGGCGTACCTGGCGGGTTGCCGCGCTGCGGATTTTCTAGCGGCAGGTGGCGTCGAGGGCGACCGGTCGTTCGGGGGTCGGTGTCGGGACGGTGGTCGAGCGGGCGGCTCTCGGGGTGGTGGCCAGGGTGCGGGCAGGGCGTTCGGAGAGCACCTGGGAGACCTTCTGCCTGATCAGCCGCCAGTCCGGGGCGCCCGTGTCGATCAGCGGGGGGACGAAGCTCAGGCTCCGGATGTGGGTGTCCTTGACCTTCTGCGACAGCTCCACCAGGGCGGGCAGCAGGCTCTGCGGGACGTCCGTGGAGATGGCCCGCTTGGTGGCGGTCGCCAGGTTCTCGAAGCTGTTGACCACGGTGACCGGGTCCGCCTGCTTGGCGACCGCGTTGAGCAGGCACTTCTGGCGGCCCATGCGCACATAGTCGTCGCTGTCGGTGCGGGAGCGGCCGTACCAGAGGGCTTCCTCGCCGTTGAGCCTGCGGGTGCCGGCGGGCAGCAGACCTTCGCGGTACCGGCCGTACACGATGGGCTCCTCGACGGTGACCCGGACGCCGCCCATGGCGTCGATGATCTCGGCGAAGCCCTTCATGTCGATCATGGCGTAGTAGGACACCGGGATGCCGAGGATGCCGCCGACCGTCTCCTTGAGCAGGGTGGGGCCATGCTGCCCCTTGGCGGCTCCGGGGACGACCTCCGGGTGGTCCTCGGCGTACTGGAAGACCTCGTTGAGCAGGCCCGGATGGGTGCTGCCCGAGCCGGTGAAGCCGTACGGGAAGCGGTCTCGGGCGGGGCCGTTGGGCATCGGCACGTCCTGGAGGTTGCGCGGCAGGCCGAACAGGGTCGTGGCGCCCGTCGCGGTGTCCACGCTGGCCACGGTCATGCTGTCGGTGCGCACCCCGGGCCGGTTCGGGGCGGAGTCGGCGCCGATGAGCAGGAAGTTGACGCGCTGGGCGCCGTTCCACGGGTCCTCGGACATGACCGGGCCGGTGTTGCCGGCGAACAGGTGGTGCATCACGTCGCGCGACAGGTAGGCGAGCCGGGCGGCGTAGGCGGTCGGGGCCAGGATGAGCGCGCACAGGCCGATGGTCAGGCCGGTGGTGAGGGCCCGGCCGACGATGCCGGAGGCGGCGGGCCGTACCAGCGTGTAGGACCAGACGATCACGGCGGTCCAGGTGGCCGCGAGCACGGTCAGCGCGATCACCAGCGCGGTGATCCAGCGCGGCTGGACGGCCAGCGACAGCAGCCGGGTGCTGAACGCGGTCACCATCGTGAGAATGAAAGCCAGCAGGAACACATGGGCCGCCATGAGCGCCAGGCCCGTTCTGTGGCGATGTGTCGCCAGGTGGGCCACGCCCCAGAGCAAGGCCGAACTCAACGTGAGCGCGAGGCTCATCCCGAGACCGAAACCGCGATCCTTTCCCGTCATGCCTGGTCAAACCCCCATCGCCCGCCAGTCTCTGCAACGCTAGACACCGGTTGGGGATGATTGACACTCTCCCAGGGAAGTGTCGTCTCAACATCGGGTCAAGGGACTGTTTGAGTTATAACGTGAATGTGCGCGATCGACGTGGTAAGTACGGGTTAGACGAGCCGTGGGCCCTTGGGGGCCTCGTCCTGGGCGCGGTCCTGCTGCTCGCCCTGGCGGTGATCTCGTTCGACAACGACATCCTGGCGGTGGCGATCGCCTTCCTCTTCGGCGCCCTCTACACGCTGGCCAGCGCCGCGAGCCAGCTCTACACCACGCGCCGGGGCAAGTTCGCCGTCTGGGGCGAGGCGCTGCGTGAGCTGACGGGCGAGGAGAAGGTGCTCGACCTCGGCTGCGGGCGGGGCGCCGTGCTGCTGCTCGCCGCCAAACGGATCGACCACGGCACCGCCACTGGCCTCGACCTGTGGGGCCGGCGGTCCAGCGAGGCGGTCACCCGGGCCAACGCCGAGGCCGAAGGGGTCTCCGACCTCGTCGAGCTCACCACGGGCGACATGCGGGAGCTGCCCTTCGACGACGAGTCGTACGACGTGGTGGTCTCCAGCCTGGCCGTGCACCACATCTCCAAGGCGGACGGGCGCGCGGCCGCGATCCGCGAGGCCCACCGGGTGCTGCGCCCCGGCGGGCTCCTGCTCATCGCCGACCATGAGCACGTACCCGCGTACGAGACCGTGCTGCGCGGGCTCGGCGTGGTCGACGTCCACAGGCGTGATCTGGGCTGGCGCTACTGGCATGGCGGCCCCTGGGCCAGGACCTGGATGCTGCGCGCCCGTAAGCCGTAGCGGCGTTTCGGGATCCGCCCTGCGGGCACCGATGGCGTTCATGAGCGATGTTGAGACCGGCGTCATCTCCACGAAGGTGCCCGCCCGGCTTGACCGGCTGCCATGGTCACGCTGGCATTGGATGATCGTCATCGGGCTGGGCACCGTCTGGATTCTCGACGGGCTCGAAGTCACCATCGTCGGTAACCTGTCGGCCCAGCTCGCCAAGCCGGGCAGCGGCCTGGACATCACCCAGGAGCAGGTGGCGGGGCTCGCCGCCGCACTCTACGTGGCCGGAGCCTGCTCGGGGGCGCTGTTCTTCGGCTGGCTGACCGACAGGTTCGGCCGCAAGAAGCTGTTCATCATCACCCTGCTCGTGTATCTCGCGGCCACGCTGGCCACCGCGTTCTCCTTCAGCGCGTGGTGGTTCTTCCTGTTCCGGTTTCTGACCGGCTTCGGGATCGGCGGTGAGTACGCGGCCATCAACTCCGCCATCGACGAGCTCATCCCCAGCAGGCACCGGGGCAGGATCGACATTCTCATCAACGGCAGCTACTGGCTGGGCGCGGCGGGTGGCGCGCTGCTGACCGTGCCGCTGCTGAACAACCTGCCGGTCAACATCGGCTGGCGCATCGCGTTCGGCCTGGGCGTGGTGCTCGGCCTGGCGATCCTCCTCGTCCGCAGGAACGTGCCGGAGAGCCCGCGGTGGCTGTTCATCCACGGGCGGGACCGCGAGGCGGAGGAGATCGTCCAGGACGTCGAGCGCCAGGTGGGCGGCGACCTGCCCGAGCCCGCGCAGTCGATGACCATCCACCAGCGCAAGTCGATCGGGTTCGTCCGGATCGCGCACACGATGGTGGCGCTCTACCCCAAGCGGACCGTGCTCGGGCTGTCGCTCTTCATCGGCCAGGCGTTCCTGTACAACGCGATCACCTTCGGGTACGCCCAGATCCTGTCGACGTTCTACAACATCGACACCTACACCGGCTATTACTTCGCCGTCATCGCGGTCGGCAACTTCCTCGGCCCGCTGCTGCTCGGCCGGCTCTTCGACACCGTTGGCCGGATCCCGATGATCTCGGCCACCTACGTCGGCTCCGGGCTGCTGCTCCTGGGCACGGCCTGGCTGTTCAACCAGGGCGTGCTCACTGCGGTCACCCTGACGGCCTGCTGGTCCGCGGTGCTCTTCGTGGCCTCGGCCGGGGCCAGCTCGGCCTACCTGACAGTGAGCGAGATCTTCCCCATGGAGACCAGGGCGATGGCCATCGCCTTCTTCTTCGCCATCGGCACCGCCGCCGGCGGCATCGCCGGTCCGCTGATCTTCGCCAAGCTGGTCGCGACCGGCGTCCCCGGTGACACGGCACTCGCCTTCACGATCGGCGCCGTGCTAATGATCATCGCGGGCATCGTGGAGCTGATCTTCGGGGTCAAGGCCGAACGCAAGGGCCTGGAGGACATCGCCGCACCCCTCAGCGCGGCCACGCCGGACAAGGTCGCCTGACACCCTCCCGTGCTCCCGTGGTTTCGTGCTCGCAGCGAAGGGCTCGCCCCCGGAAGGCGCTCCGCGCCTCACCCGCTTCGGCGTGCTTCTCGGCCTGGCGGCCCTCATTGTGCGAGGGCAAGCCCTCGCGCTTCGCCCCACGGTGCCTTGATGAGAAGGTGCTTCGCGTCAACGGCAGATCGACGGTAATCCGGATGGCAGACTGACCACGAGTTCTACGGCAGACTGACCACGAACCGAACGGCAGACCGACCACCGATGAAGCGGCAGACTGACCACGGACCGACTGTGAAGTGGGATAACGTGGAGATCGTGGCCGAAGATGATCTGTATCCACGTCGGGCCGAGACCATGGCTCTGGAAGCCCTGGCTGACACGCGGGTCGTGGTGGTCAACGGCGCTCGCCAGGTAGGCAAGAGCACCCTCGCTCGTTCGATCCTGGATGCCAGGCCGGGAGCCAAGGAGCTGTACCTCGACGATCCCGCTGTCCTGGATGCGGCGCGGGAAGACCCGGTCGGTTTCGTCCGGCATGACGAGCTGCTCTTGATAGACGAAGTCCAGCGAGCCCCTGAGTTGCTGCTGCCGATCAAGCGTGAGGTCGATCGAGATCCCCGGCCGGGACGTTACCTGCTCACCGGATCCGCCCGCCTGCTCGATCTTCGTGATCTTCCTGACGCCTTGCCCGGGCGGGCGGAGACGATCGAGTTGTGGCCTCTCTCCCAGGGGGAGATCGATTCGGCGCCGGACGGATTCGTGGACGCCGTTTTTCGTCAGGGTACCGACGTCGATCTCAGGACCACGTTGGGTAAGCGTGACTACGTCAGCCGGGCGTTGCGGGGTGGATATCCGGAGGCTGTTCGACGTGACCCCGGCCGTCGTCGTGCCCGGTTTTTCGACTCCTACGTATCTGATCTCATCACCCGGGACGTGCGTCAGCTGACCGACATTCAGCGGCCTGCGGAAATGCGCAGACTGCTCAGCGTGGTGGCGGGGCGTATGGGCGGTCTCGCGGTCCCGCAAGCACTCGGCAGCGACGTAGGAATGTCCCGCGTGACCCTGTCGCGCTACCTCGACCTTCTGGAGCTGGTGTTCGTCATCAAGAGGATCCCGGCGTGGTCCTCGAATGCGACCACACGTGCGATCGGCACGCCGAAGTTGCTCGTGGTCGATTCCGGGCTGGGCGGCCGGCTGATCGGCATGGCCCCGGAGCGCGCTATGGACCCGACCAGTGCCGTAGGACCCCTGTTGGAGAATTTCGCCGTCGGGGAGATCGCTCGCCAGCTGACGTGGGCTGACGAACCGGTGCAGCTCTTCCACTACCGCGACCGCGACAAGATCGAGGTGGACGCTGTGCTGGAGCATGCCTCCGGGGACCTCGTGGGTGTTGAGATCAAGGCGGCGGAGACCGTACGAGGGGATGACTTTCGTGGTCTGCGTCATCTGGAAAGCCGTCTTGGCAGGCGCTTTCTGGCTGGGTTCGTGCTGTATTCCGGACAGGAGTCGCTGTCGTTCGGCGATCGGTTCAAGGCGTTGCCGCTGGCAGCGCTCTGGCAGCTGAACCCCTGACCAGCCGTTTTACGTCGTCAGCTTTCGGAAGATGATCGTGGCGCGGAAGTTGCCGGGTGTGGTGGGGTCCGGTTCTGCCTTGGCGCTGACGATGTGCAGCTCCGCGCCGTCGCCGAAGAAGCGCAGGGCCACCGGGTAGGCGGCCTCCTCGATGTGGTGCGGTGTCGGCTCGCTCACCGTCACGGACAGCTCGAAGGGGAAGGGCTCGCGCTTGTGCATGTCACACCTTCAAGTCTCGCCGACCGGGGGGAGCGGGCCGACTTTCTCCCCCGCTGTACAGCGAACTACCCACGGGAGAAGGAATTACGACGATAAGGGGTAGGCCCTGACACCGTGTGATGATCTATGCCTGGATGTGCTGATTCTTGGGAGGCATACATGACCATGGCGGATCGTGTGGACGCTGTCCTGCGCGCCGGTGAGGCGCCGAACCTGCATGGTCTCGTGGTGAGCCGACAGGGCCAGGTGGTGCTGGAGCGGTACGGCGAGGGGGCGGACTACCGGCTCGGCGACTCGCTCGGGCGGATCCGGTTCGACGCCGGGACGCTGCACGACATGCGGTCCATCTCCAAGAGCGTGGTCGCGCTGCTGTACGGGATCGCGTTGAAGCACGGGCTGGTGCCCGAGCCGGGCGAGGGGCTCGTACGGCAATTCCCGGAATATCCGGACCTGGTGGCCGATCCGGCACGCGCCCATCTCACCATCGAGCACGCCCTGACCATGACGCTCGGCCTCGAATGGGACGAGAGCGTGCCGTACACGAGCGTGGCCAACAGCGAGCTCGCCATGGAGGCGGCCCCCGACAGGTACCGCTATGTCCTCGAACGGCCCATCGTGGAGGAGGCGGGCAAGCGCTGGTCGTACTGCGGGGGAGCCACCGCGCTCATCGGCGGGATCATCGCGAAGGGCGCCGGGGAGCCGCTGGCGGAGTTCGCGCGGGCCGCCCTGTTCGAGCCGCTCGGGATCGGCGCGTTCGAGTGGACCGCCGGGGACGACGGCGTGGCGATGGCGGCGGCGGGCCTGCGGCTCAGGCCGCGTGACCTGGCGGCCATCGGGACGCTGATGCTCGACGGCGGTCGCGACATCGTGCCGGGAGCCTGGCTCGACGAGGTGCTGAGACCGCGCGTGCCGATCGCCGACGACCGCTGGTACGGCTACCAGTGGTACATCGAGCCCCAAGGGGTGCTCGGCGCCCACGGCAACGGCGGCCAGCTGCTCGCCGTGATCCCGTCGCGGGACATGGTGGTGGCGATGACGGCGGGCGACTACGACGACTTCACCCGCTCCAGCACCGCAGCCGTCTTCGACGCCCTGATCGCCCCACTCGCCTGAGCCCCGTCAGGCCCGCCAGGCGGCGAGCAGGTCCTCCGGGCCCCACTGCTGGACCGGAAGACCGGGCTCGAATCCGGCTCTCGACACGGCGATCCGGGGCGTGGCGGCGGTGACACCGGGCACGAAGCCGCCCTCGCGCACCAACGTGTCGTGGTCATGCCGGTCGAACGGCCGCTGGTCGAGCCATTTGACCGACCCGACGAAGTGGATCCGCTTCGCGACCGGCCCTCTGTCCGCGCCGACCAGGTCCACTTCGGGGTTGTTCTGGCGGTTCCACCAGCCCCCTATCTCCTCGGTGTCCGGCCAGTTGTCATCGGGGAGCGCTCTGGCCAGCGACTCACGGATGATCGGCTCGACCGCGCGCCCGCGCCAGGCCGTCCAGGAGCGCTCGATGCGGCGCAGAGCCACGTCCGGGCGTCCGCGCTCACTGTCGGCGATCGCTCTGTGGAGAAAGGTCAGCCAGAAGCGCAGGTAGGGATCGGCCACGCGGTATCGCTTGTTCTTGGTGTCCGGCGTTGTGGAGAGCGGGAGATCGGCGGCGATGACCCGTTTCGCGGTGAGGGTGGCGAGGATGGGGGCGAGGGTCCCGGACGGGAGTGGCGCGGTGCTGCCCGTCTTGGCGGCGATACTGCCGAATGTCCGCTCACCCGCTCCCACGACCTCCAGCACCGTTCGGGTGTGTGTGCCGGCCGGGAACTCACCCAGCAGTGACAACTCTCCGGCGGCGAGGAGCGGGGACAGCGGTGATTCCAGACTTTGGCGCAGGAAGTCGAGGCGCGACATCCCAGGCCGCCACGACTGGACGATCTCCGGGAATCCACCGGTGAGCAGGAGGGCGTCCACGGCGTCTGCGGCGGGCAACCGGGTCATCTCGGCCACGTCGGCGAGGGACAGCGGCCGGATGGTCATGTTCGCCGCCCGACCGAAGAACGGTCGCCCGTATTCCTGGAGCGCCTGCATCATGGTGAGATCACTGCCCACCAGAATCAACAGGACAGGTCTGCCGGACAGGAACCGGTCCCAGACCGTCTGAAGTGCCCCTTCGAACTCGGGATCCTGCTCGATCAGCCACGGAACCTCATCGAGGACCACGATGCAGGGCGAATCCTCGATCGCGGTGGCGAGTGACCTCAGCGCTTGGTTCCAGTCCTGCGGCTCGACCCCCTGGACCAGGTCGGCTCCCGGTAGGCCCGCGCAGACGGCCGCCTCGACGAGATCGTGCCGTTCAGCGGCGGCGGAGCGTCCGCGAGAAGCCTGGAAGATGACATAAGGAAGCCCCGATCGGTCGCAGAACTCCTGAACCAGCCGGGATTTGCCGACCCTGCGGCGGCCGGTCATGATCAGCGCTCGACCTCGGGTGGTGAGGTGCCCCTCCAGCACCTGGCGCAGTTGCCCGTCGAGAGTTCGCAGATCGTCGGCTCGGCCCGTGAACGCGCGCATCCCAGCCTCCCTAAGTAAGATTCAATCTTAGTAAGAATCAATCTTACTAAGATGGATCCGACTAGACCGGCAACACCCTGATCGCCGATCGGAACGCCGCCACGGCCGCCCTGATCGCCGGGTGCTCGCCGTACCCCCGTCTGAAGGCCGCCAGCGTGCGGCGGCTCAGGGGGAGCCGGGTGAGACGGACCTCGGGGGGCGGGGCGAGCGCGGCGAGGCGGGGGACGAGGGCGACGCCGTGGCCGGCGGCGGCGAAGGCGAGGACGGTGTCGAAGTCGTCGAGGTGGTGGCGGACGAGTGGGTCGAAACCGGCTGCCTGGCAGGCCCTGATCGTCATGGTGTAGCAGAGGGTGCCCGGTTTGGCGGCGATCCACGGGTCGCCGGACGCCGCGGCGATCGAGGGGCGGTTCGTGAGGTAGATCGGCTCGCTGAACAGCGGCTCGGTCTCCAGTGACGGGTCGGTGACCGGCGGCACGAAGTCGTACTCGTGCACCAGGGCCACGTCGAGCTCGCCCGCGCCGAGGGCGGCCGAGACGTCGGCGGGGTCGATCTCGGCGAGCATCGGCACCAGGCCGGGGTGGGCGCGGGTCAGGTCGGCGAGCGCAGACGGCAGCAGGACGCGGGCCGCCGTCGGGAACGCGCCGATGCGGAGTGGCCCCGAGAGGCCGCCGCGGACGGCGGCGAGCGCGGCGGAGGCGCGTTCGAGCTGTTCCAGTACGGCCTGCGCGTGCTCGACCAGCAGGTGGCCGGCGGGGGTGAGGGCGACGGTGCGGCCGGTGCGCTCCAGCAGCGGCACGCCCGCCTCCTTCTCCAGCGCGCTGAGCTGCTGCGAGACCGCCGACGGGGTGAAGGCGACGGCTTCGGCGACGGCGGCGATCGTGCCGCGCCGGGACAGCTCGCGCAGCAGATGCAGCTTGCGTGGATCCAGCATAAGAGAAGCTTACGCTGGACCGCAGAAATGGTCGCTGGACCTAATGGGTCCGGGCACGGCACCCTCGAAGACATGCTGACAGGACTCCATGTACCGCTGATCACGCCGTTCACCTCTACCGGCGAGGTGGCCGCCGAGGCGATCGAGAAGCTCGCCGAGCACGTCCTCGACCAGGGCGCGTCCGGGCTGGTGGCGCTGGGGACGACCGGTGAGGTCGCGGCGCTGAGCGCGGCGGAGCGCGCCCGGGTGATCGAGGTCTGCGCGCGGGTCTGCGGAGCGCGCGGTGTGCCGCTGACAGTGGGCGTCACCGGGAACGACACCCGGACCACGGCCGAGGCGCTCAAGGGCCTGCCCGAGGGCGTCGCGGCGGCGCTGGTGACGGTGCCGTACTTCCTGCGGCCCGGCGAGCGCGGCGTCGTCGCGCACTTCGAGGCGCTGGCGGAGGAGACGCCGGTGCCGCTGGTGATCTACCACATTCCCTACCGGACCGGTCAGGCGGTGAGCGCCGCGACGCTGCGCCACCTGGGCGGCCACCCGATGATCGCCGGGGTGAAGTACGCCGCCGGCGGCATCGACCAGGACGCCATCGACCTGCTCGGCGACCTGCCCGACGGCTTCGAGGTGCTGGGCGGTGACGACACGGTCATCTCGCCGCTGCTCGCGCTCGGCGCGTCGGGCGCCATCCTGGCCTCCGCGCACCTGGCCACCGACCGCTTCGCCGAGCTGGTCGACGCGTGGCGGGCGGGGGACGTGGCGCGCGCCAGGGCGCTGGGGCACCGGCTCGCCAGGCTGTCGGCCGCGCTGTTCGCCGAGCCGAATCCGACGGTCGTCAAGGGCGTCCTGCACGCCCGGGGCCTGATCCCCACCCCCGACGTCCGGCTGCCGCTGCTCCCCGCGAGCGAGCAGGCCATCTCACAGGCTGACCTGGTGGCGGTACATCCAGGCCAGTGACTCCTGGCTCGCGCTCCTCTTCAGGAAGTACGGCATCAGCGCGTCCCGGAAGACCCGGGCCACCGGGCCCGCCGCCTTGCTGTTGCTGATCGTCCTGGCGTAGGCGACCACCCGTTCGACCCGGTCCCGGCGCTCGCTCTCGAACAGCCGGAACGCGGCGCGGTGGTCGCCCGCGTCGCGCAGGCACCTGGCCAGCACGACGGCGTCCTCGATGGCCAGCGAGGCGCCCTGGCCCGAGCTGGGCGAGGTGGCGTGCGCGGCGTCGCCGGTCAGCAGCACCCTGCCGCGATGCCAGGTGGGCAGGGGCGGCAGGTCGTGGATCGGCAGCATCGGCCCGAGCTCGGCGCGGCGGACGAGGTCGGCCGAGAAGTTGGCGTCGGGCTCGAACGCCTCGGCCAGGACCGGCCGCCAGTCGGCGGGCACGTCCCCGAGCTCGCGCGGCAGGTTGGCGAACCACCAGGTCTCGCCCGACTCGGCCACCGTGTAGCCGAAGAACGCCCGCTTGCCGAAGACCAGGTGGTAGACGCCGGGCTCGCCGGTGAAGTCCTGGTCCCGCACGATGCCGCCACCGCTGTAGAGGCCCGCGTACCGGGGCTCGGGCGCGGTGGGGTCGAGCAGCCGGCGGGTGCGCGAGTGCACGCCGTCGGCGGCGATCAGCAGGTCGCCGGTGGCCTCGCCGCCGTCCTCGAACCTGGCCGTCACCCGGTCGCCGGTGTCCTCGAAGGAGACCATGCGGCGGCCGTACGAGATCGTGATCCCGCGCCGGACGGCCTCGTCGCGGACGATCCGATGGAGGTCGGCGCGCAGGATGGTGTGGCTCACCGTGCCGTCGTCGAGCGCCAGGCCGTTGGAGACCGCGCCCAGGCGCTTGCCGGTGCCGCTCC
The DNA here is from genome assembly GCF_052068115.1 of Nonomuraea sp. ZG12. Lineage (NCBI taxonomy): Bacteria > Bacillati > Actinomycetota > Actinomycetes > Streptosporangiales > Streptosporangiaceae > Nonomuraea > Nonomuraea sp. ZG12. Next base: position 82,967 of record NZ_JBQHCW010000016.1, read on the forward strand.
ACATGACCAGGTCCGGCGTGGGGATGCCCGCGCGCAGCACCTCGCGGTGGGCGTCCAGTGCGCGCAGCGCGTCGAGGCCGTTGGAGGCGACGTTGAGGAACGCGCCCACGCCGTCGGCCGACGCGCCGTACGCCTCGAAGATCTCGGCGTCGACGCCGACCTCACGCAGCGCCATCGCGATGGCGGGACCGCCGATGCCGCACCCTATGACCAGAGCCTTCATCGTGCTAGCCTTTCGTTCGGTCGAACGAAATATACGGCGAGGGGAACGCTCGTGTCCAGAGATATTTCGGATCACCGAAAGACATTGCTGGATGAGCTGACCCTGGCCGGGCGGGACAACAGCAACGCGGCCGTGATGTACCACACCGCCATGGGCGAGCGGATGGGCCTCGGCGCGAGCGAGGAGAAGACCCTTGACCTGCTGCAGCGCCTCGGCCCGCTGACCGCCGGCGAGCTCTCCCGGCACACCGGCCTGGCCCCCGCCTCGGTCAGCGGCCTGATCGACCGGCTGGAGAGCAAGTGGCTGGTACGGCGGGTCCGGCACGAGAAGGATCGCCGGCGCGTCATCGTGGAGATCAACCACGAGCGGATGACCGGCTTCGGCGAGCTGTTCGAGCCGCTGGTCAGCGGGCTCGCCGAGCTCTACGCCGGCTACTCCGACCAGGAGCTGGAGACGATCCTCGACTTCCTCAGGCGGGCCACCGCCGTCCAGCGCGCGGCCACCGCGAAGCTGACCGAGGGATCATGACCCCCTGATGGCCGAGCCGACCTCGCGGACCTGGTCGGCCAGCAGCCCGAGGGCGCCGACCGCCCTGGTCATCGGGTCGTCCTCGCTGCCGCCCAGCGCCTTGTCCCGCAGGTAGGCGGCCTTGATCTCCGTCCAGCGAGCCTGCTGGACGGGGGTCAGGCGGCCACGAAGCTCGGCGAGCTTGAGCAGGTTCGCCTCGGCGTCCGTGGTGAGGGTCTGCGCCTCGCCCAGGTAGTGATCGTCGATCATCGCTTCGAGCTCCGCCTCGTTCATCGCGGGGACGATGCGCTCGGCCAGCTTGTTCATGTTGCGGTACGAGCCCTGCAGCCGGTACGGCGGCTCGGTGCGAGCGGCGTCCGACTGCGCGGCCGAGGCGATGTAGGCCCGGTTGTTGGCCAGGACCACCTCCTGCACCCGCACCAGCTTGCGCAGCACGCTCAGGATCTGCTCCAGCTCCGGCCCCGAGTAGGGGTGGCTGAGCTGGTCGGGCCTGACGGCCTGGTCGCCCTTGGCCAGGCGGACCAGCAGCTCCACGTCGGACCGGTCGCGAGCCGACAGCGGCGCGAGCACCGGGTTGGAGGTGAGGGCGTTGTCCACGTAACTCAGCGCGAACTGCTCCTCCCTGCCCGACAGCACGTCGCCCAGGTTCCACACGTCGGCACGGTTGGCGAGCATGTCCGGGATGCGGAAGCGCTGCCCGGACTCGGTGTACGGGTTGCCCGCCATGCACACGGCGAACCTCTTTCCGCGCAGGTCGTAGGTCCGGGTGCGGCCGTTCCAGACACCCTCGATGCGGCGCTGCGCGTCACACAGCGAGATGAACTTCTGCAGCAGCTCGGGTGAGGTGTGCTGGATGTCGTCCAGGTACAGCAGCGTGTTGCCGCCGCTCTCCAGCGCGAAGGAGATCTTCTCCACCTCCTGCCGGGCCGTGGCGTTCGGCGCCTCCGCCGGGTCCAGCGACGTCACCCCGTGCCCCAGCGCCGGCCCGTTGACCTTGACGAACATCAGCCCCAGGCGGCTGGCCACGTACTCCATCAGCGTCGTCTTGCCGTAGCCGGGCGGCGAGATGAGCAGCAGCAGCCCCATCTGGTCCGTCCGCTTCCCGTCACCGGCGGCCCCGAGCTGCTTGGCCAGGTTGTCGCCGATCAGCGGCAGGTAGACCTCGTCCAGCAGCCTGTTGCGCACGAACGCGCTCATCACCTTGGGCTTGTACTCCTCCAGCCGCAGCCTGGCCCGCTCGGCCGCGACGAGCTCGCCGCGCCGCTTCTGGTAGGCCCGGTAGGCCGGCACCCGCTCGGCCGCGAACCGCCTGGTCCTGGCCAGGATCTCGTCCAGCCGGATCTCCAGCTTCCGGTCCGCGATCCGCGGGTGCGCGCCCAGCAGCCCCTCCACGGTCGCGGAGACGGACGCGCTGGAGTCGTGCCGGGGCAGGTCGCAGAGCTGCAGCGCGATGGCCTCGGGCAGCTCGGGCCCCTGGTGGAAGGCGCCGATCCAGGCCTGGGCGAGTTGCACCCGCTCCGGCAGCGCGACGGCCTTGAGATCCTCCTCGAACTCCCTGACCTTGGCCGGCCCCAGCTGCCGCTGGAACCCCACCACCAGCTCTCGCGCGGCCTTGCTGGTCACGAACCCGTCCGGCTTGCCGGCGAGCTCCTCGACGAGATACTCCCCGGCGATCGCCGCCACGCCGCCCGCGTGCGGCTGGCCGATGGTGCCGAGGAACGCGTCGATCAGCGCGCCGAGCTCCGCGGCCAGCGCCGCGAGCGCGGGCGTGGCCCCGAAGACGGTCCTGGCCCGGCCGAGCGACCCGGCGCGGGTGGCGAATGTTTTACGTGAAACCTCCTGCATTCCGTACGTCCAGAACAGCTGGGCGGCGGCCCGCGCCTCCGCCGGGTAGCGCAGCAGGCCCGCGCCCTCACGCAGCCGGAGCAGGGTGTCCAGGATGGCGGCGGCGTCATGGTCGTGCACGCCGCGCTCGTAACCCTCGTCGTAGCGCTCCTGGGCGGCTCGCCGTACCAGCTCGGGCAGGTCGGGACCGGGGACGGCGGTGTCCAGGAGTGAGGCCGCCAGGTGCTCGGCGCGGTAGACCTCGGCGGTCTCCGAGACGAGGAGCTGGTCCCAGAAGGGGCGGGTGTCGGCGAAGGAGGCGGGGGCGGGGGAGCGGTAGTCGGTGCCGGTGATGGCGAAGTTCATCGTCACGCCGTCACCGTCCGGGCTCCGCTGCGGCACCAGCGTCAGGTCGATCGGCTGGGTGTTGACGGCGAAGCGGTGCCGGCCGAGCCGGATGCTCTCCCCGTCGTCGGTGAACAGGTCCAGGCGGTCGCGCAGGGCGCGCCCGGCCTCCTGCTGCGCCGCCTTGACCCTGCCCTCCAGCTCCTCGGCCCGTACGGAGTCGCCCAGGTCGCGCAGCTCGGCCGAGACGGATCGGAGCTTGGCCACCATGGGGTCGGTGGCGAAGTAGGTGTTGACCTCGTCGAGCGAGCTCAGCGTGGAAAGCCTTCTGGTGATGCTGCCGAGAGTCCGTTCGGCGGAGGTGAACAGCCGGTCGGCGCGCTGGGCGAGCGCGTCGAGCTGTGCCTGCTTGCGGGCGGAGAAGGCCTCGTAGACGTCGTCGCGCTTGGCGTTGAGCCGGTCGGCGAAGTCGTCGAATTCGCCGAAGCGGGATTCCAGGTTCTCCACCTGGATCATCAGCCGGCCGAGCTGCTCGTCGCACTTGGCAGGCGTGTCGGCGACGGCCAGCGCGCCGGTGATGGCCTGGCCGAGCAGCGCGAACTCGGCCGCGAACGCGGCCCTGCCCTCGGCACCGAGCAGCTCGCGCCGGCGCCCGTCCAGCAGCGCCCGCGCCCGGTTGACGCCGCCCAGCACCTCGGCGATGCGGCCGAGGATGGAGGTGCGTACGGTGGCGTCGGCGATGTCCAGCGAGCCGACCACCTCGGTGACGACGTCGAGCCCCTCCGCCTGCGTGGTCAGCCGCTCGCTGACCGGGGCAGCCTCGGCCACGGTGGTGATCGCGGACGCCTGCGCGGCGAGCTCCTCCACGGCCGCGTGGTAGCCGGTGAACGCTTCGGGCCGTTCCAGGAACGCTATCGCCCGCCGGCCCGCGGAGGTGACCTCCTCGGTCAGGGCGGTGGCGAGCCCGTCCAGCCGGGCGAGATCGAGGTAGCGGACCTCGCGCAGCGTCACCAGGTGGCCCTGGGCCCTGCGCAGGGTGGCCAGCAGGGTGACCCAGGCGTCGGCGGTCGACGGGGACTCGCCCTTGGACCGGCGCAGCAGCTGGGTGACCTCCTCGGCGGCCTCCTCCAGCGTGCCGGCGGCCCGGCGGGTGAGCTCCGCCACGCTCTCGTACTCGTCGAGCACCTGCTCGGCGGTGGCGCGCACGTCGGCGAGCGGCCCGCGCAGACCGTGCTCGCCGAGCCAGTGGTAGCTGTCGAAGGTGCGCGTGCAGGTGGCGATCAGCGCCTCGAACGTGGCCGCCGACGGCGCCATCTCCTCGATCATGCGGGACACCGACAGGCAGTCGGAGATGCCGCGCACCAGCTCGGCGTTGCCGATGCGCTCCAGCGGCCCGGTGCCGGTCGGCTGCGCGGCTGCGTAGGTGTCGGAGACGTACGGCGTCTGCCACACCTGCATGGGGTGCACCCGCGTCGGCTCCTCGGAGGTGGCGCGGAAGACCACCATCGTGCCGTCGTCGAACAGCGAGAAGCCGTGGCAGACGATGGGGTTGGCCACCTCCTTCCTGATCACGTTGTACGGCAGCAGCAGCGAGCGTCCGTCACCCCTGGCGTGGAAGACGTAGAGCACGTCCTCGCCGTTGGGGGAGCGGACCACCCGCTCGAACTCCAGGTCGCTGACGTCGGTGTCGAACGTCTTGCTGACCCCCGTGGCCAGGTAGTAGCCGCCGGGGAAGATCAGCCCCTGATCCTCCGGCAGCCGCCGGCAGGCCTGGCCGATGCCGTCGAGCCTGGTCACGGCCTTGGTGCGGATGTTGAAGACCAGGTGCCGCCACTCGGTCTCCTTGTACGGCCTGATCCGCATGAGGATGAGCGGGCCGACGCGGGCGTACTCGACGTCGGCGTCGGCCAGGCTCTGCAGCTTCTCGGCGACGGGCTCGCTGTAGATGCCCGCACCGGACTCGGTGTTGTTCTCGATCTTGATGGTGAGGTCGCCGCCGACGGTCTCGACGAAGACCTCGTCCTCGATGGAGATGTGCGGGTGGCGGCCGAGGACGTGGTCGTCGCGGTTGCTGGGGGTCCACTCGAAGTCGTGGGAGGACGGGAAGACGTGGTCCCGCTCCCCCCGACTGTCCTGATATTTCATGACCCCGGTGGGGCTGACCGTCCAGCGGAGGACCCGGATGTCGGCCGGGCCCGTCTGGAAGACGGCCAGCAGCTTGCCCTCCACCCGCCTGAGCTGCGCGAGGCTGGTCTCCTTGTAGTAGCGGTAGAGCTCGGAGAAGTCCTTCCTGAAGGCCGGGTCGTCCAGGGCGGGCAGCGTCTCGGCGTCGAACCTGAAGGCGTCGCCCTCCCGGGTGAAGCGGTGCACGGCGAACACGTCGGCCACCGTGGTCTCCGGCTTGAGCCCGATGAAGACGTTGTAGCCGAACAGCATGACGTCGCCCACGGAGACGATGTCCCGGGGGACGCAGTTGTTCTCCGTGCGGATCCGCTCGGTGCCCAGCAGTCGCAGCTCGGCACCGCCGAAGACCGTCAGGCGCTGCGCGTTGACGGCCTCGGCCGCCTTCGACAGCTCCCGGGCCTGGGCGCCGAGCCGGTTCCTGAGCACCTCGTACGTGCCGGCCTCAAGGCCTGTGGTCTTGACCTGAGCGTTATCGATCACGCTGTCAGACCTTCGCGGGGACCAGCGCCGTCACCGACGAGTCCGCCACGCCGAGGCGGCGGGCGGTGTCCAGCAACTCGCCCAGCGGGCCGGAGTCCGGTCCGCCCTGCTGGATGAGCCGCATGAGCAGCGCCGACACGGTGAGGTTCTTCAGGTCCTCGGTGCTGACCCCGCTGACCACGCCGGCCAGGTCCTGCATCAGACTGGCGGACCCGTTCAGGTACGGCGCGGTCAGGGACTTGGCCACGCCGGAGTGCTCGACGAACCCGTCGACCACCTTGCCCGCGGTGATCGAGCCCACCACCTTGTCGAAGAACATCGTGTCGCCGCCGACGATGTCGATGTTCGCCTTGGCCAGGCCGGCGGCCAGCACGCTCGCCTGCGCCTCCGCCACCTGGCGGGACACGTCGATCTGCTTGAGCCGCACTTCCTTGTCGGTCTCCAGCCGCAGGCGGTACTCCTCGTGCGCCCGGCTGGCGTCGTCCAGCGCCGCCATCGCGGCCGCCTTCTCCGTCAGACCCTCGGCCTCGGCCTTGAGCTTCTCGCCGATCGCGGCGGCGGCGGCCAGGGCCATCGCCTGCTCGCCCTCGGCCTGCGCCTTGAGCCGGTCGCCCTGCACCAGGGCCATCGCCCGCGCGCCTTCCGCCTCGGCCTTGAGCTTCTCGCCCAGCGCCATCGCCTCCGCGTGGCCGACCTTCTCGATCGCCTCCGCGCCCCGCTCCCTGACCTGCGCCTCGGCCAGCCCGGCCGCGGCGGTCTCCGCCTGCACGCCCTCGGCCAGCCGGATCTTCGCCCTGGCGTCCAGCTCGGCGGCCTGCTGCCTGGCCTCGGCGAGCACCAGCTCCTCGCGGGCCTTGAACTTCGAGGCGGCCTCGGCTGCCTCGGCCGCCTTGATGCCCTTGACCAGGTTCTCCTGCGCCTCGGCCTCGGCAGCGATGATCACCGCCTGGCGGGTGCGCTCGGCCTCCTCGACCACGCGCAGCCGCTTGATGGCCTCCTCCTGCTCGGCCACCGTCTTGTCCACCGCGATGCGCTCGCGCACCACCTCGGCGATCGACCGCTTCTCGGTCTCGACCTCCTTGTCCTTGGAGATGCGCGACAGCTCGGTCTCCCGTTCGCGGGCGATGACCTCCAGCATGCGGTCCTTCTCGATCCGCTCGGACTCGATCGCGATCACTCGCTCGCGGTTCTTCTCCGCCACGGCCACCTCGCGGGCCCGGTTCTCCTGCTGTACGCCGAGCTGCTCGTCGGTCTTGATGTTGGCCGCCGTCGCCCGCAGTCGCTCCTCGGCCTGCACGCGGGCGATCTCCGCCTCCTCGCGGGCCCGCATGGTCTGGATCTCGCGCTTCTGCTTGGCCTCGGCGTCGGCCTGACGCCGCTCCAGCTCCAGGATGGCCTCGCGGGCGTCCACGTTCTGGCGGGTGATCTCCTTCTCCTCGGTGCGCTGGAACTCGTTCGTGCGCACGTGCTCGATCGCCGTCAGCTCGGTGATCTTACGGATGCCCTGGGCGTCGAGGATGTTGCTCTTGTCGAGCGACGTCAGCGAGGTCTGCTCCAGGTAGTCGATGGCCGCGTCCTCCAGGCTGTAGCCGTTGAGGTCGGTGCCGATGAGCCGGATGATCTCGTCGCGGAACTCGTCCCGCTTGGTGTAGAGGTCCACGAAGTCGAGCTGCTTGCCGGCGGTCTTGAGCGCCTCGGAGAACTTGGCGTTGAACAGCTCTTGCAACGTCGACTCGTCGCTGGCCCGGACGGTGCCGATGGCCTGGGCGACCTTGATGACGTCTTCAGCGGTCTTGTTCACCCGGACGAAGAAAGTGATCTTGATGTCGGCCCGGATGTTGTCCATGCAGATCAGCCCCTCGCGGCCGGTCCGCTCGATCTCGATGGTCTTCACCGAGATGTCCATGGTCTCGGCCCGGTGCACCACGGGGAGGACGATGGCGCCGGTGAACGTCACGTCCACCTTGTTGACCTTCGAAATGATCAGCGCCTTTCCCTGTTCGACCTTTCTGAACAGGCGGCTGATGACGACGAGGAGACCGATGATGACGACAAGGACAACAGCGAGGAAAATCGCGAAACCGGTGGAGATGACACCCATCAGAGCTCACTTTCGTAAGGCATGACCCAGAAGAACTCGCCGTCTGCGTCGTATTCGAAGATCAAGGCGTTGTCGCCGCGCGCGAGGTGATCCTGGCCGGTCGTCCTCACCTGGACGACGGCGGAGGAGCCGTCGGCGGCGGTGACCTCGGCCTGGCCGAAGTCGTGCGTCGCCTGCCCGGTGCGGATCACGCACATCCGGCCGACGAAGTCCCCGCGCGAGGGGAGGCGCTCCTTGGCGAGCAGCCGCCGCAGCGGGCTGAGCAGCGCACGGGTGCCCAGCCAGCCGCCCGCGAGGGCGACGGCCGGTACGGCGAGGAGCAGGGATCCCGGCACGAACCGGCTGCCGATCAGGCTCAGCAGCCAGGCCATCGCGATCAGCAGGGAGAGCGTGACCCCGGCCGGCACGCCGCCGAATCCGAGCCACGGCGCGTCGGGGCCGTCAAGGCCGAACAGGCCGGTGATGACCACGGCCCAATATCCGACGACCACGATCAGCGGAAAGCTGAAAAAGACCGTCGGAAAGCTCATCGCGACGTGCAGGAACTCGCTCAATACTCGGTGCCCCGTCCCCCGGTGCCTGTCCGTGTCGGACTATATCTAGATAAAGGGCGACTAAAGAAGAAAGTTCCCGAATGGTTAGACGGCTGACCTCAACCGCACTTGAGGAAGCAGGCTGGGCCGCATGAGCGAAGAGATGATGCGGGCCGCGGCGTTCGCCGCCTTCGGCGGTCCCGAAGTGTTGCGGGTGATGGAGCTGCCGGCCCCACAGGCAGGACCCGGCCAGGTGCGTGTGAAGGTCAGGACGGCGGGCGTACAGCCCTTCGACGCCGCTGTGCGCGGCGGCTGGACCCCGCCCGGCCTGACCGGCGGCCTGCCGCGCATTCCCGGCAACGAGTTCGCCGGCGTGGTGGACCAGGTGGGCGAGGACGTGACCGGGGTGCCGCTGGGGGCGGAGGTGCTCGGCTTCTCGGTGCTGAACAGTTACGCCGAGTGCATCGTGGTGGACGCCGGGGACGTGACCGACAGGCCCGCCGGGCTGCCTTGGGAGGTGGCGGGCGGGCTGACCGCCGGCGTGCAGACGGCCGAGATCGCGCTCGACGGGCTGGCCGTGGGGCCGGGCGACACGCTGCTTGTGCACGCCGCCGCCGGCTCCGTCGGCACCGCCGCCGTCCAGATCGCCAGGATGCGCGGCGCCACCGTGATCGGCACCGCCCGCGAGGAGAACCACGACTACCTGTGGGACCTCGGCGCGACCCCCGTGACGTACGGCGACGGCCTGGCCGACCGGGTGCGCGCCCTGGCGCCCGACGGGGTGCACGCCGCGCTCGACGGCGCGGGCGGGCACGCGCTGGAGGTCTCGCTGGAGCTGGTCAAGGACCCCGACCGGATCCTGACGCTGGTCGAGCACGGCAAGGCCGCCGCCCTGGGCGTACGGACCACCCAGGGAGTCCGTACGGCGGAGCGCCTGGGCCGCTATGCGGACCTGTACGCCACCGGGAAGCTCAAGTTCCCGGTACGCAGGACGTACGAGCTGGACAGGGCGGCGGACGCGCACAGAGAGATCGAGGCCCGCCACGGCAGCGGCAAGATCGTCCTCCGGATCGGCTGAGAGGCCCGTTCCCTGCCTACTGGCGGTGGGTCATCGCCTCGGCGATCGCCAGCTGGATCTCGTCGAGGCCCGGCTCGCCGTCCTCGATGCTCCACAGCGAGTTCTGCAGCGCCCGGCCCAGGGTCCACCCGGCCGCCCGCTGCCGATCGAGGCCGAGCAGGTCGACCATGAGGTCGAAGCGCCGCAGCACCGCCCGCCGCACGTCCCCGGTGGCGACCACGTCGTCCCACCGGTTGTCCAGCGCGGGCATGAGGTCGAACCCCGGGTCGCCGGCCAGCGGCTTGGGGTCGATGCTCAGCCACGGCTCCCGCTCCCCGGCCAGCACGTTGTCGTAGTGCAGGTCCCAGTGCAGGAGCCGGTCGCCGGGCTCGGACACCAGCTCGCCGACCGCCCCCGCGCACACCCGCAGCCAGTGACGCTCGCGCTCGTCGCCCAGCGCGGCCAGCGCCTTCGGCACGTCGTCGAGCATGTCCTGGGCGATGTCCCCCAACCGGCGCGGCATCCCGGCCGGCGCGGGCACGGCCACCAGCCGGCCGAGCAGCCCGGTGAGGATCTCCAGCGCCTTCATGTCGTCAGGCAGCGCGGACAGCGGCCGGGCGGCGTCCAGCCGCTCCAGCAGCAGGGCGCCCGTGCAGGGGTCCTCGTCGAGCAGCAGCACGGACGCGTCTCCGGCCCAGGCGCGCAGTCCGGGCCCCTCGGTCGCGTTCTCGTCCGTGACGGGCTGCAGCTTCAGCGCCGCAGGGGTGCCGTCGGCCCGCACCACCGGCAGCACCAGCGACACGACCCCGTGCCTCGGCTCCCCGTCGAGCCGCAGCTCCCATTCCCCCAGATAACGCTCCGCCAGCGCGGGCAATCCCGCCGACCAGGCCCGTCCTGCCTCGCCGTCCTGCTTCACATGGTTCGCTGTCAGCGCCGGGGGCACCACGATCGTCATCGATTCAGTCTGGAGCAGAGTGGCCGCCGAACGCGACGGAGTTTCCGCCGAACCCGAAGTGGCCAGAGACTATGTAGAATTAATCTACGTAGAATGCTTCTACCTAGGATGGTGACGGTGGCGGGATTCATCGGCAGGGAGGCGGAGTTGCGTCTTCTCGCCAAGCGTCTTGACCGCATGGCTCAGACTGGGGCCGGGGTCGCGGTCGCCTTGCGTGGACGTCGTCAGGTCGGTAAGTCGCGCTTGGTGCAGGAGTTCTGCGACCGTGCCGGAGTCCCGTACGTGTTCTTTACAGCGATCAAGGGAGCGTCCCCGGTCGAGTCGATCGCCTCGCTGCTCGGAGAACTGGCCGAGTCATCACTTACGGCGACACGGCGGGAACTCCTGCCCAGCGGAGTGACTGGAGGCTGGCCGGACGCGTTCCGGGCCCTGGCGTCTGTGCTGCCCGAGAGCCCGGCGATCGTGGTACTGGATGAGATGCCGTGGCTCGCCGAGCAGGATGCGCTGTTCGAAGGAGCGTTGCAGACCGCATGGGACCGGTTGTGGTCCACCCGTCCGGTTTTTTTGATCTTGCTGGGCAGCGATCTGCACATGATGGAGCGGCTGACGGCCTACGACCGCCCCTTCTACGGACGCGCGGACAACATGGTGCTCGGCCCCCTCAATCCCGCCGAAACCGCGCAGGCCCTCGGACTGGACGGCTCGGACGGCATCGACGCGCACCTGCTCACCGGCGGGCTGCCGGGCATCATCCGCAGCTGGCCCCAGGGGCTGAGCGCACGGGACTTCCTCCTGCGGGAAAGCGACGATCCGGCGACAAGCTTGTTCGGTGTGCCGGAGTCCGCATTGCTGGCCGAGTTCCCCGCACCGGACCAGGCGCGTCGCGTGGTGGAAGCGGTCGGCGGCGATAACCGCACCCATGCCAACATCGCGGCCGCGGCCGGCGGCAGGCAGGGCAGCATCGCGTCCGGATCGCTGTCACCGCTGCTCCGGAAGCTCACCGAGGAAAAGCAGGTCATCGCGGTCGATCACCCGCTGGCGACCCAGGCGGGGAAGCCGGCGTTGTACCGGGTCGCGGACAGCAACCTGCGCTTCTACCTCGCCATGGGCCGGGCCATTCAGGAACAGGCACGACGAGGACGCCCCAACGCCGGCATGAGGATCTTGACGCGGCGATGGAGCAGTTGGCGTGGGCGGGCGGTCGAACCGTTGGTCCGCGAGGCGCTGGAGCGCGCGGCCGTGGCCGGCGAGCTGCCCTGGCCCGAGATCGGAGTCGTCGGAGGCTGGTGGAACCGGAACAACAATCCGGAAGTCGACCTGGTGGCGGCGGACAAAGGCCCGATCGCGGACCAGATCTATTTCGCCGGATCGGTCAAATGGCTCAATCACGCGTTCGACGGCCGCGACCTCGACACGTTGCGCCGTTCGGCTGAGCACATCCCAGGATTCGAGCGCGAACGCTGTGGACTGGTCGTCGTCTCACAGTCCGGTGTCACGTTCGACCCCGGTGAGGTCGACCTGGTGTGGGGACCGGATGAGGTCCTGCGTGCCTGGGCGCCCGGCTAGTAGTGCCAGGGGTACGGTGACCAGTCGGGCTCGCGCTTGTCCAGGAACGAGTCGCGGCCTTCGGCGGCCTCGTCCGTCATGTAGGCCAGGCGGGTCGCCTCACCGGCGAACACCTGCTGTCCCACCAGTCCGTCGTCGACCATGTTGAAGGCGAACTTCAGCATCCGCTGGGCCGTCGGCGACTTGCCGTTGATCTTGCGGCCCCACTCCAGGGCCACCGTCTCCAGCTCCTCGTGCGGCACGACCGCGTTGACCATGCCCATCCGGTGGGCGTCCGCGGCGGAGTAGGTGTCGCCGAGGAAGAAGATCTCGCGGGCGAACTTCTGCCCTACCTGGCGGGCCAGGTAGGCGGAGCCGAAGCCGCCGTCGAAGCTCGCCACGTCGGCGTCGGTCTGCTTGAACCGGGCGTGCTCGGCGCTGGCGAGTGTGAGATCCGCCACAACGTGCAAGCTGTGGCCGCCGCCCGCGGCCCAGCCGGGCACCATGGCGATGACGATTTTGGGCATGAACCTGATCAGCCGCTGCACCTCGAGAATGTGCAGGCGGCCGGTCGAGGCCGTGCCGTCGGCGTACTGATAGCCGTCCTTGCCCCTGATGCGCTGGTCGCCGCCTGAGCAGAACGCCCAGCCGCCGTCCTTGGGCGACGGGCCGTTGCCCGTCAGCAGGACGCAGCCGACGTCGGTGGTCTGGCGGGCGTGGTCGAGGGCGCGGTAGAGCTCGTCCACGGTCTGCGGCCGGAAGGCGTTGCGCACCTCCGGGCGGTTGAACGCGATCCGCACAGTGCCCTGGTCGACCGCCCGGTGGTAGGTGATGTCGGCGAAGTCGAAACCGTCGACGACCTGCCACGCCTTGACATCGAAGAGCTCGGAGACCATGGGCCAGAGCCTAACCGATGGGTGCTCTGGCCCGTCTTCGCGGCCTAGGTGACCTCCGCCCGGAGCTCGGCGAGCAGCTGGCCCTGGTCGGCGAGCATGTCGGTCAGGATGCGGCGGGCGGTGCCGAGCAGGTCGGCGAGCTCTGGGGTGGCCAGGGTGTAGACCACGGTGCTGCCGTCACGGATGGCGGTCACGATGCCTGCCCTGCGCAGGACCGCGAGCTGCTGGGAGAGGCTCGATGCCTCGATGTCGATCTGGGCCAGGAGCTCCCTGACGGGCAGTGGCCCTTCCTGGAGTAGCTCCAACACTCGGATGCGAGCGGGGTGGCCGAGAGTTCGGAAGAAGTCGGCCTTGGCCTGGTTGACCTCCACGTGCATAGTGCCAGACTAATCCAGCGCAGTTGCATAATTCTTCAAGTCGTAACGTTGTTGGATAGCATGACAGCGGGGACTAGGGAGTAGCCATGGGCCGAGGAAGAGCCAAGGCGAAGCAGACGAAGGTCGCTCGCCAGCTGAAGTACACCAACCACAACATCGACTATGACCGGCTCCGCAAGGAGTTGGGCGCCGACGACGATCGGGATGAGATGCGCTCGGCTACGGCGTCCGAGCAGGATAGTGAGCGCGCGCAATAACGCGCGTGAGTCGTGCGGGAGCGAAGGTGACGTTCGCGAGCCGCCTGGCCTCGGGCGCCGGATCCGGTGCCGTGAGCTCCAGGCGGTGCAGCACTTCGCGGATGATGACCCGCATCTCCAGCAGTGCCAGCTGCGCGCCGACGCAGAAGCGACGGCCGCCGCCGAACGGCATCCAGGCTCTGCTCTGCGGCCCGTCGAGGAAGCGTTCCGGCCGGAACTCCTCCGGCGACGGGAAGGCCGCCGCGTCGTGGTGCACGAGCGGGATCGACGGTCCGGCGTACCATCCGGCCGGGATCTCGTACTCACCCAGCCGCAGCGGCGCGTCGAGCAGCCGGGGCGCCTCGTAGACGACGGGCCGGACGCGTAGCACCTCCTTGACCACCGCGTCGAGATAGGCCTCGTCGTCCGGCAGCCGTCGCAGCACCTGCGGCAGGCGCAGCAGCCGCTCGAAGGCCCAGGCCAGGCCGGTCGCCGTGGTCTCGTGCCCGGCGATCAGCAGCGTGATCAGCTCGTCGCGCACCTCCTGGTCGCCGAGCCCGGTCAGCAGCAGCCTGCTCAGCACGTCGGTGCCTTCGGGCTCCTTCCGGCGGCGGGAGATCTCCTCGAACAGGAGCGCGTCGACGGCGGCGCGCAGCTTGAGGAAGCGCGCGTACGGCGAGAACGGCACGCGGGCCATCGGCCCGCGCATCCTGGGCGGCAGCATCGCCACGGACATGGCCCCGCCGCCGTCGATCAGCGGGGGGAGCAGCGTCCGCAGCCGGTCGATGCGCCCGGCGTCGCGGATGCCGAAGACGAGCCGGATGATGATCTCCAGCGTGATCTCCTGCATGCGGTCGCGCAGCGTGAACGGCTCGCCGAGCGGCCAGGTGGCGATCTTCTCGGCGGCGATGGCCGCGATCTCGTCGTGGTAGCCGGCGACCTGCCTGGCGCGCAGGGGCGGGGTGAGCGACTTGCGATGCTCCGCCCAGGCGTCGCCGTCCAGCGTCAGCACCGAGTGGGCGCCCACCAGGGGTTCGAGGAAGTCCCGCCGGGCCTCGCCGGCCCGCCCGCCGCCGGAGTCCGTCCGGTAGACCTGCTCGGCCAGCTCCGCCGTGGCGACGTACACCTCTGGCGGGAAGCCGGGGTAACGCATCGTGAAGACCGGGCCGTACCTGCGATGACAGCTCTCGAACAGTCCTGCCGGGTCTCTGGTGAACCACGCCATCTGCGCCAGGGCGGGGAGTCGGGGACCGGGTGGCAGCATTTCGTGACCTCCAATATATGTACGTACGTCATAGACGCTTGTATACATCTGTAGCATGGATCCTGTGTCACGAAAAGAGGCCCGCGAGAGACTCCTGGCAGGAGCGGTGGTCTGCCTGGAGGAGAAGGGTTACGCCCGCACCACGGCGCGCGACCTGGTCGCCGCGTCGGGGACCAACCTGGCCTCCATCGGCTACCACTTCGGCGGTAAGGACGCCCTGCTCCACGAGGCCATCGCCGACTGCTTCGAGGCGTGGACCGAGCGGGCCGAGCGGACCATCTTCGACAGCGGCGGCGTCAGCACCCCCCGCGAGCTGCTCGTACGCGCCCTGACCGCGCTCGTGGACGTGTTCGAGGAGATGCGTCCTCAGCTCGTCGTCTGCATGGAGGGCTATCCCGCCGCCCTGCGCGAGAGCGTGCTACGGGAGAAGCTGGCCGCCGCCTACGCCAAGAGCCGTCAGGCGGGCGTGGGCATGCTCCACCGGGCCGCCGCCGAGTTCGGCGTCCAGCTGCCCGTCGCGCCCGAGGTGCTGGTCTCCGTGCTGATCGCGATCTCCGACGGCCTGATGATCCAGTGGTTCCTCGACCCGGCGAGCACCCCCGACGCCCACCAGGTCGTGGAGGCGCTCGCCGCCCTGTCGCTGATCAGCGGCTGACGCGCTGTGTCGCTGGTCAGCGGCTAACGCGCCGTGTGCGCGAGCAGTACCCCGGCCAACTCCTCCACCACCTGCGGCGCGATCAGGTGGCCCATGTCCTGGACCATCAGCAGCCGCGCCCCCGGGATCCGCTCGGCGATGATCGCGCCGTGCCCCGGCTTGGCCGGCTCGTGCGTGCCCTCGATGACCAGCGTCGGCGCCTTCACCTGGCCGAGGACCCCTACCGGCTCGAATCCCGGGTTCTCCGTCCCGGCCCGGCGGTGGTTCACCAGCGCGGAGAGGTCCCTGGCCCGCTCGTGCACCCGCTCGGCCAGCCGCCGTTCGGCGTCCTCGTCGAACGGCAGCGCGGTGCCGTTCAGCACCCGGGCCTCGGCGATCATCCGGTCGATCTCCTCACCCCTGGTCGTCGGCGGCGTGCCCGTGATCAGCTCGGTGAAGCAGGCCACGAACTCCGGCGTGGGCGGCGGCAGGCTCCCCTCCGGCTGCGGCTCGCCCATCAGCGCCCGCATGATCACCTCACCCTCGCCCATCCCCAGCGGCGACGCGCCGACCAGGGTGAGCGTCAGAACCCGCGCCGGCCGCTCCACGGCCACGATCTGGCTGATCAGCCCGCCCGCCGAATGGCCGACCAGATGCACGCCCGTCAGCCCGTACGCGTCCATCACGCGCAGCACGTCGTCCTTGAGATCCAGCCAGCTGTACGGGTTCGCGTCGAAGTCCACGGTGCCCGACCTGCCGGTGTCGCGGTGGTCGTAGCGGATCACCCGGCGACCGCCCGCGACCAGCCGCCCGACGAGCTCGTCCGGCCACATGATGCCCTGGGACATCGAGCCGGCCACCAGCAGGACCGGCGGGTGGGCGGGGTCGCCGAACTCCTCGGTGTAGAGCTCCACGCCGTCGATGTCGATCAGTTTCGTTTGCATGCCCACAGCCTGCCCGCGGCCGCCCCCGGTGCCTTCCGTAGAACTACTGGCCACTACAGAAGCCGGGCGAGTTCGGTACGGCTGGTGATGCCGAGCTTGGGATAGATCTTGTACAGGTGGTACTCGACCGTGCGCGGGCTGAGGAACAGCTGGACCGCCACCTCCTTGCTCGACGCCCCCTCCGCCACCAGCCGCGCGATGCGCAGCTCCTGCGGCGTGAGCGCGGCCCACACGTCGCTCGCCGGCCTCTCGGCCGCCTCACCCGCCGCCCGCAGCTCGGCGAGCGCGCGCCGCGCCCACGGCTCCGCGCCCACCCTCTGGAACGTCTCCAGCGCCGCCCGCAAGTGCCCCCTCGCCTTCCCGGGCAACTGCGCACGACGCAGCCGCTCCCCGTAGAGCATGGCCGTGCGCGCCCCCTCGAACGGCTCCCGATGCAGCCGCAGCGCCTCCTCGAAGTCCTCCGCGTCGCCGTCCAGCAGCCCCCGGCAGCGCAGCCGCAGCGCCCGTGACTCGGCGGTCCTGGCCTCGGCCGCCCACCGCTCCAGGCCCTCCAGCGCCGCCCGCGCCGCCTCGATCTCACCCGCCGCCACTGCCGCCTCCACCCGGTCAGGGGTGGTCCGCCACACCACGGTCGGATGCCCCGCCCCCGGCCCGGCCCGCGTGATGGCCACGAAACGGTCATGCGCCGCGGCGAACCTGCCCAGGCCCAGATCCAGCATGGCCAGCGCGTACGCCGCCACCCCCGCCCGCAACCCGACCCGATGCGGCACCGCGATCGCCAGCGCCTGCTCGCCGTACCGCCGGCAGGCCTCCTCCTCGCCGCGCAGCGCCGCCACCACCGCCAGGTTGGCCAGGTGCGCCGCCTCCGAGTTCCGGTAGCCCGCCTCACGGGCCAGCGCCAGCCCCTCCTCGGCGATCGCGGCGCTCTCGGCCAGCCGTCCCTTCAGCCGCTCGGCCGTGGAAAGGTACTCCAGCACCACCGGAAGCTGTCCCGCCATCCCGGACACCCTGGCCACCCGCCCCGCCTGCCCGACCAGCTCGGCGGCGACGTCGGCCTCACCCAGGTACGAGGCCGCCGCGGACGCCCACAGGAACTCGGCCGCCTCCTTCAGCTCAGGCGTGTGCTCCAACGCCCCCCGCAGCAGCTCCCCACCGCTGCCGTCCTCCAGCATCGCCCCGATCCCGACCACCACGTCCCGCACGAACCCCCGCGGGAACCCACGCGCCCGGCGCCCGATCTCCACGATGGCGCCCACATCGCCCACACAGTTCGCGGCCTCGCACGCGTCGGCCAGTATCCCCATCCCACGCCCGGCCGCCAGCATCCGCAGCGCCTCGGCGGCGTCGCCGGAATTGAGCTCGAACCGCCCCCGCAACTGCCCGATCTCCTCAACCAGCCCCTCCCACCCCCTCCCCGCACCGACGCCCGCACCCGTCGTCGGGCCCGCGGCCGAGGCTCCGCCCGAGGAGGCGGCGAGGGTTACGGCGGGATTCGCGGCTTGGGATATGGCGGGATTCGGGGCCGAAGGTACGGCGCGACTTTCGGCCGGGGGTGCGGCGGTGGCGGGCTCGGCTGCGCGGGTGATATGCGCGAGGTCGCGGGCCTCCGCGAGGTAGGTCTGGGCTTGGCCTGGGCGGCCACCGAGCCAGGCGGCCGCGGCCGCGTCCTTGTAGCGCCGGGCGCGGGTCAGCGGGGCCGGGGTGAGCTCGGCCGCCCTGGCCAGGGCGTTGGCCGCGTCGCCGTACCCACCCCTGGCCCGCGCCCGCGCCGCGGACGCGGCCAGGGCGGCGGCCACTGTCTCGTCCTGCCCCACGGTGGCGGCCGCCAGGTGCCAGGCACGCCTGTCACCCTGCACCAGGCCGGCCAGCGCCGCGTGCGCCCGCCGGAGCTCCACCGAGCTGACCGAGGCGTGCACCGCCGACCTGACGAGCGGATGCCGGAACCGTACGCTTTCCCCAGAAACGCTCACCAGCCCGGCGCTCTCCGCCTCATGCAGCCCCGCCATCGCGAGTTCAGCCGGCGGAGACGGCCGATCGCGGAGCTCCGAAGGATCGCCGATGGTCTTCGCGGGCGGCAGGTCGTTGCCTTCCCCGTGCGGAAGGTCGCCGCCCGGGGAGGTGCCGTCGGTGGCGAGGTGGGCGGCGGCGCGCAGGGCCAGGGCGAGATCGCTCTCCAGGGAGGCGATGAGCATGACGTCACGGGCGGCCCTGGACAGGCGGGCGACCTGCTCGCCGAAGAGCTGCTCGCCACCGGGCAACGGGTCGGGCAGCGGCGCGTGACCGGTGAGCTGGTCGGCGCTCAGCAACGCCACGGTCTCCCCGAGGACCAGCGGGTTCCCACCGGTCAGCGACACGAGCTGAGCCCGCACCCCGGGCGCCACCACCGCCTTGGCGTTCAGCAGGCTGACCGCGCTCTCCAGGTCGAGCCCGCCGACGCGCAGCTCCGGCACCCCTGCGCAGTGGCCGCCACCTCGTACGGCCAGCAGCATCGACACCTTCTCCGTCCGGAGCCGCCTGGCCGCGAACAGCACCGCGTCGGCCGAGGCCCGATCGAACCACTGGAAGTCATCGACGAGGCAGAGCACACCACCGGGCCCACCCACCCCACGCACCCCACCACCGGCCGCAGCCTCGGCGAGCAGCGAGAACACCCCCGCTGAAACGAGGAACCGGTCCTCGCTCGGCGCGGCCAGCCCGAGCGCCCCCGACACGGCGTCGCGTTGCGGCCCCGGCAGCATGCCGAGCAGCCCGGTCACCGGCCGCAGCAGCTGATGCAGCGCCGCGAACGCCAGGTCGGCCTCGCCCTCGACCCCCTGAGCCCGCAACACCACCACCGACGGCCTGTCCGCCTCCGGCGTGGCCATGTCCTCCACACGCGACGCCGCCAGGTCGAGCAGCGCCGACTTGCCGACCCCCGCCTCGCCACGCAACACCAGCGCACGCCCTGAACCGGCTGCCGCCGCACCGATCAGGTCGTCGATCGCGGCAGTCTCCGCCCCCCTGCCATAAAGCATGACAACGACCCTATAAGTCGTATCTCGCCACAAACCTCACGGCCATCAGCACCCGCGCCGACGTCCGCGGCCGCCTGGGCGTGGGAGAGCGCGCCCCCGGTTGGTGGGAGCGCGCTCTCACTGCGGATCATGACATCTTTCGCGAAGCCTCATCCGCCGCGCTGGACATCGTCGTCGCACCGGCCTGGTCCGCCGTCTCCATCGTCCTGTCGGACTTCTCGCCGGCCCAGCGTGAGGCGTCGGACGCGGACTCCTTCATGTGTTCGGTCCACTGCTGGGCATTGCGGCGGTAGAACATGTAGCCCACCGCTCCCAGCGCAAGACCGGTCATCAGGGTGAACATGGGCCAGCGCCGGGACCTCGGCCTGGCCGGATTCACCTTGTCCGCTGCCGCGGTCAGCACGTAGCTGACCTTCGGGGCGAGTTGGTCCTCGACCCGGTGCGCGGCGTTCTCTAGCCTTGGTGCTGCCCAGTAACGGGCGTCTTCCATACGCCGGTTGGCGACCATCTTTGCCTGATCCGCCATCGGCGCCATACGTCGGCCGGTTCGCACGGCCTGGGCCTTCATCCGGCCCGTCCACGTGGTGGGTACCTCTATGGCCACGCGGTGTCTTCTTAGTGTCAGGGACACGTCTACCTCCCCTGTCGTTGGGGCCCCGCGCCTGACCTTCCCGGTAGGAGGCGGCTCAATCATGACGACCCGTGGGAGGATGGCTTGAGCGGCCTAACGGCCATAGGCGTCAAAACCGTACAGACCAATCCCGTATATAGAGGAAGGCAGCTGTCTCGTGGCTGAGAAGCTGATCGCAAATCTGCAGACCAATCATGGCAACATCAAGGTCGAACTTTTTCCCAACAAGGCGCCCAAGACGGTGCGAAACTTCGTCGAGCTCGCCGAGGGCAGCCGCGAGTGGACCCACCCGGAGACCGGTGAGAAGAGCACCGACCGCTACTACGACGGCACGATCTTCCACCGGGTGATCCCGGACTTCATGATCCAGGGTGGCGACCCGCTCGGTCAGGGCGTCGGCGGTCCGGGCTACGAGTTCGACGACGAGATCTACCCGGGCCTCTACTTCGACCGCCCGTACCTGCTGGCCATGGCCAACGCCGGGATCCGGTTCGGCAAGGGCACCAACGGCTCGCAGTTCTTCATCACCAGCGTGCCCACGCTGCCGCACCTCAACGGGAAGCACACCATCTTCGGTGAGGTGATCGAGGGGCAGGAGGTGATCGACGCGATCTCCAAGATCCGCACCGGCCGCAACAACCGCCCGGTGGAGGACGTCGTCCTGCAGTCGGTCACCATCGATCGCGTCCAGGCCTGATCCGACCGGACCCGAGAGCGGGCGAAGGGGCCGCCCGTGCGGCGGCCTCCCCCCAGCCCGGCCCCGGGCTCGCGGCCGGCGTACAGCCTGTGGCGTAAGGGAAGCCGAGCCGACGCGGCACGGTCGCCGCTGCCATAGGCTGCGGTCATGACCAGCCAGCCGCCCAGCACGCCTTCGCAGCCCGAGCAGCCAGCGGAGGCGGTGCCGACGTGCTATCGGCATCCTGGCAGGGAGACCTGGGTTCGCTGCCAACGGTGTGACCGGCCGATCTGCCCCGACTGCATGCGTGATGCCGCCGTGGGGTTCCAGTGTCCCGAGTGCGTGGCCGAGGGCAACAAGGGCATGCGGCAGGCCAGGTCCACCTTCGGTGGCTCGGTCGTGACCACGCCCTTCGTGACCTGGGCCCTCCTGGCCGTCAACGTGATCGTGTTCGGCGCCCAGCAGCTCCCGGAGCTGGGCATCACCGAGCGGCTGGCGATGTGGCCGGCCGGGGTCGCCGTGATGGACGAGTACTACCGGCTGATCTCCGCGGCGTTCGTGCACGGCGGAGTTTTCCACATCCTGTTCAACTGCTGGGCCCTCTACATGGTGGGCCCGTACCTGGAGCGGGCCTTCGGGCACACCCGTTTCCTGGCCGTCTACATGGTCAGCGCCCTGGGCGGCTCGGTGATGGTCTTCTGGCTGAGCGAGATCAACTCGGCGACCGTGGGCGCGTCCGGGGCCATCTTCGGGCTGTTCGCCGCGATGTTCGTGGTGGGCCGCAAGCTGAACACGGAGGTGCGCGGCATCGCCGCGCTCATCGCGATCAACCTGGTCATCACGTTCATCGTGCCGGGCATCAGCTGGACCGGCCACGTGGGCGGCCTGATCACCGGGGCGGCGCTGGCGGCAGGCATCACCCTCGCCCCCAAGAACAACCGGACCCTGTGGCAGGTGCTGGCGATCGGGGGAGCGCTGGCCATCCTCGTGGTGCTCGTGCTGGTCAGAGATGCCACGATCCTCGATGCTCTGCGCTGACGTCCCCAGCTGTGGAAAAGCTGTGGAAAAACTAACGCCAGCGGGTGGAGAGCACCACACCGAAGATGATGAAAACAAACCCGATCAGCAGATTCCAGTTCTGCAGATCGCCGATGAAGGGTGCCGTGGGCGCCACATAGTAGGTGGCGATCCACAGGATGCCGATGATCCATGACGCGACCATCGTGGGCGCCAGCCAGCGGGGGCTGACCTGCACCGTCTGGGACTTCTGCGGCGGGGTGTAGACCGCCTTCTTGCGAGCCTTGGACTTGGGCACTGGATAACTCCTGCTGAGGGCCTGGGCTTCCGGATCGCCACAGGCTCTTCGTTAAGGGTAGTCGTAGCGTGCCCCAGGATAGTCGCCACGCGCGCGACATGGCGATCCCGGGGATCACGATCGCGCACGCATACGCTGGCCGGGTGCGGGCCACGTTGCGGACCGTGGGGGAGCTGAGCGTCACCGCGGGCCTGATCCTGACGCTGTTCTGCGCCTACCTGCTCTGGGGCACCGGCGCCTACACCGCGAGCCAGCAGTTGCTGCTCCAGAGGGAGCTGGCCGCCGCGAGCGCGGGGCGGATCGAGAAGATCGAGCTCGGCGGGGCGCTGGCCATGCTGCGCATCCCGAGGCTGGGTCGCGGTTACGAGTACGCCGTGGTGGAGGGCGTGGACGCCGAGCACCTGAAGAGGGGGCCGGGCCACTACCCCGGCAGCGCCCTACCCGGCGAAATAGGAAATTTCGTGATCTCGGGGCATCGGACCACGTATGCCGCGCCGTTCAAGCGCATCGACGAGCTGGAGCGCGACGACGAGGTCATCGTCGAGGCCCGCGAGGCCCGCTACACCTACCGGGTGACCTCGCAGGACATCGTGGAGCCGGACGAGGTCGAGGTGATCGCCCCCGTCCCCGGCAAGCCCGACATCCGGCCCATCCGCGCCTACATCACCTTGTCCACCTGCCATCCGGAGTACTCCGCCGCCCAGCGGCTCATCGTCTACGGCGTGCTCAAGCGGACCGAGCTCAGGAAGGAGTGAGATGTACGCCTGGCTGTGGCGCAAGCTGCCCGGCGGCACCGCCACCAAGCTGCTGGGGGCCGTGGTGCTGGTCGCCGTCGCGGTGGTCGTACTCTGGTATGTCGTGTTCCCGCTATGGGAGCCGGCAGTGACGCTCGACGAGGTGACCGTACGCAGATGAGCCGTGTGCTGGTGGTGGACAACCACGACAGCTTCGTCCACACCATCGTGCAGTACCTACGCGCGCTGGGGGCCACCTGTGACGTGCGCTCCCGTGACGACGTGCGGGTGGCCGACGCCGGCGGCTTCGACGCGGTGCTGGTCAGCCCCGGCCCCGGCACGCCGGAGGCGGCCGGTGTGAGCATCCCCCTGGTCCACCACGCGGTCGAGCGGGGACAGCCGCTGCTGGGCGTCTGCCTGGGCCACCAGGCCATCGCCTGCGCCTTCGGCGCCACGGTCTCCCGCGCTCCCGAGCTCGTGCACGGCGGCACCAGTGACATCTCCCACGACGGCAAGGGCGTCTTCGCCACGCTCCCCTCGCCCGTGCGGATGACCCGCTACCACTCGCTGGCCGTGCTCCCGGAGACCGTGCCCGACGAGCTGGACGTGACCGCGCGCACTGACGACGGCGTCATCATGGGGCTGCGCCACCGCACCGCGCCCATCGAAGGCATCCAGTTCCACCCCGAATCCGTGCTCTCCGAACACGGCCACCGGCTGCTGGCGAACTGGCTGCAGGCCATCGTGTAACGAACAACTGCCGCGAAACGACTCAGAGTTGAGCGCCCCCGCCGTCGCCCCCGAACGGCGGGGGCGCTTTCCGCTGTCCGGCACGGGCCTGAGGCGCACGTACGGCGTCCGCGGGGACACGCGAAGGCCGCCACCCCCAGAGAGGGGATGGCGGCCCTCAGTCGCCTGTTCAGCCGTCTGTCTAGCCGCCCAGGCCGTTGTCGCCGAACGGGTCGTCGCCCGGCGGCTCGTCCTGGGTCGGGAAGTCGTCCGTGGGCGGCTGGCCCGTGTCGTCCGTCGGCAGGCCGTCGTCGGTCGGGAAGTCGCTCGTCGGCTCGTCCGTCGGAGTAGTCGGCGCCGCCGGCCCCTCGGAGACCACGATCGTGACGGTCATCCGCGGGGAGAGCTTGGCGCCCTCGCCGGGGTTCTGCTGGATGACCGTGCCCTCGGCCTGCTGGTCGGGCTGCTTGCGCACCTGGACCTTGAAGCCCGCGCCTTCGAGCACCTGCTTGGCGTCCTGCTCGGTGAGGTTGAGGACGCTCGGGACCTCGGCCAGCTCCTTGGGGATGTAGAGGGTGACGGTGCCACCCTTCTCGACCTCGCTGCCGGCCTTCGGGTCGGTCTGGAAGACCTTGCCCTGCGCCCTGCTGGACGCCTTGGTCTTGACCGAGCCCTTCAGCCCCGCTTCCGTGAGGAGCCGGTTGGCCTCGTCGGTGGTGAGGCCGATGAGCCCGGCGGGCACCTTGACCTTCTCCTGGCCCTTGGAGACGTACACCTTGACGCTGGCGCCCTTCTCCACCTCGACGCCCGCGGCCGGGTCGGTCTTGATGACCGTGCCCTTGTCGCTGTCGCTGAACTCCTCGATCACCTCGGCCTTGAGTCCAAGGGTCTGCAGCTCCGTCTGGGCGTAGTCGAGCTGCTGGGTGGCCAGGTCGGGCACCTTGATCGCGGCGTCGGTCGTCGTGCTGGCGCCACCACTGCTGAAGACCACGTAGCCCACGGTGATGAACGCACCGATGATCAGCAACGGGATGATGATCCAGGCCGCGGTCTTGATCGCGTTGTTGCCGCCGCCATTGGCCCTACGCCGCCCGCCACGACCGCCGCCGCCGTCGTCGTACTCGTAGTCCGGCAGCGCGCCGGAGCGCTGGGTGGCCGGCCCGGCGGCGGACTGGGTCGCCGTCATCATCCGGGTGCCCTGGGCCTGGCCGTAGTTGCCGCCCATCGTCATCGTCTGCGCGTCGACGGGCATGCCGGACATGGCCCGCTGGATGTCGGCCCGCATCTCGCCCGCGCTCTGGTAGCGGTGGGCGGGGTCCTTGGCCATGGCCTTCAGCACGATCGCGTCGGCCCACGCGGGGATCTCCGGGTCGATCTGCGACGGCGGGATCGGGTCCTCGCGCACGTGCTGGTAGGCGATCGCGACGGGGGAGTCGCCGGTGAACGGCGGCTGGCCGGTGAGCAGCTCGTAGAGCAGGCACCCGGTGGAGTAGATGTCGCTGCGGGCGTCGACCCGCTCGCCGCGCGCCTGCTCGGGCGACAGGTACTGGGCGGTCCCTATCACCTGCGCGGTCTGCGTCATGGTGGCGGCGGAGTCGGCCATCGCACGCGCGATGCCGAAGTCCATCACCTTGATCTCGCCGCCGGTCGTGATCATCACGTTGGCGGGCTTGATGTCGCGGTGCACGATGCCGCCGCGGTGGCTGTAGTCGAGCGCGCGCAGGATGCCGTCGACCAGCTCGACCGCGCGCTCCGGCAGCAACCGCCGATCGGCGCGCAGCAGGTCGCGTAGCGTCCGGCCGTCGACGTACTCCATGACGATGTAGGGCACGGGGGTGCCCTCGGTGACGTCCTCGCCGGTGTCGTAGACGGCGACGACGGCCGGGTGGTTCAGCGACGCCGCCGACTGGGCCTCTCGACGGAAGCGGGCCTGGAAGGTGTGGTCTCTTGCCAGGTCCGACCGGAGAGTCTTGATCGCGACTATTCGGTCCAGCCGGATGTCTCGGGCGCGATACACCTCGGCCATGCCGCCGCGCCCGACGACACCGTCGAGCTCGTAGCGACCTCCGAGTAGCCGAGGCTGAGTCATTTCCTGCACTGTCCCTTACCGTTCATCTTGTGGCCGGCCTGCTCGGGGGGCGGCCGCCGGTGTCCATCATCGACCCGTTGGCGCATCACGTCTCCTCCTTCGGCGGGTTCGTTTCACCCGGGTCCGGCGAGGCCGAAGGTGTCGCTGTCGGCGTCGTAGTTGGCGTTGGGGTCGGTGTGGGGGTCGGTGTACGGGTGGCGGTCGGGGTCGGTTTCGGCGTCGGCCGTCTCGTCGGAGTTGCCGACTTGGTAACCGTAGCCGACCGTGAGGGTACCGGCCTTGTCGACTTCACCGTAACAACTGGAGGGCGACGGGTCTGTGTCTTAGTACGTGATGGTTTGTGCTTCGGGGTCGCGGCGCCGCCCGCCGGCTCCGCGGGCTCCGCGGTGGGGGTGGGCATGGGAGCCGGCGTCACCTGCGGAGAGGTGAACGCGAAGGCGCCGAATCCGACCGCCGCCACGCATCCGGCGGTGGCGGCCAGCGCCAGGGTGCGGCCGACCCCGCGCCGCCGTGGCCGGGGAGCGGCTTTCTGCACCACCGTGTCCGCCGTCGGCCCGGCCTCGGTGACCTGCCCGGCGTCCGGCTCCGGCGGGCGAACCGTGAAACCGGACGGATCGGTCAGCATGCTCAACTCGGCGCCCGGCGAAACGCCCGCCAGCGACTCGCGCAGCACGTACGCGCGGTCGGCCAGCTCCAGCGCGGAGCCGGGGCGCTGGGCGGGGTCCTTGGCCAGCAGCGCCAGCACGAGCTGCCGCACCGGTGCGGGCACGTCCACGCCCAGCGGCGGCGGCTCCTCGTTCAGGTGCTGCAGCGCGATCGCCACCGCGCTGTCCGCCCGGAACGGAGTCCGCCCGGACAGGCACTCGTAGGCCACGACGCCCAGCGAGTAGAGGTCGGTCGCCGGTGTCAGCGGCAGGCCCTGAGCCTGCTCGGGACTGACGTACTGGGCGGTGCCGAGCACCGTGCCGGTCTGCGTGACGGGCGCCGCCTCCATCGCGCGGGCGATGCCGAAGTCGGTCACCTTGATGGCGCCCTCGGGCGTGACGAGCAGATTGCCGGGCTTGATGTCGCGGTGGATGATCCCGGAGGAGTGCGCGACATGCAGCGCCTTGGCCGTCTGGTGCAGCACGTCCAGGGCCACCTCGGGCCCGAGGGAGCCGTTGCGGGTCAGGATGGCCGACAGCGGCTCGCCGTGCACCAGCTCCATCACCAGATAGGCCAGGTCGCTGTGCTCGCCGTAGTCGAAGATCTGGGCGATGCCGGGGTCGGCCAGGCCGGCGGTGATCCTCGCCTCGTTGCGGAAGCGCTCGCGGAACCCGGGATCGGCGTAGATGTGGCTGCGCAGCACCTTGACCGCCACCTCGCGGCCGAGCAGCTCGTCGCGGGCACGCCAGACCTCCCCCATGCCGCCCGTGGCTATGGGGGAGAGCAGTTGGTAGCGGTTACCGAGCCGCATGGTCCAGCACGTTACCGTCCATCACCGATCGATCACTGGTTCAGCACCGCCTCCATTACCACCTTTGCAATCGGCGCCGCCGTCCCGCCGCCGGTGGCCTCGGCGCCCACCTTCGCGGCGCCGGACTCGACGAGCACCGCCACCGCGATCTTCGGATCGTTCGCCGGGGCGAAGGAGATGAACCAGGCGTGCGGCGGCTGGCCGTCAGCGGTCTCCGCGGTTCCGGTCTTGCCCGCCACTTGGACGCCGGAGATCTGCGCCCGGTTCGCGGTGCCGTTGGCGACGACGCTGACCATCATGTCGCGCAGCTTGCCCGCGGTCTCCGAGCTGACCGCCTCGCTGAACTCCTCGGGCTCGGCCTCCTCAAGAGTGTCGCCCTTGGCGTCAGTGATCTTGTTGACCAGGTACGGCTTCATCACCGTGCCGTCGTTGCCGATGCCAGCGGCGATCATGGCCATCTGCAGCGGCGTCATCTGGACGCTGCGCTGGCCGATGGAGGCCTGGGCGACCGCGGCCTGGTCCTCCTTCTTGCCGAAGCTGCTCTGCGCCACCGACATCGGGACGGCCAGCGGCTCGCCCGCGCCGAACTTCACCAGCTGCTCGTTCATCTTCTCGTAGCCGAGGTCCATGCCGATGCTGCCGAACGGCGTGTTGCAGGACCTCTCCAGCGCGTAGACGAGCGTGACCTGCCCGGCGCCACAGGCCGCGCCGCCGTAGTTGGGCAGCCCGGCGGTGGTGTTGGGCAGCTGCAGCACCTGCGGCGCGTCCACGACGGTCTGGGCGTCCCGGCTGGAGTCGTCCTCCAGGAAGGCGGCGGCGGTCACCACCTTGAAGGTCGAGCCTGGCGGGTAGGTGCGGTCGATGTTGCGATTGAGCAGCGGCTGCGACTTCTGCTTGGCCAGTTCGTCGTAACGGCCGAACACCTGGCCCTTGTCGGTCCCCGACAGCTCGGCCGGGTCGTAGGTGGGCAGCGAGACCATCGCCAGGATGGCGCCGGTCTTGGGGTCGATCGCCGCCACGGCGCCGCGCTTGCCGCTCTGCCGCAGCGCGTCGTAGGCGGCCTTCTGCGCCTTCGGGACGATCGTGAGGTCGACGTTGGCGCCCCGGGTCGGCTCGCCGGTGAACAGGTCGATGCCACGCTGCAGCAGCAGGTCGGGGCTGGAGCCGTCGAGCATCTTGTTCTCGCTGGCCTCGATCGCGGAGGCGCTCTCGGGGGAGAAGAAGCCGGTGAGGTGGGCGTACAGCTCGCCTTCGGGATACTCCCGGAGGAACTTGAAGTCGCCCTTGGCCTCCTTGGACTGGGCCAGGATCACCTTGCCGCCGGCCGTGATGCGGCCGCGCTGGACGGCGTAGCGATCGTAGTAGTTGCGGGTGTTACGAGCGTCGTCGCGGTATTTCCCTGCGTTGACGGCCTGGAGAACGTTCACGTTGATCATCAGTAACGCGAACATGGCCAGGCAGGCCACGGCCGCACGCTTGATGGGCCCGTTCATCGCTGGAACACCTGCGTCATTCCTTCGTTCTGGATCGCCTGGGGTGGCGGCTTGCGCGCCGCATCTGACATGCGTACCAGCAGCGCGATAAGGATCCAGTTAGACAGCAACGCCGAGCCGCCCTGTGACATGAACGGGGTGACCAGTCCGGTCAGCGGGATCAGGTTGGTCACGCCGCCGACGATGATGAACACCTGCCAGGCCAGCAGGAACGACAGCCCGCCCGCCAGCAGCTTGGAGAACGGGTCGCGGGCCGCGATCGAGGTGCGCAGGCCGCGCTCGACCAGCAGGGCGTACATCATGAGCAGCGCCATCAGGCCCGTCAGGCCCAGCTCCTCGCCGGTGGCGGGGAAGATGAAGTCGGAGAAGGCCAGCGGGATGAGCTCGGGGTGGCCCTGGCCGAGACCGGTGCCGAGGATGCCGCCCGACCCCATGGCGAACAGGCCCTGCATGAGCTGCGCACTGCCGCCGACCTGGTCGAACAGCACGGGATCGCCGGGGTTGAGGTAGACGTTGAAGCGCTCCTGCACGTGGTTGAAGAGCATGCCGGCCACGATGGCGCCGCCCACGAAGAGCAGGATGCCGATGATCACCCAGGAGCTGCGCTGGGTGGCGATGTAGAGCATCGCGACGAACGTGCCGAACAGCAGCAGCGAGGAGCCCAGGTCCTTCTGCATCACCAGGACACCCAGGCTGACGCCCCAGGTGATGAGCACCGGGCCGAGGTCGCGGGCGCGCGGCAGGTCGATGAAGAGCAGCCTGCGCCCGGCCAGGGCCAGCACGTCCCGCTTGGCGACCAGGTAGCCGGCGAAGAAGACGACCAGCGCGAGCTTGGCGAACTCGGCGGGCTGGATCTGGCCGACGCCGGGGATGCCGACCCAGATGCGGGCGCCGTTGATCTCCTGACCGAGGAAGGGGGTCAGTGGCGAGATCAGCAGGATCAGGCCCACCGCGCCGGCGGTGTAGGTGAGCCGCTGCAGCGCGCGGTGGTCGCGCAGGAAGATCAGGGTGAGGCTGAACATCACGATGCCGACGAACGTCCACATCAGCTGGGTGCTCGGTGAGGCGAGCGTGGCGGACGGCAGCGTCGAGTCCGTCTCGGAGAGCCGGAAGATCATCACCAGGCCGAGCCCGTTGATGAGCGTCACCAGCGGCAGGATCAGCGGGTCCGCCCACGGGGCGAACTTGGCGAGCACCAGATAGGCCGCCAGCATCAGGCCGCCCAGGCCCAGGCCGTAGGTCAGCATGCCCGACGGGATCGCCCCGTCCATCGCCAGCCCCACGTTGGCGTAGGCGCCCATGACGATCACGACGGCGAACGCGAGCATGGCGAGTTGGGCCACGCGCCGCTTGGCGGGCATGGTCACGGGTGCTTCGGCCACTTCGGTCATTTACTGGGGTTTCGTTTTCGTTTTCGTCGGGGTCGCGGATGGTGTCGAGCTGACAGCGGGTGCGGCCTTCTGCTCCGTCGCGTCTTTCGCGAAACTCAACCCGTTGATCTTGGTGAGGCCCTCGGCCACATTGGTGACCTCGATGCCGCCCTTGATCAGGGCCTGGTCGGGCGGCGAGAGCTCGGACACGGACTTGCCGGTGCGCTCGACCACGGAGAAGAGCCGGATGGGGCCCACCTCCTGCTGTATGCCCTGGAACACGACCACCTCGTCGGCCGACGCGCCCACGAAGAACTGGTCCTGGGTCCACTGCCAGCCGAAGTAGCCGCCGACGCCCGCGGCGACGACGGCCACGGAGAGCACCGAGACCAGCACGGGCCAGACCCGGCGACGCTTGCCCGGCCGCCGGGAACTCCTCGGGGCCGGCGCGTCGAAGTCGTCGTCGCTGATCACCGGCTGCGGGGCGGTGGCCGACTCGGCTCGCCCCGGAGAGGTCTCGTGGGGACCGGGCGGCAGGCGCGTCATGCCCGCCGCGCCGACCACGGCCGCCTCGGCGGGCAGCTGCTGCCCGTCGGTGATCTCCAGCACGTCGGCGAGCACGCAGGTGATGTTGTCCGGCCCGCCCCCGCGGTTCGCCAGGTCGATGAGCTGGCGGACGACCTCTTCCGGATCCTCGAAATTGGTGAGGGTGGCGTGCATCGTCTCCGCGCTCACCACTCCCGACAGACCGTCGGAGCAGAGCAGATAGCGGTCGCCCACCTGCGCCTCGCGCAGCGTGAGGTCGGGATCGACCTCGCCGCTGCCGTCGAGCGCGCGCAGCAGGATCGAGCGCTGCGGATGCGTCGCGGCCTCTTCGGGGGTGATGCGCCCGTCGTCGACGAGCTGCTGCACCAGCGTGTGGTCGTGGGTGATCTGGTAGAGCTCCCCGCGTCTGAGCAGGTAGGCGCGCGAGTCGCCGACGTGCACGAGCGCGACCTGGGTGCCGTGCCAGAGCATCGCGGTGAGCGTGGTGCCCATGCCCTTGAGGCTGGGATCCCGACCCACCATCTCGTGCAGCTTGCGATTGGCGTCGCGTACGGCCGCCTCGATGGCGTTGAGCAGGTCACCACCCTGCTGGGCCTCTTCGAGAGAGGCCATTGCGGCGATGGCGACGGAGCTCGCCACCTCGCCGTGAGCGTGCCCGCCCATACCGTCCGCGACGGCGAGCAGGCGGCCGCTAGCGTACGCCGAGTCCTCGTTTCCTTCGCGGAGGAGGCCGACGTCCGAGCGGGCCGCGTAGCGGAGTGCGATGGTCATTTGCGCAATTCAATGACTGTCTTGCCGACACGGACGGGAACGCCGAGCGGAACCGGGGTCGGACGGGTGACTTTCGAGCGGTCGAGATATGTGCCGTTGGTTGAACCGAGATCTTCCACGATCCACTGACCGTCCTGAGGGAAGAGCCGGGCATGCCGGCTGGATGCGTAGTCGTCGCTGACTACCAGCGTGGCGTCGTTCGCCCGGCCAATGGTGATGGGCGTCTCCGTGAGGTTAATGGTGGTGCCTTGCAAGGGGCCACCTGTCACAACAAGCTGGCGTGGCTCGCCCTTCTTGCTCTTGGGCTTTGCCACGGCTTTGGCAGGTTTGACCCCCTTGCGTGGACCAGCGGGAGCCGTACGTGACCCGAACAAGTCAGTCCGGATCACGCCGACTGCGGCAATGACGAAAAACCACAGCACCGCCAGGAAGGCGAGCCGGATCAGCAGCAGCGTGAGCTCGGACATGGACCGTCTGTCTACCCCTAATCGCGCCGGAACACCAGAGTCGTGCGCCCCAGCGTCACTCGCGTGCCGTTCTGGAGCTCGATTCTGCGTACCGGCTGGCCATTGACGAACGTGCCGTTCGTCGATCCGAGATCGACGAGAGCGACCTGTTGACCCTCGACGCGTAGCTCCGCGTGATGACGCGACACGCCGGGGTCGACGAGACGAAGATCGCAGTCGGTGCCGCGTCCTAGCAAGGTCACCGGAGTGGTGAGCTCGTAGGAGCGGTCGCCCTGCGGGTCGTCCTGAGTGGAGACGAGCAGCCGGGGCCGCCCGCCGAAAGCGTTGGGCCTAGACGGTGGCAGATCGCTCGCCGGCTGGCGAATCTCGTCCTGCTCGACCGTCGCGCCGCGGATGACGCCGGACCTGATGCGGAACAGTCCCACAGCCAGGTCGGCGGCGGTCTCGAAACGGACCCGGACCGGTCCCACGAAGGAGTAGCCCTGTTCTTTGGCGTACTCCCTGGCGAGGTTGGCCAGCTCGTGGCTGATGCTGTCGGCGTAAACCTCAAGCCGTTCGCTGTCGGTCGTGGACAGCTCGACCACGAAGTCGTTGGGCACGAGAGTGCGACCCTGGGCGACGATCGCCGCCCGCTCGTCCATCTCCCGCTGCACCGCGCTGGCGACCTCGACCGGCTGAAGGTCAGATTTGAACGCCCGCGCAAAGGCCCCCTCAACCAAGCCTTCGAGCCGTCGCTCGAAGCGCTGAAGGACTCCCACCGGGTACCTCCCTTCTCCGTGCATATGATCGCGGCCCCCAAACGCCGGTGGCGTCCGGTCTCCGCTCGTCCCACGTCGCGGCGGTCCAGGCGCTCGTGGCCCTCGCGCCCAGCTCCTCCGCTCCCGTGTCTTATGCGATCGTATCCGGGTTCAGTACCACTGGCTGTTACGTGCTACTGTTTCTCAGCACCCACAAGGGCGGGTGGCGGAACGGCAGACGCGCACGGTTCAGGTCCGTGTGTCCGAAAGGACGTGAGGGTTCAAATCCCTCCTCGCCCACCTCGGATCTTCCGATCAAATCGGCAGACCCACACTGACGAAAGCAGCCTCGGTTCGCAAGAGCCGGGGCTTCTTCTTTTCCAAGAACCTTTCCGTGTGGCGCGGCCCAGGGGCGAAAAGGTACGCCCGGCCGGTTGCAACCCGCTTACGAGTCACTTTCCGGCCGGGCGATGTGTTTTAGCCCACAGCGAACGCAGGGTCAGACGGCGAGCGTCCGGGTGTCGAGCAACTGGCCGAGCAGATCCGTCAGGCTCACCATGCCGATGACCACGCCGTTGGCCCCGGTGACCAGCGCCAGATGCGAGCGGGCCTCCTGCAGCGCGGTCACGGCCTCCGGCACCTGCGTGACACAGGCCAGCCGGGGCACCGGACGGGCCAGCTCGCCCGCCGTACGGTTGGGCTCCAGCAGGGTGTCACGGGCGTGCAGGACGCCCTCGACGCCCTCCACGGCGGCGGCCCCGTCTGCCGGGTCCACGCCGCGCACGAGCAGCCTGAGGTGGCCGCTGCGCGCGGCCTCCCGCCGGATCTCGGTCGAGCCGGCGGACGACGGCACGGCCGTCACCTTGTCGATCGGGACCATCAGCCGTTCGATGCCCTCGGCCTCGAAGCGCAGCGCCCTGGTCAGCAGGTCGTGCTCCTCCCGGTCGAGCAGGCCCATCCGGCCGGACTCGCCCACCAGCATGGCGAGCTGGCGGGGCGTCCTGGTGGTGGCCAGCTCGTCGCGCGGCTGCACGCCGAACAGGCTCAGCAGCAGGTTGGTGACCCCGTTCAGCGAGGACAGCAGCGGGCGCATCACCCAGGTGAAGCCGCGGAAGGGCAGCGTCAGGATCAGCGCCGCCCGCTCGGGGTTGGTCAGCGCCCACGACTTGGGCGCCATCTCGCCCACGACCATGTGCAGGAACGTCACCAGCGTCAGCGCGATCGTCAGCGCGATCGGCAGCCGCAGCGACTCCGAGACGCCGATGGCGGCGAAGACCGGCTCCAGGTAGTGCTCGATCGCCGGCTCAGTGACCTGGCCGAGCCCCAGCGTGCAGAGCGTAATGCCGAGCTGGGCCCCCGCGAGCATCAGCGACAGCTGGCGGCTGCCGCCCACGGCGGACCTGGCGGCGATTCTGACGAGCCGGTTGCCGCCACCGGCCATCTCCTCCAGCCGGTGGCGCCTGGAGGACACGAAGGCGAACTCCGCGGCCACGAACAGCGCGTTGAGGGCCAGCAGGACGACGCCGATCAGGATCATCGTCATCGCGCCGTCTCCACATGCTTGGCCGACGCCAGCCGCACCCATTCGGGCACGCGGCGGTTGAGCGACATCACGGTCAGCTCCGCGTGGTGCTCGTCCTCGTCCTCGGTGAACGGGTCGTCCTCGGAGACGGTCTCGACCGTCACCGTGTCGCCCGGCTCCGGCATCCGGCCCAGCTTGGCCAGGATCAGCCCGCCGAGGGTGTCGTAGTCGTCGCTCTCGGGCAGTGCGACGCCGGTGGCCCGCTCGACCTCGTCGAGCCGCAACCGGCCGGGCACCTCCCAGGCGCCGTCCGGCCGCCGCACGGCGCCGACGGGGTCCGGGTCGTTCTCGTCGACGAGCTCGCCGACCAGCTCCTCGGCCAGGTCCTCGACGGTGATCACGCCGGCGAGACCGCCGTACTCGTCGATGACGCAGACGATGTCGTCCTTCGCCACGCGCATCCTGTCGAGCACGACCGGCAGCGGCAGCGAGTCGGGCACCAGCAGCGGCGGGCGGGTGATGTCGGCGATCCGGCCCACGTCCAGGCCGACGTCGTCCAGGCCGCCCTTGTTCAGGCCGAAGGTGAGCAGCTCACGCACCCCGGTCACCCCGACCACGTCGCCGTCGCCGCCGAGCACCGGATAGCGGGAGTGACCGCACTGGCGCATCGCCTCGACCAAGGCGGACAGGGGCTGGGAATCGCGGAGTGCGACCACTCTGGGGCGCGGTACCATGATCTCCTCGGCCGAGTGGTCGCCGAATTCCAGAGCCCGCTCCAGCAGTGCTGACAGCCGAGGGGGGAGTTCGCCCGCCTCGGTCGACTCTTCGATGATCCTGGAAAGCTCCTCGGGGGTGGCGCCGTGCTCCACCTCCTCGACGGGC
Organism: Nonomuraea sp. ZG12; assembly: GCF_052068115.1. NCBI lineage: Bacteria > Bacillati > Actinomycetota > Actinomycetes > Streptosporangiales > Streptosporangiaceae > Nonomuraea > Nonomuraea sp. ZG12. The sequence goes on from NZ_JBQHCW010000016.1 coordinate 117,525, forward strand.
TCGATCCCGAGCTTCCTCAGCAGGCCGGTGGCCGCCGAGTCGAACAGCCGGATCAGCGGGCCCACGACGGCCAGGTAGGCGAGCGTCGAGCCGGCCAGAAACTTGGCCACGGGCTCCGGCCTGGCGATGCCGAGGTTCTTGGGGGCCAGCTCGCCGAGCACCATCTGCACGACGGTGGCCACGAGCACGCCGATGGCGACGGACAGTCCGGCGATCATGGTCTCGGACAGGCCGGCGTCCGTCAGCCAGGGACGTACGATCACCGCGATGGCGGGTTCGGCCAGAAAGCCGACCAGCAGCGCGGTGACGGTGATGCCGAGCTGAGCGCCCGACAGCATGAAGGAGAGACGCGAGGTCACCCGCAGCGCCTTTTCGGCGGCCGCGTCACCGGCGGCGGCCTGCTCGCGCAGCACACCTCGGTCCGCGGCGACGAAGGCGAACTCCTGGGCGACGAAGTAGCCCGTCGCGGCGGTGAGCAGGAAAAGGGCCAACAGCCCCAAATAGGCGCTCACCGTGGCGAGCTCTCAGGGGAACCCGTGCTCGTGCACGGGCAACTACTCCATGAGTCCGGAGCGGACACGATCATCCCTTCGATAGAGGTCGTCCACAAACCTAACGATGCAGCTTGCCTCTCTGTTTCCGGGAGTGACTTAAGGCGCGTTCTGCGTACTTTTCCGTGGGAAAAGCTTGGCGAGAAGACTGCACTGATGGGGGGTTGGACGTAGCGTCTATGCCAAGCGAAGGGAAGTAGAAACCAAGTGTCTGAGGACGATCGGACGCGGGCCATGCGCTCGCCAGGCGACGGCCGGCCGCTGCCACGCGGGAACGACGACGGGTCCCGCTCGGCGGGGGCGCCGGCGCAGCGGTTCCCGCAGCGGCCGGGCGCGCGCCCGACTCCGGCCGGCCCGCCGGTCGCCGACGACGCGACCGTCGTCAACTCGCCGATGGCCGACCAGCGGCCCAAGGGGAGGGTGTACGGCAAGCAGCGGTCGGGCGGCGGCGGCCCGGTCAAGCCGCTGCGCGGGGGTGCTGAGGCGTCCCCCTCGGGGCCGAGGCCGCCCCGCAGGCGCATCCGCGGCCGCACCGTGCTGACGATCATCGCGGCGTTCCTGGCGGTGCTGCTCCTGACGACCGTGGGCCTGTTCATCTGGATCGACGGAAAGCTGGCCGGCATCGACAAGGTGCTCGACGACTACGAGGGCCGCCCCGCCGACACCCCCGGCACCAACTGGCTGCTGGTCGGCTCCGACAGCCGCAAGGGCCTGTCCGCCGCCCAGCGCAGGAAGCTCGCCACGGGCAGGAGCGCGGGCCAGCGGACCGACTCGATGATGCTGCTGCACCTGCCGGAGGGCAGCGACAGGCCGACGCTGGTCAGCCTGCCCCGCGACTCGGCGGTCACCATCCCCGGCCGGGGCCGCAACAAGCTCAACGCCGCCTACGCGATCGGCGGCCCCCCGCTGCTGGTCCAGACCGTCGAGACGGTCACCGGCGTGTACATCGACAACTACATGGAGATCGGCTTCGCCGGCTTCGTGGACATCGTCGACGCGGTCGGCGGGGTCGAGATCGACGTCCGCGCGGCCGTGAACGACCCCAAGGCCGGTCTCAAGCTCAAGAAGGGCAAGCAGGTCCTCACCGGCGGCCAGGCGCTCGGCTACGTCCGCACCCGTAAGGGCGGCGCGCTGCCCGACTTCGAGCGGACCAAGCGGCAGCGCCAGTTCCTCAGCGCGGTCGTGAAGAAGGCGGCCAGTCCGGGCGTGCTGATCAACCCCTTCACCTCGCTCCCGCTGGCCTCGGCCGCCACCGAGGCGGTCGCCGTCGACAACGGCACGGGCGTGTTCGACATGCTCTCGCTGGGCCTGGCCATGGGCGACAGCCCGGTGACCACGGTGGTGCCGTTCGGCGGCAGTGAGCTCGCGGGCGGCGGCACGGCCGTCAAGTGGGACAGGACGAAGGCGCTGGCCCTGTTCAACGCGCTCAAGGAGGACAAGCCGGTGCCCAAGGAGATCCTCGACCCCAACTGACCGTCCCCGGCTCCGGTGCGATGCGCGCCGGAGCCGGCGCGTTCATTACCGTGCTGGCATGACTGTCTCTGAGAAGTTGCACGCGATCGGCCGGCCGCTGCTGGACGCCCAGCTGGCGCATCCCACGGTGGTCGGCATCGGGCGGGGTGATCTGGCCGAGCCGGTCTTCAGGTCGTGGCTGGAGCAGGACTACCTGTTCCTGCTCGACTACGTCCGGGTGTTCTCCCGGCTGGCCTGGCAGGCGCCGTCGGAGCACCTGGGGGATCTGGTGGACCTGGCGCACGCCACCTTCCACGACGAGCTGGATCTGCACAGGTCGCTGTCGGCCGGTTTCGGGGCGGATCTCGACGGGGCCGTCAAGGGGCCGGCGTGTGCGGCGTACACGGCGTTCCTGCTGGAGTCGGCGGCTTCGTACGCGGACGGGCTCGCCGCGCTTTATCCGTGTATGTGGGGATATTCGACGCTTGGCCAGATATTGGCGGAAGATCCGCCGGTTGAGCCGCGGTACCGGGCCTGGGTGGACACCTACGCCGATCCCGGGTTCGCGGCGCTGGCCGGGCGGATCGGGCAGATGATCGACGAGGCGGACCCGGACCCCGCGCGGGCGGAGGCGCTCTTCACCGAGGGCATGCGTCACGAGCTGGCCTTCTGGAGCGTGCCGTAGTCGTCCACAGGCTGTGGACGAAGCGGTGGGATCAGTAGTCTGGTGGCATGCCGGAACTTCCCGAAGTGGAATCTCTCACCGGTTTCCTGCGCGAGCGGGCGGTGGGGCGCACCATCCTGGGCGTCGACGTGGTGGCCTTCCAGGCCCTCAAGACCTTCGACCCGCCGGTCACCGCCCTGGGCGGGCTGACCGTCACGGGGGTGTCGAGGCACGGCAAGTTCCTCGACCTCGACTGCGACGGGCTCCACCTGATCTTCCACCTGGCCCGGGCGGGCTGGCTGCGCTGGCGTGAGGACCTCACAGGCGCCAAGCCGGTACGGCCGGGCAAGGGGCCCCTCGCCGTCCGGGTGCGCCTGGCGCCCGACGACGAAGGGCTGGCGCCCGGCTTCGAGCTGACCGAGGCGGGGACGCAGAAACGCCTCGCCGTCTATGTCACGAAAAATCCGGATGATGTGCCGGGTGTCGCCGCGCTCGGCCCCGATCCGCTCGACGACTCCTTCGACGTGGCCGCGCTCAAGCGCATCGTGGGCGGAAACCGTACCCAGATCAAGGGTTTGCTGCGCGACCAGAAGGTGATCGCCGGCATCGGCAACGCCTACTCCGACGAGGTGCTGCACGCGGCGAAGATGTCCCCGTTCAAGATCGCGGCGACGCTGACCGACGACCAGATCGCCGACCTGCACGAGGCCATCATCACCACGCTGCGCGAGGCGGTGGAGCGGGCGCACGGCCTGGCGGCCAAGGACCTCAAGGCGGAGAAGAAGTCCGGCCTGCGGGTCCACAACCGGGCCGGGCAGCCCTGCGACGTGTGCGGTGACACGATCCGCGAGGTCTCCTTCGCCGACTCCGCGCTGCAGTACTGCCCCACCTGCCAGACAGGCGGCAAGCCGCTGGCCGACCGCCGCCTGTCCAAGCTGCTGAAGTAGCCCCCTACACGCGGGCGGGCACCGGGGCGGGGGTCCGCGCGCGCAGACCGAAGGCGACGATGACCGCCGCGAGCAGCGTGGCCGTCACGGGCACCACCAGGGCCGCGCGCAGGGCGTCGATCCCGGCCGAGCCCCCGGTCAGCGCGGCCACGTTGACGGCGGTGACCGCCGACAGCCCGAGCGCGGCCCCGAACTGGAAGGACGTGTTGATCAGCCCGCCGGCCAGCCCCTGCTCGTGCTCGGCGATCCCCTCGGTCGCGACGATCGTCAACGGGCCGTAGACGAAGGCGAACATCAGCCCGATCAGCAGCATCGACGGCAGCATGGCCGCGTACGTCCAGTCCATCCCGACGCCCAGGAACAGCGCGAAGGCCACCAGCCCGGACACCAGCCCGCCGAAGATCACCCGGGCGTTGCCGAACCGGTTGACCAGCAGGGGCGTGAGGGTGGGCGCGAGGATCACGTCGGCGGCGGCGGCCAGCAGCGCGAGACCGGTCTGGATCGCCGACCAGCCACGCAACTCCTGCAAATAGAGGGTGATCAGGAACTGGAAGCCGAAGAAGGCGGCGGTGAGCAGGATCGCCGCCAGGTTCGCCCGCACCAGCGGCCCGGATCGGAACACGCCGAGGCGGATCAGCGGCTCGGCCGAGCGCCGCTCGATGGCCACGAACGCCGCCACCAGCGCCAGCCCGCCGGCGAACGCGCCGACGGTCCAGGGCCAGCCCTCGGCCGGATGCTCCAGCCGTACCACGCCATAGACCAGCAGCATCATCGCGCCGGTGATGGTCACCGCGCCCGGCACGTCGAACCGGCCGCCGGCGGGCGGCGGCGCGGCGGGCTCCTTGATCAGCGGGACGGCGACGAGCAGGATCGCCAGCGCCAGGATCACCGGCGCGAAGAACACCCACCGCCAGCCGATGGCGGTCAGCAGGCCGCCGATCACCAGGCCGAGCGCGAAGCCGGCGGCGGCCGTCCCCGCGTAGATCAGCAGTGCCTTGTTGCGCTGCCTGCCCTCGGCGAAGCTGGTGGTGATCAGCGAGAGCCCCGCCGGGGTCATGAACCCCGCGGCCACCCCGGTGACGAACCTGGCGACCAGCAGCACCCACCCCTCGTTCGCGAAGCCGCCCAGCCCGGAGAAGACCAGGAACACGGTCAGCCAGAGCAGGAACATCCTGCGCCTGCCCAGCAGGTCGGCCGCCCGGCCGCCGAGCAGCATGAATCCGCCGTAGCCCAGCACATAGGCGCTGACCACGCCGCTCAGCATCGTGGTCGACAGGCCGAGGTCGGCGCGGATGGCGGGCAGCGCGACGTTCAGCATGGCGACGTCGATGCCCTCAAGGAAGATCGCCCCGCACAGCACCATCAGCACGCCCAGCGGGCGGCCTCTGAGTCGTTCGGCAGTAGGCATATCGGAAAACCCCCGGTTACGTTCTCGCATATCAGTTACCTCTTGTAACCGTCCACATCATGGGGCAGCATGAACAGACATGGAAGACGGCACTTCAAAGTCACCCGGTTACTGCGACAGCACCGTCCCCGACGACGACTACGACGTCCGCCAGTGGGACGTCAGGGAGGGCTGCGAGGTCCGGCAGATCCTGGACCGCGTCGCCGACAAGTGGTCGCTGCTCGTCATCGCCCTGCTCGACTGCCAGAGCCTGCGCTTCACCCAGCTGCGCCGCGAGATCGACGGCGTCAGCCAGCGGATGCTCAGTGTCACCCTGCGCCAGCTCGAACGCGACGGCCTGGTGACCCGCACCGTCCACCCCGTGGTGCCGCCGCGCGTCGACTACGCGCTCACGCCGCTCGGCCGCACCCTGCACGAGACGATCAAGTCGCTGGTGACCTGGACCGAGCAGCACCAGCGGGAGATCGCCGAAGCGCGTGCGGAGTACGACTCGCGACGCGAGATGATGGAGGCATGACGGTTCCCGAAGTCGAGGCGCGAGACGTCCCCGCCGAGGCATACCTCCTGGACGTGCGCGAGCAGGACGAATGGGTGGCGGGTCACGCCCCCGAAGCGGTGCACATCCCCATGACGCAGATCCAGTCCCGCCTCGACGAGGTGCCCGGCGACCGGACCGTTTACGTCGTCTGCCGGGTGGGCGGCCGGTCGCTGCAGGTCGCGGCCTGGCTCAACCAGGTCGGCCGCGAGGCGATCAACGTCGACGGCGGCATGCGCTCCTGGGAGCACGAGAAGCGTCCGATGGTGAGCGAGACGGGTCAGCAGCCCTTCGTCGCCTGAACGAACCTGTCAGGATCGTGCCGTCATCGGCCGGTACTGCGTTGAGACGCAGGTCAAGGGCCACCCGCACGGTTGCGGATGGCCCCGCGAACTCGCCGGCGTCAGCAAGCCCTGGTACGCCGACCAGCTGAAAGCCCGAGCGTCAGCGGCTCAGGCGTACTGGTTGTGTCGCCACTTGCCTTCCTTGCAAGCCAGGTGTTGGCCTTTTTTGGTGGAGATGCACACCTTGACGTAGACCAGCTTTATGGACTTGGAGCCCCTGCGGACGAAGTTTCCGAAGTTGGTGCCGTGGGAGCCGCAGCTGGTGTCCTTCTTCCAGGCGCCGTACCCCCTGGTTCGATCGGTGTGTATCCACTCAATCCGGGCCCGCACCCCATGGTTGTCAGCGGGACAGATGTCGCGCACCTTGAAGTTCCGAAAGATGACCTTCTTCCGGTTGACGAAGTCGACGGTCGTCTGGGCGTACCCGGCGCCGGCGCGGTCAGGGTTTGACACGCGGGCGGAGGACACTCCGTCTCTCGCCTGCGCCGGGCTTGCCACCAGCAGCCCGCTCAACGCTGCGATGCCCATCACGGCGCCCAGAATGCGTGTCTTCAACAGTCCTCCAGCAAGAGATGTTGCGGTTCGCCCTGGAGTGAACTCCAGCGCGCGGAGTGATCATCGCACTCGTCGGCAGCACTGTGGAATACGCCGGGAATACGCCTGGTCACCCGGAGTCGAGAGATGACTTCGGGCGAGACGGTCGGTCCGTACAGCCCCCGGTGGTGGCCGATCTAGGACGAATGGTGCATCATGGGGGCGCGAGCTGGGATGATCTCGGCTTCGTGTACCAAACCCCCGCGGGAGCTTGGGGCAACCAGGCTGAGAGGGTAGCTACTGCTGCTGCCGACCGCATGAACCTGTCCGGGTAATGCCGGCGTAGGGAGTGCGCGATGTCGCATGCCGTCCACGACGACGAAGTCCCCCTCACCCTCGAAAGCGCGGCGCCCAAGACATTGGGCGTGCTCGACCAGGGCGCGCTCTGGGCCAACCTGGCCGTCAGCCTGCTGGGCTTCTCCGGCGCGCTGTTCCTGATCGACCCGCTGGGCGGTGCCCCGCTGACGCTGGCCGCCGCGCTGACCGCGACGGTCGTGGGCAGCCTGATCGGCACCGCCATGGTGGGGCTGTCGGCCATCCCCGGCACCCAGACCGGGCAGCCCGCGATGGTGCTGCTGCGCGGGCTGTTCGGGGCCCGGCTGTCCTACATCCCGACGGCGCTCAACATCATCCAGATGATCGGCTGGGGCGCGTTCGAGCTCTGGGTCATCTCGATGGGCGCGATGGCCATCTTCGGCGACACCGTCCCGTACGCGGTGTGGGTGATCGTCGCCGGGGTGCTGACCACGGTGCTGACCATCTGGCCGCTCGGCGCGATCAGGCTGCTGCGCCGCTACATCACCATCGCCGTGATCATCGCGCTCATCTGGTTCGCCGTACGGTTCCTCGGCGACGCGCCGCCGCAGACGGGCGGCAGCTGGACGGCGTTCATGCCCGCGGTCGACTACGTGATCGCGCTGTCGGTGTCGTGGGTGCCGCTCGCCGCCGACTTCGCCAGGCACTCCAGGTCCAGCCGGGCCGCCTTCACCGGGGTCGTCGGCGGCTACACGCTGGCCCAGGTCGCCTGCCTCGGGCTCGGTGTCTACGCGGTGGCCATCGCGGGGGCCGGGGCGGTGGCGGCCGACAGCACGGCGGTGTTCGTGCCCTTCGTGGCCGCGCCGCTGGGCGCGCTGTTCTTCGCCATCCTCGTGCTGCGCGAGGCCGACCAGTCCTTCGCCAACGTCTACTCCACGACCGTCTCGCTGCAGAACCTGATGCCGCGGGTCGACAGGCGGATCCTCAGCACCGCCATCGGCGTGCTCACCGTCGCCATCGCGCTCGTGGTCGACGTGACGTCCTACGGCGCGTTCCTCGGCCTGATCGGCGCGGTCTTCGTGCCGATGTTCGCGGTGCTCGCCGTGGACTACTTCCTGCTCGGCGGCTCGACCCGCTGGAACACCGCCGAGAACGCGCCCGCCCGCTGGTCGATGCTGCTGCCCTGGGCGCTCGGCTTCGCCGCCTACTGGCTGACCACCTCGACCCCCACGATCGCCCAGTGGGACGGGATGTGGGCCGCGGTCCGCGAGGCGATCGGCTTCACCAGGGAGCCGTGGATGAACGGCGCGCTGGGCGGCGCCATCGTGGCGGCCCTGGTCACGCTGGCGGTGGGCGCGCTCAGGCGCCGCGCGACTCGCGACGCTCGACGTTGAGCAGGTGACGCTTGGCGGCCGCGCCTCCCGCGTAGTCGCCGAGCTCGCCGTCCTCCCGCACGACCCGGTGACACGGCACGACCACGCACACGGGGTTGGAGCTGAGCGCGTTGCCGACCGCGCGTAGCGCGCGCGGCCGGCCGATGAGCTCGCCGATCCGCTCCATGGTGGTGGTCGTGCCGTACGGGACCGCCATCGTCTTCTGCAGCACCGTGCGCGCGAACGACGTGGCGAGGGCCAGGTCGACCGGCGTGGCGAAGGCCCGCAGCCGGCCGGAGAAGTAGGCGTCCAACTCCCTGCGCACCGGGTCGAGCCGCCGGGCGTCGGTGCCGATCATGCTGCCGACGTGCTTGGCGACGCGCTCGTACACGATGTTCTCGTCCTCGAAGCTGCACGAGGCGATGCCCCTGGAGGTCACCGCGAGCACCAGCCGGCCGACCGCGCCGTCATAGGTGCCGAAGGCGACATCGAGCGGCCGATCGTCCCGATAGGTGTCGGACGTCACCCGCAGCAGGGCTTCGAGGTCGCCTGACATGCTTTCACCCTCTTCAGCCAGCCACGGAAATGCCGTGACCGCAGCGTATCGGACGGATCGCCCGGCATGAGCGCCACGCCACAGGCACTATGGAGATGTGGGGGACCTAAGGGCTGGGAGTGACGATGAGATAGCCCGCGCTGTGCTCGACAGCTCGCCCAACGCCGTGGTGGCCTTCGACAGGGACCAGAGTGTCCTGGTCTGGAACGCGGCGGCGGAGCGGCTCTTCGGCTGGACCGCCGAGGACATGCTGGGGCGCAGGGCGCCGATCGTGCCGGAGGAGCTGACCGCCGAGCACCACGCCGTGCTGGAACGGGTCCGTACCGGCGAGCAGGTCTCGCTGCGCACCAAGCGAGTGCGCAGCGACGGGGAACTGCTCGACGTGCGGGTGGACATCAGCGCGCTGCTCACGGGCAGCGCGGTGGCCGGCTACGTCTGCGTCTACCACCTGGTCCGGATGGACGACGCCGCCAAGAACCGGATGGCGCGCCGGGCCAGGCTGGTGCGCCGGCTCACCGACGTGGTGGGCGACATCAACGCCGAGCTGGACCTGCCCGCCGTGCTCGAACGGATCACGGCCAGCCTCACCGAGCTCACCGGCGCGGACGCGGGCGGGTTCGTGCTCATCGACGGGGAGCGGCTGCGGCTGGTCAGCACCTACCAGCTCCCGCGCACGCTGCAGGGCACCACCACCGACCTCCACTCCAGTCTGGTCGGGAAGCTGCTGCGCACCGGCAAGACCGTCATGCTGGAGTCACAGGGGCTCGACGGGCTGGTGTGGGCCGAGCTGAAGGGGCTGCACACGATCGCGCTGGGCCTGGCCGCCGTCGGCGGACGCCCGTACGGCGCCCTCTACGCGCTGTTCGCCAAGCGTAAGCCGGGGCATCTGGAGCTGGAGCTGCTGGAGCTGCTCGCCGGTCACGCGGGCATCGCGGTCGGCAACGCGGTCGCCTACCAGGACGCGGTGCGGCAGCGGGCGCACGAGCGAGCGGTGTTCGACGCCAGCGCCGACGGCATCGCGGTGCTCGACGGCGATGGCCGGGTGCTCAGGTGGAACCCGGCGGCCGCCGAGCTCACCGCCGTCTCCGCCGAGGAGGTCATCGGGCAGAAGCCGCCGTTCTCACTGCCCGCCCCTGGCGAGAAGCTCACCTTCCAGCTCGGCACCGGGCGCTGGCTCGACGTGGTCAGCGCGCAGATCGAGGAGACCGGCGAGCTGGTCGTCGACTTCCGTGACGTGACCGCCGCCAAGGAGCTGGAGGAGGCCAAGGACCTGTTCCTGGCCACGACCAGCCACGAGTTGCGCACCCCGATCACCATCGTGCGCGGCTTCGCCAGCACTCTGGACACCCGCTGGGACAAGCTGAGCGACGCCGAGCGGCGGTCGGCCGTGCACACCATCGCCGAGCGGTCCCGGTCGCTCGGGCAGCTCATGGACCACCTGCTGCTGGGGGCCAGGGCGGGCGCGGAGGAGCAGGTGGTCAGGGACGAGCCGTTCGACCTCGCCGAGCGGGTGCACGCGGCCACGTTGGGGCTGCCGGTGCTGTCGGACAAACATCGGGTCGAAGTGAGCATCGAGGCCGGACTGCCGCAGGTGAGGGGGGACGCGCTCGCCACCGACATCGTCCTCGGGCAGCTGCTGGAGAACGCCTTCAAATACTCCCCCGAGGGCGGGCTGATCCGGGTGGCGGCCTGGCCGGAGAACGGCGGGGTGACCGTGGTCGTCGACGACGAGGGCGTCGGTATCGCGGAGCCGGACCGGGAGCGCGTCTTCGAGCGGTTCGTGCAGGTGGACAGTGGTGACCGCAGGAGGTTCGGCGGCGTCGGCCTCGGCCTCTACATCGTGCGCAGCCTGGCCAGGGCGCAGGGCGGCGACGTGAGCGCCCATCCGCGGCCGGACGGAGGCACCCGGATGAAGCTCAAACTGAGGCGCGCATCTTCTATCGGATCCGACACACCGATGCGGTAACGAGGTGGTCACAGTTGAGCTGATCTATCGTCCGATGTGTACAAGCTGTGATCGAGATGCGGTTTCTGGGATCGAGTAACGGGGCATTTCGGTCGTACCGGGGAGTGTTCCCGCGGGGGGCACTGGGAGCGGGGAGGTGGGTGTGTCAAGCGTCGTGCTGCTGCCGTACGCGCCGTCCAGCGTCGCCGTTGCCCGCCAGCGTCTGAGCACTGACCTGCAGGATTGTGGGGTGTTCAGCACCGCGATCGACGATGCCGTCCTCGTGGTGAGTGAGCTGATGAGCAACGCGCTGAGGCACGCGCATCCATTGCCTTCAGGCATGGTGAAGGTCACCTGGATGCGCAGCGATGATCACATTGAGGTCGCCGTGAGCGACGGGGGCGCGGCGACCGAGCCGCGCGCGGGCCGCCCCACGCTGTCCTCGCTGGGTGGCCGTGGCCTCGGCATTGTCGAGTACGTCGCGGAAAGCTGGGGTGTGCGGCACGAAGGTGACACGACGACGGTGTGGGCGATCCTGCCCGCCCCTCATGGATCGATGAACGGGCAGGTCCACGCACTCAGAGAGGCCGGCTAGCCAGCACCGCTCGTTCGCCGGCCGTCCAGGCCGTGGAGACCAGCAGGTAGAGTCCCGCCGCCAGGGGGAGCACGGCGGCGGCGAGCACCGAACCGTACGGCAGCAGCGGCATGATCCTTCGCAGGAGCTCGGGCTGCTCCGCCGGGAGCGTCGACGTGATCTGGCGGGAGGTCAGCCAGGCCACCACCATGAGCAGCACGATGACCAAAGCGAAGACCGAAACCGGCAGGCTGACCAGACCGTAATGAGCGATCACGCTCGCCACCTGCTGACCCAGCGGAGCCCCCAGAAGGTCATGGCCGACGAGCGCGGTCGGATGCGTGGCGACCCGGAAGACCAGCCACATGAAGGGAAGCTGCGCCAGACCCGGCAGAATCCCCGCGAACGGCGAGCTGCCCTCGGCGGCGAAGAGCGCGGACGTCTCCTTGGCCAGCCGCTGCGGATCACGCTCGAACTTCTTCCGCAACGCGCGCAGCCTGGGCGCCAGACGCTCCCTGATCCGCGTGGTACGCGCCTGACGGATGCCCAGCGGCAGCAGCAGGAGCCGCACGGCCAGGGTGAACAGCACGATCCCGAGAGCGGCGTCGCCGCCGGCCATGCCGATGACAAAGGTGACAAGAGAATCCATCGAGAGCCCATCTCACTCAGAGGTCAGGGCTTGACAGCCCCGCTTAACCGGAAGCGGGGCGTGACGATGGAGCTCGTGAGCGCGGCCGTCCCGCCGCGTCGGGATCGCGCTGGCGCAGGAACGCCGTACGCCGCGCGTAGACCAGCGGAAAGCCGGCCGGCTCACCGCCGACGACGGGCAGCAGCCTGGCGGCCCAGGAGGCCAGCAGCAGGACCGCCATCATCGTCACGGCGATGAGCCACGGATCGAACAGGAAAAGCGTCACTGGGATGAAGACGACCTGCTGACCAGGGTGACCGCGATGAAGACGAAGAGAGCGACCACCCCGATGATGAGCGCGATCTTCAGCAGCCCCAGAACCATGGGAATGATGAACGTGAACAGCACGAAGAGCGCCAGCACGGCACCCAACACGAGCATGATGACTCGACTCATGGAGCCACCGTACGTCCTGACACCTAGATCCGCGAGGCTTACGAACCCATGACGTGGGTGTCGATCGAGCAGGGCCGCGCCGTACCGTGAGGTCGTGAAGACCCGCATCCTGGTCGTGGACGACGACCCCACCGTGTCCGAGGTGGTCGCCCGCTATCTGGAGCGGGACGGACACGAGGTGGAGTGCGTCGGGGACGGCGCGGAGGCACTGCGCCGGGCGCTGGCCCGGCCGCCCGACCTGATGGTGCTCGACCTGATGCTGCCCAAGATCGACGGACTGCAGGTGTGCCGGAAGCTCAGGGAGCGCTGGCCGGTCCCGGTGATCATGCTGACCGCGCTGGGCGAGGAGATCGACCGGGTGGTGGGCCTGGAGACCGGCGCCGACGACTACGTGACCAAGCCCTTCAGCCCCCGCGAGCTGGCACTCCGGGTGCAGTCGGTGCTGCGCAGGGCGCGCGGCGCCTCCGTCACCGGAGGCAGCGGGGTGCTGCGCGATGACGACCTGGTGGTCGACGTGGGCGCGCACGAGGTGCGGCTGGCCGGCGGCGAGGTGATGCTCACCGCCCGCGAGTTCGACCTGCTGGCCTACCTGATGCGCAATCCGAGGCAGGCCTTCAGCAGGGCCGCGCTGCTCGACCAGGTGTGGGGATGGTCCTTCGGCGACTCCTCGACCGTGACCGTGCACGTCAGGCGGCTGCGGGAGAAGATCGAGCCGGACCCCACCGAGCCGCGCAGGATCGTCACGGTGTGGGGAGTCGGATACCGGTACGAACCGCTTGAGGGCCCGGCATGACGGACGAACTCGGCATGATCGTGGCCGTCACCGCCGGGCTCGGACTCCTGGTGGCGGCCCTGGGCATCGGGGCGATGTGGTGGCTGCGCACCCGGTCGATCGGCGTGATGCTGGCCGTCGTGGTGGTGGTCGCGGTCGTCGCGACCCTGGCGGGCGTGGTGGCGATCACCATGAGGATGATCATCGAAGGCCCGGCGAGGGACATCGTGCTCAGCGTCGTGGCCGTGGGCGGCCTGGTCGGGCTGGGCGTCGCCTTCGTGCTGGCCCGGCGGGTGGTGGGGGAGAGCAGGCGGCTCGTCGCCGCCGTGGGCGAGCTGCCGTTCACCGCGCCCCGCAAGCTGCCGGCCGAGCTCCAGACGATCGCCAACACGCTGGAGGAGGCGTACGCACGCGAACGCGCCCTGGAAGGAGCGCGGCGCGAGCTCGTCGCCTGGGTCAGCCACGACCTGCGCACCCCGCTGGCCGGGATGCGCGCCATGGCCGAGGCCCTGGAGGACGGCGTGGTGACCGACCGCGAGACGGTCGGCCGCTATCACGGCCAGATCAGGCTGGAGGTCGAACGTCTGTCGGCCATGGTCGACGACCTGTTCGAGCTGTCCAGGATCCACGCCGGGGCCCTGCGGCTGTCGCGGGCCCGGGTCGGGCTGTCGGACCTCGTGGCCGACACCCTGGCCGGGGCCGAGCCGCTGGCCAGGGCCAAGGGCGTGCTGCTGACCGCCGAAGCGACCGCCGCGGTGCCGGTGGAGGCCGACGCGGGCGCGCTCAGCCGGGCCCTGGGCAACCTGGTGATCAACGCGATCAAGCACACGCCGTCGGACCGCTCGGTCGTGCTGCGGACACACGTGGACCAGGGCATGGCCTGCCTGTCGGTCACCGACTGCTGCGGCGGCATCCCGGACGAGGACCTGCCACGGGTGTTCGACGTGGCGTTCAGGGGTGAGGCGGCCCGGACCCCGACGGCGGACGGCGGGGCCGGGCTCGGCCTGGCGATCGCTCAGGGCATCGTGGAGGCGCACGACGGGATGATCGGCGTGGTCAACGACGGGCCCGGCTGCCGGTTCGAGATCCGGCTGCCGCTGGACGACCCATCAGGCCGACTCCGGTAGGGGAGACTCCTGGCTTGCTCCGAACGACTCCGACATCGCACGAAATGTCGGGCAGGGCCAGCGCCACATGCAGCTCCGGCACCGCAGGATCGGATGCGCGGCGTCGCTGGTGATGCCCCCCGCGTCGCGCGGCTGGTGCAGGTCCAGCAGCCGGAGCCCGAGCTCGGAGAACCTGAGCAGCTCGTCACGGGCGCCGGCGAGGAAGTCGAGGTCCTCGCCGGCCAGCTTGGCGCGGACGGGGACGTACCCCTCGTGATTCACCAGGGCGCGCAGGCGCTCGGCCTCGTCATGCCAGGGAGCGGCTTTCTCCGTGCGGATGAAAATGGCCTCCAGCTGCTCGCGGAGCCTCTGACGCTGAGGATCTTCGGCTTGGTCTGTGTTCATCGGTGATCGGGCCCACGAATCTCGCCCAGCCCCTCCTCCTGAGTGAAGTGGTGACCGGCGCGGAGGCGCCGGCGCCGGTGTCACAGTGTCAAGCTTCGCGTACTCTCCGTCTCCGTGATGCCGAAACAGGGACTCTCATCGCCGGATCGCTACCAGGGGCTCCCGATGGCAAAATGTGTCGCCAGGTCACGCCAAGAACCGGTCGTTTCGCCTCGTCGCTTCATACCCGTCGTTCTCCTATCGGCGTGACAACGTGACCCGAGGCCGTCTCGCCGCTAGCCTGCCCATGTGGAGCTCAAGGTCTCGACTCGATCACATGCCGGCCATGCACTCGTTGCGATCACCGGCGAAATCGACCTCTATACGGCACCCCACCTGCAGTCGGAGTTCACCCGCCTGCTGCAGGAAGGGCCCAGCCGCGTGGTCATCGACATGTCCGCCGTGGATTTCTGTGACTCCACGGGGATGAACGTGCTGCTCTCAGCACTCAAACGGATGAAGGAGCAGGGAGGCGCGCTCGACGTGGCCGCCCCCCGTCCCGCCGTGCGCAAGATCCTTCAGGTGACCGGCCTGGACTCGGTGTTCACCGTGCACGATGAGGTGCCGCAGGAGTTCCTCATCACCGAGGGCTCATGACGAGTCCTGACACAGCGGTCGTCATACCGGCCAAGAACGAGGCCGATCGCATCGGCCTCACGGTCAGGTCCGCGCTCGCCCTGCCCGGCGTCGACCTCGTCGTCGTGGTCGACGACGGCTCGACCGACCAGACGGGCAAGGTCGCGCGGGCCGCGGGAGCCAGGGTCGTCCGCCACAGCCGCAACCGCGGCAAGGCCGCCGCCATGGAGACCGGCGCGGAGGCGGTCCGGCTCCTGGACGCCGACACCCCGCGCCACCTGCTCTTCCTGGACGCCGACCTGGCCGGCACCGCTCAGGCCGCGGCCCCCTTAGTCGAGCCCGTCCGCGCCGGCGAGGCCGACATGACCATCGCGGTCTTCCAGACCCGGGTGAAGCTGGCCGGCCACGGCATCGTGGTGCGCCTGTCCCGCGACGGCATCCGCCGCGCCACCGGCTTCCAGGCGTCCCAGCCCCTCAACGGGCAGCGCTGCCTCACCCGAGCCGCCTTCGAGGCGGCCCGGCCGCTGGCCCACGGGTTCGGCGTGGAAACCGCCCTGACCATCGATCTGCTGCGCAAGGGGTATCGGATCACCGAGGTCGAGGTCGAGATGGCGCACCGTGCCACTGGGTCTGACTGGCGGGCCCAGTTGCACCGCGCCAAGCAACTGCGGGACGTGGCGCTGGCGCTGGCCAGCCGCGAGCCGGTGGTCGTCGAGAACCTGGCCAAACTACGTCCCAGACGCTGACGGGCTCGGGGGCGGGCGGCTTGGCCTTGCCGGGTTTTCGGCAGGGAGGCGAGACGATCGCTTTCAGGCGGGACGATCGCCTTCAGGCTGGCGCTTGCCCCCTGGTTCATCCCCCGGCGCGGCCCCCTCCCGAGCGCTCCCGGGCGCTTCGGACGACCTTTCCGTTCGGCCTGCTCGGGTGCCTGAGCGTCTGAGTGCCTGGATTGCCGCTCCACGCGCTCGCGGCGGTTGCCGTCGCCTCTACGTAGCCGTCCCACTGCGGTTCTCTTCCGACGGTTCCCACCGCCACTAAGACGTGCACACCCCCTAGTACCTGCGGCTCCCAGTTTGTGCGGCCCTCTGCCACGCGGCCCATCGCGAGCTGTGCGGGCATCCGCGAGTTGCGCGTCCCTCTGCCTGCGCGGGGCCCCGGCCTGTGCGGGCCTCTCAGTCTGTACGGTTCCGCTCGCAGGGGGTTATCCACAGGCTGGGGATCGGCGGCCGAAGCCCGGTGCGGAGTGTGCTGGAATTTGCGGGTGACTTCCGAGACGCGGAGCGACAGACCGCCTGGCCGGCTCGTGGCGCCGGCCACGGTGTTGATCGCCGCCTCGATCACGCTGACGATCGCCCTTGGTCTGCTCGGCCCGTCAGCCATGATCCCGGCGCTGGGAGGTCCGGGCTGGCACCCGCCCTACTCCCTGGACGCCCACCCTCACCCCTACCTGGCGGTGACGATGGCCGCCGCCGCACTCGTCCTCGGCGGTCTCGGACTGCTGGCGGCTCTGACGGCGCTCCCCGCAGCGGCCACCTCCGCCCGCCTGCCCCGCATGCTCGTGATCGCCGGCAGCCTGGCCGCCGGTCTCCTGGCGTTCCTGCCCCCGGCGGGGTCGGGCGACCATCTCAACTACGCCGCCTACGGCCGCATGGTCACCCTGGGCCTCGATCCTTACACTCACGGCGCGCACACCCTGCCCGGCGACCCCATCGCCGACGCGGTCGAAGCGCCGTGGCGCGAGGAGCCCAGCGTCTACGGTCCCGTGGCAACGGCCGTGCAGGCCCTGGCCGCCTGGATCGGCGGCGACTCGCTCCGGCTCACCATCTTCGTCCTTGCCCTGGTCAACGCCGCCGCCTTCATCGCCACCGGCCTGCTGATAGACCGCCTCACGAGAGCCGATCCAGCCAGGCGCACACGGGCCGCCCTACTGTGGACGGCCAACCCGCTGCTGCTCTACCACCTCGTCGCGGGCCTGCACGTGGACACCCTGGTCATCGCCTGCATGGTGGCGGCTCTCCTCGTCAGAGGCCGGCCTGCGGCCGGAGGAGCGCTGCTCGGCCTGGGGGTCGCCCTCAAGCTCAACGCCGGGCTGGTGGCTCTCGGACCGGCCTGGGAACTACGCCGCCGCCCGGCCCGCCTGGCACTGATGGCCGGGGTCGCCTTGACGGTGGTGGCCGCCGGCTACGCCATCGTCGGACCGGCCGCGCTCGAACCCGTGACCCGGACGAGCAAATCCATCTCCAATGCCTCGTTCTGGAAACTGGTCCAGGGCTGGCTGCAGTCACTGGTCGGCACGGGCAGCGCCTATCGAGCCGAAATCCAGATCGGCTCCCTACTCGTTCTCGCCCTCGTAGCCTGGTCCCTCTTCCGCCTGACCACCCACCGCCAACCCCTCACCGCCAGGCTCTTCACCTTCGGGGCCCCACAAGGCGCCGTTGAGCGCCCGCCGGGCGGCGATCCCGAGCACCCGCCAAGCGGGCGCCGGCAAGCCCACACAGGTGCCAAGGGGGCCGGCAGTGCGGCGGCGGTCGGCCGTGTAACGGTCGCATCCACCTCCAAGGTGCCTGACCCAGCTCTTCGGCAGGCGGACGGGGTGCATACCGACACGGGGTCCGGGGGTCGCGAGCGCCTAGGGCGCGGGGGCGGCGGAGGCAGCGGTGGCGATGAGGCGACGGTTGTGGCCTTGGTGCTGGTGGTCGCCTACCTGTTCGCCTCGCCGTACGTGCTGCCCTGGTACGACGGGCTGGCGTTCGGGCTGCTGGCCCTGGTCGCGGCGTCCGCCGTGGACCGCTTCATGGTCGTACACCTGATCGTGCTGTCGCTGGCCTACCTGCCCGCGCGCGTCGCCGGGCAGCCGCCGGAGCTCGAATGGCTCAGGACCGTCGTACGGGGCGAGCTGGCTCCGTGGGCGCTGCTTGCGCTGACGGCGGCTCTGGTGGCGTGGACTTGGCGAGCTGCAGGGCGCGTACGCAAGCGGCCAGGGTTAGGGGCACCGCGACCGTGAGCGCCATCGACGGGATGGCGATGCCCGAGTCGTTCATCAGGAAGCCGATGAAGGCGCAGGTCAGGGCGCCGATCAGGCCTGCGCGGAGTGCGGGGGCGAGCGCGTAGGTCTGGCCGAGTGCCGAGGCGCCCCAGCGGGAGGGCCTGTTGAGCACCAGGAAGAGGAAGGCCAGCGCGACCAGGGAGAGGAGCGTCAGTGACCAGTTCCCGACGGTTACGCCCACCATCGCAGTGAACTTACGGACGACGACGGTCAACGCCTGACCGTCGATGACCTGCTGCACGAAGGTGCCCAGGTGGGTGCGCTGTGTGGCGGGGCGCAGCCAGTCGAACAGGGCGATGGCGCTGATGAGCCCGCCTCCGGCCAGGCCGACCAGCAGCAGCTTCACCACCGAGACGCGGCGGCCGGAGAGCAGGATGAGGAAGACGGCCAACCCCACCACGAACGCGGGCACCCCGCCGAAGTCCGCGCCCCAGGAGGGCCATCCGTCCGCGAACACCGCCAGTCCGCCGTACAGGCCGCACACCAGCATCGTCACGAACCTCGACGTACCCCTGCCCGTCAGCCACTGCGCGACCCCGGCCAGGCCCAGGATGGTGCCGGTGGCGTAGATGGCGAAGGCGATGTTGCTGAAACCGTAGAACCGGCCGCCGGTGACGGGCTCGTACCCGGAGACGGCGTTGACCTGAAGGGTGGAGCCGGTCATCACATCGACCAGCATCGAAACGGAGGTGACGGCCGCGACCACGGTCAGCGGGCCGAGCACGTGCGTACGCCAGGGGCCGGCGAAGGCCAGGGCGGTGATGAGGCCGGCGATCGCCAGGATGGTGACGATCAGGGCGGTCATCGGCGCGGGCAGGCTCCACCAGGGCACCAACTGCGCGAGGAACGTGGCGACGGCGATGCCTCCGCTCACCACAGAGACCACCTGCACGGCCACCAGCAGTCGAGAGGCGCTCGCCACGTCGAACCCGGCCCGGTTCGTGGGGAGGTCGGCGCTCTCGGCGGGCGGCTGAGTCCGGTGCTCGACTCCGTTGCCGTTGCCGTTGCCCTTGCCGTTGCCGTTGGGCGAAGTAGCGGGCTCTGTCGGCTGTGCTGGGCTCGTGCTCTTGTGGGAGTCAGCGAGCCCTGTTCCAGGCACTGGACTGGGGCTTGAGGCTGTGGAGTCTTCACCCTGTGCCGGGCTGGTGCCGGAGGCGGTGGGGTCTTCTGCGTGTACTGGGCTGGTGCTGGAGGCAGTGAGGTTTGTTGGGTGCGCGGGGACGGCTTTCCCGGAGGACGGGGGGTTAGCCGACGGGGCTGGGGTTTCTGCGTCTCTGCGGGGGGTGTCCTGTGCGGGAGTGGGGGCGGCGGCGCGGCGGCGGCGGAGGGCTAGTGCGGCGAAAGCGTAGAAGAGGAGTTGGACCGTCACGAAAATGGCGAAGAAGGGGCCGCGGACCGTGACGAGGACCTGGCTGGCCAAGTCGGCGTCGGCCAGTTCGGTGACCGCGTCGGTGGGCGGGGCCGGGGTGGCGGCGGATTGCCAGGGACGGCCGACGACCTGGGGTGCGGGTTCGGCGCCGGCCAGCTGGATGGTTGTGGCGGTCAGGTCGGGAAGGGTGACCAGGGCGTCCTGGCGGGTGGAGGTTGCGGTCAGGTGGCTGTGGCCGTACGGGCGGCCGGTGGGGGACGGGCCGGCGGCGATGGCGACGTGGAGGTGGGCGCCCGGGGTGACGTCCGAGACGCCTGCTACCAGGACCGTCGTGCCGGCGGGGAGTGTGGTGAGGAGGGCGCCGATTCGGCGGTCGGCCGCTGCGACCGCTGCTTGGCGGGTGGTCGAGGGCATGGAGGTGGGGATGCCGTACTCGTCCTTGGGTTGTTCGGCCCAGGCGTTGGCGAGGTCGGGGGCCTCCATGACGATCAGGGTGTAGCGGGCCGGGTCGCCCAGGGCTTCAGGTTCTGTGGCGTATTTGGCGATATTTCCGGATTTGTCGGCGGCGGCAAGGGCTGCTCCTGGGCCGATCGCGGCCACCGTTCCGCCGGAGTCGGTGATGGTTTGGCCGAGCGTGCCCAGTTGGGCGGCGTACCCGGTGGTGGACTGGTGTGTCACCAGGTCGCGCCAGCCTGGGATCGCCGCGCCCTCGCCGTTGGGCTGGGGGGTGGGGGTGGCCTGGCAGCCCTTGCCCGGTGTGCCGGCCCGTTGGCCTGCCGACACGGTGAGCCAGCCGCCGACGGGGCAGGTGATGCCGCGGCCCTGGGGCGGCACGGTCCGGGTGGACATCGAGGCGGAGCCGCCCTGGGTGACGAGCTTCCAGAGGTTCGGGGTGCGGGACCGGTGGATGTCGCTCCACACGAGGCCGGGCACGCCGACGAGCGCCACGCGGCCCTGGCCTGGGGCGGTGGGGCTCTGGGTGAAGGTGCTTGAGCTCTGGGTGAAGGCTGAGGCGGTGGCTGGGGTGGGGGTGCAGAGGACCGTGAGCATCATGGCCAGCAGCAGGGAGGTGAAGGTGCGCATGGCTGGGCGCCGTACTTGTTGCGCCGGACTCCGCCGTACCTTGTGCCCGCCGTACCGGCGCCTGAGAGGAAGGGCGCTTCGCTTGAGAGGAAGGGTGCTTCGTCCGAGGGCGGTCGGCCTGACGGGAAGGGTGCTTCGGTCAAGGGTGGTTGGTGTGCTGGGGAGGGTGGTCGAAGGTTGGGTGAGGGGTAGCGGGGGCTGTGGGATGGCGTCGGAGGCAGCGTTGGACGACGCGCCCGTGGATGCGTGGGCGGTGGTGGGGGGTGAGGTGGTGAGCGCGCCGGAGGTGGCTTGCGGCATGTGCGGATCCCCCAGTGTTGGCGCGCTCGACAAACAACAGCCACGGTAACGTGCCACACCGTGACAAGTGTCGAGGCGCCGGTGAAGCGGCGGCAGTGGTGGGCGTGGGCCGTCGTGGTGCTGGTCGTCGCCGCGGCGGTGGCGCCGCTGGTGCAGCAGTGGCTGACGAACCCGGACGACCAGCGCCTCGTCGACCTCGACGTTTACCGTACCGGCGGGCAGATGCTGCTTGAGGGCCGACCGGTGTACGACTATTTCACCCCTGCCCCGCAATTGCTGCCGTTCACGTACCCGCCGATCGCGGCGATGCTGGCGGCGCTGCTGGCGGAGATGTCCTGGGGGACCGCGCAGTGGGTGTGGACGGCGGGGATCTTCCTGGCGCTGGCCGTGGCGGTGGGGTTCTCGTTCAGGCAGGTGCTCGGGCGGCTCGGGCGGTACGCACCCTGGGTGTTCGCGTTCCTGATGGTCGCCTGCACCTACCTGATGCCGATCCGGGACCAGGTGCGGTTCGGGCAGGTGGACATCCTGCTGGTGGCGCTCTGCCTGGCCGACTGCGTGGCGAGGCGGCCGTGGTGGCCGCGCGGGTTCCTGATCGGGCTGGCCACGGCGGTGAAGCTCACGCCGGGCGTCTTCCTGATCTATCTGCTGGTGACGCGGCAGTGGCGGACGCTGTTCATGGCGTCGTTCGTGACGGCGCTGCTGACGTTGCTGCCGTTCGCGGTGGTGCCGCAGGACGCGGTGGACTTCTGGTTCGGGGCGCTGCTGGACTCCGAGCGTTTGGGCGCGAACGCCGCCACCACCAACCAGTCGATGCGCGGCATGCTCATCCGTCTGTACATGCCTGACGCGCTGACGTCGGTGATCTGGCTGGCGTTGGTGGCGGTGGTCGGCTGGTACGGATTCCGCGGCGCGAGGGACGCCTATCTGGCCAGGGAGCCGCTGAGGGCCGTCGCGCTCGTGGGGCTGATGGCGGTGTTGCTCTCGCCGGTCGCCTGGATTCACCATCTGGCCTGGGTGGTCGTGGTGCTGGGCGCGATCGTGGGCGACGGGCGTGATCCGGTCAGGCTGCGGGTGGCCGCGGGGGTGTGGCTGTATTACGTGGTGCCGGTGCCCTGGTGGGGGGTGGCGTTGAAGGCGGCCGAGATCCCGGTCGTCAGCCCGGTCCTCGGCAAGATCGTGCAGAACGGCTTCGGGCTGGGGGCGCTGGCCCTGGTCTGGCTGCTGGCTCACTGGCTGCCGAGGGCGGCCCGAAAACCCGACACCACGCGTCAACCTGCGGATACCCTGGACGCATGCCCAGAATCTCGTATCTCGGACCTGAGGGGACCTTCACCGAAGAGGCCCTGAGGCTCCTGGAGCCCGGCGCCGAGCAGCTGTCCTGCGCCAACGTCACCGCCGCGCTCAACGCCGTGCGCAGCGGGGAGGCCGACGGCGCCGTCGTGCCGCTGGAGAACTCCCTTGAGGGCGGGATCACCACCACGCTGGACGAGTTCGCCTGGGGCGAGCCGTTGCTGATCACCGCCGAGCTGCTGCTGCCGGTGCGGTTCTCGCTGCTGGCCAGGCCGGACACCGAGATCGGGCACATCAAGCGCGTCTACACGCACCCGGCGGCGATCACGCAGTGCCGGGCCTTCACCAGCCGCGAGCTGCCGGACGCCGTCGTGGTGTCCGCGCCGTCGACCGCGGCGGCGGCCCAGGAGGTCGCGCTGCCGGGCTCGCCGTATGACGCGGCGATCGCCGCGCCCATCGCGGGCGAGCACTACGGGCTGGTGGAGCTGGCGGGTGACATCGGCGACCGGGCCGACACCGTGACCAGGTTCATCAGGGTGAGCAGGCCGGGCGCGCTGCCTGAGCCGACCGGGTCGGACCGGACCACGCTGGTCGTCTTCCTGGCCGACGACCATCCGGGCGCGCTGCTGGAGATGCTGACCGAGTTCTCGGTGCGCGGCGTCAACCTGAGCCGGATCGAGTCGCGGCCCACCCGTGACGGCATCGGCCGCTACTTCTTCCACTTCGACTTCGAGGGCCACGTGGCGGACGCGCGGGTCGGCGAGGCGATTTCCGGGCTGCGTCGCATCTGCGCCGAGGTGCGCTTCCTCGGCAGCTATCCGCGTGCCGACGGCGTCGCTCCCCAGATCAAGAGGGGGACGGCCGACCCGGACTTCTCCGAGGCGGGGCAGTGGCTGGCCAGGATCCGGGCCGGACAGGTCTAATGCGGGAGCGGGCCGCCGGTCAACGCCGGTAGCCTTTCCTTGTGATTGACCTGCGTACCCTTCGTGAGGATCCCGACCGGCTACGGGCGTCGCAGCGTGCCCGCGGTGAGGACGACTCCATCGTCGACACGCTGCTCGGCCTTGAGGAGCGCCGCCGTTCGGCGCTGACCTCGTTCGAGACCATGCGCGCGGAGCAGAAGAGTCTGGGCAAGTCCGTCTCCCGGGCGCAGGGGGAGGAGAAGGCTTCGCTGCTCCAGCGGGCCAAGGACCTCGCCTCGCAGGTCAAGTCCGCCGAGGCCGAGGCCGAGAAGCTGGCCGGTGAGCTCGACGAGCTGCTCCAGACGGTGCCCAACATCGTCGAGGATGGCGCGCCTCCCGGCGGCGAGGACGACTACGTCGTGCTGGAGACCCACGGCGAGCCGCGGGTGTTCGACTTCGAGCCGAGGGACCACCTCGACCTGGGCGAGCGGCTCGGCGCCATTGACATGGAGCGGGGCGCCAAGGTGTCCGGCTCGCGGTTCTTCTTCCTCAGGGGCGTGGGCGCGCGGCTGCAGCTCGGCCTGCTCAACATGGCCATGCAGCACGCGATCGAGCGCGGGTTCATCCCGATGATCACGCCGGTGCTGGTCAAGCCGGAGACCATGCAGGGCACCGGCTTCCACGTCGCCCACGACAAGGAGATCTACCGCCTTCCCGACGACGACCTCTACCTGGTCGGCACGTCGGAGGTGGCGCTGGCGGGCTACCACGCCCAGGAGATCCTCGGCGGCGACGAGCTGCCGCTGCGCTACGCCGGCTGGTCGTCGTGCTTCCGCCGCGAGGCCGGCTCCTACGGCAAGGACACCAGGGGCATCATCCGGGTGCACCAGTTCGACAAGGTCGAGATGTTCTCCTACGTGCGTCCCGAGGACGCCCACGAGGAGCACCAGCGCTTGCTCTCCTACGAGAGGGAGATGCTGGCCAAGATCGAGGTGCCGTACCGGATCATCGACACGGCGGCCGGCGACCTCGGCATGTCGGCGGCGCGCAAGTTCGACTGCGAGGCGTGGATCCCCACCCAGGGCCGTTACCGCGAGCTGACGTCCACCTCCAACTGCACCGAGTTCCAGGCCCGCAGGCTCGCCGTCCGCTTCCGGGACAAGGAGGGCAAGCCCCAGCACCTGGCCACGCTCAACGGCACGCTGGCCACCACCCGCTGGATCGTCGCCATCCTGGAGAACCACCAGCAGGCCGACGGTTCCGTGGTGGTGCCCGAGGCGCTGCGCCCCTTCGTGGGCCTGGACGTGCTGGAGCCCGTCAAGTAGACCCGCGTACGACACGCTGACGTGCGCTCCTGCGCAGCGTCACGAGTCCGCCGACCGCGGACCCGAGGCCGAGCAGGAGCGCCAGCGTGAGCGCCGTGCCGTAGCCGTCGATCCAGCCTTCGCCCCAGCCTCTGAAGGGCGCGGCGACGGCGAGCCCGACCAGCACCCCGGCGGCCAGCGCGTTGACGACCCCGCGCGAGCCGAGCCGCGCGTCGGGGACGAGCGAGGCCGCCATGATCACCGAAGTGATCATGAGGACCGCGCCGGTCAGCCCCAGGAGCGCCAGTACGGGGCTGTCCGCCAGGTACGGCCCCGGCACCAGGGTCACGGCCCCGACGCCGCTCAGGGCGACGATGAGGCCCGGCCGGGTGCGCCGGGGGGACGACGACACCATCGCCTGGGTCGCCAGGCCCGCGAGCACGGTCCACAGCGCGGCCAGCGCGGCCGCCCACATCTCGCCGCCGGTGGGCCGGGCGGGCCCGGTCAGCGGCACGGCCGCGTCCTCCGACAGGGTCAGCCCGGAGAAGCCGAGCCTGCGCCACTGCCCGTCCACATCGCGTACGGCCACGCCATCACGACCGTTGGCCACGACCACCACGTGCCCACCGCCCTGCCTCGGCTGGACAGCCAGCGAGGTCGAGCGGATGTCCTCGGCCGACAGGGCGTGTTCCAGTGCCTCCACCCGTTCCGGCGGCACCTCCCAGGAGACGGTCCAGCTCTTGCCCCCGTCGTCGGACTGCATGACGCGCATGGGGCCGGTGATCGAGTAACAGCGTTCCGTCTTCTTCGGCACGCAGGCCGCCCGCTGCGCGCGCCGGCCGTCGTCCTCCGTCAGCAGGCTCTGCAGGCTCCACGTCCAGCCGCCGTCATCAGAGACGAGGTCCGGGGCGCCGTATTCGTCGTATTCGGTGGAGACGACGACGGCGCCTTGGTCCACGACGACGTACAGGGCCGACGGCGGCATGGGCGAGGCGCCACTCCCGGTGGCGGTCACGGAGAGTACGGCCAGCGGCAGGATGACGAGCACTCCCCGGCGGCGCGGGTCCGGCCTGAGGGCGCGCTGCCGTACCCACCAGGCGAGCCCGAGCGCGGGCAGGGCGAGCAGGTCCGTGTAATCGGCCAGGACGCGCGATGGGCCGGCGAGTGCGGTCCAGGCTAGGGAGGCGACCTCCGCGCCCGTCTCCGTGGCTTTCACGAGCGTATAGAGCGCCCCAGTGAGAATGGTGGCGGCCAGGTCGGCGCGACGGCCCAGCAGGAGGGCCACCAGAGGAGACGCGACGACCAGACCGGCGACGTCACTGACTTTGCCGGTGACGAGTCCGGGCCACGCCTCTTTGAGCAGGTGGTCGTTGAGCAGCAGCACGAACAGCGAGACCACAGTTACGGGGTGGCATAACCACGCATATCTCATATGTGGCTTGATGAGGGGAATGCATGGCAGGTTCACTGTCCGTGTGAATCGAGTCACAGTCGTGACAACAAGCGGTCAATACGAGACAGGTTGTCCCAAAAGAGTGCCCGGTAAACGCGAAAGGCCGGAGTCCGCTGGAAGCGAACCCCGGCCAGTCTCGCCGTTACAGGTCAGATAGCACGGACCTGGGAGGCCTGCGGCCCCTTCTGGCCCTGTGTGATCTCGAACTCGACCCGCTGGCCGTCTTCAAGGCTGCGGTAGCCGTTGCCGACGATCTCGGAGAAGTGCACGAACACGTCCGGCGCACCGCCGTCCGGGGCGATGAAGCCGAAGCCCTTCTCAGCGTTGAACCACTTGACGGTTCCCTGAGCCATAAAAGCTCTCCCTCAGGATGTGAATCTATGGGACCCACACCTCGTGGGTCCCGGTGTGTCGTACAGCAAGCACCCCGGGGTGGCTCAGACAAACTCATGCTGGTATTCACTACGGGATCGCTAATACAACGCCACCACATCTAACACCATTCTGCCGCGTTGGTGTTCCTCTCCCTAGGAAGATTTCTGGCCGGTGGCATCACCGGGCAAACTGGAACCTGTTATGCACAGCCTTCCCACGCCCCGCCTTGTGGCCACCGACCTGGACGGCACTGCTCTGCGTACCGACGGAACGGTGTCTCCCCGCACGGCCGCGGCGTTCGCGAAAGTCGAGGAATTCGGCGCCATGCTGGTCTTCGTGACCGGCCGGCCGCCCCGGTGGATGGGCGGTGTGGCGAACACGGTGCGTCACCGTGGTGTGGCCATCTGTGCCAACGGCGCGCTGGTCTACGATTTGCACAGCGAACGGATAGTTGAATCTCACCTCATCGACGTACAGGTGCTCGAGGAAGTCGTCGCTCAGCTTCGAGCGAACGTCCCCGAGCTCGCCTTTTCGGTCGAGTACGAAGGTGGCTTCGCGCATGAGTCGGAATTCCGGCTCGGAAGCTGGGACCGCAAGGCCACGGCGGGGTCCCTGCCGGTCCGGCGGACGCTCACCTCGCGGCCCTGCGCCAAACTGCTGGCCCTGCACCCGGAGATGGGGCCCGACGAGCTGCACGCCACCGTGCACGGCCTGGTGGGCCATCTGGTCACCGCGACGCACTCCAGCGGCAAGGGGCTGATCGAGATGAGCGCGCGCGGGGTCACCAAGGCCACCGCCCTGGCCACCCTGGCCGAACGGCACGGGATCAAGGCGTCACAGGTGGTGGCCTTCGGTGACATGCCGAACGACCTGCCCATGCTGAGCTGGGCAGGCACGTCCTACGCGGTCGCCAACGCGCACCCCGGCGTGCTGGCCACGGTCGATCACGTGACCGCGGCCAACGACGACGACGGCGTCGCCCGGGTGCTCGAACAGCTCTACAGGTAGGGGCCGGAGCCGCCGGGAGGCCGCGGCTGCTCCTCGCCGTGCGGCACGCCGGGCAGCGCTCTGCGCATCTGCTCCAGCTGCGCCCTGGCCGCCATCTGCTGCGCGAACAGCGTGGTCTGGATGCCGTGGAACAGCCCCTCCAGCCAGCCCACGAGCTGGGCGTGCGCGATGCGCAGCTCCGCGTCGCTGGGCGGCGCGCCGTTCTCCTCGGTGAAGGGCAGCGACAGTCGCTCCAGCTCCTCGACCAGCTCGGGCGCGAGGCCGTCCTCGAGCTCCTTGATGGAGGACTCGTGGATCTCCTTCAGCCGCTTACGGCTGGCCTCGTCGAGCGGGGCCGCGCGGACCTCCTCCAGAAGCTGCCTGATCATGCTGCCGATCCGCATCACCTTGGCGGGCTGCTCGACGAGGTTCGTGACCGACCGCTCATCTTCGCCGTTATCGCCCTGACCTTGGAAGTCCGGGCCCACCACCACGATGTGGGGGGTGTTGTTGTCCTCAGCATTCATACGTCTCACCGTACTAGCAGGATCTTCCCGACGTGCTCCCCTGAATCAAGCATTCGATGAGCTTCGGCCGCCTGCGACATCGGCACCTCGGCGTACACCACAGGACGCACCGCACCCCCGCTGACCAGCGGCCAGACCTTGTCGACGGTGCTGCGCACGATCGCGCCCTTGTCGTCGACCGGCCGGGCGCGCAGCGTGGTGCCGTGCACCGTCAGGCGTTTGGCCAGCAGCATGCCCAGGTCGAGCTCGGCCTTGCGGCCGCCCTGCAGCCCGATGACCACCAGCCGCCCGCCGGCGCGCAGCGCCCTGATGTTCTGCGCCAGGTACTTGGCGCCGATGATGTCGAGGATCACATCGGCCCGGACCTTCTCGGAGAAGTCCTCCTGGTGATAGTCGACGGCCTCGTCCGCGCCGAGCGCCAGGACGCGCTCGGCCTTCTCCGCCGAGCCGACCGTCGCCACCACCCGTGAGCCGAGCGCCTTGGCGAGCTGCACCGCGAACGTGCCGATCCCGCTGGTGCCGCCGTGCACGAGCAGCGTCTCGCCCTTGCGCAGCCTGCCGGTCATGAACACGTTGGACCACACCGTGCACGCCGCCTCGGGCAGCCCGGCGGCCTCCACCAGCCGCACTCCCTGTGGCACCGGCATCACCTGCTGCCAGGGCACGGCTACGCGCTCAGCGTAACCGCCGCCCGCCAGCAGGGCGCAGACCTCGTCGCCCACCCGGAACTGCTCGACGTCCGCGCCCACCTCGGCCACCACGCCGGAAGCCTCCAGCCCTGGGTACGGCGACGCGCCAGGAGGCGGGTCATAGTGGCCGTTACGTTGGTGCACGTCGGCCCGGTTGACCGCGGAGGCCGCCACCTCGATGACGATCTCACCCCGCTCCGGGCGAGGGTCGGGCACCTCGCGCCACTCCAGCACCTCGGGCCCGCCACTGCGGGTGATCTCGATGGCTCGCATGAGACCAAGGTAACGGGGCAATGAAGTTGTGGGTTGGCAGGGCTACTCTCAAGTCTTGACGTTAACCTGCGAGAGAATTTGCTGCCCCTTTAGACCCACCCGAGGGGGAACACGGTGGCAAGGCACGATCGAGAAGAATCGCTCGAGGAACAGCTAGCCTGGCTTGACGCGATCAAGGAGACGGAAGAAGTCCCGGTCAAGGTCAGTGCCTCGTCCGCGCCGGCCGACGACTCCGTCGCCTCGCCGTACCCTCAGGACCCCTGGGCGTCGGTCCCGCAGCACGACGCGCCACCCCCGCCGCTGTTCCGCGCCGCGATCGACTCCGTGTACGGCGCGGCGGCGGCCGAGCAGGCTTCCGAGGCGGAGAGCGCGCCCGGTGAGTGGCCGGACAGGGCCGCCGCCGAGGACCGGCCCGCCTTCAACGCGAAGCTGACCTTCCTGGACCAGCCGGCTCCGAAGGACGAGCCCGTCGTCAAGGACGAGCCCGCCGCCCCGCCGACCAGCCTGGGCCCGCCGACCAGCTTGGGTAAGGCGGCCGAGGACGCGTTCGTGGCGCCGCTCAGGCCGCTGCCTCGTCCCGACGACACCGACACGTACTCGATGCTGCCCCTGCCCGGCCAGGCGAAGCTCGAGGAGCAGACGGAGGAGAACCTGCCGTGGCCGCTGCCGCCCGAATGGGCGCGGTCGGCGGAGGCGTCCGGTGAGGCGGCCGTACAGGAGCAGGCGCAGGGGGATCAGGCCGAGCAGGACACCGGGCCGCAGGAGGCCATCGGGCGGGCCGAAGGGCTCAGGGCCGAGCCGCTCGCCGAGACGCCGCCACCCGCCGCCCCGCAGCGGCCTGTGGACGAGCCACGGCACATCTTCGAGGAGCCCCGGCGGCACTTCGACGAGCCGCGCCGGCCTTTCGGCGAGCGCCCCGCCGAAGCGCCCCAGCGCCCCGCCGGCGCGCCCCAGCGCGCCTTCGACGAGCCCAAGCGTCCGGTTTTCGACGAGCCCCAGCGTGCCTTCGACGAGCCCAAGCGTCCGGTTTTCGACGAACCCCAGCGCGCTTTCGACGAGCCCAAGCGTCCGGCTTTCGATGAGTCCACGCGTCCTGCTTTTGACCGGCCCAAGTCTCCCTCCGGGGAGCCGCAGCGGGCTTTCGACGAGCCTGAGCGGCCGATTCGGCCGTCTTCGGACGAGCGCGCCCTCGATGAGGCCGAGCGTCCGTTCGGGGAGCCTCGGGAGGACTTCGACGAGCCCACGCCTCCGTTCGGCAACTCCCCGCGGACCTACGACAAGCCCAAGCGTCCGCCCGTCGAGCCTCAGTGGCCCGCCGACGAGCCGCAGCACGCCTTCGGGCAGCTTCCACCGGTCTTCGACGAGCCGCAGCGTCCGGCCGTCGAGCCGCGACACCGCCAGGCGCCGGAGTTCCAGCGCTCGGTGGAGCCGCGTCACCGCCCGGCGCCGATCCCCGTGTTCAACGCCCCGCCTCGCCCGCCGGTCACCGGCAGGCCGAGCGCCGACAGCCTCGACCCGGAGACGCTGCTGCGCGGCCGCCGCAACGCCCCGTCCAAGGGCTGGCGCCGGCTGATCTTCAAGGCGTCGGGCGGCTGGATCAAGCCGGGCGAACCGCCCGAGGTCAGGCGCCGCCGCGAACTGATGACCAGAGCGCGCACCCCGGTGGCCGCCGGTCACCACCGGGTGGCCGTACTCAGTCTCAAGGGCGGGGTCGGCAAGACCACGACCACGGTCGGCCTGGGCGCGACGCTCGCGCACATGCGCGGCGACCGCGTCATCGCGATCGACGCCAACCCCGACCGGGGCACGCTGTCGGACAAGCTGGTGCTGGAGACCTCGGCCACCGTGCGCGATCTGCTCAACGAGCACGAGCAGGTCAAGAGGTACGTCGACATCAGGGCGTTCACCTCGCAGGCCCCGTCACGGCTGGAGGTGCTGGCCTCCGACCGCGACCCGTCGGTGTCCGAGGCGTTCAGTGGCGCTGATTACCAGGCCGTGTCGCAGGTGCTGGAGAACTTCTACTCCATCTGCATCACCGACTGCGGCACCGGCCTGCTGCACTCCGCCATGGGCGGCGTGCTCGGCCTGGCCGACCAGATCGTGCTGGTCAGCTCGCCGTCCGTGGACGGCGCCAGGGCCGCCTCTGCGACGCTCGATTGGCTGGAGGCCCATCACTACGGCCATCTCGTACGTGAGGCGACCGTGGTGCTGTGCAGCGTCAGGCCACGATCGAAGTCGGCCGTGGACATCAAGAAGCTGGAGGCCCACTTCGCCGCCAGGTGCCGTGCGGTGATCCGCGTGCCGTACGACCCGCACCTGGAAGAGGGCGCGGAGATCGACCTGGACCGGCTGCAGGAGTCAACCAGGGAGGCGTATCTCCAGCTGGCCGCCTATGTCGGCGATGGGTTCGCCGGCACCCAGGAGTGAGCGGAGGGTGTGGGATTCGAACCCACGAGGCCATCGCTGACCTGGCCGCTTTCAAGGCGGCTGCACTCGTCCACTATGCGAACCCTCCAGTGCGCACACAACGATAGCGGCTGTGGTGGCGCCGGTGTACGTTCAAGTGGTGGCGGATCTTAGCTTCGAGGTTCTGCGTGCCGAGGAAACCGTCACCGTGCGCCTGGACGGTGAGCTGGACAAGGTCGCCGCTCCGGCGTTCAGGGAGCGCCTGGGCAGGCTGTCGGCAGATGGCCGGCTCGACGTCGTGATCGACGCGAGCCGGTTGACCTTCTGCGACTCCAGTGGCCTGTGGGTGCTCGTCGAGCTGCAGCGCGGCGTCGCCGAGCGCGGCGGGTCGGTCACCCTCACCGGCGTGCACGGGGTTCTCCAGCGCGTGCTCGACGTGACGGGACTCAAGGCGGTCTTCGACGAGGTGTTACCCGCTCAGCTGTGACAGCAGCCACTTCGGGCCGGCGGTCTCGGCGCCGAGCGCGCTCACCCGCTCCTTCAGCCCCCGGTCGGCGGTGACGACGAGCATCCGCTCCCACGGCCGGGCCCGCTTCACCACGCCCACGATCGCGTCGTCGCCGCTGCCCGTGGCCGCCACCACCTGAATGCCCGGGATGTCCGGCACGCCCTTCGCTGCGCCCTCGACCACCGCCACCATGCGCGGGTACCACTGCACCAGCGTCGGATGCGTCAGCCTCATCCCCGCCACCGATCGCAGCAGCCGGGTGGCCGCGCCCTGCCGGTCGTTCCACCAGCCCTTCTCGGCCTGGGCGCCGACGATGTTCGCCACGTCCAGCACCACGGACTCCGGATTGATCGCGAGCTGGACCTTGTCCCACGTCGCGGCGAAGCCCGGATGCAGCACCCGGTCCGTGATCTCGGGCAGCGGCAGCCAGCACAGCTCGTCGCTCTCGCTGTTGGCGCACACGGCCGCCAGCAGCCTCGCCGACTCGGCGATCACCGTCTCGAACGCCCACCCGCCATGATCGTCACGGTAGACGCCCTGGA
Organism: Nonomuraea sp. ZG12; assembly: GCF_052068115.1. Classification (NCBI taxonomy): domain Bacteria; kingdom Bacillati; phylum Actinomycetota; class Actinomycetes; order Streptosporangiales; family Streptosporangiaceae; genus Nonomuraea; species Nonomuraea sp. ZG12. The sequence continues at coordinate 149,759 of NZ_JBQHCW010000016.1, forward strand.
CACGAAGGCCGTCGGCACCGAGCGCCGCCTCCTCGCGGGCCTCGCGCAGCGCGCTCGCCACGGCGTCCTCGTGGCTGTCGCGGGCGCCGCCGGGCAGCCCCCAGGTGCCGCCGTGATGGCTCCACAAAGCGCGTTTCTGCATGAGCACGTACGGGGTGCCGAGGTCGTCGTGGTGTACGGCGAGCAGCCCGGACGCGCCGTGCACCCCCCAGTGCCGGTGCCCCTGAGCACACTCGGTCCAGCCGTCGCCGTCCTTGTCCGCCATGCCGTGATCCTCTCAGCCGCCTCGCCGGAGGTCCTACCCTCGCCGTTGGGGGACCCGTACCTCCTGTGACCGTACCCACTGACGGCCGGGATGCCAGGGTCGGCGGCCAGGTCTGGCGTCACGCGCCCCTTGCCACCCACCCGTTAGGCAGGTCGTTGCGTATCTGACGTGCCTTGAGGACGGCGCCTGGGCGCGACTGCTGGAGGAGATGCAGGTCAGAACGACTCGGTCGGCCCGGGAACGGGAGCTGGTACAAATGGGGCATGAGCGAGTACGTCGGGCATCCCCCACAGCCGAACGTGCCGTCGACCCGGCGTGTCTACAGTCGGAGGTACCGTGTGTGGGCCCACGTGCTCCTGTGGACGCCGATCGCGCTTACGGTGGTCGGTGTCGTCCTCGGCCTGGGGCTGTTCGCGGCCGCTGATGCCGACGCGACATACAGTTCGTCCGCGCTCGGCTATCTCGGCCTTGTCGTGTGGGGCGGCCTCGCGATCCTGTCGCCGGTCCTGATCGGGTCGTTCATCGCCGGGCTGGTCATGCTGATCCGCACGCGCGGCTGAGATCGCGGCCTGCCTCGACCTGCTCCAGGCCGGCCCTCTGGACGGTGTCGCTGATCCGTGGTCAGGTTCGCGGTGGCGTCACCCCGGGGCGCCGCCGAAGCTGATCTCGTTGCCTTCCGCGTCCCGGTAGATCACCTTGGTCACGCCGCCGTCGTACGTCTCGCGCTCGGTCGGTTCGATGCCCCGCCGGGCGATCTCGGCGACCCGGTCGTCCAGGTCGTCGACGAACGACAGCACCAGGGCGTTCCCCGCCCGTTCCGGCTCCTGCACGATGTAGATGTACCGGTTCTCGGCCACCTCCCACACCGCCTCGATGTCGTTCGGCAGGAAAGACGGCTTCCTGCCGAAGAACTGCTCGTACCACGGCAGCGCCGCGGCGTAGTCGGTGACGGGGATGCCGGCAAAGAGGTCCAACGCCATGTCGTTCTCCGCATGTGCTCGATGTGTTGCTGATACAGACTCCGGCGGCGTCGGGAATTCATCGGTGGGCTCGGTGTCAGTGGACATGCGGTGGTGTTGCGTGTCAACCGGGCGCATGCTTGGGGCGTCCCACCGGGCAATCCCTCTACGACTGGAGTCGCGCCGTGGGTTATCCGCAGCAGCCGCAGGACCCGTATGGGCAACAGCAGCCGTCAGGGCCGTACGGGTACAGCGGGCCCCAGCCGCAGTATGGGTACGGTCAGCAGCCCTCGGGCCCGCCGCCTCGCCGCACCAACACCGGCCTGATCGTGCTGCTCGTGGTGGGACTGCCGCTCCTGCTCCTGGGCGGGTGCGCCGCCGTGGTGTTGGTGCTGGCCGATGCTGGACAGAGGGCCGTGGTGACGGAGGCTGATCCGCCTGCGCAGGTCGTGCCGTCACGTCAGCCGGAGTCGAATGCCGTGCCAACGGAGGATTCTGAATCAGCGGCCGAGGCCCAGTCGTCCGCTGCGGCGGTCGGGGGAGCCCTCACCCTTGCGGGGATCGATCCAGGGCTGAAGATGACGGTGACGCTGACCAAGGTGGTGAATCCCGCCACTCCGGATCAGTACTCGAAGCCGAAGACGGGCAACAAGCTGGTCGCCATCGAGCTGACGCTGGCGAATTCCGGTCAGGCGGTGTACGACGACTCTCCCACGAACGGCGCGACGCTGATCGACGGTGAAGGTCAGCAGTTCCGGCCTACCTATTCCGACGTGGGGGAGGGGCAAGCGTTCGGCGGCACCTCGACGATCAACATGGGCGATTCTCGTAAAGGTGTGATCGTGTTCGAGGTGCCGGAGTCGGCGCAGCCGGCCAAGTTCCAGTTCGCGTTGAACAGCGGGTTCGCTGATCAGAAGGGCGAGTGGGCGCTCAGCTGAGACCGTTGAAGCCCCGCCTGAAGGTCGAGGGGATCTCGCGGAGGCCCGGTCGATGAGGCGCCCGGTCAGGCGGACTTCCTCAGACGGGCCTGAGGAAGTCCGCCTGACCGGATCGCCGGGAAGGGAGGTTACGGCTCGAGGAGGATGGAGTTGATCGGTGAGAGGTTGACGCGGTAGGTGCCGGGGTTCATACGGGGGCCGCAGTTCTGGCCGCCGTAAGCCGTGCAGAGTCGGAAGCCGGCTCCTCCGGTCTGGTTGTTGATGATGAGGCGGGTCCCGAACACGTTGCTGAAGTTGTAGGACCCGTAACGGAAGTACATCGCCGGCCGGCCGTTCTGCGTGGCGTCCGGGTAGACGCACACGTTGCCGGAAGGGCAGGGGACCGCCCTGACCTGGTGTTGCCCTGTGGAGGCGACGGCGGGACCGGCCGACAGGGTGACGGCGACCGTGGCGGTGGCCGCGAGCGTGGCGAGCGTTCCGCGAAGCGAAGGCCGGCGGTTCTGGTTGCGCATCTTGCTGCTCCTTGTCGTGCATGAGGTGGTCGTGCATGAGGTGGGAATCGGGGGGACCGGGTGGTCGCATCCCCCGTGAGCATCAGCAAAATGGCGCGGTCGTGCTGTCCAACAGGGGCGCGGACAGACTCGGCCAGAACAATCCAGGCCGGAGCCACGCTCGGACACGTTGAGTAGCTACGCGTACACTCTTGGCTATGCGATGGTCAAGCGTGGGCAGGCGGCCCAGGCCAGGGGCAGGCAGGGTCGAGGGCCGGTGAGCGGAGACCTGGACGGTGGCAGCGATCTTCGGTCAGGTGGCGCGTCCGCGGTCGGGGCGGTCAACTCCCACGAGGACCTGGTGAAGCTGCTGACCGAGGAGTTCGCGCGGGCGGACGCTTCGCTGCGGGAGTTGCAGGCGCGGGCGGACCGGGCGGGCGGGACCCGGCTGCCGCGGGCCACCTGCGCGGACATGCTGGCCGGGCGGCGCTTTCCCAAGAAGGCCGTGATGATGGCGTTTCTGAGAGCGTGCCGGGTTCCTGAGCACCAGTTGCCCGCGTGGGAGCGGGCGTGGGAGCGGGTGCGGATCGCGCACCTGTCCACCGCGGCGCCTACGGAGCCGGGCCACACGGCTGCCATCGACCGTGCAGCCCATCAGGGGCCGATGCCGGATACCGTCGTGCCTCCCGCCTCGCGTCGGCGACGACGGACGCCTCTCTTGGTGCTGGCCATGCTCTCCGTGCTCGCCATCTCGGCGGCCATTGTCGCCGGCGGCCTCTGGGGCAGGCCGCGCACCATCACCGACGACGGCCGCGCCTTCGGCCCCGGCGGTTCGAGCCGCTTCACCGTGAGCGTCGCCCCGGCCAACACCGGCGTGCGGCTGATCCGTCTCCTGGACGCCAACGTCCCCCAGCAACGTGCCGCCATCACCGTGAACGGAGCTCCGGCCGGAGAGTGGAAGCCGTTGCTGGGCAGCGCCGGGTGGGGCTACCAGAGCGCCGACCTTCCGGCGCGTCTGACCGCCGGCCGTAGCTCGCTGACCATCGTCAACACGTTCGTGTCGTCGCTCTGGGACTTCAACGAGTTCCGCTACGTCGTCCAGCACCAGATCAACGGCGCGTGGTCGACGGCTGACACGGTCGACATCGGTCCTGGCCATACCGACAGTGAAGCCGCGCACGATTACCACATCACCGGCCAGACCTTCCGCGGCAGCCGTACCTTCTCCTATTCGGAAGCAGGGGGGAGCATCGAATGACCTGGCCACTTCCCCTTCTGCTGACGGCCGTGCTCATGGCGGCTCCCGCGGCCGTCATCGCCACCGACTTCCCCGACCCGGACGTGATCCAGGCCGGCTCCACGTTTTACGCCTACTCCACCAGCAGTTCGGCGGGCGTCATCCCGGTCGCCGACGCGCCTTCGGCCACGGGGCCGTGGACCGTCCGCGGGGACGCCCTGCCCGTCAAGCCGTCCTGGGCTGCCGACAAGGGCGGATTCTGGGCGCCCGACGTCTCCCGGCGTGCGGACGGTCGATACCTCATGTACTTCGCCGCCCCGATCCGCGAACCGGGCCCGAGGTGCATCGGCGCCGCGCTCTCGAACGGACCGCTCGGTCCGTTCCGTCCCCTGGGCGACGGCCCTCTCGTCTGTGACACGGGCGAGGGCGGCGACATCGACCCGGCGAGTTTCACCGACACCGACGGCAAGAGGTACCTGCTCTACAAGAATGACGGGAACGCGTTGGATCCCAAGAAGCCCACGATCATCTGGCTGCAGGAGGTCCGCGCCGACGGGGTCACGCTCGTCGGCCCCCGCAGAGAGCTGATCCGCAACGACCGCGAGGACGAAGCCGGCATCATCGAAGCACCCGTGCTCGTCAAACGCCCCACCCAGTACGTGCTCTTCTACGCGGGCGGCGCGTACCGCAGCAACGGCTACTTCACCGGCTACGCCGTCTCCCCTTCGCTGATGGGCCCCTTCACCAAGGCCTCACAGCCCCTGATGACGACCCTCACCCTCGGCAAGGCGGTCCAGGGCCCCGGCGGCGCCGACGTGCTCGGCGACCACATCTTCTTCCACGGCTGGGTGGGCGAGGCACGCTGGATGTACAGGGCGGATCTGGGCTGGGCGAACGACCGCCCCGTCGTCGGCGGGAGCCCGTGATCATCCGGCGGCGTACAGCTTGGCGATGCGCGCGCCGAGGTCCGCGCCGTAGTTCTGGTGGTAGACCTGGGCGGAGCAGTGGACGGGGCCGCCCTGCCGTACCAGGTCGGCGGTCCAGTTGACGGCGTTCTCCACGCCGGGGTCGTTCAGCTGCAGGCCGGTGGCCGCGATGTCGTCCACGCGCACGTCGACGTAGTAGTTGCTCACGCCATTGCGCTCGTACAGCCGCCACTGCAGCGTCGCGCTCGTCGCTCCGGTCAGCCTGGCCGTCAGGTCGACTGTGGCCTTCCGCCACGAGGAAGGATCGGTGGCGGCGTCCTGCTCCCAGACCACCTTGCCGTTGAGGAGGAGCTGCTTCATGTGATAGCCGGCCGGACTGCCGGCTTCGCGGCTGTCCCGATGCCAGAAGCTCACCGTGTACTTGGGCGCGCCCGGCGTGAGCTGAGCCTTCCGTGCGGCGCCGCACCACATCCCGGTCTTCGTGGGACTCGCGTTCTCGACGACGAAGCTGAGCCGTCCCTGGCCGGTGCGGGCGAGATTGTCGGTCGCGGGCCGCGTCCACCCGGTGTCACGGGACATGAAGGGCAGCTTGTACTGCACGACCCCGGCGAGCTCGCCCGTGCGAACGAGTTCGAGCGCCTTCTTGGTGACCGCCTCGACGTAGGCCACTGTCGGCTTCAAGGCGGTGCGGCTCAGCGGATGGGCGTACGGCATCAGGTAGACGTCGGTGTCGGGCAGGCGTTCGGCCAGCTGCTTGACCTGGGCGGACAGGCTCCACGTCCACGCCGTGTCCCGGACCGGCTCGTCCCGGAAGGGGAAGATCACGCCGTCCAGCAGCGGGGCCTGCTCGGCGACGAACGTGTCGGTGAACTGGCTGTAGTAGACCGTCGGGATGAACTTGAAGGACGGGTTGATCGCCTTGGCCGCCGCACGCATCTGCTTGACGTACGCCGGGGTGAACGTCTTGAGATCGAAGCCGTAGTCGTCCACGGTCCAGCCGACCAGGTTCGGGTGGTTCTTGGAGAGAATGGCGAGTTCGCGAGACCAGGCCACGTAGTCGTGCTTGTAAGGCCGGGAGAAGCTCGCCTGGCTCGGTGCGTACACCGTGGCCCACACGTCGATCCCGGCGGCCGCGGCGGCCGGCAGGAACTCCTTGTGCAGGTCGTCCCAGTGATCATTGCCACCGGCCAGCGGGTAGACGTAGGTGTTCACGTTGAGAGCCTTCAACGCCGTGATCATCGCCTTGGTGTCCATGTGCCTGATCCCGTCACCCCGCGGCTCCTCCTCCCGGATGAGGTTTCCCGCAGTCCCCACCACACCAGGGGCAGCGGCGTGGGACACACCGGGGAGCATCGACAGCAGCAGGGCAACGACCACTACCAGCACAGGACGGGGCACGACGTTCCTTCAACACGATCCGTAGGCGAGGGATCGCCAGCGTAGGGATCGCCGGTATGTCGCCGGTATAGCGTTCCGCGCCTGCTAATTCCCGTCCGCGCGAGGATCCAATGTGCCTACGTGCACGACCTGGCGCGGCGCGGGCCGAGCCAGGTCGCGATTAAGCCACGCGAAATTGGGAGATCAGCGGTGCCAGGAAGGGAATTAAGGCATAAGCCAAAGCTGGTAGATTCGCTGAAAAGCCGGTCCGATCGGCGTGCCGTCACCGTGCGTCTGCGAGGTGACCACGACCCATTTATCATATGTCTGAGTATGGTAGGTCCCGTTGCTCTCCCAAGCGACCTGGACCCTGTTGTTTCCCATCGAGAGTCGCTTGACTCCGTGGAGTTCGTAAGAGATCGTCCCCGGATTAGCGAAGCACGTGACGCCGCCTTGGTGCTCGACTACGACGAGATCCGTGCGGTTGTTGCACTCGGTGGTGTTCGTCGCGGGCGCGGCTGCGGCGGTGACGAGGGGTAAGAGGAACGCTGCGGATGCCGTAACGACGGCTTTCTTGAAGGCTTTCACAGTACACTCTTTCGGTGCCGGTCGCGTGCAATTGACTGCGTCGGTTACAGGAATACGATCTCGGATGTAGAGGTACTATAGCCACGCCGACGCAACGTACGAATGGATCACATCCCCCACCCGCCGGACAGGTCTTTACCGTGCACGTCAGGGGCACCACGCCGGCCATCGGCCTGGACGACGGGCCCCGCGCCACCTACTGAAGAGGGCGGTGGGCTCAAGTGACAGCCTGCCGGGCCGTCGGGCACTGGCAGGCTGAGAATCAGGAGCATTCATTCACCGGCGGGTGAGCAGGGGCCGACGTGCCCTGTGCCGCCTCCGCCTCGGTGCGGGGTTACCGGCAATGCAAGTTGAAATATCCCCTCAGGTCGTCGCGCGAGATGAGGCCGTCGGCGGCGGATCTGCGCTGACCGTAGACGTCCATGTCGTCGAACCAATGACTTCTTCTCACCTTGTTCGCAGCCTGCTGCAGTAGGGGGGACGCGCCATTCCTACCAGCTGCGGCAGCCCGCAAATCCGCCTTACTCACCAGGCCGTCCCTGTTGCCGATCGCCGCCGCCACGTCGACCGCATCGAAGTCCGTATAGACGATTCTCAGGGCGGTACAGCTGCCCATAGGCGTGGTCGTGGAGGCTTGGGCGGGGGCGGCGGCGAGGCCGAGGGCCATGATGCCGGCGGTGGCGGCAGTAGCGGCAGTGGCGAGAATCTTACGCATTTCCATCGTTTCCCTTGTCTTGTTGTTATCCGCACTCGGCGGTTTTGCAGTGTTCGATGCAGGGACGACACGGGAAGTTCGGCGGAAAAATGCGACATAGATCACGGAACTACGGGCTCGAAACGAGTCACAGCAGGTCACAGCCGTCGTGCGTACGGTGGTGGGAAGATGCGCTTCCCCTGTCCGTCCGCCACCTGACACAGCCCTCACCCGGGGACACACCCGTCAGCTCGCGGGTGGCGTCTGCTCACCGGAGTGCGGGACGTGTCCCCGGGACGGTCTGGCCAGCAGTGACACGATCTGGATGCGGTCGATGTCGGCGAGTGCCTAGGACGGGCTCGCATACTCCTCGGCCTCGGCGGGGGTGGCAGCGCAGTTTGGCAGGACCTTCCAGGTCTTCAGCGTGGCGAGGGCGCGCTCGCCGAGCGCGCGGATGCGGGCGTGGGAGCGGTTGACGTCCTGCCACATCGTCGCCATCGGGCCCAGGTGTCAGCCGCCGCCCTTGCTGAAGTGCTGGTAGTCCTTGGTGCCGGCCCAGTCGCCGCCCCATTCCCAGCCGACCTGCTGGAAGGCTCGGACCACCCGGTCGCCCGGATTGATCACGCCCTTGCCCTTCACGGGCCGTTCCGTGTACTTCTCGGCGTTCTTGTGGGCGGTGTCGCCGTCCGCGGTGACGTACGGGTTCTCGCGGGGGTTGATGTCGATGGCCTCGCCATAGGCATGGTTCGACCAGTTGCCTGAGCCGGTCGCGCGGCGGCAGTTGAAGGCCGAGGTGTTGTCGGCCTCGATCGAGTCGAAGTCGTCGGCCTTGTAGGCGTCGACCAGCTTCATCTGCCGGATCGGCCAGCGCCAGTCGTACAGCTTCTCGAAGACCTGCACGATGTCGTCGGTGACGGTCTTGCGTACGACGAGCTCGCCCGTGTGAGGCTTGTTGTCGAAACCCCAGTAGGACATGGTGATCAGCCGCAGGTCGCGGTAGTGGACCGGGCATCCCTCACGCCAGGAGTGGGGCAGCCGGTCCCGGGTGACCTTGGTCACCTTGGCCTCGAACTCGGGTGGTTCGGTCCGGGCCGGGGAAGGCGTGGGAGCGGTAGTGGTGGGTGTGGCGGGCATCGTGGGCGAGGCTGGTGGGCTCTGCTCCGAGGACGCGGCCGGCCCCTGCCCGCCGCACGAAACGGACGCGAGCACCACGAACGCCATGGCGGCAGCACGTTTCATCTGGCCACCATATGCCACGTCTTTCCAGGTCAAGCCGTTACGGGTCCGTACGGCACGGCTTTTCTACGAGTCGGCGGCGGAGTGCTTGCCCCGGGTGGTGAGCTCGCGCAGCGCGTCGGCCGCGTACAACACGAGGGTGACGAACGAGAGCCCCGCGAGCCCTCCGCCCACCCACAGGTTGTTGACCGTCGCGGCCGTGTAGGCGGCGCCGGGAGGTTGGTAGCCGACTACGAACGGCGAGGCGACCAGCCAGAGGCCGGCCAGGAACAGCAGGACGAGGGCGCAGACGCCGAGCCGGGCCTTCACCGGTTCTCCTCCGTCCCGACCAGCGGAGCCGACCCGTTCCGGCGGCCGGGACGGTGGTTCAGGTCCTCGCGCAGCGCTTCGACGAGCGGCGCGAGCAACGTGGCCAGCTCGGAGGAAGACGTTTCAGGGGAGGGGGCGGCGGGCGGGGGCGTGGGTTCGGGCTCGGGCTTGCGTGCCTCCACCAGCCCTCGCGTGACCAGCTCGTCCCGGATGGCGATGACGAAGGCGGCCACCCCGGCGAGTGCGACGACGGCCACGCCGAGCCCGGTCCAGAACTGGGAGGTGGTGGCGCTGCTCCAGGAGGCGTTCTCGGGCTGAGCGCCCAGGGCGAACGGCGCGATCATCAACCACAGCCCGGCCATGAAGGCCAGACCTGCCATGACAGCGCCCATGAAGGTGCGAATCATCGGGGAGTCCCTCCGGTCACGAAGTCACGAAGTCACGAAGTCACGAACACGAAGTCGCAGGGGCATGAGGTCACGAGGTCGCAGGGTCATGAGGTCACGAGGTCTTTCCGTGGTGGCGCGGCCTGTTCGATCAGCGCACGGGAGGTGGGGCGCAGCACGTTCTGCGCCACCGATCGGGCGCGTTCGCGCTCGGGCCGGTCGTCGGGTGGCGCCATCCTGGCCACGGCGGTGAGCAGCGCCGACGGCCGGTCGCCGGCCCGGTCGACGCGCTGGGCGACGAGTTCGAGCAGTAGCCCGGCCAGGACGAGGTCCTCCTTGGACGGCGGAGGCGGCGGCGGGGACACGGGAGCGGCCTCCGGGCTGCCTCGCAGCGGCAGTTCCTTGAGGAAGAGCACCGCCAGGAAGCCGAGCACCGCGATCGGCACGCCCACCAGGAAGACGGTCTCCAGGCCGCGGGTGAACGACTCCAGCACGATGGTCCTGACGGCCTCCGGCAGCCGGTGAATCTCCTCGGGACTGCCCAGGGAGATGGCGCCCTCGGGCAGGGTGAGATGCGCGGCGCGAGCCAGCTCGGCCATCTCGGAGGTGAGCCGGCCGTTGAGGATCGCGCCGAACGCGGCCACACCCATGGCCCCGCCGAGCGCCCGGAAGAACGACACGCCTGAGGTGGTGGAGGCCATGTCGCGCACCTCGGAGCCGTTCTGCGCGGCGAGGATCAGCATCTGCATGGTCAGGCCGAGCCCCAGGCCCAGCACGCCCAGGTCGAACCCGATGAGCAACTCGGTCGAGTCCACGTGCAGCCGCGACAGCAGGAACAGGCCGACGGTCACCAGCGCCAGTCCGGCCACCGGGAAGTGCTTCCATCTCCCGGTCCGGGTGACGATCTTGCCGGAGGTGATGCTCGCCATGAGCATGGCCACCACCATGGGCAGCGTCATGAGCCCCGACTTGGTGGGGCTCATCCCCTTGACGATCTGCAGGTACTGCGGCATGTAGATCAACACGCCGAACATCGCGACACCGACGAACAGGGAGGCGGTGCCGGTCAGCAGGAAGGTGCGGTTGCGGAACAGGCGGGGCGGCAGGATCGGGTTGGCGGAGGTGCGCTCGGCGAGCACGGCCAGGGCCAGCGCGAGCAGGGTGATGGCGCCGAGGAAGTAGGACCAGGGAGAGTTCCACGCGAACTGCTGGCCGCCGAGGGTCAGCAGCAGCATCAGGGCGCTCGCGCTGGTCGTGATGGCGGTGGCGCCCCAGATGTCGATCGTGGTGTCACGCTTGACCACGGGCAGCTTGAGCACCCGCTGGATCACCACGGCCGCGATGATCGCGAGCGGCACGCCCACGTAGAAGCACCAGCGCCAGCCGAGCCAGTCGGCGTCGACGAGGAATCCGCCGAGCAGCGGCCCGATGACGGTGGCGACGCCGAAGACGGCGCCCATGTAGCCGGAGTAGCGGCCGCGCTCGCGGGGCGAGACGATGTCGCCGAGGATCACCTGGGCGAGGGCCGACAGACCGCCCACCCCCAGACCCTGTACGGCGCGGGCGGCGATGAGCTGTCCCATGTCCTGCGACAGGCCGGCGAGCAGCGAGGCCCCGACGTACAGCCCCAGGGCGGTCTGGAACAGCAGTTTCCTGCCGAACACGTCCGAGAGTTTGCCCCACAGCGGCGTGGACACCGTCATCGTCAGCATGGTCGCCGACGCCACCCACGGGTACTGCTCCTGCCCGCCGAGCTCTCCCACGATCGTCGGCAGGGCCGTGCCCACCACGGACGTCGAGAGCATCGAGGTGAGCATGGCGAGCATGAGGCCGGCCATGATCTTGAGAATCTCGCGGTGTGTGTACTGCCGCTGCGCCACCGCGACACCACATCCCCTCATTTACTGACTCGCCCTAGGAGTATACGCTCGTTTACTAGCCGCGCGGCAAGTAGATATATTCCTCACATGAAGAGCGAGGCGATCCCGAGCATGGAAGGCCAGCTAGCGGACGCGGTCAGACCGCGGGACCGCGAGGCCACCCGGCAGCGACTGCTGGCGGCGGCCAGAGCGCTGTTCTCGGAGCACGGCTACGAGCACGTGACGGTGCGCATGATCGCCGCCGAGGCGGAGGCCAACGTCGCCCTGGTGGGCCGCTACTTCGGCTCCAAGGCCGGGCTGTTCGGCGAGGTCCTGCAGGGCGAGCCCACGATCCGCCGCATCCTCGACGGCGACCCCGAGGGCCTGGCCGGACGCCTGGCGGAATACGCCGCCAAGCGCATGAACCACGACCCGAAGAGCCGCATCCTGCGCTCGCTCGAACACTCGTCCCAGGACTCCGAGGTCAAGGCTCTGGTACGTGAACGCCTCCGGATGGCCTTCGTCGAGCCGATCGTCGAGGTTCTGGGCGACGACCCCGAGGCGCATGCCCGCGCCCGGATGGCCACCATGCTCTTCCTCGGCATCGGCAGCATGCGCCGCACGTTCGGTCCCGAACCGCCCACGCCCGCCGACGTCGCTCGGCTGACCGCCATGTTCGAGATCTGCCTTCGCGGCTAGTTCCGGTCATGCCACAGTGCGTCGTGCCGTACGACCATAAGACCGAAATAGGGGTCGTTTGGGAGCCTCTCAGGTTGCGTACCAGCCGTTAACTTGACAGCACCCCCCTTCAAGGAGTGCACATGTTGGGTAAACGCTGTGCGCTGGTAGGAGCCACCATCGTGGCCTGCCTCGCAACTCCTCTCCACGCCGCCATGGCCGACCCGGCCCCCCAGGCGGACCCGTCCACCCCACCCGCGGTGATCGACGCGCTCGAACGCGACCTCGGGCTCAACGAGCAGCAGGTCGTCACCCGGCTCGCGAACGAGCGGCGCGCCGCCGCCACCGAAGCCGGTCTGACTACCTCCTTAGGCGCGTCCTACGGCGGAGCATGGCTGAACGCCGACGCCTCCAAGCTCATGGTGGCCACCACCGACGCCTCCGCCACGGCCGCCATCAAGTCCCAGGGCGCCGAGCCGGTCGTCGTCTCGCGTACGCTGGCTCAGCTCAACGGCGTCGTGGAGCAGCTCGACCAGGCCGCGGAGAAGAGCCAGGGCGCGGCGCTGTGGTACGTCGACGTGACGACCAACACCGTCGCCGTCCTCGCCGCCACCCAGGAGGCCGCCGACGCGCTGGTCGACGTCGCGGGCGTCGACAAGAGCGCGGTCAAGACGGCCGCGACCACCGAGACCCCCAAGCCGTACATCGACATCATCGGCGGCTCGCCGTTCTACATCGGCAACAGCCGGTGCAGCGTCGGCTTCTCCGTGACCCGCGGCAGCACCCCCGGCTTCGTCACCGCAGGTCACTGTGGCACCCAGGGCGCGCGGACCACCAACCCGACGGGCACCTTCCAGGGCTCCTCGTTCCCGGGCAACGACTACGCCTGGGTCGCCGCCCCCGGCAACAACCCCACCCCGTACGTACGCGGCTCCGGCGGCTCCCGGGTGACCGTCACCGGCTCCACGCAGGCGTCGGTCGGCTCGTCCATCTGCCGCTCCGGCTCCACCACCGGCTGGCGCTGCGGCACCATCCAGCAGCACAACGCCACCGTGACCTACCCACAGGGCAGGGTCACCGGCCTGACCCGGACCAGCGCGTGCGCGCAGCCGGGTGACTCCGGCGGCTCGTTCATCTCGGGCAGCCAGGCCCAGGGCGTCACCTCCGGCGGCTCGGGCAACTGCACCGTCGGCGGCACGACGTACCACCAGCCGGTCAACGAGATCCTCTCCACCTATGGTCTGACCCTCACCAGAGGCTGACCCCGTACCTCTGACGCAGCGTGTCCGGCACCGCGCCGGGCACGCTGCGATGAGTTTCGGCCGCCCGCCGAGTCTCCATGGTTGACAGCACGTCGACCGACAGGAGGAACGGTATGAAACGGCCAGTTCTAGGCAGCATGCTTCTCGCCAGCACCGACCCCGAGCGCCTGCGTACCTGGTACGTCACCGCGCTGGAGCCGGCGGAGAACGCCGATGTCGCGGCTTACGGGGTGCTCAGGTTCGGAGACTTCCACCTGTTCATCGACACGCGGGCGGACGTCGGGGACAAGAATCCGGAGCCCGGCAGGATGATCATCAACTTCGATGTGCCGGACGCCCGCGCCGTGGTCGCGCGGATGAACGACCTCGGCGTGACCTGGCTGGCGGAGCTGGAAGACCGCGACGGCAGCCTGTTCGCCACCGCCATCGACCCGGACGGCAACTACGTCCAGATCATCGAGCTGAGCGAAGCGCACCGCGCGGGCATGTGAAGGGGGTCGATCATGTTCGGCACGACCAGGGCGTTCAGCGGGTTCTCCGTTGACGACATCGCCGCGGCCAGAGCGTTCTATGGCGAGACGCTCGGGCTGAAGGTGTCGGAGGAGAACGGCATGCTGACCCTGCATATCGCCGGAGACCGGGACATCCTGGTCTACCCGAAGGACAACCACTCGCCGGCCACGTACACCGTGCTCAACTTCCCCGTCGACGACATCGACGCGGCGGTGGACGAGCTGGTGCGGCGAGGGGTTCGCTTCGAGCGCTACGAGGGGATGGACGCCGACGAGAAGGGCATCTTCCGTGGCGGGGGCCCGCTGATCGCCTGGTTCACCGACCCGGCGGGCAACGTCCTGTCCGTCCTTCAGGAGTAGTGGTCCCCCATCTGATGCGGCTGCGCTGACGGCCTAGGACAGGGCGGTCTCCGACGGGCCGGTGCAGGCGAGGCGCCGGTACCACTCGTTCGACAGCATCTGGGCCCGGGCCGGCTCCGGCAGCGAAGTGATCATGGTCATGGACGCGCCGCGCTCCACCTCGGACGCGTGCGCGTGCATGGCCGCCCACTTCCGCTCGGCCCAGGGCGCGACGTCGAGATGGGTGGTGACCTGGTCATCCGGGAGGCCGGGCAGGCTCTGGCCAGGTTGTGGAGGCGTCCCGAACACCGCCTCCCACTGCGCCGCCACGACAGAGCGCGGCACCGTCGACAGGTAGAGGGCCCGCGCCCGCCACGCGTCGCCCGTACCGGGGTAGAGCTGGTCATACCCGGCCGCCTCGACCGCGGCCATGGTGACCCGGTGTGCGTGGATGTGGTCGGGATGTCCGTAGGAGCCGTATCCGTCGTACGTGAGCAGCACATCGGGTCTGAAGTCCCTGATGTGCTCGACCACCCGGCCCACGACCTCGTCCAGCGGCACGTCCACGAAGCGGGGGCGGCCGGACGCGGACGCCGGGTTACGCGCGTCGGCGTAACCCAGCAGCCTCGGCTTGCCCGCGCCGAGAATGTCCAGCGAACGCTCCAGCTCCCCGGCCCGCACGGTCCCCTCGGCCCAGGTGCACGTCACCACTGCCGTCCTGGCGCCCTCGTCGGCGTAGCGTGCCAGGGTCCCGCCCGTCCAGATCGCCTCATCGTCCGGGTGAGCATGGACGGCCATGACAGCTAACCCCACGACGAGTCCTCTCCTGGAACGAGCCGCCGCCTGTCAGCGGGCCCTCCCGCCGACCGGCGCCTCACTGCCCAGCGAGGCGAACAAATCCTCCCACAACGGCATCACGACCTCCGGCGCGTAATCGTGTGCGGTCACGGCCGCGGCGGCCCCCAGCCGCCGGCGCAGCTCGCGGTCGCCCATCACCCGCCGCAGCGCGGCGGCCAGCGCGTCCACGTCTCGTGGCGGTACGAGCACTCCGTCCACCTCGGGAGTCAGCACGTCGGCGGGTCCCGTCGGGCAGTCGAACGCGACCACGGGCAGGGCGTGGCCCATCGCCTCGATCATCGCCATCGGCAGCCCCTCGATCCGTGAGCTGAGCGCGTAGATCGACGCCCGCGCCAGCTCGTCGTGGATGCGGTCGCTGCGGCCCATCAGCCGGATCCGGTCACCCAGCCCGCTCGCCGCCGCCTTGGCCTCCAGCCGCTCCTTGTTCGGACCCGTACCGAAGATGCGCAGTTGCCACTCCGGATGGTCGGCCGCGGCCTCGGCGAAGGCGTTGATGAGCATGCCGAAGCCCTTCTGCGGCACCAGCCGGCCCACCGCGATCACGACCGGCTCGCTCTGCTCGGAGTGCTCGCGCCCGGCCATGTGGACTGCGTTGGGAATGCGCACGATCCGCGTACCGGGCAGCGCGTCACGATATTCGGTCCGGCTCGTCTCGGTGAGCACCACGACGGCGTCGAAGCCGCCATAGTGGCGGGTGATCTGCTCGCGCACGGGGGTGGGGTAGGAGCCCAGGTTCATGTGGTCCTGGGCCACCCTCTTCACGGTGGCGGGGGTGCGGCGTGCCGAGATGAGGTTCAGCGCCGGCCGGGTGGTGACCAGGATGCCGTCATCGAGCGAGGAGACGTAGTCGATGACCGCTTGCTCCACCCGTTCGGTGAAATATCCGGCGGCGAACTCGCCGTACGGCACGATCTTCCCCCGCGCGCGCCGCCAGACCTTGCGCGCCAGCGAATCGGCCGCCACCCCCTGACGCTGGTCCACCAGCGCCGACAGCTTCACCCGCGCGTCGATGGCGAACTGCGCCGCCGTCCGCCGCCGCACCACACTGACGATCTCCACCTCATGCCCGGCGGCCGCCATGGCATTGGCCTGGTTGACCACCGTACGGATGGTGCCGCCCATCCCGTAGGCGTGCAACAGCATGTATCGGATCTTCATCCCGAGCACCTCACGCCGCGCAGGCTACCCATCCCACCTGGCAATTCCCTGGCAACCGGAGTACGTCAGCTCGTGCCGGTGATCCGGATGTAGGCGCCGGCCGGGTCGTGCAGGCGGACGGGTCGGCTTACGGCGGCGCTCTGGCAGACTCCTGCGCATGGTCTCGGTGGTGCAGAACGTGGCGATCGACTGTGCGGACGCTTACCGGCTCGCCCGCTTCTGGAGTGAAGTGACCGGCCGTCCCCTGCATCCGGAGGACAGGCCGGGTGACCACGAGACCCAGGTGATGTTGCTGCCGGAGGGTCCTGTGCTGCACTGCAACCAGGTGCCGGAGGTGAAGACGGTCAAGAACCGGATCCACCTGTGCTTGCGTCCGGAGACCTCGCGCGAGGAAGAGGTCCAACGGCTGCTCGCCCTCGGCGCCACCCTGGTCGCCGACCACCGGAAGCCCGACGGCGCGGGCTGGGCCATCCTCGCCGACCCTGAGGGCAACGAGTTCTGCGTCCTGCGCAGCGAATCCGACCGCGCCGCCATGTCTTGATCCGAGCGTGGTCACCCATACCTAGGACGGGTCCGGGCGTGCCGTGCGTCAGCGGGTGAGGAGGTCGGTGAAGATTTCTACCAGGTCGGGGTGGTCGAAGGGGCCGACGTGGGGTGCCGCGACGCTTCGTACGTCCGTCGGGTTGTCGGGAGTGAGGCGGTCGGCCTCGGCGATGAAACGGTCCTGTAGGGCGGGTGGGATCAGGCGGTCGAGGGTGAAGCGCACGTAGGTTCGGGGGATTCGGCCCCAGGTGTGCGCTTCGCCGCGGGCTTCGGCGATGGGGATGGTGGCGGTTTCGTCAGGCTCCAGCATGTTGAGGAGCCGGCTCACGGCGTCGTCGGTGAAGTCGCCGGCGAGGCACTGCTTGACGGCGTGGAAGACCGCCGGGTCGGCTGAGCGCCAGTTGAGGCGGTTGACGCCCAGGAGCGCTGGGTCGGCGACCTTCACCGCTTCCACCAAGGGGAGGAGGCTGTCGGCGTTCTCCGGCGTGGTGAGGTAGGCGACCATGTTCGGCAGGTCCACGCAGCAGTACGCGGCGAGGTAGACGACTCGGTCGAGCAGGTCGGGGATGGCGTTGCCGACTCTGCTCACGGTGACGCCGCCCTGGCTGGCGCCGGCGAGGATCACCGGTCCGTGGCGGCGGGCGCGGCGGACCACGTCCACGACGCGTTCGACGTAGTCGTCGATGGTGATCTTGGCGAGCGGTGACGGTTCGGTGGCCAGTGCCTGGAGGTCCTGCGGGGCCTGGTACGCGCGGGGATAGAACGCTTCGTCGCCGTGTCCCGGGAGGTCGACGGCCACGCTTCGGTGGCCGCGCAGGGTGAGCTCGCGCATCAGCCCCGAGGCCCAGGACGACGAGGAGTTGGTGCCGTGGATCAACACCAGCGTCGGCGGGCGCCGATCAGGGTGGTGATCGGAGGTCAGCGGGGTGCTGCCGGTCTCTGCTTCGTGGTTCGCTGTCATCGTCGTTGTCTCCTTGGATTCGTCGGTGGTCAGTGGCGGGGGTGGCGCCACATCGGCCACAGGGGAGGGCTGTCGGCGACCCGTACCGGTTCACCGAGGTTCTCGAAGCCGTGCCGTAGGTAGAGGGCGCGGCTGCGGGGCGAGCTCGCCTCCAGGTAGGCGGGGAGCCCGTCGGTGTCCGCGCGCGCCAGGCGGTGCCGCAGCATCGCCGAGCCGAGTCCGGCGCCCTGCCGGCCGCCGACCACGCCCATGCAGGGGAGGTAGAGGTGCGGTTCGCGGTCGGGGTGCCGGTGAGCGAGCGCTTGTCCTAGCGTCTGCAGGCGCTCGCCGTGCTCGCCGAAGTCCGCGTCCGATGCGGGACGTTCGTCGTGGGCCGGCTGGCCTGCGGCCAGTGCCAGCCACACCGAGGCGCCCTCGTGACCGTCGGTCAGGTAGGCCTCGGCGGCGGGATGGGCGAGCAGGGGGCGGTAGAACTGCGCCTGGAGACGACCCCGGTCGGCTGCTTCGGGGAAGAGCCAGCACGTGAGGGGGTCGTTCATGAACGCCTCGGTGAGGACGTCCAGCACTGCCTGCCGGTCCGCGTCACTCGCCTGCCGTACGGGTGCGTACGGTGTATCTAGTGCCATGCGTACATCGTATTGATGCACCGGAAAAATCGCGATTTATCGGCCAAAGAAGTGCACTAGTGGGCTGGGAAATGAACTAGTACACTTGTGCCAGGTACAACGACAGCACCAAGGAATCGAGGCGCCACCCATGCCGTCGTCAACGCAACGGCCGGATCCGCCTTACCGGCGGATCGTCGCAGAGCTCCGTGCCCGGATTCTGACCGGCGACCTGCGGCCAGGCGATCGCATGCCCTCCATCCGGCAGATCGCGCAGCGGTGGGGCGTCGCGGTCGCCACCGCGACCAGAGTGATGGCGACGCTTCGCGACGAAGGGCTGGTCGAGGCGAAGGTCGGCTCCGGTACGGTGGTCAGCGCACGCGCGGGCCAGAAGCAGCCGGCCGGAAGCGCCACCCAAAAGCCAGCCGGAAGCACTCAAAAGCCGCCCGACGGCATCCCCGAGCGGGCCGACAGCATCGCCAAGCCGGCTGGCAGCGTCGCCAAGCCGGACGACGGCATCAGGCAGGCTGACAGTGCCCCCAGGCAGGCCCTGAGCCGTGACCATGTTCTCCGCACCGCCATCGCGATCGCCGACGCCGAGGGGCTCGCCGCCGTGTCCATGCGGCGGCTCGCGGCCGGGCTCGGCGTCGGTCCGATGTCGCTCTACCGGCACGTGGCGCACAAGGACGAGCTGGTGACGCAGATGGTCGACGAGGTCTTCGGCGAGCCAGAGCTCCCCACCCCCGGCCCCGAAGGGTGGCGGGCCAAGCTCGAACTGGTCTCCCGCCGGCAGTGGGAGCTGAGCCGGCGACATCTCTGGCTGCCCAGGGCCGTCTCGTTCACGCGCCCGTTGCTCGTGCCCAACATGATGGCCCACACCGAGTGGACGCTGCGCGCGCTCGACGGGCTCGGGCTGCCCATGACCACCCGGATCCGAGAGGCGCTCACGCTGCCCGCGCTGGTCATCACCGTTGCCCTGACCATGGCCGACGAAGTCGAAGCGGAGCAGGAGACCGGGATGACGCTCACCCGATGGTGGCTCGCACAGCGGACACGAGCCGGCGAACTCCTCGGCAGCGGACGGTTCCCCCTGCTGGCCACGGTCCCCGAGGAGACGGTGTCGGACCTGGACGGGCTGTTCGAGTACAGCCTGGCCCGCCACCTGGACGGGTTCGCCGCCATGCTGGAACGGCGGTGAGAGCCGCCGCCCTTATTGCGCGATCTTCTCCAGGTCGTCGACGGTGCCCGACATGAGGACCCGGAGATGCTGGGTGATGTGCTCGGCGGGCCGGTCCCACCTCGCCGGCACCAGGAGGCGGGCGACGTCGCCGGCGGAGTAGCGGGTGCGGACGAGTTCGGCCGACCTGCCGTCGGCGATGCCGGTTGCGGCCACCGATGGCAAAACCCAAGACCCGTCGTATATCTACGTACACGCAGGTGACATGCGGTTGAACATTCGCCGCCGACCGCCGAAACGGGCCAGGAGTGGCGGTCGGTTTGTTCCCGTAATTGGTAGAAAGAGCCAGTGTCGACCGATCAACCGTCCCCTACGGCCAGTGCGCCGCCCGCGAGCGCTTCGCCGACCCCCTCCCCGGGCCCGTCGGCATCAGCTCCGAGCACCGCACCGACCCCCTCACCCTCGCCGACACCGTCGCTGACGCCGTCACCGACCCCCTCACCGACACCGTCTGTGACACCGTCAGCGACGCCCTCGCCCTCACCCTCGCCGACGCCGTCAGCGACGCCGACGGCGACGCCCTCACCCTCGCCGACACCGTCGTCGACGCCCTCACCGTCAGCGACGCCCTCAGCGACGCCGTCGGAGACGCCCTCACCCACACCGTCAGCGACACCGACCCATCCGTCGGCCACGCCCCCCGCCCCGACCCCGTCGCAGTCGCTGGTGAGCCCGTGCCCGCACACCCCCGCGTGCCCGCCGCCCGCCTGCCTCCCACCCGCCCTCCGCGCGCAGCCGGCGGCTGCCGTACGCACTCCGTCCGCGCCGCCGCCGGACGCCGGTGACCGCGCGAGCGGCGCCCAGGGAGGGTACGAGGTCGACGCCGGGCACGTGCGGAAGTTCGCCGGCACCATGGACGACTCGGCCACCGGTGTGGACACCGTCAGGCAGCGGACCCCCCGCTTCGAGGGCTGGAACCTGGCCCCCATGGCCGGCGTGCCCATCGTCGGGCTGATGTTCGTCGGCCGGTTCAACACCATCACCGACACCTGGCGGGACAGCGCCGGCATCCTCACCGAGGTGCTGCGTACCGACAGTGGCAAGGTCTCCAAGGCCGCCGACAACTACGTCGCCGCCCAGCGGGCCAGCACCATCAAGTAGGAGGAACCCGCGATGTCGACCCCGCCCGGCGAACCGGCGAAGCTCATCCTGCCGGGCCAGAGCACGCCCCCGGCCGCCCAGCAGCTGCACATCACCAACGCCAGGGGCGCCGTGCAGCGGACTCTCACGGTCGGGGCCCCGCAGCCCCGCACCGACCCCGGCTTCTACAAGAAGCTGATCACGGAGCTGAACCCGCTGCGCCAGTCCACCAGGGGCGCGATGGCGATGTCCGGGCTCGGCATGGCCGCGCTCGCGCTGGACGTGGCGGCGACCCTCAACCTGGGCAACCCCTTCCTGTTCTACGACCGGCGCGAGCAGTGGAAGGAGATGGCCGGGCTGCTGGAAGGCAGCCGCTCCGACCTTTGGCGGTCCTTCTTCGACGACATCTCCCCCAACTGGAGGGGCGACGCGGTCGAGACTCTCCAGCAGTACGTCCGATTCAACGTCAACGGCCTGTACGCCCAGCTCGGCAAGGTCTCCGGCGAGATGAGCAGCGCCATGCACAGCCAGTACAAGGAGGTGCTGGAGTACGACCTGTCGGTGTTCGGGTTGTACGCCACCTCCGCCCCCATGCTGCGTACCGTCGCCATGCTGAGCGCGCACCCGGTGGGGAGGGTCACCCTGATGACCCAGGTGGGCCTGTTCATGAGCGCGATCGGAAACCTGATCAAGCAGTTCGCCGACGTGTACAACTCCTACGAAGGCGACCTCAACAAGCTCGAACTCAAGCTCAACGACCTGAAGGGCGCGTTCTACAAGGCCGGTAACCCGGATCAGGGGGCACGTGAGCTCAGCCTCACGCCCGCGATCTCGGATCCCGCGCAGTTGAAGGACTACTGGGTCCCGGCGTCCAAGAACTCCGCATGAGGCACGTCGAGTCGTTCGCCGAGGGCCGGCCGGACGAGGTCACCGGGCTGCTGCGCGAGGCGGACGGCTGGGCCCGCACGCTGGCCGGCGCGATGGGGGAGCTGGAGGAGGAGCGGCTGACGGGCAGCGACCCGGCCGGGGTCGTGCGCGTCGAGGTGTCCGGCACCGGCCGCCTGCGCGCGTTGTCCATCGACCCGCGCCGCCTGCGTGACCTGGACCATCTCCAGCTCGCCCAGGCCGTCCAGGAGGCGATCGTGGCGGCCCACCACACGATGGGGGAGCGGCTGGAGAAGGTCGTCGAAGGCCTGACGGGGCCGGGCGGCGCGAGTGCCGCCGACCCGCTCGAAGGCTACATCCGCAACGTGCTGAGGGGTGAGTGAGCGATGGAGGACGCACAGGCGCGGCTGGAGGCGCTGATCGCCGCCGCCGAGCGGGCGGAGGCGAGGGCGGAGGAGTGGAGCGCCGCCGAGTTCTCCGGCCGGGCCGACCAGGGCGGCATCGTGGCCGTCACCGACGCGCTCGGCACCCTCAAGCGTCTGGAGATCTCCCCGCGCAGCAGGCGACGGCTGGACGCGACGAACCTCGCCGCCGCCATCCTGGCGGCGATCACCACGGCCGAGGAGGCTGCGGCGACCTCCAGAACCGCCCTGCTCGCCGACCTGCACCCCACCCCCGGCAGGCTCGCCTAGATCCATCCCGTACGGCTTCACCTGCGAGCCCGTGCCCCGATACGCAACTTGTGGTTGCGCATCGGGGGAGTCGCGCGGTAACGTGATGCGCAACCGAACGTTGCGTGTTGCGAAAGGTGAAGAGTATGGAGTACGGCCGTATCGAGCGGGAGATCCACGTCGACGCCTCGCCCGAGGTGGCCTTCGAGGTCGTCAGCCGCCCCGAGCACATCACTGAATGGTGGTCCGACGCCGCCGACATCGAGGCGGTGCCAGGCGCGGTCGGTGAGCTCGTCTGGGGCGACAGGGCGGAGGTCGTCCCGATCACCGTGGTGAAGGCCGACCCGCCTCGGCTGTTCTCGTTCCGCTGGTGCTATCCCGGTGGCAAGGCCGACGACGACACCGCCTCGCTGCTGGTCACCTTCGAGCTCACCCCGTCCGGCACGGGCACCAGGATCCGGCTCACCGAGAGCGGGTTCCGGGAGATGGGCTGGGAGGCGGCCAAGCTGGAGGAGCAGTACCGCGAGCACAGTGCCGGCTGGGACACCTTCGTTCCCCGGCTGGGGGCGTACCTCGCCCGGCTGGTGTCAACGCCATGACCGTGGTCGACGACGACCTGTGGTCCGCGATCGGGGACCCGACCCGCCGGCGGATGCTCGACCTGCTCCTGACGGACGGCGACGGCACCGCCACCAGCCTCAGCGAGCGGCTGCCCATGACGCGGCAGGCCATCGCGAAACATCTCGGCGTGCTCGGCCGTGTCGGCCTGGTGCACGCCTCGCCCGCCGGGCGGGAGAGGAGGTACCGGGTGGACGAGGCGCAACTCGCCCGCGCGGTCGCTCAGTTGTCCTCGGTGGGGGCGGCGTGGGACGCCAGGCTCCGGCGCATCAAGCGGATCGCCGAGACGATCCAGCGCGGCAAGGACCAGTGAAAGCAGACAGGAAAGAGGAATCGACCATGGTGGACATCCTGCACAGAGTAGGCATCAAGTCATCGGTGTCCGAGGTCTACACGGCCTTGACCACCACCGAGGGGCTCGCCGGTTGGTACACGACCGACACGAAGGGCGAGGGGAACGACCTCGGCGGCGTGCTTCAGTTCCGGTTCGAGGCCGGTGGGTTCGACATGAAGGTCCTCGAACTCGACCCGGGCAAGCGCGTGCTGTGGGAGGTGGTCGACGGCCCTGAGGAGTGGATCGGCACGCACGTGTCCTGGGACCTCGCCCAGGCCGACGAGCACGCCATCGTCCTGTTCAAGCACGCGGGCTGGCGGGAGCCGGTGGAGTTCATGCACCACTGCAGCACCAAGTGGGCGGTCTTCATGATGAGCCTGAAGTCGCTGATCGAAACCGGGAAGGGCGCGCCGGAGCCGGACGACGTCAAGATCGACAACTGGAACTGACGGTCTCAGGGCGCGAGGCTGATCGTGGCGGGGATGCCCTGGCGGGTCATCTTCGCGTACGGGCACAGCGCGGACGCCTGGGCGAGTAGTGGGGCGGCCCTGTCGGGCTCTACCCCGGGCCAGGTCACGATGAGGTCCGCGCTCAGCTGGTAGCCGCCGTCGGCGGGGTCGCGGCCGAAGGCCACGGTCGCCTCCACCGTGATCGCGCCGGGGTCGAGGAGGTGCCGGCGGGCCAGCAGGCTGAGGGCGCCGTGGAAGCAGGCGGCGTATCCGGCGGCGAAGAGCTGTTCGGGGTTGGGGCCGGTGGCGTCGCCCCCCAGCTCTTCTGGCATCCGCAGCTCCAGGCGGAAGCCGCCGTCGGCGGAGCCGGCCCGGCCGCTCGCCCGGCCGTGCGCGGAGTCGCCGCCGGTCACGGCGACGCGCGTGCGGTAGATGGGCTTGAACGCGGGGCCGCTGTAGTCGTGGTCCGTGGACAGTATGTGGTCGTTCATCGGTAGGGCCTTTCTTGCTGATGGAGCTGGGTGGTGCCAGTGCCGGAGTTTGTCGGGGTTAAGCACGATCCATGCGGCTGTGACCTGGTCTTCGGCGACGCTCACGCTGACCACCGCCACGGCCTTGCCCGCCCGGCGCAGCACCAGGCCGGTCCGGCCGTTCACGGAACCGAGGGCCACCTCGGCGCCGGGCCGGCCGGCCAGCAAGGTCGTGACGAACCTGGCCACCGCGTCCGCGCCGTAGGTCGGGCGTACGGGGGCGCGCAGTTTGCCGCCGCCGTCGCTCACGACTATCGCGTCCGTGGCCAGCACCTCGCGCAGCGCCGCGACGTCGCCCTTCTCACAGGCGGTGGCGAACCGGCGCGCGACCTGATCATGCTTGGCGTGCATCCCCGGGCCGGACCCGGCCAGGTGCCGTGTCAGGTCGGCGGCGAGCCGGTGCACCGGGTCGCCGGCGGGAGGCGTTGTGGCAGGGGGCCCAGTGGTGGAGGGCCCAGTGGTGGCAGGCGCAGGGGTGGGAGGCGCTGCGGCGGGGGGCGGTGTGGCGTTGGTGGCCGGCGCGGCGAGCAGGTCCAGGCAGATGCGTCCGGCGACCCGCGTCAGCCAGGCGCGCGGCACCGCGATGGTGGCGCGGTCGTCATCGCCCAGGGCGTACCAGCGGCGATAGGTCTCTTGGACGATCCAATCGGCCGTGCTCTCCGAGCCGAACATCCACAGGGCGATGCCGAGCAGGTGCTCCCGTTCGTCGAGCATCTCCACCAGCGACCCTGCGCCCACGTCGCTCATCTCCCGCCGCCCGCGCGGCGGGGGTGGCCCGCCTGGGTGAAGGGGCCCGCGAAGGCCAACGGGGTCGTCCGCACGATGTCCTCTGTTCTCTCGGCGTCGACAGCTAAGACCGGATGGCCCATCCTGTTGTGACGTTCCTCAGGGCGATCACGAGAGGCGGCCGTACCCGCGCTCCAGGTTCGTCAGATGCTCCCTCGTGAGCGCGACCGTTCGAACGCGCCGAGTTTGTCCGGGTTGACGATCCACATGACGTGGTGGATGCCCTGCGGCGAGGCCTCGATGGTGAGCAGCGCGACCTGGTCGTGGGCGCGCGGCACGAGCACGCCGGCGCGTCCGTTCACGTCGACCCACCTGACGTCGCCGGACGCCCAGTACCGCGGCGCGTACGCGGCGACGAACTTCGCCACGCGATGTCCGCCCAGCAGAGGGAACCGCGCCGCCCCTCTGACCCCGCCGCCGTCGGAGGAGCTGACGACGTCAGCGGCGAAGAGGTCTTCGAGGGCGGCGATGTTCCCCGTCTGGGCGGCGTCGAGGAAGACCTTCAGGAGGCGCCGGTGCTCGATCTTGTCGATGGGCTCGCGTCGTACGGCGCTCAGATGCTTGCGGGCCCGGCTCACCAGCTGACGGGCATTGACCGTGCTGATCCGCAGGATCTCCGCGATCTGCGGGTAGGGGTAGACGAACGCCTCACGCAGGACGTACGCCGCCCGCTCGGTGGGGGTGAGCCGTTCGAGCAGCAGCAGGAAGGCGAGTTCGAGCGCTTCGCCCCGTTCGGCCCCCACCGCTGGGTCGAGGCTGGTGTCGACGGGTTCGGGAAGCCAGGGCCCGATGTACGCTTCCCGGCGCGAACGGGCGGATTGGGCGACGTTGATGGCCAGACGGGTGGTGATCAGCGCCAGGAAGGCGGAGGGATTCTCGACGACGGAACGATCGGTGTTCTGCCAGCGCATCCAGACCTCTTGAAGGATGTCCTCGGCCTCGGTCGCGCTGCCGAGCATCCGGTAGGCGATGCCGAACAGTCGCGGGCGCAGCTCGACGAAGGCGGAAGCGGCCTGTTCGAGTGCGTCCGCCTTTTCCAGGGATTCCGTATGTATGTTCATCCGCGCCTTATCCGGTATTCGAGCTAGGCCTGTACGGGTGCGGCGTCGTCCTCGTGGAAGCCGATCTCCCGGTGGGTGCCGTCGCACAGCGGCTTGTTGCCGGAGTGGCCGCAGCGGCACAGCGTCATCCGGTTGCGGGTCTCCAACGGCAGGCCGTCCGACCGTAGGACCGGCACCTCACCGGTCACCCACAGCGCACTGGCCAGCCCGTTCTCCTCCTCCAGGACCGAGACGGCCTGCGGCAGGTCGGGCTCGATCGTCTCGCCGCCGCGTTCGAGTGCGTAGCTGTAGGAGCCGGACGGGCAGTGGTCGATGCGGCCCATGACGTCGGAGCGCACGTCGCTGTCGCCGGTGTCGGCGAGCATCGCGGCGATCGGCCTGGTGCGGCCGATGCAGAAGGCGGCGTGGACGCACAGCTCGCCCACCCGCTGCGCCGAGATGCCCACCCCGTCGTGCACGTGCTGCAGTTCCCGGTACGGCTGGACGCTCGCGCTCTCCGTGCCGTCGAACCCGATCATGGCGTGCGTCCCGTCGCAGAACGGCTTGGTGCCCGAGTGGCCGCAGCGGCACAGCGCGTAGGTGTCCTCGGTCTCCAGCGGATCGCCGGTCTTCCAGGTCAGCGCGTCGTTCTCGGCAGATACGATCTTGCGTTTACGCCGGAGCGGGACGCCGCCGTACACGACGTACGGTCCGTCCCGGAGCACGACGATCCGCTGCCGGTCGTCGCCCACGGCCCACCGGCGCTGCTCCGGTGCGACGTAGTCGAAGGTGGGACCGGCCGTGGTGCCGTCCACGTCGGGCATCCGCATCAGGGCCTGGGCCTGCGCCTTGAGCGCGTACATGGTGCCGGTGGCGACCGCGAGCAGCCTCGGGCTGCCGTTGAACGCCTGCTCCAGCAGGTGCAGGACGGCGCAGTAGGTGTGGTTGAACTCCTCCTGGGCCGTGCGGATCGCGCTGCCGGGAGCGTGGTCGGACAGGCGCGGGTTGCGCCGCATCGGATGCACGCCGGCGAGGTCCACGGAGATCTTCTCGCCGGTGGGCCCGGACTCCGGGGTGTCGCCACGCTGGTAGCGCCGGCCGAGCTTGAGCTCCTGGAAGCGGTAGTAGTGGGCGACCTCGTCCCGTTCCGGGTGGAAGATGTCCTGGTCGCCGTCCCATACCTCGCCACGGGAGGTGCCCTCGCCCTGCTCGACGATCTCTTCGAGCGCCGCCAGCGCGGAGTCCAGGCCGTCGACCGCGACCAGCCGTCCGGCGGTGTGGCGGAAGTGGGCGGCGCTCACCTGGCGGGCCGGATCGCCGTGGAAGACCGCCTGCTCGCCGAGCCGGTCGCACAGGAGGCGCAGCCCTTGTTCGATCGCGGCGTAGAACTGCCCGATCGTCTCGTAGTGGTCGCCCTCCGCCACGGCGCCGGGCGGCGCCGGCTGCTCGATCCGCAGGAACATCTCCAGCGCTTCCGGCCCGAAGGGGACCAGCGACAGCTCCAGGGAGCCGTGCGGCAGCGGCCGGGGATGCGGCGGGAGCATCTGCGGCGTGTCCAGCCGGGGCCGGCCGCCGACGGCGTTGAGCAGGTTCGCCGCCAGTGCCAGGTGCAGCATCTCCTCGGCGAAGACGCTGCCCACCACGTCGACGGCTTCCGGGTTGCGCTCCGGGTCCAGCGAGTACAGGGCGCACAGGTACGGCGGCAAGGTGGCGTGCTCCAGCTCGATCGCCCACTGCAGGTGCTCACGCAGGCTGTCGAGCGTGTCGATCGGCGCCGGCCCGGCGATGGTTTCCCGCGGTTCTCGGTGACTCACGGACATCTCAGGCACCGCGCTCCTCCGGCCGGGAGCGGTCCTCCAGCACCTCGACCGCGTCGAGCAGCCCGCGCAGGCCGATCTCCTCACGCTCGACGTCCGTCGGGTCGAACAGCCACTCGCTGACCGGCAGGTCGAACTCCTGCTCCGGACGGCTCTCCTCGGCGTGGATCAGTTCGACCTCGACCTCGGCCTGGAGCTCGTACAGAAACTCGTTCTCACCGTTCGGAGCAGTCATCTTTCCCTCCATGGGGCTCAAGCCGGGCGCGGGGCGCGGCGGTCCTGGCGCTGGGCGAGCTCTTCCTCGTCCACCAGCGTGAGCATCGGCTTGCCCGGCTCGCACAGCATCGTGACGGTGAACCGCAGCGGGATATCGTCGCGGTTGTTGCCGTCCTGGTAGTGGATGACATCGCCGCCCGGCTCCCAGAACGCCTCCCCGGCGTGCAGCACCCGCGGCGGTTCACCCTCGATCTCCAGCAGGATCTCGCCTTCCAGGACGAACCCGAAAGCCGGGCCGGAGTGCCGGTGCGGCGGGGTGCCGGGGTCGCCGGGCGGGTATTCGATCACCACGGTCATCGCGTGCGCGCCCTGCGGGATGAACGGAGGTTCGACCTCCTGCAGCGTGGTCAGCGCGGTCTGCCATGCGGTCGATCTGGCGTCGGACATGGGATGTACCTTTCGTAGAGGCGTTACTTCCCGGCGGCGTTCTGGGCGGCCCAGTCGCGGTAGCGGATCTTGCCGAGGGTGGCGCCGTCACCCGGCACCAGCGACCGCTCGCTCAGCTCACTGCCGAAGTAGCGCGCGTGCACGTCGGTGACCACCTGGCGCGGGTCGCCCCAGCCGGCCAGCGCGTCGCGGAAGAACTCGTCCATCCGGAACTGCTCGGGCCCGGCGATCTCGGTCCTGCCGTTCAGCGGCGAGCCGACCGACACCCTGGCGACCGCCTGCGCCACGTCGTCGCCGGCCATCGGCTGGTAGAGCACGGGCGCGATCCGCACCGAGTTGCCGTCCGTGGCGGTGTCGGCGATGCCGCGGGTGAACTCGAAGAACTGGGTCGCGTGTATGAGCGAGAACGGGTTCCCCGACTTCTCGATCAGCTGCTCCTGGGCGATCTTCGCCGCGAAGTAGCCGTTGTCCGGCATCCGCTCCGTGCCCACGATCGACACCGCGACGTGGTGCCCGACCCCCGCCTCCGCCTCGGCCGCGAGCAGGTTGCGGGTGGAGGTCTCGAAGAACTCCAGCACCGCGGCCCTCTCGAACGACGGGGAGTTCGACACGTCGATCACCACCTGCGCGCCGTCCAGCGCCTCGGCCAGGCCTTCGCCGGTGAGGGTGTTGACGCCGGTGTTCGGCGAGGCCGGCACGGCTTCGTGACCGTGCTCGCGCAGCATCGCCACCGTCTTCGAGCCGATGAGGCCGGTTCCGCCGATTACCACGATCTTCATGGGCAGTTCCTCTCTGTCCGCCGGGGCGCCTGTGCGCCGACCGGTCATCAACTAAGACAGGGCAGCTTCCGAGGGTGTGACAGCCGCCGCGAAATTCCCTCTGCCGCTGGGCCTGGACGATCGCGCTATTCGACGAGTTTTCCGACGCTGGAGACCTCGCGCATGAGCGCCGCGATCTCGTCGGGAATCGGGGGGATCGTC
>NZ_JBQHCW010000017.1:0-177170 GCF_052068115.1 Nonomuraea sp. ZG12
GATCGGCAAGGTCTACACCTACACCTGCTGGGCCGGCAAGTTCGACAACTGCGGCAAGAAGTACCGCATCTACTAGTCAGGCGTGCCGCGAGAGGACGGGCGTCTGCTAGCGTCGCCAGCACGGCAAGGAGTGCTTTATGTCCGAGTGCGGCGTTGCGATCCAGTTCGTCCGATCGGCCATCGTCTCCACGGAGACAGCGGGGACCGACGTCCGGCGCGAGATGCGCGACCTGCCGCTGTGGCCCGAGCTGACCAGTCCCGGCGTGACCCGGCTCGGCTGCGAGCAGACGGTCGCGGTGATGCGGGTCCTGGTGCGGCTCACCGGCGACGAGTTGCTCCGCCTCGGGCCCCGGCCGGTGCCCCAGGGCACCTTCCGCATGATCTCGCTGGGCCTGATCCACGCGCCTGACCTGCGGGCCGCGCTCGACCGGCTGGTCACGTTCGCGTCGATCACCACCGGCTACACACGCAGCCGCCTCGTGGTCGACGGCGACACCTGCCGGATCGAGATCGCCGCCGAGCCGGCCGACGAGGTGCGGCCACTCGCCGTCGAGCTCATGCTCACCTTCGTCCATCGCTTCTCGGCCTGGCTGGTGGGACAGCGGCTCCCGCTGACGGGGCTGGACATGCCCTTCGCCGAGCCCGACTACAGCGCCGAGTACACGTCGATCTTCGGCAGGCAGCCGTCCTTCGACGCGCCGGTGGCGTCGATCAGCTTCCCCGCCCGGCTGCTGAGCGCCCCGGTCGTGCGGGAGGAGCCGGAGCTGATCAGCTACATCAGCAGGTCGCCGAGCGACCTGATCAACCAGCGCGACTACGGCACGACGACCGCCGACCGGGTGCGCAAGGTGCTCGAACGCGGCGACCTGACCCACAGGGAGCGGGCCGACCAGGTGGCGGCCCGGCTGTCGATCAGCGTCCAGCACATGCGCCGCCTCCTGCGGCAGGAGGGCACCTCGTTCCAGCACGTGCGGGAGGAGGTGCTCCGCGACCTCGCCGTGGACGGCCTGCGGCACGGCAGGGAGTCCATCGACGAGATCTCGTACCGGCTCGGGTTCTCCGAGCCCAGCGCGTTCCGGCGGGCCTTCACGCGCTGGGTCGGCAGCCCGCCGGGCGAGTACCGACACTCCCTGACGAGCGGGGGCTAGCCGCTCCGGCGGGCGCCCCGCTCGCGCACCGCCAGGCCGATCGCGACGACGGTCCCGGCCATGCACAGCCAGGCGAACGTGTCACCGATCACGCGGTAGACGGTGGCGGCGCCGCGCGTGGGCACATCGGAGTACACGACGTGCTGGTCCGTGCCCCCGTGATCGTGTGCGGCGAGCGTCCGGCCCTGCTGGTCGAACGCGCCCGACACGCCGAACTCCCCCTGCCGGATCATCGCGTACCCGTTCTCGATCGAGCGCGACTGCGCCTTCTGGCTGTGCACCGGGCCGATCTCGGCCCAGTCGCGGGCGGGCACGATCATGATGTCGGCGTCCACCCGCATCAGCTCGGGGAAGTCGGCGTCGAAGCAGATCACCGTGGCCAGCCGTCCGTACGGTGTCCGCGCGACCGGCACCACGCCGTCGCCTCCTGGGTAGAACTCCAGGCCGGGGATCGGGTGCGTCTTGTTGTAGACCCACACCTGCTCGCCGGACGGGTCGAAGAGGTAGACGCGGTTGGCCGAGTACGGCGCCTGCGGCAGGTAGAGGTTCACGGCGGCCTGGAGGTAGATCCGGCTCTCCCTGGCGACGGCGGCGACCTGGCCGAGGAACGCCGGCTCGTCGGCGAGCAGCACGTTGGCCGCCTGCTCCGACCACATCACGATCTTCGCGCCCGCCTGCGCGGCCTCCCGGGTGCGGGTCAGCACATTGGCGTTGACCTTGCCGAAGGCCGCCCGCACCGCCGCCTGGTCCCGTTCCGCCATCTGCTGCGGGGTGACGTCCGCGCCGATCGCGCCGCGCAGCTCGCTGGTGACGGAGGTGTCCGGGCTGATGCCCGCGACCCGCACCCGGTCGCCGTCCGGCGCGAAGAACGCCAGCCGGGCCCCGCCCGCCAGCAGCAGCGCCAGGAGCACGGCGGCGAAGGAGCCGACCACCCTGCCCGCCCTGCGCGGGTTCGCCCAGAAGTGGTTCACGACCGTGGCGAACCAGCCGATGAGGAATCCCACGCCGTAGGGGCCGGTCACGGCCACCACCTGCAGCAACGCGAGACTGCCGTGCTGGGTCGCGGCCGGCACGCCGAACGCGGTGCCGAACGGGCTGATGAGCGTCATCGCGAACTCGCAGGCCGCGAGCGCCGCCGGGAACAGCAGCAGGCCCACCAGCGTGCGCGCCCCCGGCGTGACCAGCCGGTCCGCCACGTAGGGCAGCACGGTCAGGGTGCCCAGCCCGATGATCCCCACCACCGTGATCGGCGTCATCGGCACGGCGGTCTCGACCATCCAGAACACGCCCGCCAGCGCGGAGGCCACCCACACCAGCAGCAGTCCGCTGACCGCCGGGCCGGTCCTGACGAACCTCAGCAGGAAGACGGGCGACAGCCAGGCCGCCACTGCGATGTCGAAGCGGCCGTGCACGGCGAACAGCCAGAGCACCGTGCCCACGCCCAGCCACGCCCAGCGCCACCTGTCCCCGTCCGGCGCCGCCGGCGTCACGCTCGGTGGAGCGACCGTCTGTGTGTCCATCTCGACCTTCCCTGCCGTCGATGCTTCCAGTCGGACGCTAACGGCGGCGTGACCTGGGAGGCTGTGACCCGGACTCTCCTGTTCCATGACCGAGGCGCGCACGACGAACGGCGGCCACCGGGAGGACCCCGGTGGCCGCCGCTTCGGACTGGATGGCCTACGACTCGTTCAGCCACATGTCCGCGAGTCGCTTGCCCTGGTAGATCGGGCTCTCGTACAGACCCTGCACGCGGGCGTTGGTGATGCCGTAGTCGAACTTCTGGATCGGGTAGAGCACCTGGACGATCTCGGTCTCCATCCGCGTCTGCATCGTGCGGTAGATCTCGTTGCGCTTGTCCTCGTCCTGCTCGGCGCGCGACTCCGCGAGCAGCTTGTACAGCTCGGGGTCGTCGATCGAGGTGTAGTTCTCCAGCGAGTCCTTCTCGAAGTCACGCCACACCTGGTCGGGCAGGTGCACGCCGCGCAGCGCCTTGGCCATCGGGAAGTCGTGGCTACGGCGCCGGTCGATGCCCGTGGCCGGGTCGACCATCTCGAGCTCCATCTTGATGCCGACCTTGGCCAGGTCCTCCTGCATCCACTGCGCCTCGCGGACGTCCTCGTCGTCGACGCGCTGCACCATGAGCTTCGTCTCGAACCCGTTCGGCAGGCCCGCCTCCGCCAGCAGCTTCTTGGCGTTCTCGGGGTCGTACGGCCGGAGCTTCAGGACTTCGTCGCGGGTCAGCGCCGCGGCGCTGGTGTCAGGCCGCACCAGTGAGGTCAGGTTGAACTTGCCGCGGATGTTCTCGCCCATCCCGACCCAGTCGATGGCCTGCGCGACGGCCTGCCTCACCTTCAGGTCGTCGAACGGCTCGACCTTGGGGTTGATGAAGAAGCTGACCGGGGCGCCGGGCGTCTCGGCGACCTTGAGGCCCTGCTCGGCGAGCTGCTTGGCCACGTTCTGGTCGCTGGTGGTGCCGAAGTCCAGGCGGCCGCTGCGCAGCGCGGCGGTGACGGCCGCGACGTCCGACATGATCGGGCGCTTGATCACGTCCACGTACGGCTTGCCCTTGACGTAGTAGTCAGGGTTCTTCTTGAACACCCACTCCACGTCGGGAGTGTGCTTGTCGAGCATGAACGGGCCGGTCCCGATCGCCTGGGTGGCCAGGTCGAACTTGCCCTCGACGCCCTCCCTGGGAAGGATCATGTTGAAGTGGTAGGCGAGGTAGTCCAGCATCGGAGCGTACGGCTCCTTCAGCTTGAACACGACCGTGTGGTCGTCCGTCGCCTTGATGCTGGTGACCGGCTCGATCATCCACTGGTGCACCCGTGTCGCCTTCTTCAGGGCCTCGAAGGTGGCCACCACGTCGTCGGCGACGAACGCGCGCCCGTTCACCGGCGCGATGTTGTGCCAGCGCACGTCCTTGCGCAGCTTGAAGGTGTAGGTCTTGCCGTCCTCGGAGACCTCCCAGGACTCGGCGAGATCGGGCACCAGCTCCCACGTCTTCACGTCGGGCCCGGTCTTGATGTCCAGCAGCTTGCCGTAGACGGATCCCGAAAGGAGCGTGTTCAACGTCGGGTCACTGCTGATCAGCGGGTTCAGCCCGTTGGTGATCTCCGAGGGGAGGTGGAGCACGGCCGTGCCGCCCGGCTTGGGGGCGCCGACCGGAGCCGCCGCACCCTTGTCGGTGCTGCCCCCGGTGTCGCCACCGCCGCCACAACCGGTCAGGGCCAGCGCCGCGACGAGTGCTGCTGCCAGCAGCGGACGGCGCTTCACGCTGACTCCCGGACGGAAATCGCCACGGGGTGGATCGCCTTGGTCAAGGCGGTCAGTCCCTTCCCTGAGCTTCTCATGCTCCTGCCTCCAATAGATCAGCGCTTCAGCGCGGGGGGTCCGGGGGCACGGCCGGGAATCGGCCTACCGGGTATGTCAGTGACTAGTTCTTCTCAGTGGCGCGGGACAGGCTCGGGGCCAGGCGGGACAGCATGCGCCGGCCCCACCACAGCCCGGTGACCCGGTCGACGACCCGCCGCTGCAGGCGTGGGTCGAGATGGTCACGCAGCGCGTCGCCGAGCAGGTTGAAGCTGAAGACGGCGATGGACAGCGCGATGGAGGGGACGATGATCAGCCAGGGGGCGCGTTCGACATAGCGCACCCCTTCGGAGAGCATCAGGCCCCAGGACGGGGTGGGCGGCGGCGCGCCGATGCCGAGGAAGCTCAGCGCCGACTCCGCGATGATCACGCCGGCGAAGATCAGGCTGCCCAGGGTCAGCACCGAGGCCAGCAGGTTGGGCAGCACATGGAGAGCCAGGATGCGTGGCGCGTGCGCGCCGGTCGCCCTGGCGGCCTCGACGTAGGGCTCCTGGCGGACCCGCAGCGTCTCGGCGCGGGCGATCCGGTTGAACGAGGGTGTGATCACCACGGTCAGCGCGATGATCGTGTTGCGCACCGACGGCCCGAGGATCACCGCGATGAACAGCAGCAGCACGATGCCGGGGACGGCCTGCACGGCGTCCATCAGCCGCTGCACCACCACGTCCAGGGCGCGGCCGAAGTAGCCCGAGATCACGCCGATCGTGGTGCCCAGCACCAGGCTGACGCTCGTGGTCACGACACCGATGATCAACGACGTCTGGGCGCCGTAGATGGTCCGGCTCAGCACGTCGCGGCCGAGGTCGTCGGTGCCGAACAGGTACGTGCCGGACGGCGGCTCCAGGATGTCCCGGCGGAACTGCTCCACCGGATCGTACGGGGCCACCAGGGGCGCGAACACCGCCACGAACACGAAGAAGCAGATCAGCAGCAACGCGGCGGCGCCCAGCGGCTGGGAGCGCACGAACGTGCGCAGGGCCTTGAGCACCTGCCGCACGCCGACCCGGCGCGGCGGCCGGGGCGGCTTCGGCGCGGATCGCACGGCCGGCGCCTCATCCGTCAATGTCTGCTTCTGGGTCACGACAGCGCCTTCCCGGAGCGGATCCGCGGATCGACCAGCGCGTACAGCAGGTCGATCAGAATGATCGTGATGATGAACAGGCCGGCGTAGAAGATCGTGCAGGCCACCACCACCGGATAGTCCCGGTCGAGCACCGCCTGGTAGATGAGCTGTCCGGTGCCGGGGAGCGAGAACATCCGCTCGATGATCACCGTGCCGCCGAGCACGGTGGCCAGCTCCAGCCCGAGCAGCGTGAGCACCGCGATCGTCGAGTTGCGCAGCGCGTGCTTGGCGATCACGACCCGCTCACGGACGCCCTTGGCGCGCACGGTGCGGATGTAGTCAGACCCCAGCGACTCCAGCATCGACGACCGGGTCAGCCGGGCCACCGAGGCCATGCCCCCGGTGCCGAGCGCGATGACCGGGATCGCGATCTGCTGGGCCCAGCTGACGAAGTCCTCGCCCGGCCCGGTGTAGACGATCGGCGGCGACCACGCGAACCAGATCGCGAGCCCCGTCAGCACCAGCAGGGCGACCACGAAGTTCGGCACCGACAGGAAGGCCACCGCGAACAGCCGCAGGGCGCCGTCCACCATGGAGCCCCTGGTCGCCGCGGCGATGACGCCGACCACGAGCCCGAGCACCGCGCCGAGCAGCATCGCCATCAGGCCGAGCTGCACGGTCACCGGGATCCTGGCCAGGAACAGGTCGACCACGGACTCCCCGCTGTAGAACGACGTGCCCAGGTCTCCCTGCACGGCGTTGCCGAGCCAGGTCCACAACTGCACCCAGACCGGGTCGTCCAGCCCGAACTCCGCGCGCAGCGCGTCGGCTTCCGCCTTGCTCACCCCGGTGTCCTGCAACTGCAGGCTCACCGCGTCGCCGGGGACCAGCCGCATGATCACGAACACGAACACCGTGACCAGGAACATGACCACCGCGCCGAACCCCAGCCTGCGCAGGGTGTAGCCGATCATCGCTCGCTCACTTCCCGTTCGGCGTCGAACAGGTGGCAGGCCACCGTGCGGCCGGTCGAAATTCGGTGCATGGTGGGCGCGTCCTCTCGGCACCGCTGCATCGCTTGCGGACAACGGGGGTGGAACCGGCACCCCGGCGGGGGGTTGCTCGGGCTGGCGGGCTCGCCCCGCGGGATCGAGCGGCGACCACGGCCGTCGGCCAGCTCGGGCGCGAACTCGGGCACGGCGGAGACGAGCATCTTGGTGTACGGGTGCCGCGGGTCGGCGAACAGCTCGTCGCCGTCGCCCCGCTCCACGATCTCGCCGAGGTACATGACGCAGACCTCGTCGGCCATGTACCGCACGACGTTGAGATCGTGCGCGATGAACAGGTAGGACAGCCCGAGGTCGGCTTGCAGCTCCTTGAGCAGGTTCAGCACCTGGGCCTGCACCGACACGTCGAGCGCGGAGACGGCCTCGTCGCAGACGATCAGGTCCGGGTCGGTGGCGAGCGCCCGCGCGATGCCGAGGCGCTGTGCCTGCCCGCCGGAGAACTGGTGGGAGAACTTGTACAGGTCGCCCGAGCTGAGACCGACCCGCTCCAGCAGCTCGACCACCCGGTCGGCCTTGTCCTTGCCCTTGGCGATCCCGTGCACGGTGAGCGGCTCGCCGACCGCGCTCAGCACCCGCATCCGGGGGTTCAGCGAACCGAGCGGGTCCTGGAACACGATCTGCATCCGCCGCCGCAGCGCCCGCATCTCGCCCCGCGAGGCGCGCAGCAGGTCGACGCCGTCGAAGCTCACCTCGCCGGAGGTGGGGTCGAGCAGCCGCAGGGCCAGCCGGGCGACGGTGGACTTCCCGGAGCCGGACTCCCCCACCAGCCCCACGGTGCGTCCGCGCGGGATCTTCAGCGAGACGCCGTTGACCGCCTGCACCACGGTCCGCCGCGACCGGAACTGCTTGACCAGGTCACGCGCCTCGAACAGCGGGGTCGCCTGCTCGTCCGAGACCTCGGCAGACGCCACTGACACTTCGCTACCCGACACGGTGCACCTCTTCGACGGTCGCCGCGGACGAGTCCGAGGGCTCGGTGTCATGCGTCCAGCACCGGCTCGCCCGCGTCTCTCCCAGCTGGTACAGCCGGGGCGCGTCCACCGAGCACCGGTCGTGCACCGAGGGGCAGCGAGGGTGGAACCGGCATCCCGAGGGCACCGCCGCCGGTGTCGGCACATTGCCCGCGATGGCCGGCATCGGCTTGTCCCGCGGCGTCGCCGGCGTCGGAATCGAATCGATCAAAGCCTTGGTGTACGGGTTCCGCGGGTCGCGTAGCACGTCCTCCACCGGTCCGTGCTCCACCACCTGCCCCGCGTACATGACCACGACACGGTCGGCCATCTCGGCCACCACCGCCATGTCGTGGGTGATGAGCAGCAACGCCGTGCCGTGGTCGCGCTGCATGGTGCGCAGCAGCTCCAGGATCTGTGCCTCGACCGTCACGTCCAGCGCCGTCGTGGGCTCGTCGGCGATGAGCAGCGCCGGCTCACAGGTCAGCGCGATCGCCACCATCACCCGCTGCTGCTGGCCGCCGGAGAGCTCGTGCGGATAGGCCCGCACCCGCCGTTCCGGGTCCGGCAGCCCAACCTCCCGCAGCAACTCGACGGCACGAACCCGGGCGGCGCGACGCGACATCGGCCGATGCACGCGCAGCGCCTCGATCAGTTGGTCACCGATCGTGAACAGCGGGTCCAGCGAGCTCATCGGGTTCTGGAAGATCATCGCGATCTCGGCGCCGCGCAGCTTCCGCAGCTTCTCCCGATCGGCCCCGACGAGCTCGTCGCCGCGCAGCAGCACCGAGCCCGACGAGATCTTGCCCGAGCCGAGCAGTCCGAGCAGCGCGAGCGACGACACGCTCTTCCCGGAGCCGGACTCGCCCACCACCGCGACCGTCTCACCGGCCGAGACCGTGAACGACACACCGGCGACGGCGTTCACCGGGCCGGTAGGAGTGGGAAATTGGACGTATAGATCATTCACTTCGAGCAGCGGTGGGGACGGCACCGTCATCGCTCCTTCGTCATCGGGGAGTTGCTGGGGAAGGCGGTCCGCCTGTTCCAGGCCGGCATGGGTGCGAGGAACGAGTGCGCGTTCATCGCCGTGTTCGGCGGCGATCTGACGACCAGCCCGCCGAGCTCGTGCGCGTACCGGGCCGGTGGGCCCGGCGGCGCGCGGCGTATCGCCGCACCTCATCGGGTGTGATTCCTGTCACGCCACTATGCGCTGCGGGTATGGGGGCCGCCATATCCCTTTCGCCCTGCGAAAAGCTTTCGGAGGGCCGTCATCTGGTTGTTGCGGGGCTGTGATGGTGGATCCCCCTCGGTGCGGGTGCCCGCCGCGCCAAGGGGGATGTCGCAGGGGCTAGCCGGGCGGGTCGATGCCCAGGTAGCGGTAGGCGTTGTGCCAGGTGATGTCGGTCAGCACGGCCTCGGGCAGGTCGAGGGAGCGCAGCGTACGGCCTGCCGGTTCCTCGCGCTCCATGGCCGGGTAGTCGGAGCCGACCAGCAGGCGGTCGTGGCCGAGCAGGTCGATCAGGTACGTCAGGGCGCGCCGGTCGAAGACCATCGAGTCGTAGTAGAAGCGACGGGCGTAGTCCAGCGGTGACGGGCCTTCGGTGTGGGCGATGGCCTTGTCCGGGATCGGCGGCTCCTCGTTCCAGGTGCCGCCCCAGAAGTACTGCGCGCGCGGCACCATGAGCGGGAATCCGCCTGCCGCGTGGCTGAAGGAGATGCGCAGGTTGGGGCACTTCTCCGCGGTGCCGCCGGTGATCATCGAAGCCGCGGCGAGCGCGCCTTCGAGGCCCACGACGTACGTGCCCATCGCCGAGCGGGGCAGCCGGTCGGTCGGGGACGGCAGGGCGTGCACGAAGATCGGCATGTCCAGCCGCTCGGCCTCGACGAAGAACGGCAGGAAGCGCTCGTCGCCGATGGAGACGCCCGCGATGTTCGAGGCGATCTCCACGCCGATCAGGCCCGACTCACGCATCGCCGCCAGTTCGGCGGTCGCCGCTTCGGGGTCCTGCATGGGCACGATGCCGAAGCCGATGAGCCGCTTGGGGTCGGTGGCGCACAGCGTCGTGGTGAACTCGTTGACGTGCCGCGCCAGCGACAGGCCGTCGGCGGCCGGCAGGTCGTAGCGCAGCAGCGGCGGCATCGGGGTGATCACCTCGGTGGTCACCCCGGAGGCGTCCAGCGCCTCGATCCGGCGCTCGGCGTTGAAGAACACGTCCCGGGCGCGGAACCGCGAGGCGCCGAACAGGTGCAGGCGAGCGGTGTCGCCGTCGATCGGCTCCATGCGCGGGAAACACTCGGGGGCGTCTTCCGGATAGTCATGGGGAAGCAGGTGGGCGTGGGCGTCGACAAGCATTTCGAACCTCCCGGGTCGATGCTCAGGAGATGGGCCTCAGGAGTTGGGGTGGACGGAGACGTGCACGCCGGCCTCGCCCGGCACGTCGCCGCCGAGGACCTCGATCGCGCGAGCGGTGTCGTCCAGCCCGAAGGAGTGGGTGTGCAGCTTCTCCAGGGGGTAGCGGCGTGACTCGATGATGCCGATCGCCGCCTTGTAGGCGCGGCTGTCCACACCGAACGCGCCGACGACCGTCAGCCCGCGGTTGATGATCAGGTCGGTGCGCAGCGGGATCTCCCGCTGGCCCTTGAGCCCGGCCAGCACCACCCGGCCGCTGTGCCGGGTGGACAGCAGGGCGTCGGTGATCGGCCCGCCGGCCATCGGGGTGAGCTCCAGCGCGACGTCGGCCATCTCGCCGCCGGTGATCTCGCGGACCCGCTCGACGGTGTCCTCGGCCTGCTCGCCGTCGACCACGAGGGTGTGGTCGGCGCCGAACTCGCGGGCCAGGGCGAGCTTGTGCGCGTCCGCCTCCAGACCGGTGACGATGATCGTGCCGGCGCCCGCCGCCCGCGCCGCGATGACCGCGCCCAGGCCGCGCTGCCCGGCGCCGAGGACCAGCACGGTGTCGCCGAGCCCGATCTCGCCCAGGTGCACGCCCCAGCGGACGCCGGCGCCCAGCGGGTTGAACATCGAGGCGACCTCGGCCGGCAGCGTCCGGTCGATGGGGTGCAGGATCGTGTTGGGGGACAGGTACATCAGCTCGGCGAACCCGCCCCACAGCGACGGGGCCACGTCGGTGGCCGCCACGCCGTGCCCCGGCTGCCGGTTGGGGCACGCCTGATAGCGGCCGGCCAGGCACGTCTTACAGGCGTGGCACGGGATGATGACCTCCACGGCCACCCGGTCGCCGGGCTTGACGCCCCACCGGGCCGCGGCCCGCTCCCCGACCTCCTCGATGATGCCCATCGGCTCGTGGCCGGGCACGAACGGCTTGGGGTCCTCCCGGGCCATCGACCCGATGTGCCCCCTGTAGATCTCGACGTCACTGCCGCAGATGCCGTTGGCCTCGACACGCATCAGGCCGTCATCGGGGCCGATCTCCGGCCGGGGGAACTCGCGTATCTCGATCTTGTGAGGGGCGACCTGGACAGCCGCACGTACCGTGTCTGCCATGAAAAGGCGGGCCTCTCTCCTGGTGGTGGCCGTGCGCCGGGGCGGCGGCGGCACGCCATGTCTCGCTTGGCTGCCAGGATGTCGGCGAGGTCAGACGAATGCGACGAGGATTTCACTCAGCGGAAACCAATCACCGCGCCGTGTCCTGTACGTGACCGCCGGGAGCCCTTCCACCGGGCGGCGGCGCACGGCATTTGCTTTCCGCGACGCGAAAGTCAGCTGGTCTGTCAGCCGGGCCGCTGGGCATAGTGAAGCACCGCAGCTAACCGCCATGAGGCACGGCCTCGGGAGTCTCCTTATGCGCTGCGGCCGCCATCATGGCCGCTTCCGAGCATTGGCAACCCCATTCCCCCGGAAGGACAATACGTGATCACACCCGGCTTCGTCGCGGCTGAGGACCGTAACGCCGTCACCGCGATGCTCCGCACGCAGCTCGCCGGGCTGCCCGCGCGTTCTCCCTTCTACGCCGGCCTGTTCGCCGAGCACGGGACCGATCCGACGGCACTGGTGTCCTTGGACGACATGCGCAAACTGCCCTTCACGGACAAGCAGATGCTGCGCGACTCCCAGGCGGCCACGCCGCCGCTCGGTGGCCACGCGGGCGTGGACATGGTCGACGTGATCCGCGTCCACGCCTCCACCGGCACCACCGGCAAGCCCAGCTGGGTGGGAGTGACCCGGCGCGACTCCGACGCGTGGACCGAGATGGTCTCCCGGGCCTTCATGACCATGGGCGCGACCCGCGAGGACATCGTGCTGCACGGCGCGGGCCTGACGCTGTTCGTGGGCGGGCTGCCGATCCGCGACGCGCTGGAGCGCATCGGCTGCACGATGGTCCCGGTCGGCACCGGAGCGTCGGAGAAGGCCGTACAGGCGCTGGAGAGCCTCGGCGTCACCGCGCTGCACGCCACCCCCTCCTACATCCGCTACCTGGCCGAGTACGTGCGCAAGCTGGGGCGCGACCCCCGGGAGTTCGGCATCCGCAAGATCTTCGTCGGCGGGGAGCCCGGCGGCGGCGAGCCCGCCTTCCAGCGGCACATGCAGGAGGCCTGGGGCGCGCAGGTCACCGAGGGCCTCGGCAACGCGGACATGGCGCCGGTGCTGTTCGCCGAGCCTCCGGGCGCCGGCGGCATGCGCTTCACCGGTGGCCGGCACGTGCTGGTGGAGCTGATCGACCCGGAGACGGGCGAGCCGCTCGTGCCCGAGCCGGGCGTCTCCGGCGAGCTCGTCTACACCTCGGTGGACCGTGAGTGCTGCCCGCTCGTCCGCTTCCGCACCCGCGACCGGGTGCTCGTCACCGGGCTCGCCGACGACGGCGCACCGCTCATCCGCTGCGTGGGGCGTACTGACGACATGCTGATCCTGCGGGGCGTGAACGTGTTCCCCACGGCGATCCGCGATCTGGTGCAGACGCTGCACCCGCGTACCAACGGCGTGGTGCAGATCGTGCTGCCGAGCCCCGGCCCGAGCGTGGAGCCGCCGCTGCGGGTGGAGGTCGAGGTCGGCGAGGAGCCCGGCGACCAGGACGGGCTGCGTCACGAGATCGAGGACCTGATCCGGGCCAGGCTGACGGTCCGCGCCTCGGTCGCCATCGTCCCGCCCGGCTCTCTGGAGCGCAGCGAGATGAAGTCCCGCCTGACCCGAATCTCCAGCTGACCTCACTTGTACCGCTACACCAGGATGGAGCAGGTAATGTCCGACGACCCGATGATCGATCCCTTCGCCGAAGCAGGCCCGCAGTGGATGGCCGGGCGCACCGCGCTCGTCACCGGAGGCGGCCAGAGCACCTCGTTCCCCGGTGTCGGATACGCCTTCTGCCGGGTGCTGGCCAGGCACGGCGCCCGGATCGCCGTCCTCGACCGGGACGTGGAGGCCGCCGAGCGGACCGTCAAGATGATCGCCGACGAGGGCGGCGAGGCGATCGCGGTGATCGCCGACGTGACCTCGGACCGGTCCTGCGCGGACGCCGTCGCCGAGGTGGTCGACCGCTTCGGCACCCTCGACACGCTGGTCAACAGCGTCGCGGCCGGCGGCAGGAACGGGATCTTCGACGTCACCCCGGACGAGTACGACAAGCTCATGAACATCAATCTCAAGTCGGCGTGGCAGGTCACCCGGCACTCCGTCCCGGTGATGCCGCGCGGCAGCTCGATCCTGAACATCTCGTCGGTCGGCGTCTCCAGGCGCGGCCCCGCCCTGGTCTACTGCATCGCCAAGGCCGGGATGGAGAACATGACCGAGGGCGCGGCCACCACCCTCGGGCCGCAGGGCATCCGGGTCAACTGCATCCAGGTCGGCGCGATCTGGGGGGCGTTCGCCGCGCGGGGCAGCATGCCGGAGTCGATGCGCGAGACCCGCCGCCTGGGCACCTCGCTGAAGACCGAGGGCACGTCCTGGGACATCGCGCATGCCGGGCTGTTCCTGCTGAGCGACCGCGCCCGGTGGGTCTCCGGGCAGATCGTCGCCGTGGACGGCGGCCCGCCGCACCGCTACGACATGGAGCCGGTCACCTCGGTCCCCATGGGCGAGTAAGCGAACGCACGCGTGCGGCGCGGGCCCTCATCGGACCCGCGCCGTCGGCGTCCCGGTCAGGCCACCCCGCCGGCCACCCGTGGGGTCTGACGTGCCGTCGGGGCGGTGTACTTGACCTCGCGCGCCTGCCAGTGCGCCGGCGGGCGCTGCCCCGCGGGTTCGGCCACGGCCGACGGCGCGCCGAGGGCACGGGAGATGCTGCGGGCGGTCGCCGCCAGCGCCGGCACCAGGGAGTGCGGCGTGATCGACGCGCTCGGCACGGTGATGCCCACGGCGGCCACGACGCGATCCCGCGGGCCGCGGATCGGCACGGCGACGGCCATCACGTCGTAGGTGAGCTGGCTCTCCATGATGGCCACGCTCGACTTGCGCACCTCGGCCAGGAAGTGCCGCAGCGCGTCAGGGTCGGTCAGGGTGTTCACGGTGTACTGGCGCAGTTTCGAGGAGAGCACCTCCTCCTGGAACTCCTGGGAGGAGTTGGCCAGCAGCACCAGCCCGGTGCAGGTCGCGTGCATGGGCCAGCGCCCGCCGAGCCTGCTCGGCACCGGAACGGTGTCCCGGGCCCGGAGCGACTCGACGTAGATCACGTCATGCCCTTCGGGCACCGCCAGATGGATGTTGCCATGGGTGGCGTGCTGCAGGTCATGCAGGAACGGGAGCGCGATCTCGCGAAGCTGGCCGCCCTGGGGCGCGAGCGTGCCGAGCTCCAGGATGCGCAGGCCGATGCTGTACTTGCCGTCGCTGTGCCGGGACAGCGCGCCCCAGCAGCGGAGCTCGTTGAGTAGTCGGTGGGTCGTGCTGAGGGTGAGACCGGTTCTGCGGCTGATCTCACTGAGGGACAGCGCCAGGTTCTCGGTGTCGAAGACCCCGAGGATCGAGAGAACGCGCTGGGCCGATGTCAGGCGATGGGGTTCCAGAGACTTGTCTGCCAGGACAGTCACTATTCACCTGCCCGTCGTTTTTCGTGACCTGAGTTACATGGGCGTTAACCAGGCTACACAAACGGACAGTCTTTCAATAGTAGCCCAAACCGGCTGAAAAAGCCTTCCGCTCTGCGGAAGTCAGCCTTCCCTTCCGGGAAGCTACCAGGGCACGCACGCGAATTGTTAGTAGCCCTTCCGCCTCACGAAAGACCTGGTTCATTCGTCTGAACCACGTTTTACATTGCTCTGAGCAGGGTCGTAGTGGCCCCCCGGCCCGCCCAACGGCCGCTCTCGCGGGCCCGTCCCGCGCGAGTCCCCCGCGGACCGCCGGTCACGATGTGAGTGAGGCGAAGATGCGAGACGAAGCACGCCTGGAGCAGATGCGGTCCACGCTGGCCGTCGATGGCTACCACCTGAGCGTCGAGGAACGCGGCACCGGATTCGACGTGCGGATCGCCGCCGACCCCGAGAGCTGCGCCGACTGCCTGGTCCCCAAGACCGTGATGGTGAGCATGCTGGAGCCGATCCTCGGCGTGGCCGCCGACGGCATCCGGCTCTCCTATCCCAGCGACGTCTGACCCCGGCGACGGGGATGAGAAGAGGTGTGTGATGTTCGATCGAATCCTTGACCCGACCGGCCTGTCGGCAGGTCCCGTAAGTGTGGCGACGTCGGCGAGACGAGTGCCGACCCTGGCCGGCGCCCGGGTGGGTCTGCTGTGCAACACCAAGAAGAACGCCGCCCAGATGCTGACCGAGATCGGCAAGGTGCTGGAGGCCCGGTACGGCGCGGTGGTGACGATCCAGCGCACCAAGCCGAACGTCGCCTGGCCGGTGGACGAGCCGATGCTGAACGAGATCAAGGCGGTCAGCGACGTGGTGGTCGCCGGGGTCGGCGACTGCGGATCGTGCAGCGCCTCGGCGGCGGCCGACGGCATCGCGTTCGAGCGCGCGGGCCTGCCGACGGCGGTGATCTGCAGCGACGCCTTCGAGGTGACGGCGCGGGCGATGGCCGAGGTGCACGGCGACAAGGACTTCGAGTTCCTGCTGACGCCGCACCCGGTCGCGGTGCTGACCGAGGCGCAGGTCGCCCAGCGCGCCGAGGACCTGGCCGCCGTCGTGGCCGAGCGGCTGTGCGAGGCCGCTCGATGACCACGGTCGACGACACGGC
This sequence comes from Nonomuraea sp. ZG12, assembly GCF_052068115.1. Taxonomy (NCBI): domain Bacteria; kingdom Bacillati; phylum Actinomycetota; class Actinomycetes; order Streptosporangiales; family Streptosporangiaceae; genus Nonomuraea; species Nonomuraea sp. ZG12. The sequence continues at coordinate 15,729 of NZ_JBQHCW010000017.1, forward strand.
GAGCCAGGCGCCCATGGAGGTCACCGACGCCCTGGACGCCGCGCACAAGTCCATCGAGTACATGTACGAGCGAGGCTGGACCGACGGCCTGCCCGTCGTGCCGTCGACGCGCGAGCTCGTCGACCGGTTCCTCGCCACCACCTCCCGGCCCGCCGACGAGGTCATCGGCCAGCTCGAGCATCTCAAGAGGCAGGTGTCGGTCGAGCTGGCCGCCGTCAACGCGGTCATGGCCGGCTGCAAGCCGGAGTACTTCCCGGTGGTGCTGGCCGCCTGGGACGCGCTGATGGCGGAGCGCTCCACGGTGGGCGGCGGCTGGCAGAGCACCAGCGGCCCCGCGCCGCTGATCGTGGTCAACGGTCCGGTACGCGGGCGCCTCGGCTTCAACAGCACCGGCGGGGTGTTCGGCCCCGGATTCCGGGCGAACGCCACCGTGGCCAGGGCGATCGGGCTGATCGTCCGCAACGCGCTCGGCGTGGTGCCGCACGTGCTGGAGCAGGCGACCCAGGGTATTCCCGGACGCTGGGCGATGTGCATCGCCGAGAACGAGGAAGAGAGCCCGTGGGAGCCGTTCTCGGTGGACGGCGGCGTGGCCGCCGGCTCCGACGCGGTGTCCACCACGCTGCTCAGGACCAGCGAGTTCGTCGACAACCGGAACACCGACGATCCCGAGCTGCTGCTGGGCGACTTCGCCGACACCATCTCGCGCACCGGCAGCTGGCTGTTCAAGCACGCGAGCGCGGGCGTGGTGTTCTGCCCCGAGCACGCGCAGCTGCTGGCCAAGGCCGGGATGAGCAAGGATGACGTGCGCACCTGGCTGCTGGAGCGGTGCGGGCGGCCGAAGGCCGACCTGGCGCGGGCCGGCAAGGCCGTCCGGGCGGGGAACATCGGGGCCGTGCGCGACGACACCGACACCGGGGACTTCGACCGGTTCTTCGCCGACGACTCACCCAAGAACCTGCCGATCATCGTGGCCGGCGCCCGTAACGCGGGCATCTCCATGGTCGTCCGGGTCTTCTCCAACTGGGCCGGCATCGCCGCCCGCATCGAGCCGCCGCTCGACCGCGCCGAAGGATAGCGACCATGCCCGATGACCCGCTGATCGACCCCTTCGCCGACGCCGGACCGCGGTGGATGGCCGGTCGGACCGCGCTCGTCACCGGAGCCGGCCAGAACGGCGAGCTGCCGGGGGTCGGCTACGCCATCAGCCGGGTCCTGGCCGCGCAGGGGGCGCGGGTCGCGGTGCTCGACCGCGACGCGGCGGCCGCCGAGCGCACCGTGAAGTCCATCGTCGCGGCCGGCGGCGAAGCCATCGCCGTGGTCGCCGACGTGACCTCCGACCGAGCCTGCGCCGAGGCCGTCGCCGAGGTGGTGGGGCACCTGGGCGTGCTCGACGCGCTGGTGAACAACGTCGCGTCGGGCGACCCCGCCGGCCTGTTCGAGGTGACTCCCGAACGGTTCGACGAGCTGATGGCGGTCAACCTCGGCTCGGCCTGGCAGGTCACCCGGCACGCCGTCCCCGTGCTGCCGCGCGGCAGCTCGATCGTGAACATCTCCTCGGTGGCCGTGGTGGCGCGCGGGCCGGGGATGGTCTACTCCGTCGCCAAGGCGGGGCTGGAGAACATGACCGACGGCGCGGCCACCACCCTCGGGCCGCAGGGCATTCGGGTCAACTGCGTGCGAGTGGGCATGATCTGGGGCGCGTTCGCCGCGGCGAACATGCCCGAAGAACGGCGCGAGCCGCGGCGTGAGAGCACCGCGCTGAAGACCGAGGGCACCGCCTGGGACATCGCCCACGCGACGTTGTTCCTGCTCAGCGACCGGGCCAGGTGGATCTCCGGACACACCCTGACCGTCGAGGGCGGGCCGCCCCGCCAGGTGGCGCCCATCGCGGGCCCGATCGCCCGCAACCGCGACATATGACGTAGGCCGGGCACCGCAGAAGACCCAAGACTAGGAGGCGTTGGCCAAACTACGTTCCGAAAGTAAATCCGTAACGTTCCTTACAAGATCAGCAAATGTGAGATCCCCCGGCTCAAGTACATTCACCCCCCCGCTCTGAGGAGCACTATCCATGGCCAACAACGGCACGACGAAAGCCTCATCGACCAAGGGCATCTTCGCCGCCAGTTTCATCGGCACCTCGATCGAGTGGTACGACTACTTCATCTTCGGCACCGCCGCCGCGATCGTGTTCCCCAGACTGTTCTTCCCGGACGCCTCCCCCGAGGTCGCCACCCTCTCGTCCCTGTCGGCGTTCGCCGCCGGGTTCCTGGTCCGCCCCATCGGCGCCGCGGTCATCGGCCACTTCGGGGACCGGATCGGCCGCAAGTCGATGCTGGTCATGACCCTGCTCCTGACCGGTGGAGCCACGTTCGCCATCGGGTTGCTGCCCACGTACGCCGCCATCGGCTTCGGCGCCCCGATGCTGCTGGTGGCGCTCCGCCTCGTCCAAGGCTTCGGCGTGGCCGGCGAGTGGGGCGGCGCGCTGCTCATCTCCACCGAGAGCGCCACCCCGGGCCGCCGGGCCTTCTTCGGCAGCTTCGCCCAGTTCGGTGTGCCGATCGGCGTGCTGACCTCGAACCTGGCGTTCCTCTTCGTCGCCGGCATGAGCGACGAGGACTTCTTCTCCTACGGCTGGCGCATCCCCTTCCTGCTGAGCGCGCTGCTGGTCATCGTCGGCTTCGTCATCCGCGTCCGGCTGTCGGAGTCGCGCGAGTTCCAGCAGGTGAAGGCCAAGAAGGCGATCAACAAGGTGCCCTTCAGGGAGTTGCTCCGCAACCACCCGCGCAACCTCATCCTGGCCAGCCTGGCCGCGATCGCACCGCCCGCGATCGGCTACGCGGTGACCGTGTACATGCTGTCCTACGGCACCCAGGTCGGCTACACCCGTAACGCGCTGCTCGCGATCATTCTGGCCTCCACGTCGGTGTGGATCCTCGCGATCGTCGTCTCCGCGCTGCTGTCCGACCGCTACAACCCCAAGCTGCTCTACGCCATCGGCGCGGTCACCGCGGTGATCTGGCCGTTCCCGATGTTCGCCCTGGTCAACACCGGCACCATCGGCGGGGCGGTGGTCGCCTTCCTGATCGCCGCGATCGTGCAGGGCATCATGGCCGGCGCGCAGGGCGGCCTGTTCACCGAGCTGTTCGAGACCAAGGTCCGCTACAGCGGCATCTCCATCGCCTACGCGATCGGCGCCACCGTCTCCGGTGCCATCACCCCGGCGTTCCCCGCCCTCTACCTGTCGACCGGCTCGTCCAACGCGGTCGCCGCCCTCATCACCGGGCTGGGCGTGGTGAGCCTCATCGCGGTGCTCGGCGTCAAGCGGGTCGTCCCGCCGACGCCGGAGCCCGAGGAGCCGGCCGTGGTGCCCGTGACGACCGAGCCCTAGTATCCCCATCACGCCCGCGCGGGCCGAGGTGCGCCCCGGCCCGTGCGGCACCGTACCCCTAACCGATCCACGGCGCAGGCCGTGGCGAGACACACAGGAGGCCCGAGCTCGTGGCAGATCCCGTCATGAACGTCGCAGACCTGGTCGCGATCGACGTGCACACCCACGCCGAGGTCTCCCGGGACGGGAAGGGGTCGCTGAGCCCCGAGCTGTTCGGCGCGTCCGCCAAGTACTTCAAGGAGCACCCGAAGCCGACCATCGCGGAGATGGCCGCCTACTACCGGGAGCGGCGGATGGCCGCGGTGGTGTTCACCGTGGACGCCGAGCAGGCCACCGGCCACGCCCCCATCCCGAACGACGAGATCGCCGAGGACTGCGCCGAGCACGCCGACGTGCTGATCCCGTTCGCCAGCATCGACCCGTGGAAGGGCAGGGCGGGCGCGCGCGAGGCGCGCAGGCTCGTCGAGCAGTACGGTGTGCGCGGCTTCAAGTTCCACCCGAGCATCCAGGGCATGGCGCCCAACGACCGCGCCGCCTACCCGCTGTACGAGGCCATCGAGGAGCTCGGGGTGCCGGCGCTGTTCCACACCGGCCAGACGGGCATCGGCGCGGGCGTCCCCGGCGGCGGCGGGATCCGGCTGAAGTACTCCAACCCCATGCTGCTCGACGACGTGGCGGTGGACTTCCCCGAGCTGCGGATCATCCTCGCCCACCCGTCGTTCCCCTGGCAGGACGAGGCGCTGTCGGTCGCCACCCACAAGCCGTACGTCTACATCGACCTGTCCGGATGGTCGCCCAAGTACTTCCCGCCGCAGCTCGTGCAGTACGCCAACACGCTGCTCAAGGACAAGGTGCTCTTCGGCTCCGACTTCCCGGTGATCACCCCGGACCGCTGGATGGCCGACTTCGACAAGCTGGAGATCAAGCCGGAGGTCCGCCCCAAGATCCTCAAGGACAACGCGGCCCGCCTCCTGGGACTCGTCTAGATCGGTCGGGTATGGGCCGCGGCTCCCGCTGACCAGGGCGGGCCTACCCTCGCCGGTCAGCGAGCCGGGCGAGGAGTTCGAGGAGGATGGCGCGCTCCCCCGCCGTGAGCGGGGCGTCGGGGGTCTGCGCCAGGAGTCCGCGCAGCGTCCCGGCCTGTGCGGGCAGGCCGTCGGCCTCCGTGCGGGGCCGGGCGACCAGTACGGCGTCGATCACGGCGTCGAGGACCCGCTCGGACAGCCCCTCGATGCCGGGCGCGTCCGCATCGGTGATCAGAAGGATCGTGGTGCCGACCGTGGCGGCGTGAATCGTCTGGACGGCCTCCTCGACGGGCATCCGCAGCAGCCCGGCCTCGGCGATCCGCGTGACGATGCCGTGCAGAATGCGCGCCCCTTCCGCGGCGGCGGGGTGCTGCTCCTGCCGCGCTCCGCCGTACATCAGCCGGTAGAAGGCGGGGTGGCGGAGCCCGAACTCCACGTGCCCGCGCCAGCCCCGGCGCAGGTCCTCCACCGGGTCGGCGGTCGGGCGGCGGCGGCGTTTCTCCGCGAGATAGCGCTCGAACCCGTCCGTGACGACCGCGTCCATCAGGCCGTTCTTGTCGCCGAAGTGGTGGTAGACGGTCGGCGCGGTGACGCCTGCGGCCGCGCAGATCTCCCGGATCGAGGTGCCCTCGATGCCGGACTCGGCGATCAGGTCCGCCGCGGAGTCGAGGATGCGCTGACGAGTCTGGGTTTCGTACGTTTCCATATAACGCCATTATAGCCATGGCTTGACACCGTTATAAAGGGGCTTGTAACGTCGTTATAGGTTGATCTTAACGCCATTACATTGGAGGTCGCGATGCGACGATGGACCGCCCTGGCACTCGGGGTCGCACTGATGGCTGCCCCCGCCGCCCCGGCCCACGCCCACCCCGGGCACCCGGAGCCGGCCGTCACGAAACCCGCCACCGTCTCGGACCCGGTCTACGGCAACGGCTGGAAGCCGCTCGCGCCGATCGCCGGTGGCGTACGGCAAGAGCACAGTGTCGTCGCGCTCAACGGCAAGGTGTACGTCATCGGCGGCATCCAGCGCGACGCCGCAGGAGCCGTGGTCACCACCACCAGCGTCGAGGTGTACGACACCCGGAAGGACTCCTGGTCGCCGAGCGCGCCCCTGCCCGTCGCCATGAACCACCCGAACGTCGCGGCGGTCGGTGGCAAGATCTACGTCCTCGGCGCCCTGTCCGGTGGCAGCTCATGGCAGGCGCTGCGTGACAGCTACGTCTACGATCCCGGGACGAACCGGTGGACCGAGCTCGCGCCGATGCCGGCCGGGACCGAGCGGGGCAGCTCCGCGATGGGCGTCCGCGGGACGAAGATCTACCTCGCCGGCGGCATGCGGACCCTGACCCCCGGGCCGGGCGGCCTTCAGGACACGGTGGCCACGGTCTCCTCCTACGACGTGGTGACCGGCCGCTGGGAGAGCCTGCCCAGCCTGCCCCAGGCGCGCGACCACGTCGGCGGCGCCATCGTCGGCGGGACGTTCTACGTGCTCGGCGGCCGGGACCGGGGGCAGGTGAACGTCCGGGACACCGTCTACGCCTTCGACCTGCGGGCCCGCCGCTGGACCGAGCGGGCGCCGATGCCGACCGCCCGTGGCGGCATCGCCGCCGCGGCCGTCGGCTCGACGATCTACACCTTCGGCGGCGAGGGCAACCCGGCCGAGGGCTCCAACGGCGTCTTCGCCCAGACCGAGGCCTACGACACGGAGCGAAACCGCTGGCAGCGGCTCGCGCCGATGCCGGTGCCGCGGCACGGCACGGCGGCGGTCGCGGTGGGCGGCACGATCTACATCCCCGGTGGCGGCGACGCGGCGGGCGCCGCCCCGATGGACGTCATCGACGCCTTCCGCCCCCGGCACCGCTGAGCGGCCTCGCCGCCGCGCCTGCGGCTCAGCCGGAGGCGCGGCCGGTGGACAGGAAACGCTGCTGGTAGGAGCGCGGCGGGATGCCCAGGTGCTGGACGAACGCCCGCCGCAGCGACTCCGAGCTGCCGAAGCCCGCCCGCTCGGCGGCGTGCGTCACCGAGTGGCCCGCGTCCAGCATCGACTTCGCCGCGTCGAAGCGGACGGCCTCGACGTACTTGGCCGGGGTCATGCCCAGCTCCTCCTTGAACAGGCGCGACAGGTGCCGGGGGCTGACGTTCGCCCTGGCGGCGAGCCGCCGCACCGAGTGGTCGCCCGCGGGATCGGCCGCCACCTCGTCGAACACCGCGCGCAGCAGGGGCGTGCGCGGGCGCGGGCCACGCAGCGACGGCGAGAACTGCGACTGCCCTCCCGGACGCTGCAGGAAGACCACCAGGGCCTGGGCGACGGTCCTGGCCAGCTCGCCGCCGTGATCCTCCTCGACGAGCGCGAGCGCCAGGTCGATGCCCGCGCTCACCCCGGCCGAGGTGTAGACCCCGCCGTCCCTGACGAAGATCGCATCCGGGTCGACGGACACCAGCGGATAGGCCCGCTGCAACGTCCGGGTGTGCTTCCAGTGGGTGGTGGCCCGGCGCCCGTCGAGCAGGCCGGCCTCGGCGAGGATGAAGGCCCCCGTACAGACCGAGGTGACGCGGGCGGCCCGTGCGGCGAGGCGCCGGGCGGCGGCCACGAGCCCGGCCCCGACGGGGGTGCCGGGGAAGAGGTCGCCGCCCATCACCAGGACGGTGTCGAGCCCGAGGTCGTCGCCGGCGCTCGCGTCCACCGGGATGCGCATGCCCGTCGAGGAGACGACCTGCTCGCCGTCGGGCGAGCAGAGCACCAGCTCGTAGCCCGCGCCCGACCGGTTGGCCTCGCTGAACACCTCGCTCGGGCCCGCGACGTCGAGCAGCTTGACGCCGTCGAACACCAGGATGCCCACGCGGTGGGCGCGAGGCATGTCCCCTCCCCTGCTCATGTCCGTATCTGTGGACAGTATGACCCACTACGCGGTGTGCCCCGCCGGCCCGTCCGGCAGTGTTGGTCCAGGTGAACGGCTGTATCACGGGAAGGACACCACCATGACAGAGACGATCGCGGGCGTACGGATCCCGGACTCGGCCCTGGCCGCCGAGGCCACCGAACTCGTCCGCCAGGCGGCGCCGCCGCTGCTGTTCCATCACTCCCGCCGGGTCTATCTCTTCGGCATGCTGCAGGGCCACCGGCTCGGCCTCGTCGCCGACCCGGAGTTGCTCTACGTCGGGGCGATGTTCCACGACCTGGGGCTCACCGAGACGTACCGGCGCGACGACCAGCGCTTCGAGCTCGACGGCGCGGACGAGGCGCGGCGCTTCCTCGCCGCGCACGAGGTGCCGGAGGCCGACATCCGCAAGGTCTGGGAGGGCATCGCCCTGCACACCACGCCCGAGGTGCCGTGGCGGCTGGAGCCGGAGGTGGCGCTGGTGACGGCGGGGGTCGAGACCGACGTGCTCGGCGTCGGCCACGACAAGCTGTCCGCCGGCGACATCGCCGCCGTGACGGCCGCCCATCCTCGGCCCGACTTCAAGCGGCAGATCCTCGCCGCCTTCACCGAGGGCTTCCGGCACCGCCCCGACAGCACCTTCGGCACGGTCAACAGTGACGTGCTGGAACACTTCGTCCCGGGGTTCCGGCACATCGACTTCGTCGAGGTCATCCAGAACTCCGCCTGGCCGGAGTAGAGGGCGGCGACAGTATTCTCGATGCGCATGGAAAGGATGCCGGACCCGCTGCTCGACGTGCTGGCGGCGCTCAACGTCCACGTCAGTCACCTGTCGGGGGTCGAGGCCACGGGTCACTGGGGACTGCGCTTCGACGCCCATGAACACATCAAGATCGGCGCGGTGCTCACCGGATCCTGCGTTCTGGGGGCGAACGGCGAACCCTCCTTGCGGCTCTCGGCCGGCGACTGCTTCCTGCTGTCCGACTTCCACTGGTTCCAGGTGGCCGACGAGCGGTCCACGCCGCTGGACGACGGTCAGCGGGTCTACCAGGCGTCCCGGACCCGGATCGTCCAGCTCGGCGAACCGGGCGCGGAGCCCACGCTCGTCCTCGGCGCCGGCGTCCACTTCCTCGACCCCACCGTCGCCTCGTTGCTGTCCGGGCTGCCGGTCCTGACAGCGATCCGAGCCGGTACGGCACCCGCCCGGGCGATCCAGCCGCTGCTCCGGCTCTGCCTGGAAGAGGCCGACCGGGTCCGGATCGGCGCACCGATGATGATCGAACGGCTCGCCGAGATGCTGTTCCTGCAAGCTGTCCGGGCCCTGGTCGAGGAGTCCGGCGGGACGACGCCGTACGGCTGGCTGGGCGCGCTGGGCGATCCCCAGATCGGCGGGTCGCTGGTGCTCATGCACCGGCAGTCGGCGCGGCGGTGGACGGTCGCCGAGCTCGGCCACGCGGTGGGCATGTCGAGAGCGACGTTCGCGGCCAGGTTCAGGCAACTGGTCGGGATGCCGCCGCTGGAGTATCTGCTGCGCTGGCGCATGCACACGGCTGGGCGGGCGCTGCTGGCCGGAGACCGTACGGTGGCGTCGGTCGCCGCCGAGTGGGGCTACGCCTCGGAGGCCGGGTTCAGCGCCGCCTTCAAGCGGGTCGTCGGGGTGTCGCCGGGACGATACCGGGCGAATCCGATGGCGGCGGCTCCCCCGCCGCAGGGCCCGCCCGCAGAGCATCTCGTAAGTTTCGCAGACGCCTGAGGATGGTCCCCTCCCACCGCCGAAGCCTAGCGTTGACGCAGGTAAACCGTAGGGGGAGGCATTTTCATGCAGTACGAGCGACTGGGCGCCACGGGAGTTTTCGTCTCCCGCATCGCGCTGGGGACCATGACCTTCGGCGGCGGCGGGACCCCGCCGTGGAACATCATCGGCGGGCTCGACGACAAGGCCGCCGACGAGATCGTCGGCGTGGCCCTGGACGCCGGGGTCAACCTCATCGACACCGCCGACATCTACGCGGGCGGTGAGTGCGAGGAGATCCTCGGCCGGGTGCTGGGCTCCCGCCGCCGGGACGTCTTCCTGGCCACCAAGCTCTTCGGGCGGATGGGCAAGGGCCCGAACGAGGTCGGGCTGTCCAGGTCGTGGGTCACCCAGGCGCTGGAAGACAGCCTCCGCCGCCTGGGCACCGACCACATCGACCTCTACCAGATCCACAGCTTCGACCCGCTGACCCCGCCCGAGGAGACCCTGAGCGCGCTCGACGACGCGGTCCGGCAGGGCAAGGTCCGCTACCTCGGCGCGTCGAACCTGGCCGCCTGGCAGATGATGAAGTACCTCGGGGCCTCCGACCTCCACCATCTGAGCAGGTTCGTCTCCCAGCAGGTGTACTACTCCCTCGCCGGGCGCGACATCGAGCGGGAGATCCTGCCGATGGCCGTGGACCGCGAACTCGCCACACTGGTCTACAGCCCGCTGGCCGGCGGCTTCCTGTCCGGGAAGTTCGACCGTACCGGCACCAGCGACGCCGACAGCCGGCGGGCGCAGGCCGACGTCCCGCCGGTCGACCCCGAGCGCGGGTACGACATCGTCGACGCCCTGCGCGTGGTGGCCGACCGGCACGGCGCCACCGTCGCCCAGGTGGCCATCGCCTGGACGCTCGCCCAGCCCGGCATCACCAGCGCGATCGTCGGCGCCCGCCGCCCCGGCCAGCTGTCCGACACCCTGACGGCCGTGGACCTCCACCTGACCGACGACGACCTGAAGGAACTGAACGCGGTCAGCGCCCTCCCCGCGCCCTACCCGGACTGGGCCCAGGGCCGCCCCGCCGACCGACTCCCCACGACCCTCCACCCCTGACCGAAGCAACGCCCGGCTCTGACCGCCTGGGGGAAGCGCCTCCCCGCGTTTCACGGGGAGGCGCTGGGCAGGTTCGCGGTCAGGAACGGGTCCACTTCTGGTTGGGGGTGCCGGCGCAGTCCCAGAGCTGGAGCTGCGCGCCGTTGGCGGTGTTGCGCTCCACGATGTCCACGCATCGGTTGGCGGCGAGGTTGACGAGGTCGCCCGCCGGGCTGAGCGTGAAGCGCTGGGCGCCGGTGCCGTTGCAGGTGTAGAGCTGGATCGGGGTGCCGTTGGCGGTGCCGGCCGCCGCCGCGTCCATGCACTTGCCCATCGCGCGGACCGTGCCGTCGCCGTTGACGGACCACTGCTGGGCGGCGGTGCCGTTGCAGTCGTACATCTGCAGCCGGGCGGCGTCCACGGGGTTGGCGGCGGGGATGTCGATGCAGCGGCCGTTCAGGTTGGACCGCAGCGCGGTGCCGGTCCCCGGGTTGTCGTTGGTCCAGGCGGAGACGCGGACGTAGTCGATCAGCATCGTCTGCGGGAACGAGGTGCTGCCGTCCGGGTTGCCCGGCCAGTTACCGCCGACCGCCACGTTCAGGATCATGAAGAACGGGTGGTCGAAGACCCACCGGTCGCCGCCGAGGTTGGCCGGCGTGATGCGGAAGTACTCCGAGCCGTCCAGGTACCAGACGATGAGGTTGGGCGACCAGTCGACAGCGTACGTGTGGAAGGTGTCACCGAGCGGCGCGCCGATCGTGCGGCTGCCGCCGATGCCTTCGCCGCCGGAGTAGCCGGGGCCGTGCACGGTGCCGTGGACGGTGTTCGGCACATGGCCGACGTTCTCCATGATGTCGATCTCGCCGGTGTTCGGCCAGTCGCCGCCGCCGAGCATCCAGAACGCCGGCCAGATGCCCTTCCCCCGGGGGATCTTGATGCTGGCCTCGAAGCGACCGTACGCCTGGGTGAACTTGTCGGCGGTCAGGATGCGGCCGGAGGTGTACCGGCAGGTGCCGTAATGGCACTGGAGGTTGGACGGGTTCTCCTGGCGTGCGGTGATGGCGAGGTGGCCCTGTCCGTCGTGCTGCACGTTGCGGGTCGAGTTGGTGTAGTACTGCAACTCGTTGTTGCCCCAGCCGCCGCCACCGATGTCGAACTTCCACTTGGTGTCGTCGATCGGCGCCCCCGCGCCCCGGTCGAATTCGTCGGACCAGGTGATGGGGCCGATGTCGGCTGCCGCCGGTTCGTCACTGGTGAAGGCGACCAGGCCGCCGGTCAGGGCGAGGAGCATGGCCGCGGCGGTGAGGAGTAGCCGGGGTTTGCGCATGTGGACCTCCGGTCTTGTGGCCCTGCCGGGGCACTGTGCTACCGGAGGCGCCTAAATTAAGAGGATGTAACACCCCGGTCACCACGCTTGTCAATAAGAAGGTTTACTTATTATTTATCCGCCTGCGGGGTCGGCGGCAGCGGCAGCGGGAGGCCAGCCAGGCCGTCGATGCTGACGGCCACGTGGTCCTTCTTCTCGAAGTAGGCGCTCAGGGACGCGTCGTCCTCACGGGCGAAGCGCCGGCTGTGCAGGTCCCGATCCTCCTCGTACGTCATCAACGGCACCGCGTAGCCGCAGGTGTCCCGGATGAGCTCGGCGTGGACGACGATGATCGCCCGCAGCCCGTGCAGACCGGCGTCGATGTCGGGGAAGTAGGCCATCAGCTCGTTCCACCGGGGGTCGTCCCGGAAGACCGGCTCGCCGCGCCCATGGACGCGCACGATGTTCGGCGGACCCTGGAAGGCGCACCACATGAGGGTGATCCGGCCGTTCTCCCGCAGATGGGCGACGGTCTCGGCGTTGCTGCCGGCGAAGTCGAGGTAGGCGACGGTGACCTCGTCGATGACCGCGAAGGACCCGGTCAGCCCTTTGGGCGACAGATTGACCGTACCGGTGGGTGAGAGCGGCGCGGTCGCGGTGAAGAACATGGGCTGCGCCTCGATGAACTCCCGCAACCGACCGTCGATACGTTCATAGCTTTTTCCCATACGCCGAATTATCTCCGGCTATCTCACATTGCGATATAATGTTTCACATTGTGGACGCAGCAGGTGTGCCAACCGAGACGTTGGCCGCTCCCCTACCGGGGGGTCGCGGGCGGCTCAGATCAGGTGAGTCATCAGCTGACGCCGCTCCTGGACAGCGGCGCTCAGGTGGAGATCGAGTGCGCGGCGACGCTCAGCCACGGCCCCCGGAGTCAGACCGGAGCCCGCTTCTCGAACAGCTCGTTCGGGCAGTCGTAGTACCTCATCGTGCGGCCCAGATGCCGCATACCGAGCCGTCGGCAGACCGCCTGCGAGGCGTGGTTGGCCGGATCCGTGACGGCGATGACCTTCGTCAGCCCGCGGCTGAACGCGTCGTCGATGACGACCCGGGCCGCTTCGGTGGCGTAGCCGCGCCCCTGGGCGTCCGTATGCAAGTGCCAGCCGATCTCGACGTCCTCCGGCCCGTCGGATGGTTCGCCTGCCGACAGGTGGATCGGCTTGAACAGGAGGTTTCCCACCAGCTTGCCGTCCACGGCTGTGGTGATGGCCCAAACTCCGTGGATCGGGTCGTCGAGTGCACGCCGCGCGATCGAGGCCAGCGCGTCCTCGCGGGTGGTCATGGTGGTACGCAACCCCGCAGGCCCGATGATCTCCCTGCCCGACTCAAGCTCCAGGAGAAAATCCGCGTCGTCGACGCGCCAGGGGCGCAGCAGAAGGCGATCGCTCATGATGGTGCGCATGCGACCGGATTGTGCCACCGTCACCGCCGTCGGGAGAAGCGACCCGGCCGAGCTTCGCGCACTCCTGGACGCCGTGGCTCACATCCTCCCCAGAAAGGACGCTCGCGTGCTTGCGAAAGGATCGGTGACCTCTGGTAAGGGATCCGCACGACCGAAGGTCCAGGACCGGCTGACGGTGGCGAGCGACCCCGGCACCCCCGCGGAAATCCTCGAAGCCATGGCGGCGGACCCCTCCCGCGCGGTCAGACGCGCCCTGGCGGCCCGGAGCGACGCGCCGTACGGAATGCTGCGCGCACTCGCCGGGGACCCGGATCTGAAGACCCGCCAGCTCCTGGTCGAGAATCCCGCCTGTCCCCCGGATGTCCTGGCCGCCCTGGTCGACGATCCTCACTGGTCGGTCCGATGGTCCCTGCCGGGACCATCCGGCCGCCGGTGTCGAGGTCCGCCGCGCCATCTGCCGGTCCACGGACGAGGTCCTGCGCCGGTTGCTCGCCGAGAGGCCCGGGCTGGATGAGGAGACGAACGCGACACTCGCCGCGGACGCCTCCCCAGAGGTCCGAGCGGGCCTGGCCGCGCACACCGATGATCCAGACCTTCTCGCCGAGTCGATACGCGACCCCGATCCCAAGGTCCGGGTCGGTGCGGCTCGAAATCCCCACCTCACCCCGGATCACCTCCGCCTGCTCGTCGACGACAGGATCGCGGCCGTGCGCATGGTCACCATGGAGTCAGATCGACTCCCGCACGACGCCTTGCCCCGTCTGGCCCACGATCGCTCGATACAGGTCCGGTTGTGGCTCGCCGCCCTGCCCACCACGCCGGAAGCCGTTTTACGGATCCTCGCCGAGGATCCTCATCCCGATGTCGCGGGCCAGGCCCGTGCAGCGGTGCGTCACCAGTCGCGGGGCGCGATCAACTCTTCCACGTCCACGTCCGCGAACCCGTAGGCCGACGCCACGAACCAGAAGTCCTCGGCGATCTCCTCCCGCGCCGTGGTCTCGATATCGGCGTCGAGCTCGTTGAACTCCTCCGTCGCCGCGTGAGTGAGGACGTACAGCGCCGCGAGGTCCGACGGCTGCTCGGCCTCGATCCGCTCGCACAGGCGCAGCAGGATCTCTTTGCCCTTGTCGACGACATGGTCAGGGAAGAAGCTGTCCCGGGCCATGCCCTTGAGGAAGGCGTGGCCGGCTACTCGCTGGTTGGTGGGCGGCAATCTGAGCTCCTTGTCGGGGTGAATCCGGTGTGCCGATCCTGCACCACGCCACCGACAACAAGCCGGGCCCTACGCGATCGCCGGCCTGAGGACCTCCCGCAGCGACTCCGGTGACCGCCCGATCAGGCGGGCGAGATCCGGTGCGACCTGCGCGAACTCGCCTCGGCGGCTCGCGGCGAACATGCCGACGAGCATGTCGGCCACCGCCTCCGGGGCCCCGTGGGCGACCAAGCCGGCCCGGTAGTCGTCGTCCGGCACGACGACCCGGCGGATGGACCGGCCCGTGAGCTCCGAGGCGAGCGCCGCCAGGCCGGTCATGTCGATCGCCTCGGCGCCGGTGAGCGCGGGGGTCACGCCGTCGAGGACGTCCTCGGTCAGGGCGATCGCCGCCGCCTCGGCCAGGTCGCCGTGGGAGGTCCACGAAACCGGGCCGTCCTGCGGCACGGCCAGTTCGCCCGTGTGGAGGGCGGTGCTGAGCAGCATGAGCACCGTTGCCGCGTAGAAGCCGTTGCGGAGGCTGGTGAAGCGGACCCCTGATCGCTCCAGCTCCGCCTCGGTGGCGGCATGATCGGGCATCGGCGCGAAGAGCGAGGCGAGGTTCGAGCCCATGTGGCTGGTGTAGACGATGCGCTCGGCCCCGGCCTTCCCGGCCATGTCGATCGCCGTCCGGTGCAGGCGCAGCGCCTCCTCACCGAGCGCGTCCACCGACACGATGAGCACCCGCGACGCCGCCTCGAACGCGTGCTCAAGGCCGACCGCGTCGGCGAAGTCCCCCCGCCGCACCCGAACTCCCCGCTCTGCCAGCTCTCGCGCCCGCTCAGGATCCCGTACGCACACACCGATGTGTTCCGGCGTGACCCGGTCGAGCAGCCGCTCGACGACCGCCCGGCCGAGCTTCCCGTTCGCACCACTGACAATGATCATGAAAGTCTTCCTTCATTCGGCATCCGCCCAGGTGCTGGGCGCGCAGTCAGACCATGCCCCGCGATGCCACCGAACGGGAAGGATCACCAAGGTCCGGCTTGTTACCCTCAGGGACATACCGATCGGAGGTGGGCCGTGGAGTCGCGACCGCTGCGTTACTTCGTCGCCGTCGCGGAGGAGCTCAACTTCACCCGCGCGGCCGAGCGGCTGGGCATCTCGCCCCCGCCCCTGTCCCGCACCATCCGCCGGCTCGAAGCGGACCTGGGCGTCACTCTGTTCGAGCGCACCACCCACAGCGTCACGCTGACCCCGGCCGGGACCGTACTGCTCGAACAGGCCCGCATCGCCCTGGAGGCCCTGCAGGCCGCCGGTCGGCGAGCGCAACGCGTCGCCGCGACCGAACCGAAACTGGTCCTGGCGGTCAAGGCCGACAGCGACGCCGGGTTGCTGGATGCCATCCTGGCCAGGCTGGCGACCGACCCGGCGGCGCTCCCGGTCACGATCCGCCTGTGCGGGTGGAATGAGCAACCGCGCCTCCTGCGCCAGGGTGAGGCCGACGCCGCCCTGGTCCACGTGCCGTTCGACCACACCGGCCTCGACTTCGAGACCGTGGCCGTCGAGCCGAGCGTCGCCGCCGTCCCGGCCGGACACCCGCTCGCCGCACGCGGCGGCGCCCGCCATGCCCGCTTCGCGGAGCTCGGCCTGCCCATCTCCGAGCTGATACGTCCCGACGAGGTCCGCCGGTACCTCGATGGGATCGTCGCTCAGTACGACGTCCGCGACCTGCCCCAGTTGCTCAAACTCGTCGAACTGGGCGAGATCATCACCCTGCTGCCCGAGTCCGTCGTCGCCCGCTACCCCCGGCCGGGCGTCGCCTACCTCCGCCTCCCGGACGCCCCGCCCGTCACCCTCGCGATCGCCTGGCCGCAACAGTCCCGATCACCGGCCACGGCGGCACTCGTCCGCGCCGCCACGTCGATGTGACAGCGGCTCGTCTCAGCGGGCGAGATGGCCGTACGCGATGATGTTGTGCTCGTAGTGCCCGCTCTGCCTGTCGAACGCCCCACCGCAGGTGACCAGGCGGATCGCCGGATAGCCCGGGTCGCCGTACACCTTGTCCGTCGGGAAGCGATCCTTGTCGACGCTCTCCACCGCGTCGATCAGGAAGACCGCCACGCTGCCGTCTCGCCGGCTCACCCGCACCTTGTCGCCGGCGCGTAGCTGTCCCAGCCGGTAGAACACGGCCGGCCCCGTGGTCGTGTCGACGTGGCCGACTATCACCGCCGCCCCCTTCGCCCCCGGCGTGGGCCCCAACCGGTACCACCCGGCGATGCCCGCTCGGGCCAGTGGGGGGACCTCGATGGTCTGGTCCGGGTTCTTGCCCAGCGTCATGAGAGAGGTCCGGACGTCGATCCTGGGGATCTCCAGCCGGACCGGCCGCGAGGCGGGCAGCGCCCGGACAGGCTTGATCTTGACCGGCGGACGGCTCGCGCTCGTGCTCATCGGAGGCTGCGGTGGCCCCTGCACCGGCAGGCCTCCTCCCGGGCGTGAGGCGTATCCGATCACACCGCCGCCGAGGAGCACAACAACACCCGAAAAGACCAAAAATCGGCCAGATCTTGTCAATCTCGTGACATAGCTCATGTTAGCCCCAACTAGCGCGATTAGGGCATTTTAGTGTTGTATTGCCACTGACACCACAGTGGGCACTCCTGTCCCGATAGGGCAGGATTTTCGCTTCTTCTCAGGACAATCCGTGCACAACCCAGCTCCGATCGCCGCCCACTGGACCGTTCCAAGACGACGCGACAAGGATGGCCGGCGCAGCCTACCCCTCGTGGACCCCTCACAGATGCGGGTCACGGTGCTGATCCCCGCGCACAACGAGGCCGCGCAGATCGGGGAGACCATCGCATCGCTGGCGCAGCAGATCCGCCCTCCCGACCGGATCGTCGTCATCGCCGACAACTGCACCGACGGGACGGCCGGGCTGGCGCTCCTGATGGGCGCCGAGGTGGTCGAGACCAGGGGCAACCGGCACAAGAAGGCAGGGGCGCTCAATCAGGTCCTTGACGACCTGCTGCCCAGGCTGGAGGTCACGGACGCGATCCTCGTCATGGACGCGGACTCCGCTCTCGATCTGGGCTTCATCCACCACGGCGTGCTACGGCTGGCCGACGGCCGCCTCGCCGCCGTCGGCGGGACCTTCTCCGGCAAACGCGGGGGCGGCCTGGTCGGGATGTTCCAGCGCAACGAGTACGCCCGCTACGCCAGGGATGTCCGCCGACTGCAGGGCAAGGCGCTGGTCCTGACCGGCACGGCGACCCTGTTCCGCGCGATCACTCTGCAGGAAGTCGTGGCCGCCCGGCGATGCGGACGCCTGCCCGGCGGGAACCATGTCTACGACGTGCGCGTACTGACCGAGGACAACGAGCTGACCCTCGCGATTCTCCACCTCGACCTGCGCATTCTCTGCCCGGCGGAGTGCACGCTGACCACCGAGGTGATGCCCACCTGGGGCGAGTTGTTCCGGCAGCGGCTGCGCTGGAAGCGCGGCGCCCTGGAGAACCTCGCCGACTACGGCTGGACCCGGGTCACCTACCCCTACTGGGGGCGGCAGGCCCTGTCTTTCGTCGGCATCGTGGTGATCGTCGCCTACCTCGGCTCGCTCACGTACACGGTGCTGACCATGGGTGGCATCGCCCTGCACCCGTTGTGGGTGGGGATCACGGCCATCTTCGTCCTCGAACGCGTGGTGACGGTACGCAGCCGCGGGCGGGTGCAGATGGCCATCGCCGCGGTGATCGTCATCGAGATGGTCTTCGACGTCTTTCTTCAGGCCGCCCAGGCGAAAGCGTTCTGGGAAGCGGCATTTCGCAAGGAAAGGAAATGGTAGATGTACAACAACCCCCCGATCGGCTCCATCGCCGCAGGCTTCGGAGGCGCCGCCGCCAGCGCGCCTTTCATGGGCATGAACGCACTATGGGTGGGCCTGGCGGTGTTCACCCTCATCTCAGCCGTGGTCGCGGTCAAGCGGGTGCTGCCCAAGCGCGAAGGGTGACATCGTCCAGCCGACCTTGATGTCGGTGAGGCCGGTGCCCGTCGGAAGATCGCCGATGGCGCCGGCCTCGGCACGCGTTCGGCAGGATCGCACTGCTCGGCGACGCCGCGCACGCCATGCCGCCTGACCTGGGCCAGGGCGCCAGCCAGGCCTTCGAGGACGCGGCCGCGCTGACCCGCCACCTGACCGGCGCCGAGGGGGCGGACGTCGCCCAGCGACTCCTGCGCTACGACGCCGACCGCAGGCCCAGCGCCAACCGCATCATGCGGGCGGCGTCCCGGCAGTCACGGCTGACCTCCAGGACCGGCATCGCCGCCTGGGCGCGGGACCTGTTGCTGCGCGCTGTGCCGTCCCGCCTGGCCACCCGGCAACTCGCCGCCCTCTGGCACGCCTGAAGGTCCCGCCGGCCGCTTGATGCGCTGGAGCAGAGGCAGGCTCCAGTGGTCGCCGTACGCCGCCTGGAGGTGAGGCAGTCGCCAGTCCTCACCGGTCACGGTGCGGCGGCAGAGGGGGCTGCCGCAACGGCAGGCCATCGACCAGGCTCCGACACCGGTGTGGGTGGCGTAGTCGATGGTCAGCTCCTGGCCCGGGCTGATGTCGTACCGGGCCACCACGGTCGTCGCGTCGTGGTGCCAGAGGTCGGGGTCGCAGGAGTGGTTGCCGTACCGCACTGGATGGGCCGGGTCGAGAAGGAGGTGCAGTCCTTCCTCGACGGTCAGGCTGCTGTACGGCTGCGGGAGCCCGGCCAGGGTCTCATCGGTGATGACCTGTCCGCCCAGCCGCATGACGACCTCGTCCTGGTGGATCCGTTCGACGGCGAACAGGCCGGTGCCGTGGATCGGAGAGAACCGGGGCTGGGCGCTCGGTGTGAGCCAGCAGTCCGTCGCGTAGGTCTCGCTCATGGTGCGACTTTCCTCCATTCCACGCTGCCTTCTTTCACCAGCTCAGGACCTGCGGTCGGCCGGTCGGGGCCGGCGGCCGTCCGCGCAGGACTTGTGTGCCCAGCGGGACCAGGGCCACGCAGAGCAGGACCGTGACCAGCACATCGGGAACCGAGGCGGCCTTCAGGACGCCCATCCAGGTGCCTCCCGCCAGCAGCAGCATCACGGCGCGGGCGGTGCCGAGGACGCCCGAACGCCAGGCGGCGATGGCCAGCAGGAGCGAGCCCGCGTACTGGCCGACCGAAGCCCAGACCGGCACCCGCCACGGCCCGTAGGTGATGTCGACGTACTCCTTCATGATGGCGTTCGTCGCCTGGTCCAGCCCGAGGACCTCGGTGAGCTGGAAGGCGGTCTGATCGGCGCCGGCGAAGTACAGGCGGGCGAAGAGCCCGGCCACCAGCAGCGCGGCACCCCAGCAGGCGAGGCCGCCGCCGACCCGCTGGGCCAGGGCGATGAAGGCGGGGAAGAGCAGCACCACCCCCAGCGCGAACACCGCGTACGCGAGGGTGAGCAGGGCGGGTTGTGAGGCGTAGGCGAGGAGCTGGCCGTAAGCGGCGAACGGCTGCGCCTCGGCCCACGCCTGCTGCTGAGAGGTGAGGGTGGTCGTGGAGCTCAGGTGACGCAGCAGGTATCCGGCGCACAGGACGACCGGCCCCAGGACGAGCGTCACGCCGCCGATCCACCGTCCGGGAAATGATGTTTCCATGGGGGCGAGCCTGCCGCGGATGAGGCAGGCGATTCATCCGCCGATCGTCAACTCATACCCTTGTCGAAAGTCAGATGACGGTGGGTACGATCTTGTCGCCGACGGCGCCTATGCTTCCGGCCCATGAGCATGGATGAGACCTCCGTAGTGCATGTCGAACAATTGGAGGTGGATTACGGCCAGACCTATCTCGTGGACGACGAGTGCAGCTCTGCCGGCGAGTTCAATGGCGTGCCGAGCGACCCTGCCGGGATCGTCCGAGTGGAAAAAGGCAAGGCCCTCCTGTTCGTAGGTCTTCAGTACGGGACGGTGGGGTTCACGGTGGCTGTGGCCGATCGGGATCCAGGCGCTGACCTCGAAGGCTACGAAGACATCGTCGAGATCGGCTTCGACTCGCCGTCGGGCCGGGTCTCGCTGGAGGAATGGGGAGGAGCGAGGGCGCATACTCTTCCTCCGCTCTCCGCCGGCCCCGGAACATATCGTTTGCGGTACCACGCCAGAGGAATGGATGAGGAGAGCTACGAAACGGTGACCGAGCATTATCTTCTGCAGATCTGGCCTGCGCCCCCAGATCATCCCGCCGTACTCAAATCCACGAGTTCATCCCTCCAGCGCTGGCTGGACTTTGAACGCTCTCATTGAGCCGGCTCGCGAAAGAGCCGGAGCGATCCGGATCAGGAGCGCACGGCCGGCAGGCCGGCGAGAAACTGGGCGATGTCCTCACCCAGCAGGTCCGGAGCCTCCATGGCGGCGAAATGGCCGCCGCGGGGCATGTCGGTCCAGCGCACGAGGTTCGCGACCTGATCCAGCCGCTCTCGCGGCTGGATCGGCAACTCGTGCGGGAACGCGGAGAAACCGACCGGAACCTCGATGCGACGTCGGGGGGAGAGCACCAGCGGGTCCGCCGCGCTCTCCTTGTACATCCGCATCGACGAGGTGATGGTCTCACTGAACCAGTACACGCTGAGATTGGTCAGGATCTCGTCGAGCCCCACGGGGACCGCGCCGCCCGTCGCGCTACGGTCCGTCCAAGCATGGAACTTCTCGACCATCCACGCGGCCATGCCCACCGGCGAATCGGCGAGCGCGTAGCCGAGGGTCTGCGGACGTGTCGCGTGCACGTGCAGATAGCCGCCTTCCTCGCGCGACCAGGCCTGCCGGCGGGCGTCATAGCGGGCCCCGGGCCCGTCCGGGGCCTCGTCAGCGCCGTCCTCGAACAGGAACGACGCGAAGTTGAGGTGGACCCCGACGACCGCGCCGGGCTCACGAAGTCCCATGCGCATGGCGATGCCGGCACCGATGTCCCCGCCCTGGACGGCGTACCGCGAATAGCCGAGCCCGCTCATCAGGGTGTGGAACAACCGAGCGGCCACCTCGGGCGACGTGCCCGGGGCGGTCGGACGGGAGGAGTACCCGAACCCCGGCAGCGAGGGGATCACCAGGTCGAGCACGAGCCCCCGCGACGCCGCGGCGGCCGTGAGAGACGGGACGACGGAGAGCAGCTCGACGAACGAGCCCGGCCATCCGTGGAGCAGCAGCAGCGGCACCCGCGCGGCCACGGCGCCTTCCGATGCGCCCACGATGTGGAGGAAATGAAGCTGCTGACCCTCGACGTCCGCCATGAACTGCGGAACCTCGTTGAGCTCGTCCGCCTTGCGGCGCCAGTCGAAACGAGCCCACGCGTCGACGACGTGCCGGAGGTAGGACTGGTCGACGCCCCAACCCCAGACCGGGTCGTTGATCTCATCCGGCCAGCGGACCCGGCCCAGCCGGGCACGCAGGTCGTCGACCGCCGCGTCATCCACGGGGATACGCCAGGGCTTCATGGAAATGGCCACCTTCTCCTCAGTATTTGCCGGCCTCGGTCGTACCCCTCGCCATCACCAAGCTCTATACGGACTCGCCGAGATCTCGGATGATCCAGCCGGGGTTGTCGAAGCGCACCGGCTGCGCCCCCACCAGCGTGGCCAGGTGCGTCTCGACGGTCTTGAGCTCGGCGGCGCCGATCTGCCGCTCCCACTGATCGCGCAGCTCGTCGAAGATCGCTTCACCTTGCCGCATGACGTCGTAGCCGAGTGCGGTGACCTGAAGGCGTTTGCGGCGGGCGTCGAGGGGGTCGGTGTCGCGTGCGACGTATCCGCGCTCCTGCAGCACCGCGATGGTCCGCGCCGCTGACTGCTTGGAGATCGACAGACGGCGACCCAGCTCTGAGGCGCTGTCGGCTCCTGCCGCGATGGCCCGCATGGCGAAATCATGAACGGGACGTACGTCCTCGTAGCCGCGCCGGGCCAACTCGGCAGTCGCCGCGTCGACGAGTGTGCGGAAGCCTCCGAGGAGCAGCAGCGCCAGATCGGCACCAGAGCGGGACATGGGCAACACGCTACAGCAGCTGGACAAACGACAGCCTAGGTGTCTATCGTTCGACACCTTGGCTGTCGAATTCGAGGAGAGACATGACCGCCACCGTGCCGGAAGTCACCCACCACCGCGCCAAGGTCAACGGAACCACCCTGCACTACGTCGCCGCGGGGACCGGCGGATCGCCGATCCTGCTGGTCCACGGGTTCCCCGAGACCTGGTGGACCTTCCACAAGCTCATCCCGCTGCTCGCGGCCGACCACCGCGTCTTCGCCGTAGACCTGCGCGGCTTCGGCGACTCCGCCAACGAGCCGGGCGCGTACGACAGCACGACCTCGGCCGAAGACCTGCACCAGCTGATCGCACGACTCGACGTCGGCCCCGTCCACCTCACCGGGCAGGACATCAGCGGCGCGACGGTCTTCCGCCTGGCCACCACCCATCCGGACGATGTGCTCAGCTTCACCGCGATCGAGATGGGCCTGCCCGGGTTCGGCCTCGAAACGC
The DNA here is from genome assembly GCF_052068115.1 of Nonomuraea sp. ZG12. Taxonomy (NCBI): domain Bacteria; kingdom Bacillati; phylum Actinomycetota; class Actinomycetes; order Streptosporangiales; family Streptosporangiaceae; genus Nonomuraea; species Nonomuraea sp. ZG12. The sequence continues at coordinate 38,335 of NZ_JBQHCW010000017.1, forward strand.
TGGCCGACGTCACCCGCGGCGGCGCCTGGCACATCGGCGTCCTCGCCGCGCCCGGCATCCCCGAGATGCTGCTCGCCGGCCGCGAACGCGAGTTCCTCGGCCGATTCGCCTTCCCCGCCATGAGCGCCACCCCGGGCGCGATCACCGACGCCGACATCGACGAGTTCGTCCGCACCTACGCACGCCCCTATGGCTGGCGCGGCGCGATCGGCCTCTACCAGTCGATGCTGAAGGAAGGCCATGAGATCAGGACCCTCGCGGAGACGCCTGGGCTGAGGGTGCCCGTGCTCGCGGTCGGCGCGGGCGGCGGCCCGTTCACCGCCGGCACCATGTCCCAGGCCGCCACGTCGACCGAGGTCAGGTCCGTGTCACTCGACGGCGTCGGCCACTACGCCGCGATGGAGGCCCCCGAAGAACTGGCCAAGGCCATCCGCGACTTCACCGCGGCCGTCGACCCCGCCTGACGCACGAGCTGCGCAACGCCGATCGAACCAGCGGGGAAGCCCTCCTCCGGTCGGCACATAAGCACGATTCATCTGAAATCAGTGGCGACCAGGCGATTCAGCGCCAGTCCGGCGGCTTCCGCCTCAACGACCAGACGTTCGGCGGCCCAGGAGAACGGCACCCCTGAACCTCGTAGACCAGGCGCCGAAGAACGGGGCCTCGTCCTGCGGCTCACGTTCCCTTTCTGGCAGTTCATTGCCACGGATGATCTTTATAGCGGAGGGCGTCTATCAAAGTCCGGCTGTAGCCGCTCGCCTCGATGACCTCTTCAATGGTCGCGATGCGGGCGTGGTGAGGGAGGAGTTGCTGGACAAGGTCGGCGATCTCCTTGCGGACGTCGCGAAGCTCCAGCGTCATCCGGCGTTCGATCTCGCCGAGCCTGCGGAGCTCCGCATGGCGTCCGTCCGCTTGCGCGGGGTTGTCGTCCATCAGGTCAATCTAGGCGAACCGTATGATCGGGCGCTGGACTCGCGCAGGCCCGCCTTTCGCCCTCAGGTTCGCCAGACGCCCAGGCAACGCGCCATGAATCGGAAGGGGATGGCCTGCCCCTTGGTCTGGTCGACGGTGCCGACCAGGTGCAGGTCGAGCTCCGGACAGTGGAAGAGCCACGTCCCGGTGGCGCCGGAGTGGCCGACGAGCGTGACAGGGCGGCGGCCCGGTGACATGAGCCGACCGACCTTGAAGAACATCGTGCCCAGCCCGTACCGGAGGATGGGGATGTTGCGCAGCCGGTTGCGCCGCTCGGTGAGCAACTTCAGTGAGCGAGGGTCGCCGAAGAGCCGACCGTCAAGGAGCGCTCGCTGAAAGGTGAGGAGATCGCCGGTGGTGCTGAACAGGTCGTTGCAGGACTCGATCATCGAGGTCAGCTCCACGCGCCGCTGTTTCGCGTAGAGCGGTGAGGGCGGCGGGGTCGCCGGATCTGGCGGGCGATGCCCCGGAAGCCAGGTGTGCGTCAGGCCGAGCGGGCCGAGGACCCGTTCGGTCAGCAGATCGGCGAACGACCGGTCGGTCACCGTCTCCACGATGCGGATGAGCAACTGGAAGCCGGTGTCGGAGTAGCGGGCCTTCTGCCGGGCGGCGGCGAGGTCCTGCGGCTCGAAATGAGGGCGCTGCTGCTCGCGCGTAGTCCGTATCGTGTCCTCGAAGGTCCAGGCCCGGTCCTGACCGGCGGCGAGGTGCTCATACAAGCTGGGGCCGTCACGACGCTTCTCGAAGTGGTCGGGCAATCCAGACGTGTGACTCGCGAGGTGGCGCACCGTGATCGCGGACGTCCGGTCGACTCCCCCCAGGACATGGAGTCCGGCGCTCACCTCCGCCGGCAGGTAGCTGCTGATCGGCGCGGCCAGGTCGAGCTCGCCGCGCTCGTACGCCTGCAGCACCAGGGTGATGATGAAACGTTTGGTGACGCTCGCGATGAAGAACGGCGTATCGGGGCGCAGCGGATGATCGGCGGGGCCGGCGGCGGCGGACCAGCGCTGCTTTCCGTCTCCGCTGGTGACGGCGAGGTTGGCGTGATGTACGCCGCGTTGCGCGACCAGTCTCGCCAGCAGGCCCGTCAGCCGCGCGTCAACGTCGTCGGGCACGTGATTGTCATGTGCGGAGGTCGTGGTGAGCGGCGATGTCACGTGGCTGTCCCTTGTCTCCGTCCCCTCAACAGGCCCCGTCGACCTCTGATGGGTCAACATATCTACTAGACATATCCATGAGAGTCAACGGCCTTAGACTTGGGCGATGGCCCATGTGATCCTCGGTCTGCTCCTGATCACCCCGCGCACCTTCTACGACCTCATCAAAGTGTTCGAGGCCGGCGTCGCGCTCTTCTACAGCGCCAGCCCCGGCAGCATCAAACGCGCGCTGGACACCCTGCTCACGCGGGGGTTCATCGAGGTCGCCAGCGTCGAGGCCGGCGGTCGGGGGCGAAAGGTGTACCGCCTGACCGATGCCGGTCGTCAGGATTTCCGCGCGTGGATGACAGGGGAATTGGCTGGGCCGGATCTGGAGACCGCCGCGCTGTCCAGGCTCTACTTCCTCGGTCTGCTGGAACCGGCCGAACGCGTACCGGTGCTCCGCCGCATCACGGCGCGCATCGAGTCCGGCCTCGCGACGCTCACGGCCCTCGACACGCACCTCGATACCGTGGACGTCCCTGAAGAGCACCGCGACCTCGCCACTCATCAGCGCGCGACGCTCGATTACGGCCTCGCCGCACACCGCTTCATGCTCGACTGGTTCCGCGATCACATCGACCGGCACGAGACACCGAATCCAGCGGGGAACGCGGGTCACGGCTCCGGCGGACAAGTCCGTGCGCGACCGTGATCGACCCCTCGTCACCTCGGCCGATGCAGATTTCATGACCCGGCAGCCAGTGGCCTGACCTTGGAGGTCCATGATGGTTACGCTGATCGTCATGGGCATGGGTGAGGCATCTCTACGACTGCATGACGTAACGTCCGCCTTGGACACGACTCTCACCGCTCTGAGGGCTGCGGGGGCCGACCCGATGTACCGCATGGGTGGCACGGGTGCGGCCCTGCTGCAAGGCGTTCACCTTCCTGTCGGAGATGTCGACCTCTTGGTGGCTCGGCGGGAGGACGTGGACACGGTCGCTGCCGCTCTCTCGTCCTTTCCCTGTCTGTATGCGGCGTCTTGGCTCCCCGAGAGTTCGCAGTATTTCGCCAGGTACGAGGTGAACGGGGTGCACGTAGAGATCAGCACGGTTGAGCAGGAGACCGACTTCGATGAGATGGAGTGCATCGGCCGGGGCCCGTGGCAGCACTACGTCCTGATCCCGTGTGGCGCGCATCGCGTTCCGGTGGTGCGCCTGGAACTGCGGTTGGCCACAGAACTCCTGCGCGATCGATCAGACCGCTACGAACCTCTCCTCGACCACATGGCGGCGCAGGGGTGCGACGCCGATCTTCTGCACAGGGCCATGACTGCTCGCGGTCTTTCGGCGGAACGCCGGCGCATGGTCTACGACCGCCTCGCCCGTTCTCCCGCATGATCAGAGGCCCTGGCAGGCGCCACAGGACTGTGCGCGCACCGCCTTCCCATAGAGAGGCGGGATAGGTTCTGTGCCTGTGGACGGGATTCTCGGCATTCTCGGTACGGCCGCCGCCATGTTCGTCGGCACGAACATCGACGACCTCATCGTGCTGACCGTGCTGTTCCTGTCCTCCCGGGCCGGTGGGCCACCCAAGGCCTGGCAGATCTGGGCGGGCCAGTACACCGGCATCGCCGTACTCGTCGTCGTATCGGTGATCGCCGCACTCGGCCTGACCCTGATCCCCGACGACTACGTCGGGCTGCTCGGCCTGCTCCCCATCGCCCTGGGCGTCCGGGGCCTCATCGCCGCGACCCGAGCCCACGGCTCCGCTGACGACGCCTCCCCAGCGGTGGCCACCGGCCTGATCTCGGTCGCCGGAATCACGATCGCCAACGGCGCCGACAACATCTCGGTCTACACCCCGGTGTTCCGCACCATCGGCACCGCCTCCGCACTCCTCACCATCGGCGTCTTCGCCGTCGGCGTCGCCCTGTGGTGCCTGGCCGGATCCTGGCTCGGCTCCCACAAGAAGATCATCGAAATCGTCGAACGCCACGGCCAGTGGCTCGTCCCGGCCGTCTTCATCATCATCGGCGCCCTCATCGTCGCCGAATCCGGACTCCTCGGCGCGGCCTCATCCGAGGCTGCGATCTCGACCTCGGCGCCACCCTTGTCCGTCGCGGTGCTTCACCTCGACCAGCAGGACCACGACGCACTCGCCCGCCTCGTCCAGCCCGAGATCTTCGCCGGGACCCAGGTTCTCAGGCATTGACGCGCTTTCGGACCTGACGAGCTTGCCACGCCCAGCTTCTGCCCGGTTCTCATCCGGGCATCCCGCGATGATGTCGTCCACAGAAAGTCCGCTGAGTCGCTCCTCCAGCCACTGCAGGCGCGCCTTCTTGGTGCCGCTCTCCCGCCGGACTGCTCTATGAGTGCCCAGAAGGCACCCTCGTCCATGGGCAGCTCATGGCACGAGCGACTGACTCCGCCCAGAGAGCCGGCGCACCACCGCGTCAACCGGTCGGCCCCGGAGTGGACCTGTCCCCCTTGTCCTCGATGTCATGCTCACCGCTCCGGCCCCATCACAGTCCTCGGCTCCTCGTGGTTCTTGCCAGGGGAGAAGCACAGGCCGGCTCGGAGATCCGCCAGCTCCCGGCGAAGCGCATCGCGTTCGGTGAGCAGCTCTTCCAGATCGTCCAGGGTGAAGAGCGTCTTGGACGGACCGTTCATGGTCCAGCCTCTCAGTCCGGGTTCCCAGAAGATCTCGACCTCGTCGCCTTCCCAAGGATCCCCACCGGGTGTCACGTCCTGGGCGGTGGTCACGATGAGCTCCTCCACCCGCAGCGACCAGTTGTCACCGTCGTGAACGTCAATCACGACAGGGGTGTCATCGGGAAGGCCGGTGAGGTAGTCGAGAAGCTGCCGTGCAGTGAGCATGATCGTAGGGTTTCTGGGATGTGCGCACTGCGCAAGCCCTCGCCCCGACTGGCCATCCCGATGATCCTTTGCCTGCCAGGAAGCCAACTCATGACCGTTTGGGACCTCGGCGCGTGGCATGAGTACGGTGAATCCCTCGGGCGACATAGCGCTTGAGACACCGGATGATCTCTGCCTTCGACAAGCCGTCCGCGATGCGGCGCTGAACGTAGTTGCGGGTGGGTGCGGTTCTCCTCATTACGATGCGCTACAGCCCGGCGTTGGCCTGCCGGTCACCGCCGTGAATGAGCCGGTGCCGGCTGGTCCGGCCCGAAGAAGCCGGTGGGCCGCTCCGCAGAGCATGGCGAACGCGGCCTCGCGCACCGATCGACGTTTTCTCCGGCAGTGACCAGCAGTTGCCCGGCCACATCATGGCCCACGCCGTCTGCCGCCGACCCGTCCAAGGGGGAAAACGGACCAGGGCCACGAGGACAAGGCGGAGCCCTCACCGGACAAACGGTCTCGGCCCCGTGGCCCAGGCCCGCTCGGCTTGCCCCGCGGTGAGGCAGGCGGGGTGATCAGACTTCCACCTCAGCCGCCTACGGACCTCAGAGCCGCGCGGCGATCATCCCGAAGCCGGTGCAGTGGGTTCCCTGGTCAGCGACAGTCTTGGGATGCTCGCGAGTGACCGTGATTGACCCCTCATCGCCGAGGTCAATGGCACGGTGATCAAAGCTCTGACCCTACCAGGAAGGATAGAGATGGTCAGTTGAGCCGACGAGTGTGGGCCTGGCGTACTGGCTGCGGGAAAGGCGTACACCGGTGGCACGTGAAGCCAAGGCGAGAGCGCTGGAGATGGGATCACCGGCATATCCGTCGTCATCCCGGTACAGCCCAAGTTCGCGCACGTCGGCGAGAAGTCGGTCAGGCTGATCACCCTCACACAACCGGTAGCTGTACAGGCTGAACGTGGTGACCATCTGCTCGTTGGCCTCATAGGTGAAATCCGCACCCTTGAGGTCAGCAAAAACCGTGGCCACTGCTGTGCCTAAGGACAACGGCTCCGCCACGTTGGCGACGTACTTGGTCGCCCATCCGCTCTCGGCCAGGGCGGTCCCGCCCTCAGCCGAATAGGCTGCGACAGCGTACTCTCCGGAGGCGCCCGGAGTAACCTTGATCCGCCGCAGCGCATCGGCAGGGGACAACCCTCGTACGAAGTTGACGCACAGAGTCGTGGTGCCGACGCCATCCGTCCATGCATCGCGAAGCCAAACGTAATCCGCGGCCGATGTACTGTCCATCGCATTCCCCCGCACTACTCGATAGCTGCGGGAATCCTTGCAGCAGGCTCCGACAGCCACGGCGGCACTTCAGTTTCTACCTGGACCTCCGCGCAGAGGAAACGGCTTGTCCCCGGGCGATGGTGGCGGGATGACCAGCTTCCACCTCAGGCGCCTACGGTCCCAGTAGCAGGCGGCAACTGCGGATCACGAAGAGTTCCAGATCTCCGGTCGGAAAGTAGAGGCGCCCAACCGGATCGCGGCCTACCAGCTCCTCGAATCCCAGAGCTCCGGTCGTGCTGCCGCAATCCATCATTGAGCACAACAACGCGCCGACCGAGATCATCCACCTGGCTGCGCGTTGAGGTGGCACTGAGTACAGCGCTCGTCGACCTGTGACGCTACAAACAAACGATGGGTCGTGGTGGCCCTGGTGACCGGCATGAACTGGAGGACGCGTACCCCATCCGCTGACCCGGATGGAGCTACGTTGGCGAAACGGTTTCCGTCGCCCCGACGGACTGCCGCCACTCCAGGGCTTCGGCTGTGTCACGGTACTCCAGGAGGTGTTGCCCAGCGATCTTCTGTAGCAGATCGCGCACCTCGGCCGGAGTGGCGTGGAAGAACTCTCGTCGCAGGTTCACCTTGTTGAGCCGACGATCACTCAGTTCTGCGTGCAGTCGTCCCTCGAGTCCCACCGCATCCTCGCTGAAGATCAATGCATGAGTGTCGAACCTGAACGGCACTGATGCGTCACCCAGCTCGCGAACGCGGTCTTCCGGCTCCAGGCGCCGTGTCATACCGATCTTCACGACGTTCTCGCCGAAAGCGCCGAGATTGGAGATGACGTACACGTATCCCGCCCTGATATTCGCTTCACGAGTCTCGACGTCGGCGACCGCCGCCCCGATCTCTTCCAGCTTGGCCTTGAGCTCATCCATGCTCGCCGCGGACGCGGTGCCGTTCTTCAGCAGTTTGGCCAGCGCCGACCGGTAGTGCGCCTCCTCCTTGCGGAGGCGCGCCTTCTCACGTTCGAACTCGCGGCGTGCGGCCTCCTCCTCACGCTGCTGCTCGCGCTGCGCGCGGATGAGCTCCTTCTCCTCCTCCTGCTTGGCCAGGTAATCGGCAGCCAGCTCCAGTTCGTGGATACGCGTGCGGTGATAGTCGGGGTGGACATGGATGTGCATGGTCCGCCCCAGCTTGACGATCGTCTCCACGACCTTCTCCAGGCGATCGATTGACGACTGGAGCTTGTACGGGCGCATCGTTCGTACGCAGTTGTCCGCCTCGGCGTTATACGCGCGCAGCATCAGCTTGGAGAAGTCTCGCACCATTTTGCGTCCCTCAGCCGCCGACCCGTTCACCTGCCAACTGGTGGCGCCGACGACAGCCTGTCCCTCTCTTGTCATCTCCTTGATCCGAGCCTTCACCCGAACGAGTTGGTCCTTGTAAGCCACGGCGTCGCTCAGTGGATGCCGGTACTCGTAGACACCCACCTCTTGGAGTAGAACGGTCTCCTCGGTCTGCACGATTCGGTGCTCAATCTCACGTAGGCGTCGGGTGACATCATCGATGGCGGTTTGCAGTCCCGCGTGCTCAACATGCAGAGCCTCGGTCATCGCCGCGATGCGCATGGCGTCCATCCCACCCAATCGCTCCACCCATTGGCGTAGCTGGGAGTTTTCCTCTTCGAGTCGCTTCTTGCCTCCGAAGAGGCCCCCCTTACGTTCTGGTGGCTGTGGTGCGGCCACTGCTGGTGCAACGGACCTATCTTCCGGAACCCAGAATTCCCAGCCCGGGGGAGCCGGCGGCCACGACGGATCAGGTTGCCATCCCTGCGGCGGCTTCCACCCGCGAGGCGGGGCCGGCCAACCAGGGGGAGAGTTGAACCGGTTCTCGGTCATGAGCGCTCCTCACCTGCACACAACAAGGCGTCCACAGGTGAGATAGCTGTGAGCGCCAAAAGAGTTACATCAAGCAAGCAGCCGGAAGTATACGGGCCAGTCCAGCCGCATACGCTTACGCCCTTGTTTGGCGAGTCTTGATGCCAACTCTCGGCGGGTGCTCCCCGCGATCCGGCAAGACTGGCCCAGGTCTGGACGTTCGATACGAAGCTCATGGAGCTGTCATTCGGACGAGAACGTCAGCGCCCCCGCGGCGTCACCGTTGAGGACCCGTCTGATCTGGCACGCGGCCGAGGGCAGCCCCTGCAAAGACCGAAGCGCAGTCACCAAATCAACCGGTCCACCTCGGCTTTTCGTTATTTGCTTCTTTCCGGTCTTCATCCGGGCGTCCCGCCGCAGTGGCGCATGATCCGCGGGAACCTTCGAGCGAACTCTTCTTCACGGCTGACGAGCCAACGGCGGAAGTGCAGGAAGCCGCCTTCTGAACCCAGGAAGACGTTGCGGGCGGCGAATCACAGGTCCCAGGTGATCTGGGTCGCAGACCAGGTCGGTGGTCACGAGATGCGATTCGCCTTTTCCGCCGTCCTGCGGAGCTTCGCGCCGTCCCACCTGTAGGTCTGGCTCACGATCAGGTCTGGACAACATCTGGGGGCTCGGTCGCTGACCGCTTTGCCGTACAGGTGCACATGCCCGCCCCCGATCGTGACTTTCAGGGACCTGAAGTAGCGGTTCTCCCCAAGTTTTCCGAGCAAGTGCGGGGCCGAGGACGAGGAGGCTTCGTCGTAGACAAAGGCGATCAAGGGATTGCTCGACGTCGAGCTCGGGCACGACGCAACGACGACGGTCTCACGCCTTTCGTCACGGGTAAGGTCGCCGACGGCCGCGACGCGGGCGCGCACGACGTACCTGGCGGCATGCGGACCCGGTTCGGGGCAGTTCAGATCCGCCTCCACTACGGACGCCCAGTCGACCTGGTCCACCCGGTCGGCGGCATGGCTGGCATTCCCCGCGATGGTGGTGGCGCCCTGTGCCGCTGCGCTGTCCACGGTGGCCGCGTTGGCGACACCTCCGCTCAAGACGACCGTCAGGCAGGCGGCCAGGGTGGCGACGCCGGCCCTGGCTTCGTATCGGCGGGCTCTGCGGTGGCTCATGCGCTCGGTAAGTGAAGTCATAGTCAGTCAGACGCGGGTGACCTCGGAAATGTTGTGGGCTGTGGGCTCATGCCGCAAGGCAACTCGCAGCCCGTGATGACGACGAGGACGCCGGAGGGACCGGAGCTCTGGTCCCCCGCCGGATGATCAAAAGCTAACGGCACGGAGAGATCGACGACCCGATGCAAGAGGAAAGCCCAGGCACCGAATCCATCGGTCAACCTGGGCTTTCGTTATGAGAGCGGGCGACGGGAACCGAACCCGCACTGTCAGCTTGAGAGCTGCATCGATCACGGTCCGACAAGGCGCTGAGCTGGGCAGAAAACCGGTCATGAGTGACCGTGATTGACCCCTCGTCACCCCTCTTAGTGGCCCGACGATCAGCCCGTGAGCTCGATGGGCCAACCACTTACCACGAACTGTCGTACAGGTAGCTGTACCAATACCCTTCGAGATGGGTGTAGCGGTCGCCGCCATCGGCATTCTCGTTTGGTTCGCCAGAGGTCAGCCAGACGAAGCCCTTGTCGTCTTGCCGGAACAGGTCCCGGACTACCAGCCGTGCACTGCCGGGGATCTCTTCCCCTGTCAAGAGATCGTCGTACCGCCTTCCGTCGCATACGTAGTACAGGCCAACCCATTGGCAAGGCTCTTTGCGACCAGGATTCTCATCCACCGCTGTGGCGTAGGCTCTCAGGCTCGGTTCGGAGATTGTGTAGCGGATCCAGAACGGCGCATTGGTGATGAGGGCGAGCCCGACGGCAATGGCGATATACCACGGCGCGAGCGCGCTGTTGAGTGAGCCGACTGGCGCCTTTCCCTTGTGGTCGGCCCATGTGATCCGAATCGTCCAGTAGAGGAATAGGAGGAAGCCGATGGGGATCCCAAACTTGAACGTCTCGAACCCGTACCAGGAGGGATAGCTAGCCCATATCAAGAGGAAGGTTGCTGCGGCCGAGAAGACGATCAGAAACGGTAATCCAGGCGGCTTGTTGATCACGGCGTCACATTAGCGGTATCCGAAGACGCCGGATAACCAGAGCACTGGCCTCGTGCGGCGGTGCGGCGCTGGGTCGGCGAGTTCGGTTAGTACGGCGCGGGAGGTGCTACGGCGACACCCCCGCGTGGCGTGCCGCGCGAGACCGGCCCCCAGGCCATACGCGCAGCGCGGCAGCGCTGGCGCGGGGGGAACGGCAGCGCGGCGCGCCGCCGCTTGATACCTACAAGAACTATTCGGCACTGCGGAGGCTATGCTTCGCGATCTTCTGGGCCTCGGCGATGAGCTCGACCAGATCGGCCACGAGCTCCGGGCCGGCAGCGATGGTCGCGAGGGAACTCATGCTGTGCGGGCTGCCGTCGATGTCCACGACTGCGGCCCCGGCCTCGCGGGCGATGAGGACGCCTGCTGCGGTGTCCCATGGGTTGTTGCTGAGCATGATGCACGCGTCCGTCTTGCCGTGAGCCACCCAGGCCAGATCGACGGCGGCTGAGCCGTACATCCGAACCCGTTGAACACGGGCGGCAAGCTCATGAGTGAGCGCGAGACGGGGCCGGTTACGCTCCTGGGCGTCGTTGCCCACGGCGTAGTCACCGATGGACACGATGGCGGCGTCAAGGTCGCGGGTGTCGCCGGCCTGGATCTCCACACCGTCGGCCTGGACGCCGGCTCCTTCGGCTGCGGTGTAACGCGTCCCGAGGAACGGCAGGTCGATCACGCCGACCCTGGGCATGTCCTTGTCCACGAGGCCCAAGGAGACGCCGCAGAGCGGGATGCCGTGCAGGAAGCTGGCGGTGCCGTCCACGGGGTCGAACGCCCACATCAGGCCGTTGCCGGTACGGCTGACGCCTTCCTCCTCGCCCAGGAACCCGATCTCCGGTGTCTCGCGGGACAGGAACTCTCGCACGGCGTGCTCGACGGCGTAGTCCACTTCGGTGGCCATGTCCCGGTCACCCTTGGCGGTGATGACGCCGGGTGCAGTGGTGCGGATGATCTCGCTGGCGATGGTGACAGCGTGGTCGGCGATCGGGAGAAGCGTCCAGGTGTCGAGGGTCATACGGGCCTGCTCCGCTCCCACATGGAGGTGAACACCAGGTCGAAGACGGGAAACAGCCCATCTGCGGCGGTGTTGTCTGCGATCACCAGCGTAGGCGAATCCACTCCGCGTGCCTGCGACAAGTACGGCTGAACCACGCAAAGTCCGCGATCCACGATCAGGATGTTGAACCGGATCGTCCTGTCGTAGACATGCAGCTCAAGGCACTGGGCTGACTCCCTGTCCAAGCAGGCGCGCAACCTGATCAACATGCTGATGTTGAGGAGGCCCGCCGCGCTGATCTCCTTCGCCCGCTCCCGTCAGTGCGCAACCCGCTGACAGCGGCGTTCCTGACGAGCAAGGCGGCCGCAAGGCCGCGGGAGGATGAGAGGTAGGATAAAGAGCATGAGTGAGCCTACCGGCAAATATTCGATCACCATGCCTCGCGACATCGCAGAGGCCGCCCGGTCCCGGAGCGGCCCTTCCGGTCTGTCCGCCTACGTCGCCGCCGCCGTCGCCCGCCAGATCGAGCGCGACAACCTCAACGAACTTATCCAAGTCGCCGAGGCCGAGCACGGCCCCATCACCGACGACGAGGTCCAGGACCTGCGAAACCAACTCCACCAGACCCGGAAGGGACAGCCCGCTGGCGGGGCGGCCGCGTGATTCGTTCTCCCGCTGCCCCCGGTGGAACCCTCGTTCTCGACAGCGAGGGACTGGCAAAGGCCGTCCTACGCGACCGTACAGTCACCACATGGCTCGCTCTCGCCCGTGCCGACGACCTTCGGGTCATCACCTCTGCGGCCACGCTCGTCGAGGTGGTTCACCCCCACGTCAACCGGTCGGCCCTGGAGTGGACATTGTCCCGCCTTGTCGTCGAGCCCGTCACCGAACCGATCGCCCGCTACGCCGCCACGCTCCTGTCCGACGCCGGGTTGCACGGGCACAAGTACGCCATCGACGCCATGCTCTGCGCCACCGCCCTCTCTGCCCCAGGTCCCGTCACGGTCCTCACCTCCGACCCCGACGATCTCACCGCTCTCTGCGGCGTGCGTGTCACCGTCATCAAGGTCTAAGTTGCCTGTTGGTTGCGACCGAGTGATCACCCAAGGCTCGGGAGAGATGGCAACATCAAAGCCCGGGTGCCGAGTCCACCGGCCTACCTGGGCTTTCGTTATGAGAGTGGGTGACGGGAATCGAACCTACGCTGTCAGCTTGGGAGCTGCATCGATCACGGCCTGACGAGGCTCTCAGCTGGGTAGAGGGCCGGTCATGAGTGACCGTGATTGACCCCTCGTCGCCCCTCTCAATGGCCCGGCGATCAGCCCGTGAGCTGGTATTTCTCGCGCGACGCGCATCTCGCCCGTTTGAAATCATCCCGTCTGCCTCGACCCACCTGAAGCGGAAAGCGTGCCAAGCCTCAGGTAAGGGATGATCGGTGCTGTGGGCTTCGGGACATACGCCAGACGCGTTCGCGACCGTGATCTTCCTTTCGGTAGGCGCTTGTGCGCGCTGAGGTGCGCAGTCGGCTGCTACCACCCGATCGGCTTCAACGCGACTTGGTCATACCTGACCACGGCAGGAAACCTTCGACGCGATGAGTCGGCTCTGATCCGGGCGCTGGACATGCTGGAGCTCAGCCGGAACGTCTGGCTTGCGGAGATCGACGCCTTCGCCGACCGGCGATGCCTCGAAAAGCGAAAGCATCGCCGTAGTCCGCTGGCGTCGGAAGTGCGATACCTGCATGGATGGAGATGGCCCGGGCCAGAAGGTCATCGGGTGATGGTCCGAGAGATCAGCGTCCTGTGGGCGCAGCATGTACCCGTCGCATTCCCTGATGTACCGAGCTCAGAGAGGGACGACCTCGTCGAGTTGAATGCCGCTCTTGCTGACTGCGTATCGGCCTACCTTCGTAACAACGGCTCGGCCGACTTAGGACATAAGGCCATCCTCCTCAGGTGCCTGCGCAAACTCCGCAGGCATCTGGGGCGCCACCTGGGCTACCCCTCCAGCTTCCACGACGCCTATCACTACCATCGCCGCCTGCTCAAGGTGACGGAACTGCTAGTCAACGATGCGTTCCCGTTCACCGCTGAGACGCAGGACCAGGGCTAGCTTCAGGACCGCGCTCACGCCTGCGACACTGACCAAATGGCAGGATAATGCGGGGCGGCCACCCCGCGACCTGGTCCTTCCCGCTGTGCCCGGGACGATGGCGGGCGGGATGATCAGGCTTCCACCTCGGCCACCTACGGACCTCGCGGGCGCGCGGTGATCATCCCGGTGCTGGAGTGCCTCTGCCGAAGGCAAGTCTGCGCCGAGGCGAGGGTGTCGCCGGCGCCGGATGAATCCATCCGCCATATGGCGGCCGACTACCTTGCCCGGGAGGAGTTCGAGAACCGCCCCGACCTGGGCCTGTTCCTCGCGAACTTCTGGGACATGGGTTTCCGTAATCGGTAGGACAACCTCTAGCGTGCCTGAATGGCCTAGGCAACCTGCCTGGAACCTTCGCAAGGAACTGTCACACCTGCCGGTCACACTTCAGCCCATGGACGTCAGATCAGACTTCTCATTGGAGCAACAGCTTGAGTACGTTCACAGACAGGCGGCAAGCGACGAGGTAAAGCGAGCGGTCACCTCCGTACTCCAGCACATGCGAACTGGACGCGGCGGCCACCGCAGGGGCGGGAGGGCGCTCGTGCAACTCTTGACAGAGGCGCGCGGACACGCAGCCTCGGTCGGCGAGTGGGAGGTTGTGCGACTGCTGCAGGACTCTCTGGATTACGCCGAGGAACGTATCCTGCAACCGGATTTCAACGAGAGATACCGACTTTTTCAAGACGGCATACGCAATCAAAGGTTGCGGAAGTTTGTGGCGAACATGCTTGAGATCAAATTCAAGTACGTTGCCGAGGCGGGGCGCGAGTTCCTCGACCAACACCCCGGTGCAGATGTGGATGATCTGCTGGCCTATATCAACTCGCTCAGCCATGACGCTCGGCATCTCGGAGCACCAGAAGGTCGGCCCGGGCGATACTCGCTCTTCCGCAGCCGGGGGGAGACGATGGTGTGGCTGGAGCGTGTGCTCCAGGAGCGGGTTGATATCGAAGACCCGGAGGAAGCCGCCCAGCGGATTGCTGCGTCACCAGAGGCATGGGCTCTCCTAGCCGCTGATTCAGATGGTCAGATGATCCTCCGGGCGTCCCAGCTTCAGCAGCGCTCGGCCCGCCTGGCAAGCCTGCGCAAAATGGTGGAGGACAGGACCGCCACGGAGCTGGACCTACAACGGGCGCTGGAAGGGCAGCACTGGATCTTCGGTGGGCGTTTCGTCGGGGAAGCCGCTCAGCGCAGGTTGGTGTCGGGTGACGAGGTAGACATTCCTCTGATCCGCGGCGATGGAAGTCTTCACATCGTCGAGTTGAAGCGGGCCATGAGCATGAAGGGTTCTCTGGTGAAGCGACATCGCGGAGCCTGGGTACCTACTGCTGAGGTGCATGATGCCGTCGGCCAAGCCGTCAACTACCTTGTAGGGCTAGATGAGAACCGTCAGCAGATCTTCGAAGACTTCGGCATCGAGACACGCCGAGCAAGCGCTGTCGTTCTGATCGGCCATCCAGCCGTCCAGCCGAGCGTGCCGGAACAGGCGATCAACGAAGCGCTTCGGACGTTCAACACGCACGTGAACCGGGTTGAGGTCATCACGTACAAGGAACTCATCGACAACGCCAGACGCTCCCTCGGGGACCTCTGAGAACATGGTGGCTGCGTTGTGGCTCAACGCCGGAGTCCCAGTGCCTCAGGTCACTGAGTGGGCGGGGCACACGTGAACGTCCTACTACGGGTCTATGCCAAGTGCATTCACGGCCGGCAGGGCGAGGCGATGCGCCGGATCTGGGAAGCGATCAGGGCCTGAGAACTTGGGCACGTATTCGAGCCGAGAGAAGAGGGTGGCACGCGGGGGCTCGGGGCGGGTCGTCCCCCAGGCAGCACAAGAACCCGGCGAAGCCGACCCGATAGGTCGGCGAGCAGGACTCGCCAAGAGCGGGCGAACGGGAATCGAACCCGCGCTATCAGCCTGGGAATCGTATGGATCACGGCTCGTAGGGTGGCTGACCTGCGGCTGAGGCTGGTCATGAGTGGCCGCGGTTGACCCCTCGTTACCCCCTCTGATGGCACGCTAGCGGCACGACGATCAACTGATGAGGTGTTGCGGATGGCGTTTACCTACACCGATGTTGCCTGGCTGGCCGAAGGCGACGGGCTGGGCGATCTGTGGTGTCTGACCTTCGTGCGTGGAGTCAGCGAGGTGCAGGCGCTTCGCCGACTGGGTGCCGACCCGGAGAGCATCCGGCCACTCACCTATGGCGAGTTGATAGACGATGGCCTCTTTCCTGAGACGGTGCTCGTGGGGCGAGTGGGCGACTGGACGGTGCTCATCGAGGAGAGCGGGTGGACGTGCACGGAAGCCGACAAGGCACAGGCCCTCTCGGCCGGGACCGTGGCCGTGGCGGTGCTGCGGCACGACTACGCATCTGACGACTTCGTCTACGCGGTGGACGGGGAGTTGGTCACACACTTCAATCCCAAGATTCCCAAATGGCGGCACGGCAGTGATCCCGATCGGCTCAACGACCTGATGAGACAGGTGGGCCTTGATCCCGACGACGTGCCCGGAACCGGCCCTGAGGCGCCGTCATCCGCATCCGGAGCACTTCTCCTCGCAGCCCGGTTGACCGACGTGGTGCTGACCCCGGAGATCATCAAAGGGCCGCTCATGAGTGGCGTCGTTGGCTGATCCGTCCGCGATGCCACGTCCGACGGACAGCCTGGAGGCTGGCACCACATTCCACTGCCCGGTCTGCCCGCGTTGCGGCACGGCTCGAACTCAAAACCTGCGGATTGAAAGATCCAGTTCGCCTCGCTCCGGATCGTTCAACGCAGGTCAAAGGGTGTGGGAGGTCCTTTGTGAACGGTTGTGAACGGCCTCGTATTGCAACCCGAATTGCAACCGGGGCGGCTCGCTGATTGCAGCGATCTCAGGGGTGCTTGATGGCTGTTGCCGCCCGCAGCGTCCCTGCCAGAGTGGGCTGCATGATCGAGATTGACGGGCCTTTCTATCGGGTCAACGACCCGGCCTTCGAGATGACGGTCCCTGTATGGGAGGGATACGTCCCCGAGACCGCTGATCAGGCCGACGCGATCGTCACACTGCCAGATGGCACCCGTCGGTACGCGACGTTCATGACACTTGGCGTCGTCAGCGGGATCATGGATCGCTGGCAGGAGACCGGCGAGCATCTCAGCGGTCGGTACTTCTCCTGCTCGGGTTTGATCATTATCCGCGAGCCTGGCTTCGCCTCGATGATCGCGGCCATCCGAGACATGATCGCAAGCGGAGACATCGAGCATGCATGCGGCCTGCTTCCGCCCGATGACGAGGAGGATGCGGGTTGAGGGGGCACGGAATTGATCGCGCAGCGACGCCGCAGGCACCCACAGCTGGCGGATTCGATCGGGACTCTCGACAGAGAGGAGAACAGGACCGCCGGATCAGAGGTGCACCGTACCGCCCTTGTCATGATCGCTTGCCTCTGTTTACATGTTCGAAGTGAGTCGCGATTCCGATATCGGCGGGCGTCCGGAACCTATTCCGGCGAAGGTGAATCCGACGAACGGAAGGGGGAACCACACCACGCTGCTCCTTGTCCTGGGCTCAGTCCCCCTTCTGCTTGCCAACTGGTACATCGGTCTCATGATCCTTGAACCCACCTGCACCCTTTTATATGAGGGTGGCAACATAACGGAGTGTGTTGGTGGGCTTTCAGAGGAAGAGATGGCCGCCGCATCCGGAGTCCTCGCGTTGGTTCTACTCCTCATTCAGATGAGACTGATCGTCATAGTGCGTCGGCGCACCCGCGAAGCGTAGCGAGGCCCGCACGATCGGCGACGGAGCGCCTTGGGGCGGCAAGTACGCGTCAGTGCGGCGGATGGGCCTCAAAGACCAGCCACGTCGCTCGGTGGGCCAAGCTGAGGAACAAAGCCCTGGGCCTTCGATCGCCCCCGCCCACCAACGGCGACCGGCCGCGATGTCGCCGATCTGTAGTTGAGCTTGGGCCACGTCGGCGTAGATGACGGCGATGCGCTTGGGGTCGGCGTCTTCGCCCACAGAGCTGAGAGCTTGCTGCCCGGCTGCGATGACCTGGCGTTCGGTAGCCGCCCCTCCAGCGCGCACGCCCGATAGGCGTGGGTGCATGTCTGGATGATCGGATGCCGCTCTCCTTGGCGGCCGGCGCTGAGACGCGGTCGAACGATGCGTACTGTGCGGGCTGCTTGAGGTCCCAGGCCGGCCAGGAAGCCAGTGTCGCCGCCTCCCCTGCCGTAGAGCGGCCAGCCTGGCGGCGGAAGCGCTCGGGTGCGCTCTGGAGGACGCTGCTCAGCTCGTTGAGGTGGCTGGTCAGCCCTTGATAGAGGGCGCTGGCGGGAAGGACGTACTCCAGCCGGTGGAATCCAATGGTCCTGGCTTCGAGCCGTTCAACGGTGTCCTCGTCGAGGGTCTGGGGGCCGGCAAGGGCGCGAATCAGGCGTTCCCACGGGTCGGTGATGGTGGCGGCGGACTCGGGTGCGGGGCTCAACGGCCTCATGGCGCGCATGGGACACGACAACGTCCGGGCCGCGATGATCAACCAGCACGCCGTCCGGGGAGCCGACAAGCTGATCACCGAAGCGATCGACAAGCACCTACTCGGGCACGAACGGGCACGCGACGATGATGAGGACGACCCGCCTGGCCTCCTGGTCTCCGCCGGATGATCCTCAGGCTTAATGGCACGCCAATTGCACGCAGAGATCAACAGCCCTGGACAAGATCAAAGCCCAGGCACCGAATTCCTCGGTCTACCTGGGCTTTCGCTATGAGAGCGGGCGACGGGAATCGAACCCGCGCTATCAGCTTGGGAACTGCAGGCATCGCGGCACGTGAGAGCTCTGAACTGGGCGGAAAGCCGGTCGTGAGTGACCGTGGTTGACCCCTCGCCACCCCTCTTAATGGCACGCTAATGGCACGGCAGCAATACAGGGAACTCATTCGACACGTCTAGAACGGGTGCCATCGCACGCACTCTGGGCAACGCTCCCAGTGATCGGGAATTGGGCTGCTCCAGGGGAACCCATAGGGGAGAACTCGGTCAGCTCCACAGTCAGGCCTGTTGCTGCCAGGAGCAACCGCATGGGCAACAGGTTGGCCATCCTGAACCAGCCTTAGGTCGGAGTAATCCTTGATGGGAACATCGGGATCCTTAGGCGCGACGCGTACGTTGCCCCAAAACCAAGTCTCGTACTCCACAACCCAGAGCGTAAGCGAACTTGCCGCACCCCCTGGCCTGATCTTCCCGATGCTCCTATGGATGTCAAGCAGCCAAGTTATGACCGTTTGGGACCTCGGCGCGTGGCATGAGGATGCGGTAGATCTCTCGGGCGGCATAGCGCTTGAGGCACCGGATGATCTCTGTCTTCGACAAGCCGTCCTTGGTGCGGCGCTCAACATAGTTGCGGGTGCGCGCATCCCATCGCATCCGGCACAGCACGATGCGATACAACGCGGCGTTGGACACGCAGCGCGATCTTGGCCGCGATGGCCGGGTCAGCGAGGCCGCCGCGATCGGGTCGGCCTGGCCGGCCCTGTAGGCACCGGTGTCCTCGATCCCGACCAGGACCAGGGTGCCGAAGGCGCGCAGCCAGGCCAGCAGGGTGGCATACCCGGCGGCGGTGGCGGAGACCTGCCCGGTGCCCAGCACCCGCCCTGCGCTGTCGAGTGCGGCGGCGGTGTGGGAGTCGCGGTGGGTGTCGATACCCCCGGTTATCTCCCCGGGAACGGTCACTTGGGAGTAAAACGCCTCCCAGCTGGGCCGATAGGTCGGGTCGAGGGCCCCAGGGTCAGTCTGCCGTTGGGTCAACCCACCGAGAGGCGCTCATCTACGTCATCACTGTCTGCCGTCGACTGACTCACTCACTCCCATCAGGTGATCACTATGGATCACATGTGTTCCTCGGCAAGGCGTGCGATCTCGTCGACGGTTTCGAGCGGCACCGTGACGGCGATGTCCCACGTTTCGTCGTCCTGGCCGACGAGGATCGTCGCTTGCCCCTCGCTTGCTGCCCAGAACACGCGAGCGTCAGCGCAGGTCCCAACTGGGAGTGAGCGGCGCGCGTCCCAATCCACCTCCCTGATTCCGCGGAGACGGAACAAGTCAGCCATCGGCGCCCAGATGTTGAGCTCCCACGTTTCGGCCTGCAGCTTCACCACAGCTACGGAGTCGTCGGACTCATCCAAGGTCACATCAACCACGTGGCCATGATCGCACTCAGCGAACGCTTAATGGCACGCGGAGATCAACAACCCCATACAAGATCAAAGCCCAGGTCTCGGAAACCGTCTCCGACCTGGGCTTTCGCTATGAGAGCGGGCGACGGGAATCGAACCCGCGCTATCAGCTTGGGAAGCTGAAGTTCTGCCATTGAACTACACCCGCGTGCGACCCGAGCCGCGCCTCTACTGTAGCGGAAACCAACACCACTTCACCAAGCCAAAGCGCCCCCGACTTCCCCAACCACCCACACGGTAAGTTGCTCATCGTGCTGCTATCTGACCGCGACATCGTCGCCGAGATCGACTCCGGCCGGCTGGCGCTGGACCCCTTCGACAGGGAGATGATCCAACCGTCCAGCATCGATGTCCGCCTCGACAGGTTCTTCCGGGTGTTCGAGAACCACAGATACCCACACATCGACCCCGCCGTGGAGCAGCCCGATCTGACCCGTCTGGTCGAGCCGGACGGTGACGAGCCGTTCATTCTTCACCCGGGCGAGTTCGTGCTGGCTTCCACGTACGAGGTCATCACGTTGCCGGACGATCTCGCCTCCAGGCTGGAGGGCAAGAGCTCGCTGGGCCGTCTCGGTCTGCTGACGCATTCGACGGCCGGTTTCATCGATCCCGGGTTCAGCGGTCACGTCACGCTGGAGCTGTCCAACGTGGCCACGTTGCCGATCAAGCTCTGGCCGGGGATGAAGATCGGGCAGCTGTGCGTGTTCCGGCTCAGTTCGCCGTCGGAGTTCCCGTACGGGTCGGAGAAGTACGGGTCGCGCTATCAGGGACAGCGGGGGCCCACACCTTCGCGATCGTTTCGTAACTTTCATCGGACCAAAATCTGAACCGTAGGCGGCCGAAAGGGGTGGTGGTGGACGGGGGATGTCACCAAGATGGTGTAGGTAGCGGCCTGAAAGTCCCCCGCCTGCGTTGTGAGGTGCAGCCCCGAGTAACCTGACGACGGTGTCGTAAGGCATACCGGGGGGTAGCGACCAGGAGATGAGGACATGAAGTTCGCATTTTGCCTGGTAACCCGTACTCTCTTCCACGGACCATCCCCGCACATCTGGAGAACGACGTGCGCCTGCGTCTCACGCCACGTGAGGACAGCTACTATGACCTGTTCGCCGATTCGGCGAACAACCTGGTCACCGCATCACGATTGCTCGTGGAGATCATCAGCGACGGCTCGGACCGCGAGGCCCTGGCCGAGAAGATGCGCGCCTGCGAGCACGCCGGGGACGAACGCACTCACGCGATCATGAACCGGCTCAACGAGAGCTTCATCACCCCCTTCGACCGCGAGGACATCTATCGTCTCGCCTCGAACCTCGACGACGTGATGGACGCCATGGAAGCGGCGTCGGATCTCATCGTCCTCTACCAGATCGATCATCTCCCCAAAGATGTCGTCCGGCAGGTCGAGGTGCTGGAGCGGGCCGCCGAGCTGACCGCGGAGGCCATGCCCCGGCTGCGCTCGATGAAGAACCTCAACGAGTACTGGATCGAGGTCAACCGCCTGGAGAACCAGGGCGACCAGGTCTACCGGCGACTGCTGGCCAAGCTGTTCAGCGGTGAGTACGACGCTCTCACGGTCATGAAGATGAAGGAAGTCATCGACGCCCTCGAAGAGGCCGCCGACGCCTTCGAGCATGTGGCGAACACCGTCGAGTCAATCGCGGTCAAGGAAAGCTAACTCAGTGGACCTCACGCTCGCCCTTGTCATCGGCGTGGTCGTCGTGGCACTGGTCTTCGACTACACCAATGGCTTTCACGACGCGGCGAACGCCATCGCGACCTCCGTATCCACTCGCGCTCTCACTCCCCGGGCCGCCCTGTTCATGGCCGCGGCGATGAACTTCATCGGCGCCCATCTCGGCACTCAGGTCGCCCAGACCGTGGGCAGCGGGATCATCGACGCACCCCAGGGCTCGCACGGCCTGGTGATCGTGGCGGCGTCGCTCATCGGCGCCATCGTCTGGAACCTCATCACCTGGTACTTCGGCCTGCCCTCATCCTCCAGCCACGCGCTCATCGGCGGTCTCATCGGCGCGGCGCTGGCCTCGGCCAGTCTCGTGCACTGGGACGGCGTGGTGGCGAAGGTGGTCATTCCCATGATCATCTCACCGCTGGTGGGCTTCACGCTGGCGGCCTCGATCATGATCGCAATCTACTGGATCTTCCGCCATGCGCAACCCGGCAAGACCAACCGCGGCTTCCGCTACGCGCAGACCATCTCGGCCGCCGCGATGGCGCTCGGCCACGGCCTGCAGGACGCGCAGAAGACTATGGGCGTGATCTTCCTGGCGCTCCTGGTAGGTGGCTACGCCTCGCCGGGCGACCCGATCCCGCAGTGGGTGATCCTGGCCGCCGCGGGCGCGATCTCGCTCGGCACGTACGCCGGTGGCTGGCGCATCATGCGCACGCTGGGCCGCCGCATCATCGCGCTGGACCCGCCGCAGGGCTTCGCGGCTGAGGCCGCCGCGGCGACGGTGTTGTACGGCGCGGCCATCGGATTCGGGGCGCCGATCTCCACCACGCACACGATCACCTCGGCGATCATGGGCGTGGGCTCCACGAAGCGGTTGTCGGCGGTGCGGTGGGGCGTGGCCGGCAACATCGTGACCGCCTGGATCCTTACGATTCCGGCTGCCGCGGCGGTGGCGGCGGTGTCCTACTACGTCCTGCACTGGATCGTGGAGTAGCGGCGTACATGACGTCGACGTCCCACCGGGTGAAGCCGAGGGACTCGTACAGTCTGATCGCCGCCGGATTGGCCTCGTCCACGTAGAGCATCACCTGGGCGAGGCCGCGCGAGCGCAGGTGCGCGAGGCCGGCGACGGTGAGCGCCCGGCCGAGGCCGGTGCCCTGCTCCGCGGGATCGACGCCGACGACGTACACCTCCCCCAGAGGCTCGTCGGCGTCGTGGATCTTCGTCCAGTGGAAGCCGGCGAGCCTGTCGTCGCGGACGGCCAGGAAGAATCCCTCCGGGTCGAACCACGGCTCCCGCTCGCGCACCATCAGGTCGTCCATCGTCCAGGCGCCCTGCTCGGGGTGATGGGCGAAGGCAGCGGCGTTGACCCTGAGCCACTCCTCCTCGTCCTGACCGGGCACGAACGTGCGCAGCCGTACCCCTTCCGGCAGGTCGTAGGCGGGCAGGGGGACGGACAGGGCGCGCCGCATCCGCCAGAGGGAGCGCGCCCGCTCGAAGCCGGACGAGGCGGCCAGCGCGACGGCGGCGGGGTGGTCGCCGTGCGCCCATAGGCGCAGGCGGCCGTCCGCCAGGTCGAGCGTCGCGCGCAGGAGCCGGGCGCCGTGGCCGCGGCGGCGGTGCGCCGGGTGAATCACGAGCTCGCCGCTGGGGCTTTCCGGTTCGTCGCTGGGGCCTTCGGCGTCGTCGGCGGGGTCGAGGTGGGCGTAGCCGACCAGCGTGTCCTGCTCCAGGATCAGCAGGGAGCGGGCGCGCGGGTCGCCGCCATGACGCAGGTGGAGCATCGCGTGCTCGCTGAGCGGCCGGACGCCGTCGGCCTCCGTCGCCGCTTCGACGACGGCCAGCACGCCGTCCGTCTCCTGGTCGTCCAGCTTCTCTTTGATCTTCACGTACGCGCTCACAGATCGAACTCTAGGCGTACCACTGGCAAATAGCGCCATGCGGTGGGCCGCTGAATCGTTACCTTTGCGACATGGGCTGCACGGGTTCCCGCCGTAACGTCTTGGGCCATGACGTCCCGTTCCCTCCTCCGGCTCACGCTGGCCGGAGCCGTCGCCGCCGGCGCACTCCTGCTCGCCGGCCTTCCGGCGGACGCGACCAAGGCTCCCCGGACCGTTCCCGTCCGGCTCCTGGCCCTCAATGACTTCCACGGCCACCTCGAACCGCCGTCCGGGTCCTCCGGCCGGGTGGTCGACGAGCACGGCCACACCGTCGACGCCGGCGGCGCGGCCTACGTCGCCACCCACATGAAGACGCTGGCCGACAGGAACACGATCGCGGTGGCCCAGGGAGACCTCATCGGCGCCACGCCGCTGATCTCCGCCGCCTACCACGACGAGCCGTCCGTCGAGTTCATGGGCAAGCTCGGGCTGGAGGTGGCCGCGGTCGGCAACCACGAGTTCGACGAGGGATACGCCGAGCTCCGGCGGATCATGTACGGCGGCTGCCACCCGGTGGACGGCTGCTCGCCCGCCGGCCGGTGGAAGGGCGCGGAGTTCGACTACGTGGGCGCCAACGTGCTGTTCAAGAACCGCCACGAGAAGACCGACGCGCTCGCCGGGCTCGGCCACACCGGCCAGGTCAAGAAGCTGCTGGCCGACTGGGGCGTGCCCGCGCTGCCGCCGGTGAGCGTCAAGTGGATGAACGGCGTGCCGATCGGCTTCATCGGCATCGTCACCAAGACCACGCCGAACATCGTCACCGCCGAGGGCATCAAGGATCTCAAGTTCGTCGACGAGGTCAAGGCCACGAACGTGGCGTCCAAGCTGCTCAAGCTGCTGGGCGTGCGGGCCCAGGTCGTGCTGGTGCACGAGGGCGACCAGGTCACGCCGGGGCAGTCCCCCGACGCCTGCAGCGCCGTCCCCGGCGCCGGCAGCCGCATCGCCACGCAGGTCGACGCCGAGGTCGACATGGTGCTCAGCGGGCACTCGCACCAGGCGTACCTGTGCACGGTGAAGGACCCCGCCGGCGGGGATCGCCTCTACTCGCAGGGCGGCTCGTTCGGCCGCGTCATCACCCAGGTGGACCTCAAGGTCGACCGGAGGACCCGGGACATCGACCGCGCCTCGGTCGTCGCGGACAACCACATCGTGACCAGGACTGTCACCCCGGATCCCGAAATTTCGTCTTTCGTGCAGACGTGGAAGGACCGCGTCGCCCCGGTCGCCAACCGGGCGGTCGGCACGATCACCGCTGACATCACCAACACCGCCGCCCCGTCCGGCGAGTCACCGCTCGGCAACCTCATCGCCGACGCCCAGCTCGCGGCCACCAGGACCGGCGGCAACGCCCAGATCGCGCTGATGAACCCCGGCGGCGTCCGCGCCTCCCTCACCCACGCAGGCTCCGCCGCCGGTGAGGGCGACGGAGTGGTCACCTATGGAGAGGCGTTCTCCGTTCAGCCGTTCAACAATCTCATGCAGGTCGTCACGCTGACCGGCGCCCAGCTGAAGACGGTGCTGGAGCAGCAGTTCACCGGCGGACCCAACAACCAGGCGTTCACCAAGATCCTGCAACCCTCGGCGAACCTCACCTACACCTACAGCCAGAGCGCCGCCTGGGGCAACAAGATCTCCGGCATCCAGATCGACGGCGCCCCCGTGACGGACACCCAGACGATCCGGGTCGCGGCGAACAACTTCCTGGTCGGCGGCGGCGACGCCTTCCAGGCGTTCACCGAGGGCACGGAGCTGTGGAGCGGCCCCCTCGACATCGACGCCTTCGTCGAGCACCTCGGCCAGGCCAACCCCATCGCCCCGCCCGCCACCGACCGCATCACGGTGACCGGCTGACCGCTCGCATGAAAGAGGCCCGCTTCTCACGCACCTGAGAAGCGGGCCTCTCTGTCCCCTACCAACGCTGCTGAGAACGCCCGCCTCGCGACCCATCGCCGCCATGACGTCCGTCCCATCACCGCATCCACTTCCGCCACTGCCCCCTGTTCAGCCCCTCAGTCCCCTTTGCCGACAAGAAGGCAAAAGCACTGTCGTGTACGGCTAGCAGCGCGCCCGGGTGAGACCGTCCATCAACAGGTCGAGCAGCCGTTCGGCCTGCGGGCGCTGGTGGGCGGCCCCAGTCACGAGAGTGACGCCCGCCAGGGCCATGAGGATGTCGGGTGCGGGCACGTCCTCGCGCATCACCCCTTGGGCGATCCCCGCGAGGCGGAACTCCTCGACCGCGCCGGTCAGTAGCTCGCGCGTCTGCGAGCTCAGCCCTTCGTCACTCCGCAGGAGGGTCTGCAGCGTGTCGGCCATGCCGTGCTTGGCGGCGAGGTAGTCCAGCACCTCGGACATCCACGCCCGCAAGGCCCGGTCGGCGGGCAGCTCGCCGAGAAGATCCGCGGTCCGGCCGGCGAGCCGGGCCGTCTCGTATCGGTAGGTGGCGTCAACGAGCTGCTCGCGGGTCGGGAAGCGTCGGTACAGGGTGGCGATCCCGACCCCCGCGTCCTTGGCGATCTGTTTCAGGGTCGCGGCGGCACCGTCCCGGGCGAAGGCCAGGGCGGCCGCGGCGAGCAGCTTGTCCTCGTTGGCCCGTGCGTCGGCCCGCATCGGCCTGTCAAACGGATCAGACATGCGTCTCTTTCCCCCCGGCTTGCTATGTGGAGTCGGCTCCGCTTAGCATGGCGACGGGTAAGCGGATCCGGCTCCGATTGTCCGGGACGGTAGCAGATGCCCGCCGGCCGTTCCATCACAACCGCCTCGATCCCGAAAGGCACCACCACGCCATGAGGTACCGCACGCTGGGTAGTACAGGAGTCCAGGTCAGCTCGTTGTGCCTCGGCGCGATGATGTTCGGCGAATGGGGCAACCCCGATCACGACGAGTCGATCGCCATCATCCGCACAGCGCTCGACGCGGGCGTCAACATCATCGACACCGCCGACGTG
Organism: Nonomuraea sp. ZG12; assembly: GCF_052068115.1. Taxonomy (NCBI): domain Bacteria; kingdom Bacillati; phylum Actinomycetota; class Actinomycetes; order Streptosporangiales; family Streptosporangiaceae; genus Nonomuraea; species Nonomuraea sp. ZG12. The sequence continues at coordinate 64,627 of NZ_JBQHCW010000017.1, forward strand.
TATTCGGGCGGCGAATCCGAGGTCATCGTCGGCAAGGCGATCACTGGGCGGCGCGACGACGTCGTCCTGGCGACCAAGGTGTCGAGCCCCATGAGCCCCGGCCTCAACGAGCGCGGCGCCTCACGGCGCTGGATCGTCCGGGCCTGCGAGGAGAGCCTGCGTCGCCTGGGCACCGATCACATCGACCTGTACCAGGTGCACCGGCCCGACCCGGCCACCGACCTCGACGAGACCCTGGGCGCGCTCTCCGACCTCATCCGCGCGGGCAAGATCCGCTACGCGGGATCTTCGACGTTCGCCCCCTCAATGATCGTGCGGGCGCAGTGGACCGCCGAGCGACGGCAGCGCGAGCGCTTCGTCTGCGAACAGCCGCCCTACTCCTTGCTGGCCCGGGGCGTCGAGGCCGACGTGCTGCCCACCTGCGAGACGTACCGGATGGGAGTACTCGCCTGGAGCCCGCTGGCCGGGGGCTGGCTGTCCGGCCGCTGGCGCCGCGACGCCGCCGACCTGAGCAGCCACCGCACACGGACGATGCCCTTCCGCACCACGCTCTCCCACTACGACCTGGACGTACCGGGCAACCAGGCCAAGCTCGACGCCGCCACCGAGCTCGCCGGTATCGCCGACGAGGCGGGCCTCACGCTGATTCAGCTGGCGCTCGCCTTCGTCACCACCCACCCCGCAGTGACCGCGGCGATCATCGGTCCGCGCACCGCCGAACACCTGCACGACCAGCTCAGCGCTGCGGACATCGTCCTGGAGCCCGCCGTACTCGACCGCATCGACAGCATCGTGGCGCCCGGAACCGACCTCAACCCCGACGACACGGGCTACAGCGCCGCGATCCTGGCCGACCCGAAGCACCGTCGCCGCACCGCTGTCCACTGAACCGGGCGAGCCGCGACCGCACGGCCTGGTCCCTCGGTCAGCGATCCTTGCTCCCGGCTGATCGCGTACTCGGCCTCACCACGCAGGGAGACCGTCACCGGGCCGGGCGTCGGCACCTCGCACGATCACCGTTCGGGGGTTTCGCTTTGGGCGATTCCGCTGTCGGCTTGGACGGGTTCCGGGGCTTGGGGCCGGCGGGCACAGTGGTGGGATGAAGGTATTGGTGCTGGGTGGGACCGAGTTCGTGGGGCGGGCCTTCGTCGAGGAGGCGCTGGCCGCCGGGCATGACGTCACGGTGTTCAACCGGGGCACGCACCAGCCCCCCGCCGGGGTGACCGGGCTGCGGGGAGACCGGTCGGCGGCCGGCGGGCTCGCGGCGCTGGAGCGGGGCGAGTGGGACGTCGTGGTCGACACCTGGTCATGGGCGCCGGCCGCGGTCCGGGACGCCGCCGCGCTGCTCGCCGGGCGGGCGGGCCACTACGTGTACGTGTCCAGCCGCTCGGTCTACGCCCCACCGGTCCCGCGCGGGGCGGACGAGAGCGCCCCCGTCGTGACGGCGTCGGCCGATGACGGCGACGGCGGCTACGCCGAGATGAAGGCCGGCGCGGAGCTGGCCGCCACGGCGGCGTTCGGGGATCGGGCGCTGCTGGCGCGGGCCGGGCTGATCCTCGGACCTTACGAGAACATCGGACGGCTGCCGTGGTGGCTGTCCAGGATCGCACGTGGCGGGCCGGTGCTCGCGCCGGGCCCCGAAGATCTCGGGCTGCAGTACGTCGACGCGCGGGACCTGGCTCTGTGGTGCCTGGACGCCGCTGATCGCGGGCTGGGCGGGGCCTACGACGTGGTGAGCCCGCCCGGGTTCACCACGATGCGGGAGCTGCTGGAGACCTGCGTCAGGGTGACCGGCTCCGATGCCGAGCTGCGGTGGACGGACTCGGAGGCGATCCTCGCGGCAGGGGTGCAGCCGTGGACCGACCTGCCGATCTGGCTGGTGGGCGAGGACCACGGCTTCATGCACGGTGGCGACACGTCCAAGGTCGGCGCGGCCGGGCTGCGGTGCCGTCCGGTCGAGGAGACGGTGGCGGACACCTGGAAATGGCTGCGCGGCATCGGCGGCCAGGCCCCCATGCGTACCGACCGTCCTGCTGTCGGCCTCTCCCCCGCCGTGGAGGCCAAGCTGCTCGCCCAGGCCTGACACCACCGTCGGCGATGGCCGGGGGCGGGCTGGTTCAGGAATGGTCGGGGGTGGTGGCGGTGCGGATCAGGTCGTACAGGGCGGCGGTGAGGGCGATGGTGACGCACAGGAGCACCACCAGGAGCCCGTGCCTGAAGGCGGTGGGCCAGCCCTCGGGCAGGGCGCCGAAGAAGACCGAGCCCGCGGCGGCGATGCCGATGGCGGAGCCGAGGCGCTGGCCGGTCTGCAGCACCCCTGCCGCGCTGCCGCCGCCCGCGGGTGGGACCTCCGAGAGGGTGATCGCCTGGTTGGGGGAGATGACCAGGCCGCTGCCGATACCCGCCACCAGGAGCGGCAGCGCGGTCGCCAGGGCCACGTCCGGGCCGGGCACCAGCAGGGTGGCGGCCATGGTCGCGCCCAGGCCGACGATCACCGTGGTCAGGCCGGTGGCCACGACCCGCCGACCTGCCCGGGTCACCAGCCGGCCGCCGACCACGGAGGCCGACGCCGAGCCGAGCGCGAACGGGGTGATCGCCAGCCCGGCCATCAGGGGGGTGTAGCTCAGGCCGCTCTGCAGATACAGGGTGAAGATGAAGAAGATGCCGGTGAAACCGGCGAAGTAGAACAGCGCGATGGTCAGGCCGATGCTGTAGGAGCGCTTGGCGAACAGGGCCAGGTTGATCAGCGGCTCCCGGCGTTGACGCCGCTCCCAGACGACGAAGCCGGCCAGCACGAGCAGGGCCGCCGGGATGAGCAGCCACTTGGCCTCGCCCTTCCACTGGTGCTGCTGGATGACGGGCACGAGCAGCATGGCGACCCCCGCACCGAGCAGCAGCACACCGACGGGGTCCATGCTCTCCCGCCGCCCTGACAGACCCCGCCCTGACGGAGCGCGCCCGGACAGGCCGCGCTCGGAGGAGCGATCGGGCGGGCGTTGGGGTGGGTGGTCGGGGATCGGGCGGGCGGGTGATGGGAGGAGTCGGTGGGCCAGGGGCAGCAGGATGAGGCCGATCGGGACGTTCACCAGGAACACCCACCGCCATCCGTGCTCGCCACCGAACGCGGTGACCAGGGCGCCGCCGATCAGGGGGCCCGCCGCGGTGGAGACCCCGATGGTCGCGCCGAGCGCGCCGAAGGCCCGGCCCCGCTCGGAGCCGCTGAACATCTGCTGGATCAGCCCGGACACCTGCGGGTTGAGCACCCCCGCGCCCAGCCCCTGCACCAGCCGGGAGGCGATCAGCATGGGCATGCTCTGGGCCAGGCCGCACGCCGCGCTGGCCAGGGTGAAGAGCACGGCTCCCCAGATGAAGACCGTCCGGCGGCTGCGCGCGTCGCCCAGCCGCCCGGCGGGCACCAGCAGCAGGCCGAACGTCAGCGCGTACCCGGAGACGGTCCACTGCAGGCCGTCCTCGGAGGCGTTCAGACCTTCGCGGATCGACGGCAGGGCCACGTTCACGATGCTCACGTCCAGGCCCGACATGAACGCCGCCACCAGGCAGATGGCCAGCGCCCGCCTGCGGGGGTCACGTACCACGAGCGATCACACCCGCCTTCCCAACACCCACCCCAGAGAAGCATGGGGGTGCACAAACCCCCACGATAAGCAGGGGGGAGTGCACAAACCGCCACCGGGGAGTAGGGCCGTGCAGGCGACCACGGCCCGAGCATGATTCCCCAGGCATCACGAATTATCGCCGTTCGCTGACAATGATGTCTTTGCTGTGGGCAGAGGGGCGTTACCAGGCGCGCACCCGCGGTGTACGGTCCGATCATGGGCACGATGACGGTCGAGCAGAACGGCATCAACAAGGTCCCCGAGGCGGAGCGGCGTGGCAGGCCGTCCGGCCTGTTCTGGCCCTGGGCCGGGTCCAATCTGTCGCTGTTCGGGGTGGCGTTCGGCGTCTACATCGTGGGCCTGGGCCTGGGCGTCTTCCCGGCGATCATCACCGGCGCGATCGGCTACGTGCTCTCGTTCGGGCTGGTGGGGCTGGTCGCGATCGCGGGCGCGCGGTCCGGGGTGCCGACGATGACGCTGGGCCGGGCCCCGTTCGGCTATCAGGGCAACAAGCTGCCGGCCGCGCTGTCGTACATCTCCAACGTGGGCTGGGAGACCGTGCTGGTCACGCTGTCGGCGCAGGGCGGGGCGGCCATTCTGGGGCGGGTCGCGCCCGGCATACCGGCCTCGACCGCCACGGCCGTCTGTTTCGTGGTCGCCGCGCTGGTCACGATCGCGGTCGGGGTGTACGGCCACGCGATGATCATGGTGGTGCAGCGATATCTGACGTACGCCTTCATCGTGCTGACCGTCGTCTACATGGTGTTGATGGCGCCCAGGCTCGGCACGTCGCTGGAGACGACCGCGGGCTTCGGCGGCTGGGTGGGCGGGGTGATCTTCGCGATGACGCTGCTCGGCCTCGGCTGGGTCAACTGCGGCGCCGACTACTCCCGCTATCTGCCCACGAGCTCGCGGCCCTCCAGGGTGGCGACGTGGACCATGCTCGGCGGAGCGGTGCCGCCCATGCTGCTGCTGGTGTTCGGCGTGCTGCTCGCGGGCGGCGACCCCCGGCTGGCCGACGCCGCGGCGGCCGATCCGGTGGGGGCGCTGGCGGGGGCGTTGCCGACCTGGTTCCTGCTGCCCTACCTGCTGACCGCCATCGGCGGGTTCCTGGCCGGGGCGATCATGGACATCTACTCCTCCGGGCTGTCCATGCTGGCGCTGGGCGTGCCGGTCAGGCGGCACTACGCGGTGCTGATCGACGGCGCGCTCATGGTGCTCGCGGGCTACTACGTGCTGTTCGTCTCGACCAGCTTCCTGGCGACCTTCCAGGCGTTCCTGGCGATCATCGGCGTGGTCATGGCCGCGTGGGTCGCCATCTTCCTCGTGGACATGTGGCGCTGGCGTGCCGGCGGCCGCGCCTACGACGAGCGCCTGCTGCGGCCCGGCGCCCCCGCCGTGAACGTGCCGGGGCTGATCTCGCTGGTCACCGCCTCTGTCGTGGGCGTCGGCCTGATCGCCTCCGCCGACCCGAACATCGCCCGCTTCGTCGGGTTCCTGATGAGCGAGGACCTGAAGGCCGGCACGTTCGCCTCGGCCAACATCGGCGTGGTCGTGGCCCTGGTGCTGGCCGGGCTGCTCTACTTCGCGATCTCCAGCTTGGCGCCGCGCCGTTCCGGTGCCTGACGGTCATCAGAGGTTACTCTCCGTAGGAGATGCCTCGTTCCCCGGATGTGCTCCGGCTGCTGTGGTGGGCTGTCCACGGCGGGTCCGGAGTGCTGTTGCTGGTGGCCGTGCTCGGCGCGGCCCGTGACGGCCACATCGCCGTGGCCGTCGCGGGCCTGCTGCTGGGCGTGCTCTACGCCGCCGGTCCAGCCTTCACGGGCTGGGTGAACGGGCGGAGGCGGGAGCGGGCCTGGCTGGTGGTGGTCACGCTGGGCTGGGCTGTTCTCAGCGCGCTCGCGCCGGTGTTCGCCTGGCTCGCGTTCCCGCTGTCGCTGGCCGTCCTGTACGTGCTTCCGCTGTGGGCGGCGATGTTCGGCGTTGCCGTACTGACCTGTGTGAGCGTCGCGGCGGCGAGCCTGCACGCGGGCGGGGTGTCGGCGGTGCTGGTGGCCGGGCCGGCTGCGCAGGCGGTGGTGGCCACGGTGATGTGGGCGGGACCGATCACGGGGTCACGATCGCGAAGTCGCGCACGGGCGCGTCCAGCACGGCCACCAGGCGTTTGAGCGCCCGCGTGTCCCCCTCCCGATCCACTCCCTCCACGTCCCTGCCCATGAGCATGGCCAGGAGCTGGGCCTTGGTCAGCCTGAGCGTGAGGTCGGCGGGCTGCGGCGGCGGGTCCATCTGCTGGATGAGCGCGCCGTTGGACAGCGTCGTCCGGAAGCACTGCCCCAGGTCGGTGAGGTGCCAGTCGATCGACAGACTTTCGTTCCAGGCGCGGGGCCCGTCGACGCGGACGGCGATCGCGTCGAAGATCTGGCTCACGCTCAACGCGGCGGCCAGGTCCGGTGACACGGCCGGGCCGGGCACGCCGGTGGCGGGCACGATGCCGTCGTCCAGCTCCAGAGCGCCCATCAGGTACGCGTTGCGCCAGGCGGCGTTCTCCGCGCCGTGGCCCAGCCGGGTGTAGACCTCGGCGAGCAGGTCGCGGGCCTCCTTGTTGCCCTCGTCCGCGAAGACCGCGTGGTTGAGCAACTGGGCGGCGAAGCGCAGGTCGTTCTCCGCGAGGTAGCCCTTGGCCAGGGCGACCACGGCCGCGCCGCCGCCGAGGCACTCGACGTAGCGGATGGCGCTCTGCCTCGGCGGATGCTCCCACAGGTGGGCCGGGTTGCCGTCGAACCAGCCCAGGTAGTGCTGGTAGATGGCCTTGACGTTGTGGCCGGTCGAGCCGTGGTAGCCGTGGGTGTGCCAGACCTGCTCCAGGGCCGGCGGCAGTTGCATGTGCTCGGCGATCTCCGCTCCGGTCAGGCCCTTGCTCATCAGGCGCAGGGTCTGGTCGTGCAGGTAGGCGTGCAGGTCGCGGTGCTGCGACAGCATGCGGACGATGTTCTCGCCGCCCCAGGTGGGCCAGTGGTAGGAGGCGAAGGCCACGTCCGCCTGACCGCCGAAGAGCGTAAGGGTCTCGGTCAGGCAGCGCGTCCACAGGCGGGGGTCGCGGACGTGCACGCCGCGCAGGTCCAGGAGGTCGTACTGGCTGTGGGTGACGTTCCCGGCCAGACAGAGGGCGCGCACGTCGGGGAGCAGGAAGACCATCCCCGGCGGGGAGCCGGGGCCGAGCTGGAAGGTGAAGCGGACCCCGTCGACCGTCTCCTCCTGGCCGGTGCGCCGGATGTGCACGGTGGGCGGGATGAGGGAGATCCTCCCGGTCGAGGCGGCCAGGCCGAGCCCGGCGCCGAGCTGACCGGCCGGCGACCTGTCCAGCGCGGGACCGTACAGATAGAGCGAGCGGCGGGTCCTGGCCGGGCCGGCGTAGACGCTCTCGGCGGCGGCGTGCTCCAGGAAGCCGACGGGGGCCAGGATGGGGATGCCGCCGCCGGTGACGCCGCGTACGCCGCCGAAGTGGCCGACGTGGGCGTGGGTGTAGACGACGCCGGTGACCGGGCGGTCGCCGCGGTGGCGGCGGTAGAGCTTGAGCGCCGCGGCGGCGCACTCGGTGGAGATGAGCGGGTCGATGACGACGACGCCGGTGTCGCCCTCGACCAGGGTCATGTTCGACAGGTCGAGGCCGCGGACCTGATAGATGCCGTCGGCGACCTCGTACAGGCCCTGTTTGGCGCAGAGCCGGCCGTGCCTCCAGAGGCTGGGGTGGGCGCTGTCCGGGCATTCCTGATCCAGGAACGCGTAGGCGTCGCCGTCCCAGACGACCCTGCCGTCGGCGTTTTTGATCACCGCGGGGGTAAGGTGCGCGATGAAGCCGCGGTCCGCGTCGTCGAAGTCGGCACGGTCATGGAAGGGAAGGTCGGCCATGCCAGGGGGATGCCCGGAAACCGGCACAGGCACGGTCAATGAACGTACGAAATACCATGAACCTCCGTTGCATATCCGGAAATATCAAGACATGGCGGCGTCGTGAGTGATCTGGGGGGATTCGGGGTGGAAGCGTGGGTGTTCGATCTTGATGGGGTGCTCGTCGACTCCGAGCCGGTGTGGGAGGAGGTCCGGCGTGCCTTCGTCGCCGACCACGGCGGCACCTGGCAGCACGACACCCAGTCGCGGCTCATGGGCATGAGCACCGGCGAATGGGCGGCGTACCTGCACGAACTCGGCGTCGAGCTGCCTCCCGACGAGATCGCCCGCGGCGTGATCGACCAGATGGCGGCCCACTACCGCGAGGGCGTGCCGCTCATGAAGGGCGCCACCGCGGCCGTGCGGCGGCTCGCCGACCGGTTCACGCTGGGCCTGGCCAGCTCGTCGCCCCGGGCGCTGATAGACGTGGCGCTCGACGCCAGCGCGCTGCGCGAGTGCTTCACCGCCACGGTCTCCACCGAGGAGGTCGCGCGCGGCAAGCCCGCACCCGACGGCTACCTGGAGGCGGCCCGGCGGCTCGGCGTCGACCCCAGGAGCTGCGTCGCCGTGGAGGACTCCAGCAACGGCCTGCGCTCGGCCGACGCGGCCGGCATGCGCGTCATCGCCGTCCCCCACCCCCGCTACCCGCCCGCCCCCGACGCCCTCGCTCTGGCCTGGCAGGTGGTGGACGACCTCGGCTCGCTCACCCCCGAGCTCCTCGGGCGATGATCCGCCTCAGGACCGACGCGGACCTGGACGCCTGCGTCCAGGCCCTCGCCGACGTGCAGGCCACCGACCGCTACCCGGTGAACTGGCCGGACGACCCCCGGGCCTGGCTGACCCCCGACGACCTCACCGCCGCCTGGGTGGCCGTGGCGGACGGCGCCGTGCTCGGGCACGTGGGGCTGACCAGGACCGGGCCGGAGCCGGCGGAGTCGCTCGGGGTCACTCTGGGCGGGGCCGTGACCCGTCTGTTCGTCACCCCGCCGGCCCGCCGTGGCGGGCTCGCCGCCCGCCTGCTCGACGAGGTACGGGTCGCCGCCGGCGGCCCCCTGGTCCTGGAGGTGTCGGACGAGGGCGGGGCCGCCATCGCCTTCTACGAGCGGCACGGCTGGCGCAGGTTCGCCAGCACCCGGGCCCGATGGCTGAACTCCGCCGGTGAGCCCGCCCTGCTCCACCATTACCTCAGCCCGTGAGGCTATCCTTTGTGAATCGTGCGAGACATCACGGTTTTTTCTGGCAGCGCCCATCCCGCTCTGGCCGAGGAGATATGCGCCCACCTGGGCACTCCCCTCCATCCCGTCAAGGTCGACCGCTTCGCCAACGACGTCATCGAGGTCCAGCTCCAGGCCAACTGCCGCGAGCGTGACGTCTTCCTCATCCAGCCTCTCGTGCCACCCACCCAGGAGAACCTCGTCGAGCTGCTGCTGATGCTCGACGCCGCCCGGGGAGCGTCGGCCGCCAGGACCACCGTGGTGCTGCCGCACTACGCCTACGCGCGTTCGGACAAGAAGGACGCGCCGCGCATCTCGATCGGCGGGCGGCTGGTGGCCGACCTGATGGTGGCGGCGGGCGCCAGCAGGGTGCTGGCGATGACGCTGCACTCGCCGCAGGTGCACGGCTTCTTCAGCGTTCCCGTGGACCACCTGCACGCGCTGCGCGAGCTGGCCGCGCACTTCAACCGCTACGACCTGTCCAACACGGTCGTGGTCTCCCCCGACCTCGGCAACGCCAAGGAGGCGGCGCACTTCGCCCGGCTGCTCGGCACCGGGGTCGCGATGGGGGCCAAGCAGCGCTTCCCCGACGACCGGGTGGTGATCAGCTCGGTGATCGGCGACGTCGCGGGCAAGGACGTGATCATCCTGGACGACGAGATCGCCAAGGGCAGCACGGTCATCGAGCTGCTGGACCGGCTGCGCGAGCTGGGGGTGCGGTCGGTGCGCGTCGCCTGCACGCACGGCCTGTTCGCCGACGGCTCGGTGGAGCGGCTCGGCGCGCTGCCGGAGGTCGAGGAGATCGTCTGCACCAACACGGTCCCGCCGCCCAAGCCGAGCGACAAGCTCACGGTCCTGTCGATCGCCCCCGCGCTGGCGGAGGCCATGCGGCGGATCCACTACGGCGAGTCGGTGAGCGCGCTGTTCGGCACTCCCTAGCCGAAGCCGCCGTTGCTCATGAGCAGTTGGCCGTTGATCCACTGGCCCTGCGGCGAGCAGAGGAAGTCGACGAGGTGCGCGGTGTCCTGCGGCGTGCCGAGGCGGTTGAGCGGTGTCTGGCGCAGGCAGGTCTCCCGCACCTCGTCCGACATCCAGCCGGTGTCCACCGGCCCCGGGTTGATGACGTTGGCGGTGACCCCGAGGTGGGCGAGCTCGTGCGCGGCGGCCAGGGTGATGCGGTCCAGCGCGCCCTTGCTGGCGCCGTAGGGCAGGTTGCCGACGGTGTGATCGCTGGTGAGGCTGATGATCCGGCCGGTGCCCGGGGTGCCCCGGAAGCGCAGCCCGTACTCACGGATCAGCAGCCAGGTGGCCCGCGCGTTCACGGCGAAGTGCCGGTCGAAGCTCGCCACGGTGGTGTCGAGCAGCCCGGAGTCCACGGACTCGCAGTGGCACAGCACCAGGGCGGTGACCTGGCCCAGGGCGTGCTCCGCCCGGTCGAAGACCATGGCGGGGGCGGACACGTCGGCGAGGTCCGCCTCGATCGCCACGGTGGCCGCGCCGCTGTCTCTCAGCGCCGCGTCGATCGCCTCGGTCGCGCCGGCCTCGACGCCCCAGTCCATGCGCTCGTCGTACGGGCTCCAATGGGTGAAGGCGATGTCCCAGCCCGACGCCGCGAGCCGCCTGGCGATCCCGGCGCCGATGCCGACCGTGCGCCCCACGCCGGTGATCAGCGCGACTGGGCGAGATGCGGTGTCTGTCATCCCTGAGATCGTCGAGGATCGGCGGCGATCCGGCAACCGGCTTTTCCCGCGATCTTTTCTCGGAGCCGGGGCTGGATCATAGTGATATTCATGCACACCGCCACTGAGCTCCTGTTGACGCAGTTCCTCGCGCAGGTCAGGCCGGTCGTGCCGCTGGTCGCGCTGTGGGCGCACGGGTCGCTGGCCAAGGGCGACTACCAGCCAGGACGCAGCGACCTCGATCTGGTCGCGGTGGTCGAGACGCCGCTCACGGACGCGCAGCGGGACGGGCTGGCGAGCCTGCACCAGGACCTCGACCTGCCGCTCGCCCCGCACCTGCACTGCTCCTACCTGCCCCTGGGCCGGCTGTCCGATCATGGGACGGAGCATGTGACGTGGGCCATGGAGGAGCTGTTCGAGCGGCCGGTCACGGCCGTGACGCGCCGCGAGCTGCTGACGGGCGCTCTGGAGCTGTACGGCGAGCCGCCGGACGAGCTGATCCCGCCGGTGTCGGATCAGGAGCTGGCCGACTTCGTCCGGGCCGACCTGCGTGACTTCTGGCTGGTGAAGACGGAAGGGCGCAAGCGGTGGCTGCGGGAGGTGTGGGTGGATCTGGGCATGGTGACGGTCGCGCGGGCGACGGTGACGTTGCGGGACGGGCGGCTGATCAGCAAGCGGGAGGCGCTGGACGTGCTGGGTGAGCTGGGCGCGCCGGAGGTCGTGGTGGCCGACATCCGGGCCCGGCGCTACGGGGAGCGCCGGCCCGTGCTGAGCAGGTTCCGGCGCGGGAAGCTGGCCCGGGCCTTCGTCAGGAGCGCCATCCGGCGTGTCCTGGCCCCGCACTAGTCTTTGACACGAAATATCACCCAATCAGGGGGAAGGGGCGCATATGGGGGAAATCAGGGAGTCGTACCTGGTGGCCGCGGCGTCGGCGGTGGCGCTGCTGCGCGATCCGGCCGTGGCCGCCGCCTGGGACAAGCCGAGCGCGCTGACGGAGTTCAGCGTCGCGGGCCTGGCCGGGCATCTGTCTCTGCAGCTCGTCAGGGTACGCCAGGTGCTGGAGTCGGGGGCCGAGGCGACCCGGGAGCCGGTTCCGCTGATCGAGCACTTCTCGATGTCCGCCTGGGTGCAGGCGGGACTCGACCACGAGAGCAACGTGACCGTCAGGCGAGGCGGCGAGGCGGCCGCCGCCGAGGGCCCCGCCACGCTGGTCACCAGGGCCACCGAAGTGCTGGAGAACCTGCGAGCCATGCTGCCCGCCGAGCCCGCGGACAGGGTCGTCGACCTGCCCTGGGCGAGCTGGTCGCTGCGGCTGGACGACTTTCTGCTCACGCGGCTGATCGAGCTCGTCGTGCACTCCGACGACCTTGCCGCCAGCGTCGGCGTGGAGACGCCCGAGCTGCCGTCCGACGTCGTCGACCCGGTGGTCGAGATGCTGGCGCGGCTGGCCGTACAGCGTCATGGAGCGACGGCGGTCGTCCGCGCCCTGAGCCGGGCGGAGCGGGCTCCGGCCACCATAAGCGCCTTCTAGCGTCCGGCACGCCCCGACGAAGAACCAGGGCGGCGGAATTGCGGAATGAAGCGTTCTGTTCTGATACTATAAGAGCAGAACGTTCCGTTCCGTGCATGTAGAAGGAGTTCGCCATGACCATCCTCGTCACCGGAGCCACCGGGACCGTCGGCCGCCTCATCGTCGAGGAGCTCGTCCAGGCCGGGCAGCGGGTGCGCGCCCTGACCAGGAACCCCGCCAAGGCAGACCTGCCCGAGGGCGTCGAGGTCGTTGAGGGCGACCTGGCCCGGCCCGAGAGCCTCGCCGCCGCCTTCGACGGCGTCGACGCCGCGCACCTCATCAACTTCGCCGGCGACGACTACGCGCCCCTCCAGCACGGCGACCGGATCGCGGAGCTGGCCGCGCGGGCGGGCGTGCGGCGGGTGACCGTGCTCGGCGGGCGCGCCGACGGGCCGCTGGAGCAGGCGCTGGCCGCCACCGGCATGGAGTGGACGCTGCTGCACCCGGTCGAGTTCATGGCCAACACGCTGCAGTGGTGGACCCACTCCGTCAGGGCCGAAGGAGTCGTCAAGGAGCCGTTCGGCGACAGGCTGAGCGCCATGGTGCACGAGCGGGACATCGCCGCGGTGGCCGCCACGGTGCTGGTCCAGGGCGGTCACCACGGCGAGACGCTGACGCTGACCGGACCGGAGGCGGTGGCCACCCGCGACAAGGTCCGCCTGCTCGGTGAGGCGGTCGGCACGGAGATCCGGTTCGTGGAGCTGAGCAGGGACGAGGCGCGGGCCCAGTGGCAGCTGGCGGGCATGGGCGCGGAGACCGTCGAGTTCCTCATCGAGGCGCTCGGCAACACCCCCGAGGTGGGCTACACGGTGGTCCCGACCGTCGAGCAGGTCACCGGCCGGGCACCGCGCGGCTTCGCCCAGTGGGCCGCCGAGCACGCGGAGGCGTTTCAGCCGGTGGCGTCCGCGTAGTGGCAGGCCGCCTGGGACAGCGGTGAGGCGGGCAGGATGTCGAGCAGTTCGCCCCTGCATCTGGCGTCCACGCCCGCCTCGGCGGCCTTGCCCGAGGCGAGCACCTGACAGCGGGCGTGGAAGCGGCAGCCGCCCGGGATCCGGGTCGGGTCCGGCGGCTCTCCGGTCAGCACCACCCGTTCGGGAGACTCGGGCAGCACCGACAGCAGGGCCTGCGTGTAGGGGTGCCGGGGTGCGGTGAGCACCTGCTCGACGGGCCCCGACTCGACGATCCGGCCCAGGTACATCACCGCCACCCGGTCGGCGATGTTCCAGGCCAGGCCCAGGTCGTGGGTGACGACCAGCGCGGACAGGCCGAGGTCGTCGCGCAGCTTGAGCATCAGGGCCAGGATCTCACCCCGCACCGAGGCGTCCAGCGAGGCCACCGGCTCGTCGGCGACCAGCACCTTCGGGTTCAGCGCGAGCGCCCCGGCGATCACCACCCGCTGCCGCTGGCCGCCGGACAGCTCGTGCGGGTAGCGCAGCAGGAACCGCTCGGGCGGTCGCAGCCCCGCCCTGGACAGCGCCGAGTTCACCACCTCCGCCTCGTCGGGCATGCGGTGGATGCGCGGGCCCTCGGCCACCGCCTCGTAGACGGTCTGGCGGGGGTTCAGCGAGCCCGTGGGGTCCTGCAGGACGAGCTGCACCTGCCTGCGGTAGGCCTTCAGCGCCTTGGAGCCGTACTTCAGCGGCTGCCCGCCGTACCGGACCTCGCCCGAGGTGGGGCGTTCCAGGCCGAGCAACGTGCGCGCCAGCGTCGTCTTGCCGCAGCCGGACTCGCCGACCAGCGCCACGATCTCGCCCGCGCCGAGCGAGAGGTTCACGCCGTCGACCGCGCGGGCGCGACGCCCGCGCGAGGTGAACTCGACGTGCAGGTCGCGCGCCTCCAGCAGGGTGCTGCTCGCCGTCGCCACGGGCTCCGCCGCCTGCGTCTCGGTCGTCTCGGTCATGACGCCTCCTCTTTCGACCGTACGTGTACGCACGCGGCGGCGCGGCTGTCACCGGCGGGCCACAGCTGGACGTCCAACGTCGAACACTCCTCCAGCGCGACCGCGCAGCGCGGGTGGAACGGGCACCCGGCCGGCAGGTGCATGGGGTCGGGCGGGTCGCCGCCGAGCCCCTTGGGCGCCAGCCGCGAGACCGGGTCGCCCACGGTGGGGAAGGCCGCCGCCAGCGCCTTGCTGTAGGGATGCCGGGCATCGTGGAACACCTCCCGCGACGGGCCGTGCTCGACCAGCCGTCCGGCGTACATGACCGCGAGCCGGTCGCAGACGTCGGCCAGCACGGACAGGTCGTGCGAGATCATGATCAGGGAGATGCCGTGCTCGGCGACCAGCTCCTTGATCAGCGTCAGCACCTGCGCCTGGACCATCACGTCGAGCGCGGTGGTCGGCTCGTCGGCGATGATGAGCTTGGGCGAGCACGCCAGCGCCATCGCGATCATCACGCGCTGGCGCTGCCCGCCGGACAGCTCGTGCGGATAGCTGCGGGCCCGCCAGGCGGGCAGGCCCACCTGCTCCAGCAGCTCGGCCACGCGCTTGGCCGCCTCATCGGGCTTGGCCAGGCCGTGCACCAGGATCGGCTCGGCGATCTGGTCGCCGATCCGCTGCACCGCGTTGAGCCCGTGCTGGGCGCCCTGGAACACGATCGAGGCCTCGGCCCAGCGCACGGCCCGCAGCCGGCCCCACTTCATGGTCAGGATGTCCTCGCCGTCGAGCAGGATCCGGCCGCCGACGCGGGCGTCGCGCGGCAGGAGCCGCAGCAGCGCCATGGCCAGCGTCGACTTGCCGGATCCCGACTCGCCGGCGACCCCGAGAGCCGCCCCGCTGTCCAGCGAGAGCGACACGCCTCGGACGGCGGGCACCTCGCCCGCCGCGATCCGGTACGTGACCGAGACGTCGTCCAGTTCGAGCAGGGTCATGATCCCGCCTTCCGCAGTCGCGGGTTGAGCACGGCCTCCAGCGCCCGGCCGAACAGCGTGAACGCCATCACGACCGCGACGATGCACAGGCCCGGGATCAGGATGTACCACCAGGCGCCGTTGGTGGCCGCGCCCCAGTCGTAGGAGCCGCGCAGCATGGTGCCCCAGGAGGTCTTGTTCGCGCTCACGCCGAGAAAGGCCAGCGTGGACTCGGTGACCATGGCGCTGGCGACCTCCAGCGTGGTGCTGGCCAGCAGCAGCGGCGCCACGTTGGGCAGCACGTGCCGGGTGGTGACGTGCCAGTGGCCGGCGCCGAGCGCCTTCGAGCGTTCGATGTACGGCCGGGCCTCCACCGCCAGCGTCTGCGCCCTGATCAGCCGGGCGGTCGTCGGCCAGGTGGTGATGCCGATGGCCATGATGATGGTGAACGTGCTGCCGCCCAGGATGGCCGCCAGCACCAGCGCGGTGATGAGCGAGGGCAGCACCAGGAACCAGTCCGTGACGCGCAGGATGACCGCGCCGATCCAGCCCCTGAAGTGCCCGGCGGCGATGCCGAGCACGGTGCCGATCAGCATGCTGACCAGCGCGGCGAGGAAGCCGATGAGCAGGGAGGTTCGCGAGCCCCACCAGACCATCAGCAGGATGGACCGCCCCGACTCGTCGGTGCCGAACGGGTAGTCCCAGCTCGGCGGGGCCATCTCGGGCCCGGTGCCGCGCACCACGCCGGTGACGCTCTCGTCGATGAACAGCGGCGCGACCAGGGCCGCCGCGACGGCGATCACCAGGATGGCCAGGCCGATCACGCCGGGGCGCTGCCCGCGGAAGGTGTCCCAGAAGCGCCCGAGCGCCATGCGTCTGCGGGTCCAGGTGACGCTCATGCCGACCTCACCCGTGGGTCGAGGATGTGGTAGACCACGTCGGCCAGCGTGTTCATCAGGATCACCGACACCGCGATCAGCATGAAGGTGCCCTGCATGAGGGTGAAGTCCGGCACTCTGATCGCCTCGTAGAAGAGCTGGCCGAGTCCGGGCCAGCTGAAGACGGCCTCCACGGTGACCGCGCCGCCGACGACGAAGCCGATGCGCATGAAGACCAGCGTCACCGTGGGCAGCAGCGCGTTGGGCACGGCGTGGCGCTTGCGCACCTCGTCGTCGCGCAGGCCCTTGGCCCGCGCGGTGGTCACGTAGTCCTGCCCCACCTCGTCCAGCAGCGACGAGCGCATCACCAGCAGATACTGCGCGTAGAGCACGCCGACCATGGCGATGCAGGGCAGCACCATGTGGTGGGCCACGTCGAGGACGTAGCCGAAGCCGTCGGGGGCGTCCACGTCCTGGATGCCCCGCGACGGGAACCACTGGAACCAGGAGCTGAAGACCAGGAGCAGCAGCAGGCCGAGCCAGAACGTCGGCACCGACCAGAGCACCAGCGAGGTGCCGGTGGAGAACCGGTCGAACCTGCTCCCGTGCCGCCAGCCGGCCCGCATGCCCTGCCACAGGCCCAGGCTGACCGCGATGACCAGGCTGGTCCCGGCGAGCAGCAGGGTCGCCCCGACCCGGTCGCCGATGAGGTCGAGGACCGGCCGCTTGTACTCGTAGGAGGTGCCGAGGTCGAACCGCAGCGTCTGGCCGACGAAGTCGAGGAACTGGTCGAACAGCGGCTGGTCCAGGCCGAGCCGGCGCCGCTCCAGGTCGAGCTGCTCGGGCGTCATGTTGCGGCCCTGGGCCAGGTTGCGCACCGGATCGCCGGGCAGCAGCCGGAACAGGAAGAACGTCCCGATGATCACCATGCTGATACTGAGCAGCGCCCCGCCGGCTTTCGACAGCGCGTAACGCAGGGTGCCGAGCCGGGCCGGGCCCGCCGCCGCCTGGGCGACGGCGGGCTCAGCCGTTTCGAGCGGTGCTGTCATTCGCGGTCGTCCGCGACGCTCTTACGCCGCCTCATCAGGAGGAATCCCGCCAGTCCGAGGACCACCACGCCGCCGACCACACCGGCGATGAGGCCGGTGTTGGAGCCGCCCTCGGCGGACGCGGAGGCGGGCTGGTCCACTGCCTCAAGGGAGTAGAACGGCCAGAAGCTGCTGCCGCCGTACAGGATGCCGTCGGCCTCCGGGATGGAGGTGATGGACTTGATCCGGTCCTTGCGGTAGCCCTCGAGGTCGTTCGGGTAGTAGATGGCGATCACCGGCGCGTCGGTATAGAGACGCTCCTGCATCTGCTTGATCAGCTCGGCGCGCTTGGGCCGGTCGAGCTCCTTGAGCTGCTCCTTGTAGAGCTTCTCGAAGGTGTCGTCGCAGTAGAAGGACTCGGTGCCGCCGCCCTCGCCGGACGGGGTGGGCCTGCGGCTGCACAGGTGGGTCGCGAGGACCTCCTCCGGGTCGGGGTTGACCGACCAGCCGCTGATGGCGATGTCGAACAGGCCGGTGACACCGGTCTCCTCGGTGAACTTGCTGGAATCGAGCTTCTTGGTGGTCAGCGTGATGCCGATCTCCTTGAAGAACCCGGCCAGGTATTCGGCCAGCTTGTCCTCGATGGGGGTGTCGGTGTGGATGCTGAAGCGGAACTCCAGCTTCCTGTCCCCGTCGGGCATCGTGCGGACGCCGTCGGCGCCCTTCTTGTAGCCGGCGTCGTCGAGGATCTTGTTGGCCTTGGCCACGTCGTAGGTGACCTTGGTGTCGCCGTCGGCCTCCCAGAAGAAGTCGGTGTACATCGGCGGCACGATCGAGCCGTCAGCGGGCTTGGCCAGGCCGTTCTGCACCTCGTCGACCAGCTTCTGCTTGTCGATGGCGTAGTGCAGCGCCTGGCGCACCTTCTGGTCCTTCAGCGCCGGGTGGCCGTCGCCGACGGCCTTGTCGTCGGTGGTGGTGGCGCCGTGGTTGATCTGCAGGTACGCGGCACGGCGGCCCTGCTGGTTCCACTGGACGATGTTCGCGTCGCCCTTGAGCGCCTCGAAGTCCGGCGGGTTGAGCCGGCCGATCAGGTCGATCTCGCCGTTCTTCAGGCCGATGATCGAGGCGGCCGGGTTGTCGTAGAAGACGACCTGCAGCTCGTCGATCTTGGGCGCGCCCCGCCAGTAGCCGGGGTTCGCCTTCAGCTTCACGAACTGGTCCTTCTGGTGCTCCACCGCGATGTACGGGCCGCTGGTCACGGCTGGGTACTGGTCACCGGTGAAGTTGGCCAGGTCGGTGACCTTCTCCCAGACATGCTTGGGCATGATCGGGATCGGGTTCTCCAGCATCGACGCCTGCGGGGCCTTGAGCTTGATGGTCAGCTCCTGGCCGTTGGCCGTGACGGTCTCGAAGTTCTCGACGGCCGGGCCGTTGGCGGTCTTGGCCGCGTCGTCCGTCATGATCTTGTTGAACGTCCACGCGGCGTCCTCGGCCGTGACCGGCCGGCCGTCGGACCACTTGGTCTCACGGATCTTGAACGTCCAGGTGAGCCCGTCGTCGGACGTGGTCCACGACTCGGCGAGGTCGGGGCTGGGCTGCAGCGTCTTGTGGTCGGGGACGGTGAGGAAGCCGTACATCCAGCGGTGGATCGAGGTGGAGACCAGGCGCACGGCGAGGAACGGGTTCATCGAGTCCACGGCCTGGGTCGCACCGACGCGGATGGTCTTCTTCCCCGCCGAGGGATCCTGCGCCAGGGCCGTCTGACCCTGACCTGCCACTAAAAGCGCGACGCCCACTGCTGCTAGGCGTACGAGCCATTTCCTCATGATGCCTCACCTTCAGGCGGGGGGGTATCTGTGTAGAGCACGGCACACCATACGAACACCGCATGTCAACGAGGCACGGAGAATTGTTTCATCTTCGTTTCTTTGTGCGGTGTAAATTTTCAGTGGCTCTCGTACACCTTGCCCTGATCCACCCGTAGCCGGCGGTCGACCCGCACCGCGTCGAGCATGCGGCGGTCGTGCGTGACGAGCAGCAGCGTGCCGGGATAGTTCGCCAGCGCCGACTCCAGCTGCTCGATGGCGGGCAGGTCCAGATGGTTCGTCGGCTCGTCGAGCACCAGCAGGTTGACGCCCCTGGCCTGCAGCAACGCCAGCGCCGCCCGGGTCCGCTCGCCGGGCGAGAGCGTGGCGGCCGACCGTAGCACGTGCGCCGCACGCAGGCCGAACTTGGCCAGCAGCGTCCGCGCCTCGGCGGGCGGCAGCTCGGGCACATGCGGGGCGAACGCGTCGAGCAGCCCCTCCTCGCCCTCGAACAGCCGGCGGGCCTGGTCCACCTCCCCCACCACGACGCCGGGGCCGAGCGAGGCGTGCCCCTCGTCGAGCGGGGTGCGGCCCAGCAGGGCGGCCAGCAGCGTCGTCTTGCCCGCGCCGTTGGCCCCGGTGATCGCCACCCGCTCCGCCCAGCCGATCTCCAGGTCGACCGGGCCGAGCGTGAACGAGCCGCGCCTGACCACCGCGCCGCGCAGCGTGGCCGTCACCGCGCCGGACCGGGGCGCGGCGGCGATCTCCATCCGCAGCTCCCACTCCTTGCGCGGCTCCTCGACCGTATCCAGCCGCTCGATCATCTTCTCCGTCTGGCGGGCCTTGGCCGCCTGCTTCTCCGTGGCCTCGACGCGGGCGTTGCGGCCGATCTTGTCGTTGTCGGGGGCCTTGCGCCTGGCGTTCTTGACGCCCTTCTCCATCCACGCCCGCTGGGTCCTGGCGCGGGCCTCCAGCTGGGCGCGCGTGCCGGCGTACTCGTCGTACTGCTCCCTGGCGTGCCTCCTGGCCACCTCCCGCTCGTCCAGGTAGGCCTGGTAGCCGCCGCCGTACAGGCTGATCTGCTGCTGCGCCAGGTCCAGCTCCAGCACCTTGGTGACGGTCCTGGCCAGGAACTCCCTGTCGTGGCTGACCAGCACGGCCCCCGCGCGCAGGCCCTTGACGAAGCCCTCCAGGCGCTCCAGCCCGTCGAGGTCCAGGTCGTTGGTGGGCTCGTCGAGCAGGAACAGGTCGTAGCGGCTGAGCAGCAGCGAGGCCAGCCCGGCCCGCGCCGCCTGGCCGCCGGACAGCGAGGTCATCTTCTGGTCCAGGCTGACCGACAGCCCGATCGCCTCGGCCCGCTCCTCCAGGTCCGCGCCGCCCAGCGACAGCCACCGCTCCAGCGCCACGCTGTAGGCCTCGTCGGCCCCCGGCGCCTGCTCGACCAGCCCCTGCGTGGCGGCGTCGAGGTCGAGCTGCGCCTGCGCGACGCCGGTGCGCCTGGCCAGGAACTCCGCCACCGTCTCACCCGGCCGGCGATCCGGCTCCTGCGGCAGATGACCGACCGTGGCCGTCGGCGGACTGAGCTGGATCGAGCCGTGCTCGGGCCGGTCGATGCCGGCCAGCAGGCGCAGCAGCGTGGACTTGCCCGCGCCGTTCGCGCCGACGAGCCCGATCACGTCGCCGGGGCTCACCACCAGATCCAGCCCCGAGAAGAGCACCCGCTCCCCGTGCCCCGCCGCCAAGTCCCGCACCACCATGGTCGCGCTCATGTCCGCCGATGCTACTAGGGTGAGCGAGATGTCCCGTTTGCCCGTTGCTCTCGCTGCCCTGCTCACCATCGCGGCCGGCCTCGGGATCCGCCTCCTGTGGGACGGCCCGTTCGCCAAGTACGCCGGCGACGCGCTCTACACCGTGCTGATCTACCTGCTGCTCGTGCTGGCCTGGCCGGCGATCCGCCCCTGGGTGGCGGCGCTGGTGTCGGCCGGGCTGAGCTGGGCGATCGAGTTCGCCCAGCTCGGCGACATCCCCGCCGTCCTGCGCCCGGTGCTGGGCAGCACGTTCAACCCGCCGGACCTCTTCTGGTACGCCGTCGGAGCGGCCCTCGCCTGTGCCGTGCACACGTGTAGGCCGGGATCGTCCGGATAGAGGGAGGGGAATCGACACAGGAGAGGATCACCATGGACAAGACCATCGCGTTCCTCATGGCGCCCGAAGGGGTCGAGCAGGTCGAGCTGACCGAGCCGTGGAAGGCCGTCAAGCAGGCCGGCGGCACGCCGCGGCTGATCTCCACCGAGCAGGGGCAGATCCAGGCCTTCAACCACCTCGACAAGGGTGACACCTTCGCCGTGGACGCCACCGTCGAGGACGTCTCGGCCGCGGACTTCGACGGGCTGGTGCTGCCCGGCGGCGTCGCCAACCCCGACTTCCTGCGCACCGACCCGCAGGCCGTGCGCTTCGTCAGGGACTTCTTCGACGCGGGCAAGCCGGTCGCGGCGATCTGCCACGCGCCGTGGACCCTGGTCGAGGCGGACGTGGTCCGCGACCGCACCCTGACCTCCTGGCCGAGCCTGCGGACCGACCTGCGCAACGCCGGGGCAACCTGGGAGGACAAGGAGGTCGTGATCTGCGACGCCGGGCCGAACGTCCTGGTCACCAGCCGCAAACCAGATGATCTCAAGGCATTCTGCCAGGCGGCCGTCGACGCGTTCGACTGACAGCATCGAAACTCACCCGTAACTCCTTGCTCGCGCGGAGGAAATGGTCTAGATGTAGACCAAATAGCGTCCTCCGCGCCCCCCAAGGAGTACGTCGTATGAGCACAACAGAAGAGGATTCCAGGCGGCTGGCCGAGCTCGGCTACAAGCAGGAGCTGGCCAGGACCTGGAGCGGTTTCTCCAACTTCGCGATCTCCTTCTCCATCATCTCGATCCTCGCCGGCTGCTTCACCACCTTCGGACAGGCCTGGAACAACGGCGGCCCCATCGCCATCTCCTGGGGCTGGCCGCTGATCTCGCTGTTCATCCTGATCATCGGTTTCTGCATGTCGGAGCTGGTCTCCGCCTACCCGACCGCCGGCGGCATCTACTGGTGGGCCGCCAAGATGGGCAAGCCGATCCACGGCTGGTTCACCGGCTGGCTCAACCTCATCGGCCTCATCGCGGTCACCGCCTCCGTCGACTACGGCTGCGCGACCTTCCTCAACATCACCCTGTCCCGGCTGACCAGCGGGGCCTGGGAAGGCACGCTCTCCCAGGCGTTCCTGCTGTTCGTCATCGTGCTCGTCCTGCACGCGCTGATCAACATCTACAGCCACCGGCTCATCTCACTGCTGCAGAACGTCTCGGTCTGGTGGCACGTGGCCGGCGCGGCGGTCATCGTCGGCATCCTGATCTTCGCCCCGACCGAGCATCAGTCGCTCGGCTTCGTCTTCACCGAGACCATCAACAACTCCGGCTTCGGCGACGGCGACGGTGGACTGCCCTTCTGGCTGTACGTGCTGCCGCTCGGCTTCCTGCTCACCCAGTACACGATCACCGGCTTCGACGCCTGCGCGCACGTGTCGGAGGAGACCCAGGGCGCGTCCACGGCCGCCGCCCGGGGCCTGTGGCAGTCGATCTTCTACTCGGCGATCGGCGGCTGGATCCTGCTGCTGGCGTTCCTGTTCGCGGCCACCAACGTCGAGGAGATCAACAACCAGGGCGGTTTCGTCGGCGCCATCTTCACCACGGCGCTCTCCTCGCCGCTGGCCACCGCCATCTTCGCGATCTCCACGATCGGCCAGTTCTTCTGCGGCATGAGCTGCGTGACCTCCATGTCGCGGATGACGTACGCCTTCTCCCGCGACGGCGCGGTGCCCGGCTGGCGGCTGTGGTCCAAGGTGGACCGCAACCGCACCCCGGTCAACGCCATCCTCGCGGGCTGCGCGGTGGCCGCCCTGATCACCCTGCCCGCCCTCTACGCCCCCGCCGGCCTGACCACCCCGGTCGCCTTCTACGCCGTCGTCTCCATCGCGGTCATCGGCCTCTACCTGGCCTTCCTGATCCCCATCTGGCTCCGGCTGCGGATGGGCGACCGCTTTGAACCCGGCCCTTGGACGCTGGGCCCGCGCTACAAGGTGCTGGGCTGGATCGCCTGCGTCGAGATCGCGATCGTCTGCGTCTACTTCATCATGCCGTTCTCCCCCGCCGGCGTCCCCGGCAACGAGAACTTCACCTGGACCTCGGTCAACTACGCGCCGATCGCGGTCGGCGTGGTGCTCATCGGCATCGCCCTGTGGTGGCGCCTGTCAGCCCGCCACTGGTTCACCGGCCCCCGCCGCACCGTCGACGAGGACTGACCTCCAGCGGGTGCGGCCCACCTGGCCGCACCCGCTGCTAGCAACCTGCTAGCATGGTCTCTATGGCGACACTCTACATTCGTGATGTCCCCGAGCCGGTTGCGGACTCATTGAAAGAACGCGCCGCCGAAGCCGGCATGTCGCTCTCGGCCTACGTCGCCCGAGAGCTGGCCGACATCGCAGCCCGGCCGACCAACGCCGAAATCGTCAAACGGCTCAAGGCACAAGACCGTTCACAAGGACCCTCGACCGCCGACATCCTCGAAGCCGTCGCGGAAGGCAGGCGATGATCGTCATCGACTCATCCGCCATGGTCGAAGCGCTGGCAGGCCGTGATGCCGACACCGAGCTGCTCGATGCCATCCAGGCCAGCGTCCACGCCCCGCACCTTCTCGACGTCGAAGTCCTCTCAACCCTGCGAGGGCTGACCTTCGGCCGAAAGCTGCCTCTTCAGGCAGCCGAGCAGGCGCGAGCCGACTATCTCGCGCTGAACATCGCCCGGTATGAGATCAAGGGAATCGCGGAGCGGATCTGGGAGTTGCGCTGCAACTACACCGCCTACGATGCCTCCTATCTCGCACTGGCCGAAGCGCTTGAAGCGCCCCTGTACACGTGCGACGGGAAACTGGTCGGCACCGGACACAACGCCGACGTGCAGGTGTTCCCGCGAAGCTGAGTCAGGATGCCTCGAAGGAGGCTGCTACGGCTGCGCGGACCTCGTCCATCGAGGCGGCGCCCAGCTCGCGCTGGAGCGAGGTCATGTCCACGTCCGGCATGCCGCAGGCGACTGCCCAGTGCCACGGCTCAAGCTCGCCGTCGACGTTGAGGGCGAAGCCGTGGCTGGTGACACCACGGCTCTGCCGCATGCCGATGGAGATGATCTTGCGGCCGGTCCCGGCCGTCCAGACGCCGGTGAGCAGCTCGGAGCCCGGCGGGGTGTCGCGGCGCTCGGCGGGCAGGCCGAGCTTGCCGAGCGCCTCCACCAGCCGGAGCTCCACCTCGCGGACGTAGTCGACGATCCCCTGGTCCTCGCCCAGCTTGACGATGAGGTAGCCGACGAGCTGACCGGGGCCGTGGTAGGTGAGCTGGCCGCCCCGGCCGGTCTCGATCACCGGGATGCCGCGCGACGGGTCGGGCAGATGCGCCGACGGTGTGCGGCGCCCCACGGTGTAGACCGATGGATGGCTGAGCAGCCAGAGCGTGTCCGGCCGCTCGTCGCGCTGGCGCTCGCCGACGAGGTCGGCCATGCGCTCCATCGCCTTGTCGTAGTCGACGAGCTCGTCCTGGATGAGTGTCAGCGGCCTTGCCCTCATGGTACGAGGATAAGACCTCAGTACTTCTGCGGCTCCTCGGGGACCAGGATCCACATCACGGCGTAGACGACCCACATCGGCCCGGGGAAGAGCGAGAGGATCAGCCAGAGCGTCCGGACGAGGGTCGGCGGCATGCCCGTCTTGTCGGCGATACCACCGCAGACGCCGGCCAGAATCCTGTGCTTCCTTGAGCGGTACATTCTGTTTCCTCCGTGTGGTTACGTTCTCCCTGTCCAACGGACGACCCTCTAGCACCTATCCCGCTAGGACCCCTGAGAAAACCCTGTGAGGGTCAGCCATTCCCGCGCCCGAGCCAGATGTTCGCTGGTCAGCCCGCGTGCGGCCGGCACGTGAACGAGCAGGAAGTCATCCAGACCCTGATAGGCCCTGAGATACGCGTCGTCCTCCTGGTAGACCTGGTCGTCGAACCAGACGAAGGGCCTGCGCCCGACGTACTCCGCCACGTAGCGGGTCTTGAACATCTCGCCGTGCTCGCTGTCCCGGTCCCGCCCCAGGGCGACCACCGGCAGGGCCGGCAGGCCGAGGCGGGGGGCGATCCACTCGTTGGCGTGCTCCTCCCAGGTGGTCGCCCAGGCGAGCTCGGCCCCGGTGCGCAGGGCCAGCTCCATCAGCCTGGGCCCGTGCCGGGGGTTGAGGTGCACGGTGTAGTCGTAGCCGTCGACCGTGCATCGGTAGCGCCTGAAGTCCGGGGTGACCCGGCCGGTAGGGTTGAGGACCCCGTCGACGTCCAGCAGCACCAGGGGTTTCACCGCACCGCTCCGACCCGGTGGTGGTGCGGGCTCACGCCGCGCACGCGCTTGAAGGCGGCGCTCAGCGCGAACGGGCTGCCATAGCCGACCTTCCTGGCGACCGAGCCTATCGTCTCGTCCGGCTCGCGCAGCAGGTCGGCCGCCAGGGCCAGCCGCCAGTCCGTCAGGAAGGCCATCGGCGGCTCCCCCACCAGCTCGGTGAACCGCCTGGCCAGCGAGGCACGCGAGACCCCTACATGGGCGGCCAGCGCGGCGACGGTCCACGGGTGGGCCGGGTTGTTGTGCATGAGCCGCATGGCCTTGCCCACGACGGGGTCGCTGCGCGCCCGATACCAGGCGGGCGCCTCGTGGGTGGCGAACCATGAGCGCAGCGTCGAGATGAGCAGCAGGTCGAGCAGCCGGTCCAGCACCGCCTCCTGCCCCGGCTCGTCCTTGACCACCTCGGCGCCGAGCAGCACGGCAGGTGTCCCGCCGGGCTGCACCAGCACCGGCGGCAGAGCCTCCAGCAGCCGCTTGCTGATCTCGCCTTCCATCTGGTAGACGCCGGTGATCAGCATGGTGCCGCCATCGGGGGCGTTGCCCCAGGTGCGCACCCCCAGGCTCATCTCCTGATAGAGGGACCGCCCGTCCAGGGTGGTGCAGTTCTGGCCGGGGTGGACGATCACCTGCGGCTCGGTTCCGGGGTCATCCGCGATCTTGTACGGCTCCGGCCCGCGAACGATGGCCACCTCGCCCGGTCGCAGGGACACCTCCTCCCCGTTCTGCCGGATGATCCAGGCCGAGCCGCGCACCAGGGTCAGCACGGTGAGCGGGGCCTCGTCCTGGATGCGCAGCGACCAGGGCGGATCGAGGAGGATGCGCAGGAGGAACGCCCCACGGGCTCTCGGGCCGTCCAGCAACGCCGCCAAGTGGTCCATAGCTTTAGACGATCGCATATGCCATTGCGCTTCTCAACCATGGAGAGTCTCAGGACATTGGCCGCTTAATAGGGGCATGACAATTTTGGTAGTGGGCTCGACCGGCAAGACCGGCCGCCGCATCGCAGACAAGCTGACCGCTCTCGGCCTGCCCGTCCGGGCCGGCTCCCGCTCCGGCACGCCGCCCTTCGACTGGAAGGACCAGGCCACCTGGGCGGCCGCGCTCCGCGACGTACAGTCCGTTTACATCTCCTACTATTCCGACATCGCCGTCCCCGGCGCGGTCGACGACATCCGGGCCTTCACCGAGCAGGCCGTGGCGGCGGGCGTACGCCGGCTGGTCCTGCTCTCCGGCAGGAACGAGGCACAGGCGCAGGCCGCCGAGCGCGTCGTGCAGGAGTCCGGCGTCGAGTGGACGATCGTCACCTGCTCCTGGTTCATGCAGAACTTCACCGAGGGCTACCTGCTCGACCCGGTCCGGGAGGGGGTCATCGCGCTGCCGGCTCGTGATGTGGCCGAGCCGTTCGTCGACGTGGACGACATCGCCGACGTGGCGGTGGCCGCGCTCACCGAGGACGGCCACACCGGCAAGGTCTACGAGCTCACCGGCCCGAGGCTGCTGACGTTCGCCGAGGTGGCGACCGAGCTGTCCAAGGTGACCGGAAGGGACATCGTCTACGTTCCGCTCAGCCTCGAGGAGTACGCCGCCGGGGCGGCCGAGGTCGGGCTGCCCAAGGAGGTCATCGACATGCTGACCATGCTGTTCGCCGAGACGCTCGACGGCCGCAACTCCTACCTGGCCGACGGCGTCCAGCAGGCCCTGGGCCGGCCGGCGCGGGACTTCTCCGACTACGCCCGCGCGAACGCCGCGGCGTGGGCGCAGTCCCGGTGAACCAGGGCTCCCGAGGCACGCTCATAAGATGAATTTTCGTGATCCGAAGGATGAATTTCCCCTGACCTCCCCAGCGGTGGCTCGAAGGCGGGCAACCAGGAGGCCCCGCTTCCGCTAGCCTCACCTCGTTCACTCCGGTGGTTCCTGGGAAGGTGCGCACGTGATCGGCTGGATGGAAGCGGTGGTGCTGGGGCTGCTGCAGGGTCTCACGGAGTTCCTGCCGATCTCCTCAAGTGCCCACATCCGCGTGGTCTCGGCGTTCCTCGGCTGGGACGACCCCGGGGCCGCCTTCACCGCCGTCATCCAGCTCGGCACCGAGACGGCCGTCCTGATCTACTTCAGGAGAGAGATCTGGGAGATCATCTCCACCTGGACCCGCTCCCTGTACACCCCGGCCCTGCGCTCCCTGCACGCCGCGCGCATGGGCTGGTACGTCATCGTCGGCAGCATCCCCATCGGCGTGCTCGGTCTGCTGCTGAAGGACCAGATCGAGTCCCCCTTCCGGGACCTGCGCCTGGTGGGGACCACGCTGATCGTCTTCGGGATCATCCTGTGGTTCGCCGACCACACCGCGCGCAACAAGCTCACGCTGGTCAAGCACCTGAGCCTGCCGCACGCCCTGGTGTACGGCTTCGCCCAGTCACTCGCCCTCATCCCGGGCGTCTCCCGCTCGGGCGGCACCATCACCGCCGGCCTGCTGCTCGACTACCGGCGCGAGGACGCGGCCAAGTACTCCTTCCTGCTGGCCATCCCGGCCGTGCTGGCCTCGGGGTTCCTGGAGATCACCGAGATCGGCGAGGGAACGGCGCCCGCCTGGGGGCCGACGATCCTCGCCACGGTGATCTCGTTCATCGTCGGTTACGCGGCGGTGGCCTGGTTCCTGCGCTACATCAGCAGCCACCGCTTCACCGGCTTCGTCATCTACCGGATCATTCTGGGCGTGTTCGTCATCCTGGCCGTGACCCTCGGCTGGATCCCCGCCCAGGCGTGACGCCTCCGGCCGGTAGGTGACCAGGGTGAACAGCACCGCCACCAGGCCGAAGCCGGTGGCGAGCACGATCACCCCCGCCCGTCCCCACCCGTCGAAGGCCAGCCCGCCGGTGATGCCCGCAACCACGAGCCCCGCGTACTGGAAGGAGGACAGCAGCCCGAGCCCGATCGGCACGTTGTCCGGCAGGACGGCGACGGTCCTGTACTGCTGCGCGGGCCCGATCAGCCAGCCCAGCCCGCCCCAGAGGAACGCCCACACCAGGGCCACGGGCAGCGCGAGGTTGGCCAGCGGGATGAGCGCCACGAACACGGTGGACGCGGCCAGCCCGGCGAAGACCATCCGGCGCGGCCCGTAGGCGTCGGTGAGGCGCCCGCCGAGCTGGTTGCCGACGATGGCGCCCACTCCCCACGCCCACAGCACGGCCGGTAGCGGAAGGTCGATCAGCGAGCCGATGTAGACGTAGGCGGTGAACCCGGAGGCGAACATGAGCAACTGGGTCACCAGCACCGCGAGCAGCCGCCGGTCCCCCAGGGGCGCGAACCTCTCGGCCGGCCGGCCCGAGACCGCGATCCTGACGTCGGGAACCACGGCCAGGACCCCGATGAACCCGACCACGCCCAACCCGACGACCAGCCACATCGCGGACCGCCAGCCCGTCACGCCGCCCAGCCAGGTGCCGAGCGGCACGCCGATCGCGGACGACACGCTCACCCCGCCCAGGACCAGCGCCAGCGCCCGCCCGCGACGCTCCGGCTCGGCCAGGGCCGTGGCCACGCCCGAGGCGGTGGGCGTGAACATCGCCGCGCCCGCCGCGGCGACCACCCGGGCGGCCAGGACGAGCGGGTAGGTCGGCGCGAGGGCCGTCAGCGCGTTGCCGAGCATGAAGACGCCCAGCGCGACGAGCAGCAGCCGCCTGCGTGACAGCCTGGCGGTCACGGCGGCGAGCAGGGGCGACAGCAAGGCGTAGGCCAGCGCGAAGACGGTCATCAGCTGGCCGGCGGCGGCCGTGGAGACGTCCAGTTCGCGGGAGATGGGGGCCAGCAGTCCTGCGGTCACGAACATGCCGGTGCCGACGGCGAAGTTCCCCACAGCCAGCGGATAGAGCCGGCGATTCACGATTCCTCCGGTTTTGTTGGATGCACATCAAACTGACGGATTGTTTGATGCTTGTCAAACAATGAATCCGGGTATCGTTCGGGCATGCGCCCGCTCTTCCATCCGACCGTCGAGGACATCCAGCTCACGGAGGTCCTGCGGGCCCTGTCCGACCCCGTACGCCTGGAGATCGTCATCCGCCTGGCCGTCAGCGGCGAGTTGACGTGCGGCGACGCGGGCGACGAGCTCGGCGTCCACAAGTCCACCGCCTCCCACCACTACCGCATCCTGCGCGAGGCGGGCATCTTGCGCACCAAGCAGGAGGGCCGGCTCAAGTTCCTGAGCCTGCGCCGCGACGACCTCGACGCCCGCTTCCCTGGCCTGCTCGACTCCGTGCTCTCGGCGACGCATGCCGCCGCCTGACCCGCCACCCTCTGACGCGCCTGCCGCGTCGCCCGACGCGCTGCCGATCCGCCACGTCCTGCCCGAGCTGTTGGACGTCCTGAAGCGGGCGGGCAGCGCCGTGCTGACGGCACCGCCCGGCACCGGCAAGACCACGGTCGTCCCGCTCGCGCTGGCCGCGACCGGCCTGCGCGTCCTGGTCGCCGAGCCGAGACGCCTGGCCGTGCGCGCCGCCGCCAGGCGCATGGGCGTCAGCTTCTCCATCCGCGGCGAGCGCCACGTCGGCGCGAACCCGATGGTCGAGGTCGTCACCACCGGCGTGCTCCTGCAGCGGCTCCAGCGGGACCAGGAGCTGCCTGGGGTGGACGTGGTCATGCTCGACGAGTGCCACGAACGCCACCTGGACGCCGACACGGCGCTCGCCTTCCTCCTGGACGTCCGCGACACCCTCCGCCCCGACCTGCGCCTCATCGCCACCTCAGCCACCGCCGACGCCGCCCCCTGGGCCCGCCTCCTCGGCCGTAACGCCCAGAACGCCCGTGACCCCCGTGACGCCCAGGACGCCCAGGACGCCCAGGACGCCCAGGACGCCCAGGACGCCCAGGACGCCCAGGACGCCCAGGACGCGCCGATCGTCCGGGCCACCGGGACCACCCACCCCGTCGAGATCGTGTGGGCCCCGCCGCCGCGCCCTGTCGCCCCGCCGCACGGGCTGCGCGTCGACCCCGCGCTGCTGTCGCACGTCGCGCAGGTGGTACGGCGCGCGCTGGCCGAGCGGGACGGCGACGTGCTCTGCTTCCTGCCGGGCGTGGGCGAGATCTCCAGGGTGGCCGCCATGCTCGCCGACATCCAGGGACCCCAGCGCGTCCAGCAGGTCGAGGTGCTTCAGGTGCACGGCCAGGCACCGGCCCGCGTCCAGGACGCCGTGCTGGCGCCGGGGACGACCCGCCGCGTGGTGCTGGCCACCTCGGTGGCCGAGTCGAGCCTGACCGTCCCCGGCGTGCGCGTGGTGGTCGACGCGGGCCTGGCCAGGGAGCCGCGCACCGACCACGCGCGCGGCCTCGGCTCCCTGACCACCGTCAGAGTCTCCAAGTCCTCCGCCGACCAGCGCGCCGGACGGGCCGGCCGCGAGGCTCCCGGCTCCGTCTACCGCTGCTGGACGGCCGCCGAGCATGATCGCCTGGCCGCCCATCCACGCCCGGAGATCGCGCTGGCCGACCTGACGGCCTTCGCCCTCCAGACGGCCTGCTGGGGCTCCCCGGACGCCGCCGGCCTCGCCCTGCTCGACCCGCCGCCGCCCGCCGCCATGTCCGCCGCGCTCAGGACCCTGCAGACGCTGGGCGCGGTCGAGTCGGGCCGGGTGACCCCGCGAGGGCGCCGGATGGCCGTGGCGGGCGTCGAGCCGCGCCTGGCCCGAGCGCTGGTCGACCTCGGGCCGCGTGCCGCCGAGGTGATCGCCCTGCTGTCGGAGCAGCTCCCCCGCGAGACGGGCGACGACCTGGTGGAGGTCTGGCGCACGGCCCGCCGGGGCGACGACGCCTTCACCGCCCGCTGGCGCAGGGAGGCCAGACGGCTGACGCGCGCCGCGGACGGCCCGCGTACGAACACGAGCCTGAGTGACGACGAGCTGGCCGGGCTCGCGGTCGCGCTCGCCTTCCCCGAGCGGGTGGCCCGCCGCCGGGGCGGCGGCTACCTGATGGCCTCCGGCACCGAGGCACAGCTCAGGGAGGGCTCGAAGCTCGCCACCGCGCAGTGGCTGGCCGTCGCGGTCGCCGACAGGCCCACGGGCTCGGCCTCCGCGCGCATCCGCCAGGCGGTGGCCATCGACGAGCACATCGCCAGGCAGGCCCACCCGGTGACGACCGAGGAGGAGGTCGCCTGGAAGGTGCCGCCCGGCGGGCGGCGCGGGGACGTGGCCGCGCGGGTGGTCGAGCGGCTCGGCGCCATCGAGCTGTCCTCCGCGCCGCTGCCCGGCGCCGACGTGCGAGAGGCCCTGCTGTACGGCCTGCGTACGGAGAACGTGCTGACCTGGACCAAACAGGCTCAGGCCGTACGGGATCGGCTGGCGTTCTGTCATCGGGCCCTCGGGGCGCCGTGGCCCGACATGGACCGGCTCATCGACCTGGCCGACCAGTGGCTGGAGCCGGAGCTGTCCAGGGCCCGGCGGCGGGCCGACCTGGAGCGCGTCGACGTGGCGGCGGCGCTGCACCGGCTGGTGCCGTGGAGCGAGCGACTGGACGCGGTGGCGCCGGAGCGGGTCGAGGTGCCGACCGGGTCGCGGGTGCGCCTGGACTACTCGGGCGAGCAGCCGGTGCTCGCGGTGAAGCTGCAGGAGCTGTTCGGCTGGGAGGACACGCCGCGCATCGCGGGCGTCCCGCTGCTGATCCACCTGCTGTCCCCGGCCGGGCGGCCGGTCGCGGTGACCGCGGACCTGGCGTCGTTCTGGCGGGACGGCTACCGTGCCGTCCGCGCGGAGCTGCGGGGCCGCTACCCCCGGCACCCCTGGCCCGAGGACCCGCTCACGGCGGTTCCGACGCGCCGGGTGAAGCGGAGAACATGACGCCGCGGACGGCCCGAGCAACACCGACCCTGATACCGCGGACGGCCCTGAACAACACCGAACGGAAGGCATGATGCTTCAGGCGGCCCTGAACAACGCCGAGTGGTGCGACGCCATGTGCCGCGCCCACGGCCGCCCCGGCGTGTTCGCCCCCCGTGCCTGGACGAACCCGGTCCGGACCCCGCTGTTCTACCCGGACGCCGTCACCCTGTCCCCCGACGCCACCTTCGACGACGTCCTGCCCGGTATCGACACGGGCCCCGGCGCGTCGATCAAGGACAGCTTCGCCACCCTGGACCTGCGGCCGGCAGGCTTCGAGGCGCTGATCGAGGCCACCTGGATCCACCACCCGGCCCCGGCGTCGACCCAGGCGTCGGCGTCGCGGCAGGCCGCAGGCGGCATCACCTGGCACCTCGTGGCCGAGGCGGACGGGCTGCGCGCGTGGGAGCTCGCCTGCTTCGACGGCGAGCCCCAGGGCCTGTTCACCGCGCCGCTGCTCACCGAGCCGGGCATCGCCATCCTGGCCGGCGTCCAGAGCGGCGACACGGGCGGCGACATGGGCGGCATCGTCTGCGGCTTCGTGCTCAACGCCACGCGTGCCGACCACACCGTCGGCGTCTCGAACGTCTTCGCCCGGCCGGGCCACCTGGACGCCGCCTGGGCGGGCACGATCGCGCAGGCCGCGGCCCTCTTCCCCGGCCGTTCGCTGGTCGGCTACGAGTCCGACCCGGCCCCGGCCGCCCAGCACGGCTTCACCCCGGCGGGCCCGCTGCGCATCTGGCTGAAGTCCCGCTGACGGCCGCACGCGGTCAACGCGGGGGCCAGGGCCCGCTCGATGGCGCGGGTCCCGGCCAGTGCTTCGAATGGCGTGGTCAAGCGATCTCCTCCGAGAGCCGCGGTGGGAGCCGCCGTGACTCGCCGTGTCAGCCGCCTGCGCTCGCCGCCGTGGCCGCCTCGACGCTCTTGCGCAATGCGGTCGCGATCGGCTCGATGGGCGCGGACAGCTGCTGGATCCGGTCCCGGAGCAGACGCCTCTCCCGCCAGGATGGAACCACCGTCTTGAGCCGGGCCGCCGTGGCCAGCGCCGCCAGGACGCGGACGTCCTCATCCAGGTGCCCGACCGGCTGGCCGCCGCGGATGGCCCGGCCGACGCGCTCGGCCAGCCTGCGCGACAGGTACGCCTTGCGCGGCGTGATCCGCTCTACCGGGAACAGCAGGATCCGGCGCCGCTCCACGCTGATCAGCCGGGCGCCCGCCAGCTCGTCGCGTACCACGCGGACCGCCTTGCCGTGGTCCTTCTGCACCCACCGCCGCCACGAGCGGGGCGGCGAGCTCGAGATCTGCTCCCAGACCACGGCCGGCAGGGATCCCGGCTCGGCGGCCGGGGCGGTGCGAGCTCGCGCCTTGCCCGACTCGTCCGCCAGGTTGCCCGCCAGCAGCAGCTCGGCGAGGGCGGCCGCGCGCAGCAGATAGCCCAGCATGTCCCGCTGGGTCAGCTTTTCCTTCCGCGGGTCGAAGGCCAGTAGGAAGGTCGATCGGGTCAGTGACTCACCCTGCTTCACTTGCGTCTCCATCCGCCCGCTCCTGTTCTTCTTCCTGGTCTGTGTCGTCCCCTGTGCCGTCCTCCGGTGCCTTCTTCGGCCGTCCGCGTGGGCGCATCCGCCCCACCCCATCTGGCAGGCGCCCGGCCTCGGAAAGGGCCCTGCGCAGCAGGAACTCGATCTGAGAGTTCGTGCTGCGCAGCTCGTCGGCCGCCCACCTGGCCAGCGCGTCATGCACCACCGGGTCAAGGCGCAGCAGGATCTTCTTCCGCTCCACAGTGACTAGTGGTAGAGCGTGCCCGTGTTGACCACGGGCTGGGTGTCGCGGTCACCGACCAGCACCACGAGCAGGTTGCTCACCATGGCCGCCTTGCGCTCCTCGTCCAGCTCGACCACGTCGTGCTCGGCGAGCCGGGCCAGGGCCATCTCCACCATGCCGACCGCTCCCTCGACGATCCGCTGCCGGGCCGCCACCACCGCGCCCGCCTGCTGGCGGCGCAGCATGGCGTGGGCGATCTCGGGCGCGTACGCCAGGTGGATGATACGGGACTCGATGACCTTCACCCCGGCGGACGACACCCTGGCCGCGATCTCCGTGGACAGCCGCTCGTTGATCTCGTCGGCGTTGTCCCGCAGGGACAGTCTCGGGTCGCCGTGCGCGTCGTACGGATAGCTGCCCGCGATGTGCCGCACGGCCGTTTCCGCCTGGATGGCCACGAACTCCACGAAGTCGTCCACCTCGAAGACCGCCTGCGCGGTGTCCTCCACCTGCCAGACCACCACGGTCGCGATCTGGATCGGGTTGCCGTCCGCGTCGTTGACCTTCGTCACGCCCGTCTCGTGGTTGCGGATCCGCGTGGACACCCGCCGGCGCACCGTGATCGGGTTGACCCATTGGAAGCCGGGGGTGCGCAGGGTGCCGATGTACCGGCCGAGCAGCTGCACCACCCTGGCCTCGCCCGGCGCCACCGCGGTGAGGCCGAAGCACATGAAGAACCCGAGCAGGATCATCAGGATGCTCACGATGACCACCCACATGCCGCCCTGCCCGGCCCCCGAGGCGAGCATGACGATTCCCATGACGAGCAGCGCGATCCCGCCCAGGACCAGCGCCGTCGCCACCCCCAGCATCACGAACCCGTTGGCCGCCCGTACTGGGTGCTCGCTCGTACGCGGTGCGGGCATGTCCACGACGGCGGCCTCAAGTGCGGCCCCGCCCGATGTGTTCGCCATCGTCCGTCCCTTCTATGTGAATTCATCCTGCTATCAACGTGATATCACTTTTTCAGCGACCGTGGAAGGCTGATTCTCAGGGGGAATCGATGGGAATGCCGCACTTCTCCCACATCGTCGGTTGCACCATCACCTCGGACAGTCCGTAACCCCGGCCGGCAACAGAGGTGATCAGAACTCGTGAACCACTCAGAAGAACAGCCCCCATGGTCTCCAACCTCCTGGTCGTGCTCTGCGGCGACCGCGCGACCGGTGGGCAGGGAGCAGAAGGCAGGCAAGGAGCCTCGCAACGAGGAGTAGAAACCTGCACACTCTAGGCATGTTGTGGGCAGGCAGGTCCGCCATGGAGATCGCGGCGGCCGTACGGCAGGGTGAGGTCACGGCCCCGGCGATCGTCGAGGAGCACCTGCGCGTGATCGCCGAGCGCGACTCACGCGTGGGCGCGTTCCGCCTGGTGCGGCGGGAGGCGCTGGAGGAGGCGCGAGCCGTGCAGCGCCGCCGTGACCTGGCGGACCTGCCGCTGGCCGGGGTGCCCGTCGCCGTCAAGGACAACGTGGAGGTCGCCGGGGAGGCCACCCGGCTCGGCTCCGCCGTCACGGGCGACGCCCCCGCCGCCGAGGATCACGTCGCGGTCGCCCGGCTGCGGGCGGCGGGCGCGGTGGTGATCGGGCTGACCAACCTGCCCGAGCTCGGCCTGGTGGCCTTCGGCGACAGCGCGTACGGCACCGTACGCAATCCCTGGGACAGAAGCCGCACGGCGGGCGGCTCTTCGTCGGGCAGCGCGGCGGCGGTGGCGGCGGGGATGGTGCCGATCGCGCTCGGCAACGACGGGATGGGCTCGCTCCGGATCCCGGCGGCGTGTTGCGGCGTTCTGGCGCTCAAGCCGGGCACCGGCCTTGTCCCGCCCCCGTCGGACGCCTGGCAGGGCCTGTCGGAGAACGGCCCGATCGCCACTGCCGCCGCGGACCTGTCGCTGATGCTGTCCGTGCTGGCCGCGGACCCGTCGCTGGCGGAGGCGTGGCGTGGCGGCTGCCGGTTGGAGCCCCGGCGGCCGATGCTCCGCTCGGTCTGGGCGGACGACGACGAGGTCTGGCAGCAGCCGCCGCCGCAGGACAGCCCCGAGCCGTTCGACCTGCGCATCGCCTACGCCCCGCAGCCCCTTCCCGCGGGCCTGCCGATGGACAAGGAGTTCCAGGCGGCGGTACGCGGGGCGGCCGAGACGCTGCGCGTCGCCGGGCACACCATCGTCGAGCGTGACGCCCGCCTGCCCACCTGGCTCGGCCCCGCCACGATCGCCACCTGGCTCTCGCGTGCCCACGACACGGCCACCGGTCTGGACCGGCGGCGCCTGGAACGCCGTAGCCGCGCGCTGGCCCGCGCCGGGCGGGTGCTCACCCGGCTCGGCCTGGACGGCAGGCGGGGCCGGGACCGCTGGAGCGGCTACGGCGCCGACCAGTGGTTCGGTGACGCCGACGTGCTCATCACCCCGGTGCTGGCGGCGATCCCGCCCAAGGCCGAGGGCTGGGGCGGGCGCGGCCTGCTCCGCACGGTGCTGGGCAACGTCCGCTACGCCCCCGTGACGGGCCCGTGGAACATGTGCGGCTGGCCCGCCATGACGGTCCCGATCGCCACCCACTCCAGCGGCCTGCCCATCGGCGTGCAGCTCATCGCCCCGCCGGGCGGCGAGCCCCACCTGCTCGGGCTGGCCGCCCAGCTGCAGGCGGCCCACCCGCCGATCCGGCCACCGGGCTTCTCCCTCTGAGGATCTCTTCGAGGGCTCCTTCGAGGGCTCAGACGCCCAGGGGGTGCCAGACGGTCTTGGTCTCCAGGAAGCGGGTCATCCGCCTCAGCCCGGGATCGGCCGCCCAGTCCTCCGCCATGACGTGGGGCAGCACCCGCTTGAGGTTGACGGCCGCCTCCTGCTCGCAGCGCAGCGCCAGGTCGGCGTCCGCCACTCCCGTCAGGTCCAGGCCGTTGACGTCCATGTGGGCCGCCAGCCAGGGAGCCAGCTCCGCCTGGTGACCGGTGAGGATGTTGACGACACCGCCCGGCAGGTCGGACGTGGCCAGCACCTCGGCCAGCGTGATCGACGGCAGCGGGATCCGCTCCGAGGCCACCACCACGCACGTGTTGCCCGTGACGATCACCGGCGCGACCACCGAGATCAGTCCCAGCAGCGGATCGGCGGGCGCCACGACGGCGACCACCCCGGTCGGCTCCGGCGAGGACAGGTTGAAGTACGGGCCCGCGACGGGATTGGCGGTGCCGTGCACGGATGCGATCTTGTCCGACCAGCCCGCGTACCAGACGAGCCGGTCGATCGTCGCGTCCACCGCCTCCAGCGCAGCCTTCTTCCCCGTGCCGAGCTCCTCGGCGAACTGCCCGCGGCGGCCCTCCAGCATCTCGGCGACGCGGTAGAGGATCTGGCCGCGGTTGTAGGCGGTGGCGCCCGACCAGCCGGGGAAGGCCTTGCGCGCGGCCGTCACCGCGTCCCTGGCGTCCTTGCGCGAGGCTCTGGACGCGTTGGCGAGGAAGTCGCCCTTGGGCGAGGTCACGGTGTAGGACCTCCCACTCTCAGAGCGCGGGAACTTCCCGCCGATGAACAGCTTGTAGGTCTTGCGAACGGACAACCTACTCATCGCCGCGCCCCCTCCACATGATCTCCTGAGTCGTCTGGACCGGCACGAACACCTGGCCGCACCGGCTCACGCCGCAGCGGTGGGCGTACCAGCCGGTGCGCACGGGGCGTCCGGCGCGGGCGAAGGCGTGGCCGCGGGTGGCCTGGGCGCGCGTCCCGCGACGGCGGTGGTCACACGTCAAGGTACGCCTCCAGGCCGAGCAGGCCGCCTTCGCGTCCGTACCCGGACTCCTTGTAGCCGCCGAAGGGGGATGCCGGGTCGAACCGGTTGAAGGTGTTGGCCCAGATCACTCCGGCCCTGAGCTGGTCGGCCATCCACAGGATGCGCGACCCCTTCTCGGTCCAGATGCCCGCGGACAGGCCGTACGGCGTGTTGTTGGCCTTCTCGACGGCCTCGGCCGGGGTGCGGAAGGTCAGGACCGACAGCACCGGCCCGAAGATCTCCTCTCGGGCGATGCGGTGCGACTGGGCCACGCCGGTGAAGATCGTGGGCGGGAACCAGTAGCCCGTGCCGGGCAGCTCGCAGGCCGGCGACCAGCGCTCGGCCCCCTCCGACTCCCCGAGGTCCGACAGCTGCCGGATCTTGGCGAGCTGCTCGGCGGAGTTGATGGCGCCGATGTCGGTGTTCTTGTCGAGCGGGTCGCCCAGCCGCAGCGTTCCCAGCCTGCGCTTGAGCGCCGACAGCAGCTCGTCCTGGATCGACTCCTGGACCAGCAGCCGCGAGCCCGCGCAGCAGACGTGGCCCTGGTTGAAGAAGATGCCGTTGACGATGCCCTCGACGGCCTGGTCCAGGGCGGCGTCCTCGAACACGATGTTCGCGGCCTTGCCGCCCAGCTCCAGCGTGAGCTTCTTGCCGGTGCCGGCGACGGTGCGCGCGATGACCCGGCCGACCTCGGTCGAGCCGGTGAAGGCCACCTTGTTCACGTCGGGGTGGGCGACCACGGCGGCGCCGGTCTCACCCGCGCCGGTGACGATGTTGACGACCCCGGGCGGCAGCTCGGCCTGCCGGCAGATCTCCGCGAACAGCAGCGCGGTCAGCGGGGTGGTCTCGGCGGGCTTGAGCACCACCGTGTTGCCGCAGGCGAGCGCCGGCGCGATCTTCCACGCCAGCATGAGCAGCGGGAAGTTCCACGGGATGACCTGCCCGGCGACGCCGAGCGGCCGAGGATCGGCGCCGAACCCGGCGTAGCCCAGCTTGTCGGCCCAGCCCGCGTAGTAGAAGAAGTGCGCCGCGACCAGCGGCACGTCCACGTCGCGCGACTCACGGATCGGCTTGCCGTTGTCGAGCGACTCCAGCACGGCCAGCTCCCTGGCCCGCTCCTGGATGATCCGGGCGATGCGGAACAGGTACTTGGCCCGCTCCGCGCCCGGCAGCCCGCTCCAGCCGTCGAAGGCCTTGCGAGCGGCTTGTACGGCGCGGTCGACGTCGTCGGAGGAGGCGGTGGCCACCTCCGCGAGCGTCTCCTCGGTCGCCGGGTTGACGGTCTTGAAGGACGGCCCTGAGCCGTCCACGAACTCTCCGTTGATGAACAACCCGTAGGACGGCTTGAGATCGACGATGTCGCGCGACTCTGGCGCGGGTGCGTACTCGAACATCGCCATCAGCCCAGAGTGAAGTATTGGGACATCACGCCTGCCAGCGTAGACGGTCCTCCCGTGTGCTCAGCGGGCCCGGCACAGAACGCGCCACAATCGCCACCAGGACCGCGCGTCCACCGGCCCGAGGCGCTACTGATGTCACCGTACAGACAGCCCCGTACAGGCCGTCGATGAGTTCATCGGCCGTGTGCGTGGGGCAGATTCTGTGGGCTGCCGGGCGAAGGGGCCGTGCTCGCCGGCAGCAGAGCGGGCAGGGGTATTGGCGCTCTTCCTCCAGAATCGTCCAATGCTCGACGAGCTCGTCGATGTGCATCGAGGGTCGTGTCATGCCCGCCCAGCATCAACGCCCCAGGTCTGGGGTCGAGAAACGCGGGGACAGCCACTGGCGGTGAGACCGATCACGAAACAGATGGCCATCGCGGCCTGCGGAAACACTCAAGATCACGGTAGCTGGCTGGACTGTCCCCGCCAGATTCGGGCCGAGAGCCGACTCGACACTGTTGGGTCGTGC
Organism: Nonomuraea sp. ZG12; assembly: GCF_052068115.1. Lineage (NCBI taxonomy): Bacteria > Bacillati > Actinomycetota > Actinomycetes > Streptosporangiales > Streptosporangiaceae > Nonomuraea > Nonomuraea sp. ZG12. The sequence goes on from NZ_JBQHCW010000017.1 coordinate 104,014, forward strand.
ACCGCCCTTGATGGACTGGCCGCCCCCCTGGCGGGCCCGGGCGGCGGCCGATGAGATCACGCTGCACAGCGATGAGGCTTGTGGGCCGGCCGAACTGGCCCGGCACGTTCGCACAGGCGTACACGCCGGCTGACACGCGGATGAGTGAGCTTTATGCAGCCCAGGTGACCTCGCCGTCGGCGTTCACCGTCACCAGGCGGCCCGTCTCAGTGAAGCTGGCCGCGACGACGTCCTCGCGCCGCTCGCGGACCTCCCCCTTGACGTCGAGCAATTCCAGCTCACCCTCGTGGACCAGGCCGACCGCCGTACCGGACGGATCGGCGATCACACCGGCCCGAGCGGCGACATCGCGCGACCACGTCTGCCGCCCGCTCGGGTCGATGCCGCGAACCTCGGTGTGATGGGTTCCGCGCTGGTCAACGTAGCGGGACACCACCGCGCCCCCTCGCGTACCGGCCACGCATTCCCCGGGCTGGTCGAGATTGACCTGAAGGGGAACGACGGTCCCGTCCTTGAGTATCCCTCCGCGCTCGCCGGTCAGGACCGCCCAGTCTCCGGCGACGCAGCCACCCCAGAACCCCCCAGCGGGCACGCGCTTCCCTGTAGCCCGCCATCCGTGAGCGTCGCGCTGGAAGCGCAGGATCTCGCCGCCGGGCAGCGTGGGGTCGGCGTAGAGCAGCAGAGCCGTCGTCCGGTCGGGGCTCTCCCGCCAGAGGACGTTCTCCACGCCGGCGATCTGATGGCTCTCCTTCTTGCCGTCCGAACGCTGGATCTGGAGTGTGCCTCCCTCGGCGACGACCGTGTCCGTATCGCCCCGCCGGCTCAGCACCTTCCGGGTAGCGGTGGAGAAGGCCGCTTCAGGGCACCGGGCCGCGCAGACGGCAGCCTGCTTGTCCGTCCACACGTGCCGCCCGTCCGAGGCGTATCCGAGGTGCGATTCGGTCTGCGGGTCGTACACGATCGCCCCTGTCGAGGAGACGGCGACGAACACCGGCGGAGTTTCCTGCTCACCGCCGGTGGAACACGACGTGACCGCCACCAGCGCCAGCAGGGACGCGACAAGTGCGCGGTGGTTCATCGGCCGCTAGATCCGCTTGGTCTGGAAGCTGCACGTGGGGTCGAGGCCCGGAAGGTCCCAGCGCACCCAGAATTTCACGTAGACCTTGTCCTTCGACGAGGCGGGGATGCTGACGGTCACGCTCTTCGTGCCCACCTTGGCGCTGTCGGTGCTCCAACCGTTCCACCACGTGTCGGGTGCGTTGTTCTTGTCCGAATAGACATCGATGGCCACGTCGGACTTCGATCCAGCGCGACTACCGCCATCGCCGATCGTGTACGTGAACTTGGTGAAGACGTCACGCCCTACGCCGTTGTAGTAGTAGCGTGCCGAGCCGCTGAAACCCTTGGGGTCCGACGAGCAACTACCGCTGAGAGTCTTGTCAGCCGACGCAGAGGCGGAAGCGCCGCCGGCGCCGACGATCGACAACGTCAGTCCCGCGGTCCCGACGATCGCCGCATGCCGAAGTATGGTGCTCAGTCGCATGATGCCCTTTCCGTTGCCTTACTTGCATCCGTCGAAAGGATCGTAGGGATCAGCGGTATATCGGCGGTATGCCGGCCGTAGATGATCATGTCTGCACAGATTTCGGGAAGAAGACTCGGGCGCGCATCAAGGTCATGCCCCAGGAGGCGGCCGCCGCGACCGCGCCGACCCGCAAAAAGAGCCGTCCCGGAAACGGTCGATTTCAAGAGAAGATCGCCAACGTGCGTCACCGGACAGCCGTAGGGCGCGCTGCAGCTCCCGTGCGGCCGCGTCGGCGACGTCGATCTGGCGGACCTGATCGGCGAGCCGGGCCCGCCTCTCCTGCAGCGCCTTCTCCGCGGGGCCGCCCCCGTCGCGGGCGTATCGGCGGGCCTGCTGTTCAGCGGCTTGGCGAGCGGCGGCCGCCGAACTGGCGCGCTCGGTGAGCGGCCGCGTCCGGGCGGCCAGCTGGCTGTCGGTGAGCATGCCCATTCCGAGCGGGAGCTGGCTCAGGGCCAGCGGGGCGCTGGCGCGTTCTACGGCGGCCCGCGCCTCCCGCTCGGCGTCCTGCAGCCACGCCACCCGACCACCCCGCCGCCCTCTGACCTTTGGGTTTGAGCCTCTTGTGTTGCGGCCGGCGATACGTGGGTTCTTCTCCCGATCTTCCCTTAAAGGTGATGAGGAGATGGTTTGGCATGCCTTGCACGCCCGTCCCGGCGAGCACCGATTGGACCCGCTACCCCAGAACGGCAACAGGCCCCGCGCTCGCGTACGCAGTGGGCGAGGATCTTCACCAGGCCAGTGGCGCTTTTCCGGACCGAGATACGATCTTGAAGCTGAAGCCGGTGCTGCTGAGCCGTAGGCTGCGTGCCATGGGGCGATTCGATGAGGTCATGGCGACGTTCTGGGGTGACGGTGATTACGGTGTCCAGCAGCCCCTGACGGACGAGATGGTGCGAGAAGCCGAGCATGTGCTCGGTGTGACGTTGCCCTCGGCCCTTCTGGACCTTCTGCGGGTTCAGAACGGCGGCATCGTTGCCGCTGATCACGATGCGTTCCCGACCAGTCAGCCGACCTCGTGGAGCGAAGACCACGTTCCCTTCGACAATCTGATGGGCATCGGGCGACGCGACGGGATGACCTCGTTGCTCGACACCCCGTACTTGGTCGCGGAGTGGGGTATGCCAGCACCACTTGTGCTGCTCTCCGGCGATGGGCACTGCTGGATTGGGCTCGACTACCGCGCCTGTGGGCGGGATGGAGAGCCTTCGGTTACATGGTTCGAGACCGACCTCGACGCGGAGCTCGTCCTGGCTGGTGACTTCCGCTCGTTCGTCGAAGGCCTCACTGCGGGCAGCACGTATGGTGACGGCTCTGCTGACGACCCCGTACCAGCTTGATGACAGCGGCGCCTTCCGGACTAAGAAAATGATCTTGCCCTCATGTTGTATCGACAGCCGCTGGGATGATGGCGTGGGCGGAAATATCTGATTGTCCGGGGACTCACGGATCGCGACCATCCTGGGATGAGTGATCAGAAACTGTCCGACGGCACCATCGCCCTGTCCCCTTTGCGTCTCGATGAGGCGGGAACGCACCTGGCCGGGGAAGACGAGCAGGTTCGAGGCTGATGGATCAGCTTGAGCAGACTGTCGGGCTGGTCCGGGACGTCGTGGGGCCGGAGCTCGTGGGGACATACCTTCATGGGTCTTCGGTGCTCGGTGGCCTATGCCCGGCCAGTGACCTGGACGTCCTCGCTGTGACACAGGCGAGTCTGGAAGAGGGGCAGCGGCGATCTCTACTCAAGGGCCTGCTGGAGATCTCCGGCCTGACCCCCGAAGTCCGGCCGGTGGAACTCACTGTCGGCGTCCAGTCGGAGGTCCGCCCTTGGCGGTTCCCTCCGATCGGAGACTTCCTCTACGGCGAATGGCTGCGCGAAGACTTCCTGGCCGGCGGAACTCCGCAGCCCGTACCGATGCCCGACCTGGCCCTTGTGCTCACGATGGTCCTTGCCGGTGACCGTCCCCTGACAGGACCGCGACCTGCGGAGGTTCTCGCCCCCGTGCCGCACGCCGACCTCATGCGGGCGAGCATCGCGGGTGTCCCCGAGCTCCTGGCCGAGCTGGACGGGGACACCCGAAACGTCCTGCATGCCGAGGTCGACCGGTTCCGCGCCTGAGCCGCTGGCTCCTGCCCATCACCGGCGAGCTGAAGCTCGGCGGCTCCTACCAGTTCGAAGGCAACGCCGGCGGCGAGATCCTGCACTGCGAGCCGCCCCGCCTGCTGAAGGTCGACGGGCGAAGGGCGGATCGAGGGAGAGGCCTTCCACCTGACCGAGGAGGGCAGGCGCTTCGTCTCGGCCAGCGCCCAGATGTGGGGCCGGGCCTACGAGGCCGCAGGCGGCTCACCGGACCAGGTCTCCGCCACCGTGGCGGCCACCGCCACCGTCCATACCCCCAAGAGGAACAGTCATGACCTAGAAGACCATGACGGAGACGTCTCGCTCTTCGACGACGCCAAGATGGTGAACGTCGAGCGTTTCGCGGCTGGAGAGCCTGGCCCGGAGGGCAAGATCGTCTCGCTTCTTCCAAGCACCCCGTCTCCTCGTGGAAGCACGGGTCATATCGCGGTGGCGTTCTGGGAATCCCCGGGCGGGCCGAGCGCGGCGACGCCGTACACGGCGATCTCAGTGGCGCGCCGACCGGCCTCTACCACCTGGTCGGCGGGGTAGCCCTGCTCGTGGGCGGCGATGCCGGCCGCGGCGATGGCCCCGAAGAAGCTGCCCACCAGGGCGGCGGCGGAGATCACGTCGAGCCGGTCGGGGAAGGCCCGCAGCAGCGCCCCGGCCAGTCGCGGTTGCGCCTCGGCGGTCAGGCGCATGGCGCGTGCCCGCAGGGCCGGTTCGGTGAGCATCAGCCGGGTGCGCACCGGCGAGAGTGCGACGTCCAGGTCGTCGTCGTCGACGAACGCCTGCACGTCGGCCTCGTACAGCCGGATCAGCAGGTCCTCGAGCGATTCGCCGGGAAGCGGGTGGTCAACCACCTCCAGGATCCGCTCGCCCCGAGCCTCGGCCTGCATGAACAGCACGTCCTCCTTGGTGCCGAAATAGCTGAAGAAGGTCCGGGCGGACACGTCGGCCGCCGCCGCGATCTCGTCCACGGTGGTCTGCTCGTAGCCCTTCTCGTCGAACAGCCGCACTGCGGCCGCCACCAGTGCCCGGCGCGTGCGCAGCTTCTTGCGCTCACGAAGACCCAGCTCAGAAGTCATGGTTCAGCTTAACACGCAGAAGCTGAACTTCTTCATAGGTTGCAATGTTTCAGACTCTGAGGTTTTCTTGAGATGGTCGCGGGACGCCGTCCCGCACTTTCCGCCCGGAGGGCGCCATGACCCTTCCCAGCCTGCCGACCGACCGCGCGACTCCTTTCGACCCGCCCACCGGGCTGCTCGCGGTCCGCGACCAGGCGCCGGTACATCCCATGACGTACGCCGACGGCCGGCTCGGCTGGCTGGTCACCGGCTACGCCGAGGCCCGCACCGTGCTGGACGATCCGCGCTTCAGCAACCGGCTGGACGCCGGCGGCAGCCCGCCGTTGAAGGAGCTGCTCGCCGTCATGCCCAGGGAGCCCGTACCGGCGCCGCCCGGGTACTTCATCGTGATGGACGACCCCGAGCACGGCCGCTTCCGCAGACTCCTGACCGGCCAGTTCAGCACCCGGCGGATGCGCGCGCTGGAGCCGCGGGTCGCCGAGATCGTCGAGGCGCAACTGGATGACATGGAGCGCGCCGGGCCACCGGCCGATCTCGTCGCGGCCTTCGCGCGGCCGGTGCCCTCCCAGGTCATCTGCGAACTCCTGGGCGTACCGGCCGCCGACCGCGGGCCGTTCCTGGCGGCCGCCGACACCATGCTGGATCTCGGCCGCCCGCCCGAGGACCGGGCGCGGGCCTCCGCGCAGGCCATGGGCTACCTGGCTGAGCTGGTGGTGCGCAAGCGGGCCGAACCGACCGACGACGTGCTCGGCGGTCTGGTGGCCGGGGGCGAGCTGTCCGACGAGGACCTGAGCGGCGTGGCCGCGCTGCTGCTGACCGCCGGGCACGACACCACCGCCAACATGCTCGGCCTGGGCACTTTCCTGCTGCTGCGGAATCCGGCACATGCCGACGCGCTGCGTCAGGACCCGGCCCTGGCCGACAGTGCCGTGGAGGAGTTGTTGCGGTATCTCTCCATCATCCACATCGGGCCGATCCGCGTCGCCAAGGCCGACATCGAATTGGGCGGACACACTGTACGAGCGGGCGAGACGGTGACGGTCTCACTGCCGATCGCCAACCGCGACCCCAGCCGCTTCCCCGATCCCGACCGGCTGGACCTCACCCGCCAGGCCGAGAGCCACCTGGCCTTCGGGCACGGCATCCACCAGTGCCTCGGCCAGCAACTGGCCCGCATCGAGATGCGCGTCGCCTTCCCGGCACTGCTGCGCCGCCTGCCGGGGCTGAAACTGGCCGGGCCGCCCGAGCAGGTGCGGATGCGTACCAGAGCCACCGTCTACGGCGTCCACGAGCTACCCGTCACCTGGTGAGATCACCCGGACCAGGCGATCTCGCCGGTTCGGCTGACGAAGCGGCCGGAGCCGGCGCCGGGCTTCTCGGTGGCCAGGGCGACGATGGCGTCCGTGCCCTCGGTGACGGTCTGCGGGCCGCTGTTGCCGTTCAGGTCGGTCGCCGTGTAGCCGGGGTCGGCGGCGTTGACGCGGATGTCCGGCAGCCCCTTGGCGTACTGGGTGGTCAGCATCGTGAGCGCCGCCTTCGAGGCGGTGTAGAGGGGCGCGACCACCGCCGATTCGGGCCGCGACGGGTCGTGGGTGAGGGCGAGCGAGCCCATTCCGCTGCTGACGTTGACGATGACCGGGTCCGATGACCGGCGCAACAGGGGCAGGAACGCGGTGGTCGTCCGGACCACGCCGGCGAGGTTGACGTCGAAGACGCTGAGCGCGTCCGCGCCGGTCAGGGTGCTGGGGTCACCGTACGGGCCGTGGATGCCGGCGTTGTTGACCAGGACATCGACCGAGCCCTCGTGAGCGGCGACGTCCGCGGCCGCGGCGGCGACGGACGCGTCGTCGGTCACGTCGATCTGGACGAACCGCGCGCCGAGCGCGGCGGCGGCCACCTCGCCCCGCTCGGGGTCGCGGGCTCCGATGAGCACGGTGTGGCCGAGTTCGATGAGGCGGCGGGCGGTCTCGCGGCCGAGGCCCTTGTTCGCTCCGGTGATGAAGGTGACTGTCATAGGGCCATTGTCCGTTTCACCTGCGGTGTTCAGCCAGGGAAGCCGCGACGGTAGGAGCAGCGGTACCACCATCGACGACCGGGGATGGCGCAGGATGGAGGTCATGACGACTCCCGGGGCCGGACTGGGCGCGATGATCCGTACGTGGCGAGAGCGGTTGCCTCCGTCGGCCGCGGCGCTGCCGGTGGGCCCGGCACGCCGCGCGGTCGGGCTGCGCCGCGAGGAGCTCGCCGAGCTCGCCGGCGTGTCGGTCGACTACGTCGTGCGCCTGGAGCAGGGACGGGCCACGACGCCCTCGGCACAGGTCGTCGCGTCCCTCGCCCGCGCGCTGCAGCTGACTATCCCGGAACGGGACCATCTGTACCGGCTTGCCCGGCTCGTACCGCCGGCGGACGGCATGATCTCCGACCACATCCCGCCCGGGATGCACCGGGTGCTCACCAGGCTGGGAGACGTCGCGGTCGCCGTGTTCGCGGCGGACTGGCAGCTGGTCTGGTGGAACCGCGGCTGGGCCGCGCTGCTGGGCGACCCCTCGTCGGCGCCACCGCGGCTGCGCAACTTCGCTCGTGACAGGTTCGGTACGAACCCCGCCTGCCTCGCCCTCTGGCCTGTGATCGAACGGGACAGTGCTGCCGTCGACGCCGCCCTGGTGTCCGACCTGCGCCGTGCCACCGGCCGCTTCCCGCAGGACGCGCGCCTGGCAGAGCTGATCCACCACCTGCGCACGGGCAACCAGCGATTCGCCGACCTGTGGGCGAACGGTACGGTGGCCTTGCACCGCGAGGACCACAAGACGATCGAGCACCCCTCGGTGGGACCGGTCACCGTGGACTGCGACGTGCTGACCGACGGCGACTCCGAGCTCAAGATCGTAGTCATGACCACCGCGCCCAGCAGCGCGGACGAGACCAAGCTCCGGCTCGCCCTGATCGCCGGCCCCCCGTCGCCACCACAAGCCACCCATCGCCTCCAGCGCTAAGGGCCGGAGGCAGGGGTGTCGTGGTGGCCGGGCCGATCGACTATCCGGCGGTCACCGTCTGCGGCTCCCAGGAGAAGACCTGGGGCGCCTTCGGGTCGGCGGTGACCCGTAGCCACTGGGTCGCGGTGTCGCCGTAGGTCTCCAGGCGGGTCAGGTTGGGCACGCCCGCGTAGGACGGCTCCTCCTCGTAGACGTGCTCGTCACCGTGCACGAGCAGGACCGGCTTGCCGTAAGCGCGAGTCCGCTCGACGATGCGGGCGCGGATCTCGCTGAATCCGGGGGTCTCGACCGGCTCGGCCTGCATCATCAGCAGGACGCCGGGGGCCTGGGTGCGCTCGGCGGTGGCGAACGCGGCGTCGATCCAGGCGAGCGCGGCGGCCTTGCGCGCTTCGAACTCGGCCAGACGCACCTGCGGCCGGTCCCCGCCGGGCAGCTGGTCCCACGGCGCCAGGCCGTTGTCGCTGCCGACGGCGTGCACGGTGGCGAAGACGACCCGGCCGCGGGTGAAGCGCACGTTCTCGCGGTAGTCGCGGTGACCAGGGTCCTTGGCCTGGGTGCGCACCGCCATCTGGTGGCCACCGAGCGTGCGGCCTGCGGTCGGGAAGAACACCCGGCGGACCGCGTCGAGGCGCTCGGTCGGCAGGTAGCCACCCGCGGCGGTGCGGTGGCAGTCGGTCCACTCGTTGTCGCCGGGGGTCAGCACGAACGGGTCGTCGAAGGTGCCGAACAACTCGGCCAAGGTTGCGAAGCGGGCGTCGTCGCAGGTGGAGGAGCCGTTCTTGACGTCGCCCGCGTGCAGGACGAAGCGCACGTCCGGGTCGGCGTCGATGGCCTTGACCAGGCCGGGGAACACGACCTGCTGCGCGTCACCGTAGGGGGTGTCACCGAGCAGGGCGAAGGTGACGGCACCGGGCCGGGTGTCGGCGGCGGCGGGGGACAGCAGGCCCGCGGCCAGCGAGGCTGCGACGACGGCTGCTGCGAACAGGGGATTACGCATAGGAGAATCTCGACATGCTCCGGCTACCGGGCATGGACGCAGGGCCGACCACTCGGAGAAATCTTGCCGACGAGCATGGATGGCCGCCCGGGAGACCCCCGAGTCCATTCCGGAAGGCCGGTGTGGTGATCACCGATGGTGATGAGCCTGACTAGGATCGGTGGTTTCCGCTGGTGGGGCCGACCGGGTTGAGTGGAGGCGATCAGTCGGCGCGAGCGCCAGGCTGAACGGTCAGGCGCCACCGTGCGAGCATCTCGGCACATCTCCGGTGATCAGTCCTGGGTTGCCACGCTGCGCGGCATGCATCACTCTTGGCCTGACCTGGACACGCCTGCTGGTCTGCCGGACCTGCGGGTGGGTTGCCTGCTCCGACAGGCGCTGGTGCTACGTCGACGAACGAGCAGTGTGAGCGCCACGCTTATCGATTTGCGTGATAACCGGCCTGATCATTGCTGGTTTCCCCCGCGCGGGCTAGAGGGGAGACTGGAGCTCCAAGCCGCCTGAGCGCGGCGGATGCCCACCCGCACCTGGCATGGCTGATGGTGAGACCGATCGACAGGTCTCCCGGACGATGGCCGAAAGCAGTGCGGCGAAGGGAAATCACGATGAGCACGAGTAGCAAGATCAGGGCCAAGGCGCAGGTTCTCCTGGGCAGGGTCAAGCAGCGTCTCGGCCTGGCCACCGGTGACCAGCGCCTGCGGAGCGCGGGCAGGAACGACCAGGTGATGGGGAACCTGAAGCAGGCCGGTGAGAAGGCGAAGAACGCCTTCAGGCGCTGAGCTCCGCCTGCACGCCGGCGAACTCCGCGATGCGACGCGTCCCGCCTATCGCCTCCGGCACTCCCAGTGCAATTGATGTAGATGGAGGTAGAACCCGATGCGTATCGCGTCGATACTGCTCATCGTGTGGCTGATCGCCGGCGCCTTCGCAGCAGGCCAGCGCGGATACTACTCAGGACCGGTCGAGAACTGTAACCAGGCGGCCACCATCGCCGTGACGATCCTGGCAGGACCCCTCAACTATCTCGGCATGAACCCGAAAATCGCCTGCCAGACACCCCAGCCCAGTAAATAGCAGCATCAACTCCCCTACAGTGCAGGAAGACGGTTCGATTCCGACGCCGCCCGATCCGGAAGGGGTGGCGAGCATGGAGTTACGTCAACTGCGGTATTTCGTGACACTGGCCGAGGAGCTGCACTTCGGCCGGGCGGCAGCCCGTGAGCACATCGTGCAGTCCGCGCTGAGTCAGCAGGTGCAGCGGCTGGAACGGGAGCTTGGGGTGCGGCTGCTGGATCGCAGCACCCACCATGTCGACCTGACCCCGACGGGCGCTGTCTTCCTGGTCGAGGCGCGTCAGATCCTCGACCATGTGAGCCGGGCCAAGCAGGCCACCCGCAACGCCGCCGCCTCAACCCCGACCCTGCGCGCCGGCATCATCGACGCCGCCTACGACTCCATGCCGCAGATCCTGCGTGAACTCCAGGCCAAGCACCCGGACCTGACCATCCACCAGGTCGAGGCGGGCACCCCCGAGCAGTACCGCCAACTGGCCGACGGACGGCTGGACATCGGCATCGGACTCGCCTCCCGGACCCCGCCCGAGATCGCCTCCGAACTGATCAGGCTCGACCCGCTCGGCGTCCTGATCCCCGACGACCACCGCTTCGCCGCCGGCGACGGGATCCCGGTCGCCGCTCTGGCCGACGAGCTGCTGCTGCTCGGCGAGGAGAGCCAGACCCCGGAGCTCAACCAGTTCGTCATCGAGCTGTGCGGCGACGCCGGCTTCGCGCCCACGATCTACGAGGGAACCGTCGAAAGCACCCGGGCCGCCGGTGACCTCGTCCTGCAGAACCGCTGCGTGCACTGCATCCCGTCCTCCTCGGTCACCTCCATCCGGCCCGGCACCGTCTGGCGGCCCCTGATCGAGCCGGTCACCCACTTCCCCTGGTCACTGCTGTGGCGCGAGGCCGGCTCCTCGCCTCACCTCCGCACCGTCATCGACGGCGCCCGACAGCTCGCCCAGCGCCTTGACTGGCTGAACCCGAGCGGGCCAGCATCGTCGGCTGACGCTCCAACAGCCATCGGCCAGGGCGACGACACCCCCTGACTCACTGCGAACGGTCCCCAGGACCGAGCAGACAGCGATTCACCACCCCTAGGAGCTTCACCATGGGCATCATCGCCTGGATCGCCCTCGGCCTCATCGCCGGGGTGGTGGCCAGAATGCTGGTCCCCGGCAGAGATTCGCAAGGCCTGATCATCTCCTTCGTCCTCGGCATCGCCGGCGCGCTGCTCGGCGGCTTCGTGGCCACCGAGGTCTTCCACGTCAAGGGCATCCAGGGCTTCTTCAACCTGTCCACCTGGGTCTGCGCCATCCTCGGCGCGGCAGTCCTGCTGCTCGGCTACAACATGATCACCGGCCGCCGCTCAGGCCGACGGATCGGCCGCCGATGAACGCGCCACGCGGGCCCGGGGGTGCGTGATGCCCATCGCCGGTGCCATCGCGGTCATCATCGTCGGCGCCATCCTCGCCTTCGCGCTGGACGAGCGCTCGATAGCGGGCTTCGATCTGCGCATCGTCGGCATCATCCTGATGCTCGGCGGTGCCGCCGCACTGGTGCTGCCCCTCCTGATGCGCAGCGGATCTCGCTGGAGCGGGTCGACCGTCCGCAGTCGCCAGGACGTCATCGACGACGGCCCACCCCCGGCGGACCCGCCCGCGCCTCAGTCGAGGGTGAAGTAGTCCGGGCCCGCGTAGCGGCCGGTGACCAGCTTCTGGCGCTGCATCAGCAGGTCGTTGAGCAGCGACGACGCGCCCAGGCGGAACCAGTCCGGGGAGAGCCAGTCGTCGCCCGCCGTCTCGTTGACCAGGACGAGGTTCTTGATGGCGTCCTTGGTGGTGCGAATGCCGCCGGCCGGCTTCACGCCCACCTGGCGTCCGGTCCGGTCGCGGAAGTCGCGCACTGCCTCCAGCATGATCAACGTCACCGGCAGCGTCGCCGCCGGTGACACCTTGCCGGTGGAGGTCTTGATGAAGTCGGCCCCGGCCAGCATCGCCAGCCAGGACGCACGCCGTACGTTGTCGTAGGTCGCGAGCTCGCCCGTCTCCAGGATCACCTTCAGGTGGGCGTCGCCGCAGGCGGCCTTGACGGCGACGATCTGCTCGAAGACCTTCGCGTAGTCGCCGGACAGGAACGCGCCACGGTCGATCACCATGTCGATCTCGTCGGCGCCGGCGGCGACGGCGAGCGCGGTGTCGGTCACCTTGACCTCCAGCGAGGTACGGCCGCTGGGGAACGCGGTCGCCACCGAGGCCACCTTCACCCCCGAGCCGGCCAGCGCCTCGACGGCGACGGACACCAGGTCGGGGTAGACGCAGACGGCCGCCACCCGGGGCGCGCCCTCGCCGGGGTGCATGGCCTTGGCGCACATCGCCCTGACCTTGCCGTGGGTGTCGGCGCCTTCGAGCGTGGTGAGGTCGACCATGGAGATGGCCAGGTCGATGGCCTGCGCCTTGGCCGTCGTCTTGATGGATCGGGTGCCGAGCATCGCCGCCCGCTGGTCCGCGCCGACCCGGTCGACACCGGGCAGGCCGTGCAGGAATGCGCGCAGGGTCGCGCCTGACGCGGCGACGTCCGCGAGCGAAGTAGTCAGAGTTGACACCACCACAGCATCGCCGACCCGAGAGCCCACCTCCAAACCGGAGCCTCAAGGAATGGCATTTACGCAGGTCAGAGCGGTTGATCGAGAAAGCCGTCGGGTAAGTGACGCTCGAGATCATCCATGCGTCCAAGGAGAGGGACGACACCGTCATGGCCAAGGCCTACCTGCTGAGTGGCAGCCGCTACGTGCGGTACGACACCGACGCCGATCGTGTGGACGGCGACTACCCGAAGGCGCTCTCGGCGGGCTGGACCAACCTGCCGGAGGCGTTCAAGAGCGACCTGGACGCGGCTCTCGACCTGGCAGGGGGAAAGGTCTATCTGTTCAAAGGCGCTGAGTACGTCCGAGTGGATCAGCAGAGCAACACGGTCGACCAGGGCTACCCGTTGCTGATCACCGACCACTGGGCGGGTCTGGCGGAGGCGGGCTTCGGCGACGGCATCAACGCGGCCGTCACCTGGAACAACGGCAAGGCCTACTTCTTCAAAGGCGACCACTACCTCGGCTACGACCTCAACGCCGACCACGCCGACCCCCAGGCCAAACTCATCGCCGGCAACTGGCCCGGCCTGGCCGAGACGGGCTTCGGCGACGGCATCAACGCGGCCGTCACCTGGAACAACGGCAAGGCCTACTTCTTCAAAGGCGACCACTACCTCGGCTACGACCTCAACGCCGACCACGCCGACCCCCAGGCCAAGCCCATCGCCGGCAACTGGCCGGGCGTGGCGGAGGCCGATTTCGGCGGGCGGGTCGACGCAGCCTGGCTCAAGCTCCCGCAACGGACCGGCCCGGCCGCCTCCGGCGACGAGCACGGCGGCTGGACGAGGATGCACGATGTGCTGCACGTGGGCGGCACCCTCGCCTGGCGCAACAACAACCCGGGCAACCTCCTGCCCGGCCGGATGCCGTACCGGAACGCGCTCGCCGTCGACAGGCGAGGCCTGGCGATCTTCGCCAGCCACGAGGACGGCTGGACGGCGCTGCGCGGGGTCCTCCGGTCCTCGGTCTACAACCCGTTGAGCATGGCCGACGCGCTCAGAAAGTACGCGCCCTCCGGGCACGGGAACAACGATCCCGTCCTGTACGCCAACCGCGTCCGCCAGCTCACCGGGCTCGATCCGGCGCGGCGGGTGGCCGATCTCGACGACGCCGAGCTGGAGAGCTTCATGCGGGCGATCAAGACGGTCGAGGGGTTCGAGGAGGGCCGGACCTTCCAACGCACCGACCCGGCCCTGCCACCCGAGCTCGTCGCGCTGTTCCCGTGAATGCTGGCGACATCATTACTGTTTGCCACAATTAGTCAGCAATCATCACGGTAAGTAACAGAGCGGAGTCGCGTCGCGACAGCTTCGTAGGAGAGACCATGACGTACACCACGCCGCAGATGGCGCCAGGACAGCAGTACGGCCAGCAACCTTCTCCCCAGCAACAGCAGCAGTACGGTCAGCAGGGCGTGTCACCGATGGGCATCGGCGGTGGCATGGTCGGAGGTCTCGCCGGTCGTGAGATCGGTAATGCGATCGGCGGCAATGAGGGCGCCGCGATCGGCGGCATCCTCGGCACTATTCTCGGTGCCGTCCTCCCGATGCAGGCGCAGCAGAGCCCGCCGCAACTCAGCCCGCAGAGCTTTCCCGGCATGGGCGGCCAGTTCCCGTTCTCCGGCATCGACCCTGAGATGCTCCGCAGGCTGCAAGAGGTCTTGGGGCAGGTGATGGGTGGGTCGCAGCAGGGCCAGCAGGGCGTGTCACCGTCGTTCTTCGGCGGCCTCCTGAACAACCTGCCCACCATGCCGACGCCCACGCCGACGCTCCCTCCCATCCTGCAGCAACTGCTCGGCACTCAGGGCTCCTTGCAGCCCTTCCAGGCCGGGCAGGGCGGGCAGCTCCAGCCGATGGAGCACGTGGTCAACCCGATGAGCTTCTGGAGCAAGGTGGCCCAGTACGGCATGCAGTACGGCCTTCCTGTCGTCAAGCAACTCCTGCTCAGCATCCCGGACCAGCCGGGCCAGCAGCAGGGCATGCAGCAGCCGATGCAGCCCCCGATGCAGCACGGCATGCAGCCCCCCATGCCGCAGCCGATGCAGCCGGGCCAGGCGCCCGCCGGGGTCGGGTAGGAGCGGCGACATGGGACCGACGGTCGGGCTGGGACAGTGGCCGGACATGATCTCCGGGGCGCCGGCCATGGGGCTTCCTCAGGTGAGCCAGGCGCAGTGCGCGACGGCGCTGCAGCAGCTCTACGGGTGGTTGCAGGCCGCCGTCCCGCAGGCGCCCCAGTACGCGAACGCCGTGCCGGCGACGATCGAGGCCGTGCGGCTGTACCGCAACGGGCAGTACGACCAGTGCCTGGCACAGATTCAGCTGGTCACCGGCTTCATCGGCAGAGGCGGCCAGCCCACACCGCCGCAGTGACCGGGCCGTCGCACGACCCCGGATCGGCCGGTGACCGGTCCGGGAGCGTGCCGTACATGATCGGTTGCCCTGACCCCGAGTTGCTCGCGCAGCTGGTGGAGCTGCTCCGCGACGATCCCGAGGTACGGATCCGGCGGATCATCGGGGCGCCGGACCGGCCGAGCCTGCTCGCGGTGGAGATGTCTCCGGCACACGCCGGAGCGCTACGGGCGAGGTACGGCACGCGGCTGACGATCGAGCCGGACTCCCCTGTCGAGTTGTACTGACATATCAGCATGAGCTCTCAGGAGAGACGCCATGAGCGGTAACGGTAGTTCCAAAGACGGCAGGCAGCCGCGGCCCCGCCCGTCCACCCGAGGCAAGGCCGATCAAGAACCGGTGCGGGAACAGGTGCGGCCGAGACTACGGCGCTATATGGCGGCGGTGCTGCCCCAGCCCTATCTGGAGGCGAAAGGCCTCTCCGTCTCGTCACTCAACTCCGATACCCTGCACGACCTGCTCGAACGTGACTCGCAGGTGGAAGTGCGCAAGCGGGTCGAGGCGCCGGTCCGGATGTCCGCACTCGCGGCGGGGAACGTGTCGCTGGGAAGTCTGACAGTCGCCGACATGACGCGAGAGTACGCGGAGGCGCTCAGCCGACAGCTGCCCCAGGTCTACATCGAGCGCGACCGGCTGCTCACCTACACCGACGTGTCCCTCATGCCGCGCAGGGAGACGCGCCGCCAGCTGATCCTGCCCGCCGGCGCCGAGTCGAGCTTCACCTTCCTGGTCGTGGACACCGATGGCACGCCCATGCCCAATGCCACCGTCCTGGTCAACGGCTATCTGTGGCCCGCCCAGGGTCTCACCGGCCCGGACGGCCGAGCCACGGTCACCCTGAACGGAGAAACTCCCGAATCCATCGCCAGCGTGCAGGTGAAACCCGTCGGCGGTCACTGGAGCCGGATACTCGACCGGCCGGCCCTGAAGGAGGACGGTGACAACCTCGTCGTCCTGAAGAAGCTGTCGGACACTCTGCCCGGCTTCCCCGACAAGCAGGCGTTCGGCTGGGGGCAGCAGGCCATGCAGCTGCACCGGCTGCCCCCGAACTTCCGCGGCGCGGGCGCCAAGATCGCCATCATCGACTCCGGGGTGGACGTCGGGCACCCCGACCTCGCGGGCCGGGTGAGCACCGGAATCGATCTGAGCGATCGGAAGGAGACCGGATGGACGGTCGACACCGTCCACCACGGCTCGCACTGCGCCGGGATCATCACCGGCGCGGACACCGGCCGGGGCGTCGTCGGTTTCGCCGTCGAGGCGGAGGTGCACGTCTGCAAGATCTTCCCCGGCGGCCGGCTCAGCGATCTCATCGAGGCCCTGGACTACTGCATCGACAAGGAGATCGATGTCATCAACCTCAGTCTGGGCACCAAGGAGTTCTCCCCGCTCGTCGCGGCCAAGTTCGAAGAGGCCCGCTCGGCGGGCGTGGCGTGCATCGTCGCCGCCGGCAACGACAGCGGTCCGGTCAACTTTCCCGGCAACATGCCCACGGTCCTCGCGGTCGCGGCGATCGGCAAGACGGACGCGTTTCCCGCCGGCAGCACGCACGCCGACCAGATCCGGCCGCCGCAGGCCCTCGACGGATACTTCTCGCCCGCGTTCACCTGCTTCGGGCCAGAGGTCGACGTGTGCGCACCGGGCGTGGCGATCCTGTCGGCGATCCCGTCGAACGAGTACGCCGCCTGGGACGGCACATCGATGGCCGCTCCTCACGTCAGCGGCCTGGCCGCGCTGATCGTGGCTCACCACGGCGACTTCCAGGGCGAGTACGCGGACCGGGACGCCCGGCGTGTGGACCGGCTGTTCGACATCATCAAATCGAGCTGCACCCCGCTGCAGCTCGGCGACCCGAACAGGACGGGAGCCGGGCTGCCTGACGCGATCCGCGCCCTGGCGCCGGCACTCACCGGCGTGGCGGCGCACTCACCGCTGGACCAGCTCACCCAGGAGATGCTGGCTGCCGGCCTGCTCACCACCACGCCCCCCATCTCCTTCCAGCAGACACCGGGCGGCACGTCCATGGCGGCGCTGACCCGGCTCTACGAGGAGATGGTCGCGGCGGGGCTCATCGGCCAGTACTGAGCCGCTACTGAGCCGCTACTGAGGCGCTTCGCCTCACCCTGAACATCAAGGAGAAACCATGACCGCGACCGCTACGATCCAGCAGATCTGGTGCCTGCGCCAGGCCACCGGAACCGACCTCGGCGTCGTCCAAGCCCTTTCCGGCCTCGCCCCGGCACAAGTGCTGAGCCAGCTCGGCGGGAGTTCGATCGAGAGCTTCGTCAGGGGATTTCCCGGGGTCGTGGGGGCCATGGACAGCGCCCGCTCCGATCCCGACAACCTGTTCATCACGACCGACACCTCAGGTGACCTGGACAACTCCATCTGGCCGCACGGCAACACGACCGTGGACATGCAGGCGGGCCAGTCCCAGACGCCCGGCATCACGCTCCCCGTCTCGTTCTCACAGAACATCTCACTGTGGGATCACGACTCGGCCTCCGGTAACGACCTGCTGGGATCGATAACGATCTTCGAATCGGAGAGCGGCACCGGGGAGATTGCGAAGCTCGCCAAGTCTGAAGTGGAGAGTTCGTACTACTACGTCACCTACCGGGTGGACTAGACGCCTCACGGCGGTGCCCTAGGTATGTACGGGCCTGCGCGGGTGTGGAGATAGGGCATCCATCCGATGTGGAGGGGTGGGCCTTAGGCCGACTCTTGAAGATGTCAGGAAATACGCTCCACAAGCACAGGAGAACGGCATGAACGCCGAAATCGAGTTCCAGCTCATGAAGAGTCAGGCCAACGAGCTGCGTCAGGCAGCGGCCAGGCACCGCCGCGTACGCGAGGCGGAGCAGGCGAACAAGTCCGAGCGCCGCTCGGTCTTCGGCAAGCGCCGCTCGTCATGACCGTCCCAAGAGAGCCCGGCCGCAACCTCCCTCGCGGCCGGGCCTCTCAGCCCCCGTAATCCCGTCGAAAGATACGGACAAGGCGTGACATGCTGGACGACATGCTGGGACGTTCGGTGAGCCCCGTCTTCGTCGGGCGTAGCGGCGAGCTCGCCGCGCTCTGCGAGGCGTTCGAGGAGGCCTGCCGTGGCAACGCCACGGCGGTGCTGCTCGGCGGCGAGGCGGGCGTCGGCAAGACCCGGCTCGTCCACCGCTTCGCCGAGCAGGTCGGCGGCGCCCGGGTGCTGTACGGCGGCTGCGTCGAGCTCTCTTCCGAGGGCCTGGCCTACGCGCCGTTCACTGCGGCTCTCAGGCAGCTCGTCAGGGAGCAGGGCGCCGACCGGATCGCCGGGCTGCTCCCCGAAGGCGCCGCACGCGACCTGGCGCGGTTGCTGCCCGAGTTCGGTGAGGCCAGCGGCGACGGCGAGACCGACACCAGCCGCGCCCGGCTCTTCGAGCAGTTTCTCACCCTCCTCGAACGGCTGGCCGACAGCACTCCCACGATTCTGATCATCGAGGACGTCCACTGGGCCGACAGGTCCAGCCGGGACCTGATCGCCTTCCTCAGCCGCAACCTGCGCATCCCGCAGGTGCTCATGGTCATGACCTACCGCTCCGACGACCTGCACAGGCAGCATCCGCTGCGCCCGGTGCTGGCGGAGCTGGGCAGGGTCAACGGCGTGCTCCGGCTCGACCTGCCCCGGCTGTCGCGTGACGAGGTGGCCCAGCAGATGACCGGCATCCTCGGCAGCACCCCGCAGTACGCCAAGGTGCAGAAGGTCTTCGAACGCAGCGAGGGCATCCCCCTGTTCGTGGAGGCGATGCTCGACGGCAACGACGACTGCACCTTCCCCGACTCCATGCAGGACCTGATCCTCGCCGCCGTCGAGCGGCTGCCGGAGGAGACCCAGCGGGTGCTGCGCATCGCCGCCGCGGGCGGCACCCGGGTCGGCCACGCCCTGCTCGCCGCCGCGAGCGGCCTGTCCGACCTGGAGCTGGAGACCGCGCTCCGGCCCGCCATCGCGGGCAACGTGCTGCAGATCGCCGACGGCCGCGCCTACGTCTTCCGCCACTCGCTGATCCGCGAGGCCGTGCACGAGGAGCTTTTGCCCGGCGAGCACCAGCGGCTGCACTCCCGCTACGCCGAGGAGATCTCCAAGGACCGCACGCTCGTCCCGCCGGGGCGCGCCGCCGTCGAGCTCGCCCACCACTGGTACGGCGCCCGCAACGACCACGAGGCCCTGATCGCCGCCTGGCAGGCCGCACGGAAGTCCTTCAAGGCCTTCGCCTACACCGAGGCGGTGCCGCTGCTCGAACGGGTGCTCATGCTGTGGGACCGGGTGCCGGACGCGGCGGAGCGGATCGGCGTGGACCACATCGCGGTGCTGGAGAAGGCCTCGGCCGCCGCGCAGGCCGGCGGTGAGGTCGACAGGGCGGTGAAGTTCGTCAACGCCGCGCTGGCGGAGCTGGACGAGAGCCAGGAGCCAGGCCGGGTGGCCAGGCTCATCGTCCGCCAGACGTACCTGAAGATCTCCAAGGGGCGGGTCGGCGTCGTCGAGAGCCTCCGCCACGCCCTGCGGCTCGTCCCCGAGCCGGGCCCGGCCAGAGCCGATGTGCTCATGCCGCTGAGCCAGCACCTGATGCTCCGCGGCGAGGGCGCGGAGGGCGGCGCGTGCGTCGAGGAGGGCATGCGCCTGGCCAGGGAGCTGGGCGATCGCTGCCTTGAGGCCGAGTTCCTGCTGAACCTGGGGCTCGGCCACTCGCTCACCGGCGACATCGAGGCGACGATCGACACCAACACCCGGGCCCTGGAGATCGGCAAGCAGGCCAACTCCGGCCGGGTGATCACGCGGGCGATCGGCAACATGATCGACGCCCTGCTCGACACCGGCCGCTCGGATGAGGCGCTGAAGCTGTGCGAGGAGGGCTGGCTGGCGGCCAAGAGGTTCGGCAGGCTCCGGGCCAGCGGCCTGTTCATCCTCAACAACTGGGCCGAGGCGCTGGAGACGATCGGCCGCTGGGACGAGGCCGTCGATACCGTCGAGCGCGCCCTCTCCTTCGGGCCGGCGCTGCGCACCCGCCATCACCTGATGCGGGTGCGGGCCGACATCGCGCTCGCGCGTGGCGAGCTGGAGCTGGTGGAGGGCATCCTGTCGGAGATCGGCGTGCTCAAGGAGCGGCCCGAGGACTTCGTCCAGGACATCACCAACAGCGCCCGGCTGCACATCGGCTGGCACCTGCTGAGCGGCGAGTACGGCCTGGCGCTGGCGGTGGCCGAGCGGGTGCTCGCCCGCCCCTCCCAGTCCAGCAAGGCGATGCTCGGCTGGCGGCTGCTGGCCCTGCTCCGCACGGTCTGCGACGCCGCCGAGGAGCTCGAACCCGAGCGGGTCCGCGCGGTGCGCGAGCACTCCGCCGAGGTGGCGAAGCACCTGTCGACCGTCGGCCCGGTCGCCGAGGCCTACCGGCTGTCGTACTCGGGGGACTTCGACGCCTCGGCCGCCGCCTGGGAGCGGCTCGGCCGCCCGCACAACCAGGCCAGGGCGCTCACCCGGGCGGCATCCGCCGCGGCGCTGGCGGGCGACCGCGACGGCGCGGCGGCCCGGCTCAAGGTGGCGCTGCCGCTGGCGAAGGCCCTGGGCGCGACCCCGCTCATCGGCGACATCGAGCGGCTGTCCCGCCGCGTGGGCGCGGCCCGGCAGGAGCCGTCCGACCTGCTCACCCCGCGCGAGCTCGAAGTGCTGCGCCTGGTGGCGCTGGGGCATACCAACAGGGACATCGCGACAGAGCTGTTCATCTCCGCCAAGACCGTGAGCGTGCACGTCTCCAACATCCTGGCCAAGCTGGGCGTGGCGACGCGGGGCGAGGCCGCCGCCGCCGCGCACCGGCGGTCGCTGCTGTCACACTGACGGGCTGCGGTGCCTCGGCCGCTCGTCGAGAGGCCGCCCGTCGACGGGCCGCCCGCCGAGAGGCCGCTCGCCGGGGATCGGCTCGCGCGCCGGCCGCGCTCTGATCTCGCCGAGCGTGGCCTGCCCGGACCGGATGTCGGCGATCAGCACGTACGCGACCAGGATCAGTCCGAGACAGAGGGCGTCGGCGGCCCACCAGGGGATCTCGGCGAGCAGCAGATAGCCGTCACGGTCGCTCAGCGACCTGATCACCCAGGTGACGGCGGCCACCACCAGGGCGACCATCAGCCAGCTGCGCAGGCGCGGCAGCTCCGCTCTGCGCCACAGCCGGATCCGCCAGTCCACGAACACGGCGAGCACGCCGAGCAGCGCGCAGAACCCGATCAGCCACCAGGGCAGGGCGAAGGCCGTCTGGTCGGCGATCCCCTCCTGGGTGGTGCGCAGCTCGGTCTCGGCCTGCCGCTGGGCCGCCACGGCGGCGTCGAGCTGCTTCTGCAGCTGGGCCACGGTCTTCTGCTCGCGGGCCGACTGCGCGGGAACGTCGGTCGGCAGCATCCGCGCCACGACGGTGAGCATGATGGCGACGAACGACAGGGCCAGCACGATGGCCATGAACAGGTCGATGAAACGCAGGTCGAGCGGCGGGGCGAACGATCTGGCGGGCCGCTTCCTCACGGCTCCCTCACCAGTGTGTACCGCTGCGGTCGGGTCTCGGCCGCGCTCAGCCGCTCCACCGCGATCCGCAGCGCGTCCAGCCCCTTGACCAGCGCCTCGGTCTCGCCGCGTGAGCGGGCCAGGCCCTTGGCCAGGGACTCGGTCTCGGCTCGCGAGCGGGCCAGCTCCTGGCTGAGCCCCTGCAGGGCGGGGGTCGCCTGCGCGGCGGGGGCCGCCTGCTTGCCGGGCAACCGCGCGATGTAGCCGAGGAACACCTCGTCGGCGGCCACCACGCCGGCCCGCTCGGCCCGCTCGACCAGGGACATCGCGAAGAACGCGAGCACGCTCAGGAACAGCGCGATGAGCGTGACGCCGAACGCGGAGGCCAGCTCGGGCAGCACGTGCTCCCTGAGCGCGGTCATCAGCACGCTGGGGTCGCCCTGGCTGTCCAGGGCGGTGCCGAACGAGGTGACCATCGCGGCCATCGTCAGCGCGGTGCCGATGAACCCGAACACCGGCAGCGCCCAGATGAGCGCGTGGTCCAGGTGGTGCTTGTTGGCCATCTCGCTGTCGTCCAGCGCGGAGCGGGCGCTCAGCACCGCCTCGCAGTCGCTGCCCGCCTCCGCGGACTCCTTGAACAGCTTGAGCCGCCGGCCCACCAGCGTGTCGCCGCCCGGTTTCACCGCCTGGACGTTGGCCACGGCCCGCGCCGTCGCCTCGTTCTCGCGCCGGATGTCCGGCACGGCCCTGACGATCCTGAGCACGGCGGTCAGGAACACCGCGACGATGACCGTGACCACGAACTCCGCCGCGGCCGGGGGTGTGGTCGCGCCCACGGCCCGCAGCACTGTCTCCACCACTCCGGTCATCAGCAGCAGCGCCGAGACCACTCCGGCCACCGCGGGCGCGAACGCTGAGTGGCGCCAGCCGATCCTTGACAATCCGTACTCCATCCCCGACGAACCAGAGGTCAGTGAATACCCAATCACACCTGTTGCTTACAATGAGTAACAAATTGTAACGAGTGGGTACTAATCTCCTGGATTGCGTCAGAGCATCGCGTCGACCAGCAGGACGACGCCGAAGATCGCGAAGGCGGCGGCCGCGCCGTACCGGATCGCCTTCTCCGGCAGATGCTTGCCCAGCAGCCGGCCCGCCACGATGGCCAGCGCGTCGGCCGCCACCATGCCGACGGTGGAGCCGATCCAGGTGCCGAGCCAGCCGTGCTGGGTCGCCAGCGTGATCGTGGCCAGCATGGTCTTGTCGCCCAGCTCGCTCAGGAAGAACGCGACCGTCACGGCGATGATGGCGTTCCTGGTGGTGCGCTGCGCCTTGCGGGACTCCTCCTCGGTCAGCTCGTCGCCGCGCAGCGTCCACGCCGCGAAGCCGAGGAAGGCGAGGCCCGCCACGACGGAGATGGCGGTGGTGGGGAGCGCGTCGCCGATCAACCCGCCCACGGCCACACTGACGAGGTGGACGGCGGTGGTGGCGATCGTGATGCCGGCGATCACCGGCCAGGCTTTGAAACGGGTGGCGAACGTCATCGCCATGAGCTGGCTCTTGTCACCGAGCTCGGCCACGAAGATCACGGCCAGGCTGATCCAGAATGCGTCCAACGGTCCTCTTCCGCGCGACCGGACCGGGAGCGCGCACCGGGGGAGAATTTCGGGCACGGCTTCGGCCCGGCAGCGTCTTCGTACACGGCTGCCAGGCCGAAGGTCTCGTCCGCCCGTGAAGGCCCGCGCGACCGGGCGCGCGAGCGCGCCAGCATGTCGATCACGCGATTGGGACTACTCCCCTTCGGTGTTTCCGACACACTAACAGCCGCCCCGGCGCGACTATTCCCCACCCCTCGGCAAGGCGCCCCTCACAGCGCGCAGCCCACCATGACCGGCTCGTTGACCAGCGTCACCCCGAACTTCTCGCGCACCCCGTCGCGCACGTGCCTGGCCAGGGCCAGCAGGTCAGCGGTGGTGCCTTCGCCGGGGTTGGTCAGGGCGAGGGTGTGCTTGGTGGAGATGCGGACCGGGCCGTGCGCGTAGCCCTTGGGGAAGCCGGCCTGCTCGATCAGCCAGGCGGCCGGCACCTTGATCGACCCGTCGCCGACGCTCCAGCTCGGGTGTCCCGGCGCGCGCGTGGCCAGCGCCGCGGCCTCCGGCGCGGACAGGATGGGGTTGGTGAAGAAGGACCCGGCGCTACGGGTGTCGGGGTCGGCCGGGTCGAGCACCATGCCCTTGCCGCGCCTCAGCTCCAGCACCGCCTCACGGGCTCGCGCCAGCGGCACGCGCTCGCCGACCTCGACGCCGAGCCGTCCGGCCAGCTCTTTGTACGCCACCGGACCGGATGTTTCCGAAACATCCAGCGCGTACGTCACGGCGAGCACCACATGCCGGGACAGATCCCGCTTGAAGGCGCTGTCGCGATAGGAGAACCCGCACTGCCGCGCCTCCAGATCCACCACCTGGCGCGTCTTGCGGTCGTAGGCCCGCACGCACCAGATGGTCTGCGACACCTCCTGGCCGTAGGCGCCGACGTTCTGGATCGGCGTGGAGCCCACCAGGCCGGGGATGCCCGACATGCACTCGATGCCCGACCAGCCCTCGGCGACCGCGCGGGCCACCAGCGGGTCCCAGTCCTCGCCCGCCTCGACCGTGACCAGCACCTGCTCGGCGTCACGGGAGACCGAGACGCCCAGGTTGGCCACCCGGATGACCAGCCCGTCGAAGCCCTCGTCCGCCACCACCAGGTTGCTGCCGCCGCCGAGGATCAGCGTGGGCCGCCCCTCCCGGTCCGCCGCCGCCACCAGGGAGACCAGCTGCTCCGCGGTGTCGGCTTGGGCGAAATCGCCGGCCGGACCGCCCAGGCGCAGCGTGGTGTAAGGCGCGAGCATCTCCATGAGCACCTAGCTTATGAGGTGTCACAGCCTCGGGGGCACCCGTCGTAGTTCCCCCTGACCTCCTCGTCGCGGTATTCGGGGCCTATCCGGGGGCCTGTTCGGGGGCTTGTTCGGGGGCGACGTCGCGCTCGCGCAGCCTGCGTACCGGCAGACGCTCGGGGGGCACCACCAGCTCGCCGCGCAGGGCCAGGGAGAACTCCACGTCGGCATCGCCAGCACTGTCGGCCCGCTCCGGGAAGGCGGCCAGCGCGGCCGACCTGCGGACCGCCATCAGGTCGGCGCTCAGCGCCCGCACCCGCCCCGGCCCCGCCTGACGCCACCGGTCGCCGGACTCCGCCGGCTCCAGCCCCTGCCGGCCGGCGGCCACCGCCCCCTCCTTGACCGCCGCGACCAGCGGGGTGAGCGCGTCACCTTCGAGCACGAGCGAGGTGTCCATCAGGACGTGCACCTCGGAGCTGTCGAGGTGGAGCAGCTTCATCCGGGCCGCGCCCAAGGTCGCGCCGCCGCCCCGCCCCTGCGGGGCGTCGGCGACGCGCCAGAGACGGATCCGCTCCGGGTGGCGCTCGGCCAGCTCCGCCAGCACGTCCCCCGCGCCGTCCACGTCGCCCAGGTCGAGGGCCAGTATGGTGGCGCCGGTGTGCTCGACGAGCGACTCGACGCACGCCCGCACGTCCTGCGGCCGGCCGTCGGCCACCAGGCCCACCGAGGCCGTCACGTCCTTGGTCTCCACGCGCTGCCGCTCGGCGTTGACGCCCAGGTCGTCCATCCGGTTGGTGGCAAGCGTCCCGTCCCAGGTCCGCTGGGCGTGCAGCATGTCGTCATCGGGGACCCCGTGCTGGCCTGGATCGCCGGAGAAGCCGAGCTCGGCCGCCGGGTTCCCGCGTGCACCCCTGCCCCTGGCCCCCGCCGTGCCGACCCCGGTCGCCGGCCCGGCCGCGCCGCCCCCGGTCCCCGGTCCCGCCGCGCCGCCGGCCGCTGTGCCGCTCGCTGTGCCGCCCGCTGCGTCGCGGCCCGTGCCCACGGTGCCGGCCACCTCCTGGGGCCTGGGCGGTCGGAGGTGGCCGGGCGGCCTGTCGTCGGTCACGGCGGAAACAGGGATGGACTCCACGGTCGGCCAGACGGTGGCATGCGGGGATTCGCTCATGACCTCACGGGTACCCGAGAGCCGCCCGCCCTATCATCAGGAGAGCTGCACCACCGCGCGCGCCCTGGACAGCACCTTGGCGTCGCCCGACCGGGCCGTCAGCGCCACGGCCACCCGCTTGTCCGTGAGTTTCTCCTCCACGACGCCGCTGACCGTGATCGTGGCCCCCTGGTCGTCGTCGGGCACGACCACCATCGAGGAGAACCGCACCCCGTAGTCGACCACCGCGCCCGGATCCCCGGCCCAGTCCGTGACGAACCTGCCGGCCTGGGCCATCGTGAACATGCCGTGCGCGATGACGTCGGGCAGGCCGACCATCTTGGCGAACCGCTCGTTCCAGTGGATCTGGTTGAAGTCGCCGGACGCGCCCGCGTACATCACCAGGTTGAGCCTGCGCACGCCGTAGTCGACGGCGGGGATCTCCTGGCCGACCTCGACCTCGTCGTACTTCACCGTCGCCGTCATCTCAGGCCGCCCCTCCGCGCTCGATGATCGTGTTGTACGTGGTGCAGACCGGCTCACCGGAGACCGTGGTGACCTCGCTCCTGATCGTCAGCAGCTCGTTGCGGCCGGCGGTGCGGATCTCGGTGATGGTGGCGGTGGTGACGAGCTCGTCACCGGCGTAGACCGGGCGGGTGTACTCGAAGCGCTGCTCGCCGTGGACCACCATGGCGATGTTCAGGCCGAGGTCGGGGTCGGCCAGCGCCCCGCCGCCGCTCTGCAGGCTGAACACGATGGGGAAGGTCGGCGGTGCGACCACGTCCGGGTGCCCGGCGGCCCGCGCCGCCTCCCGGTCGCGGTAGATCGGGTTGCCGTCGCCGATCGCGGCGGCGAACTCCTTGATCTTCACCCTGCTGACTTCGTACGGGCTGCCGGATGGGTAACTGCGTCCCACGAAGTCACGGTTCAAGGCCATCAGTGCTCCCTCGCATGTCTCACCGAACGCGATGTGAGCCAGACGGTAACAGAACAACATTCGGCTGTCGCCGGAGATGGCCGTCTTTTTGCCGCCGCCAGGATCGGGCGTGTGCGGACACGACAAACCGGCGCCCTGTCAACAGGACGCCGGTCTGTTCAACGATGGCAGGGGTGCTGCCCGGCGAGAACTAGCGGGTCTCGCGGTGCGCGCGGTGACAGCGGCAGTTGGGGCAGTACTTCTTCAGCTCAAGCCGATCCGGGTCGTTGCGCCGGTTCTTCCGCGTGATGTAGTTGCGGTGCTTGCACTCCTGGCAGGCCAGCGTGATCTTCGGCCTAACGTCGGTGGCAGCCACTTGGGAGTGCCTTTCTACGTTTGGGACTGGGACATGCCCATACCCAGGTCACAGGACCTGGGATTGGGCAGTAGCGGAGGCCGGACTTGAACCGGCGACACAACGATTATGAGCCGTTTGCTCTGCCTGACTGAGCTACTCCGCCTTGGGCCGAAAACGACCGGCCCCGTAGAGGATACCCGACCCGAGGAGCACCTACGTAACTCGCCTGACCGGGCAGGGTGTTCGTTCCCAGTATGCCCCAGGAACCCCCGCCAACCGAAATCGAAAAAGCAAAAGCCCCACCTGCCGGTGAGGCTCGACACTGCTGGAGCCCCCAAACGGAATCGAACCGTTGACCTTCTCCTTACCATGGAGACGCTCTGCCGACTGAGCTATAGGGGCTTGCCCGCGCTGCGGACAGGTGTAACCATACACGGCACTCAGCGATGATGCGAACTCGTCCGCACCCGCGCCGGCTCCGTCGCGGCGGGCCTCGACGGGAACGCGATCACCTCGCAGAGGTCGGCCAGATCGACGTGCCTGGCCACCTCCTCGACCGTGGAACAGTCGGCGACGAGCCGCCCGTGCCGGCGCACCCGCAGCACCTGCCGCCCGGCCCGCATGGCGAGCACGATCTCGCACCCGTCGCTACCTACCCATCGGCTGTCCATACCGGCACACAGTAGCTTTCGGGTCTCTCATTTTTCATCGGGTCACATGCGTTACAGGTCAAAGCGACTCGGTTTCAAAAACGGTAGAACCCGAGGAAGCCCTTCACCTGGTCGATGTCGTCGACCCGCACCACGGCACCGGTCTCCGGCGCGTTCATCATCCTGCCCCGTCCCAGATAGATGCCCACATGGCGGGTCTTCTTCCGGCTTTTGCCGAAAAAGACCAGGTCACCGGGCCTGGGCGAGTCTACCCGGCGCATCCTGCGCAGGTGGTCGTCCGTGTTACCCGGCCCGAGCACGTCCGTGCCGTGCGCCAGCGCGTACACCCACCGCGTGAACCCCGAGCAGTCCAGCCCTCGCGTCCTCGCCGCCGGGCAGGGCTTGATCTTTCCCGAGTAGCCCAGGCAGGTGCCCTTGGACGGCCCGGGCCGCTCGGCGTGGCCGCCGCCCCAGGAGTAGACGATCTCGCGCTCCTGGATGTCGTACGCGATCGCCACGATCTCCGGCAGCACGTATCGCACGAGCGGCACGGAAGCCGTGGCGCTCACTAAGACGAGGATCACGGCCACGGCCGCCCAGCGCCTTCCCGACACCCGTCCCCCCTCACACCTACGGGTATGTCGGTTTTATCCTGCATCACCGATCTAGCGTGCGCTGAGCTCAGATTTCGCCGCGTGCGGCCTCAGAACCAGATAAATCCAGATTTTTCGGCACGTCGCCTGAATCCGCACTTCAGGGGCCATGAAACGCCGCCCCGCCGGCACGTCTGCCACGTGGCGTTTCCGCAGGTCAGGGCCTTATATGAACGTGACATTCGCGTTTGCCAAACCGGTATTTCCCTGCCCAAGATGGTCCCGATCCTCAATCGAGCCCCCGACCTGGGGTTTCTTCGCCATGCCCGGAGGAGAACGACCATGATCCACGCCCGGGGACTGACCCGAGTCTTCACCATGAAAAAGGAACGCGTCGAGGCGGTGCGCGGCATCGACCTCGATGTGGAGGCCGGCCAGCTGGTCGCCTTCCTCGGCCCGAACGGCGCCGGTAAATCCACCACTCTGCGCATGCTCACCACCCTGCTGCCGCCGACCTCCGGCACCGCCACCGTGGCGGGCCGGGACGTGGCCCGCGACCCGGCGGGCGTGCGCGC
Source organism: Nonomuraea sp. ZG12 (assembly GCF_052068115.1). Taxonomy (NCBI): domain Bacteria; kingdom Bacillati; phylum Actinomycetota; class Actinomycetes; order Streptosporangiales; family Streptosporangiaceae; genus Nonomuraea; species Nonomuraea sp. ZG12. The sequence goes on from NZ_JBQHCW010000017.1 coordinate 132,531, forward strand.
CCGGATCGGCTACGTCGGCCAGAAGAACAGCGCGGGCGAGAACCACCGCGTCCGCGACGAGCTCGTCACCCAGGGCCGCTGCTACGGCCTGAGCACCTCGGAGGCCCGCGACCGCGCCGCCGAGCTGCTCGGCCTGCTCGACCTGGAGCCGCTGGCCGACCGCAAGCCCGGCACGCTCTCCGGTGGCCAGCGCCGCCGCCTGGACATCGCGCTCGGCCTCATCCACCGCCCCGGCCTGCTCTTCCTCGACGAGCCGTCGACCGGGCTCGACCCCAGGAGCCGCGCCGACATCTGGTCGCACATCCTCCGCCTGCGGGAGACGTACGGCACCACGCTCTTCCTGACCACCCACTACCTCGAAGAGGCCGACAGCATGGCCGAGCGGGTGGTCATCATCGACAACGGCGTGATCATCGCCGACGGCACGGCCGGGCAGCTCAAGAACGACCTGGCCGGCGACCACATCACGATCACCACGCACACCGAGCGGGACGCCGCCGAGGCGGCCAGGATCGCCGGCGCCACGGCGGACGGGCTGACCGTGACCTACCGCGTGGCCGGCGCGACCTCGGCGCTGCCCGAGCTCCTGCGGACGCTGGAGGCGGCCGGCGTCAAGGTCGCCACGGCCGAGACCACCCGCCCCACCCTTGACGACGTGTTCCTCGCTCTGACCGGGAGAAGCCTCAGCGATGACGACCTTCCTGCATGACACCACGACCATCTTCCGCCGCGAGTTCGTCACCGTCGTGCGCGAGCCGCTCGGCCTGGTCTTCGAGATGGGGCAGCCGCTGCTGTTCCTGTTCCTGTTCGGGTCGCTGCTGGACGGGGCGGTGGGCTCCTCCTGGCAGTGGTTCGTGCCCGGCATCCTGGTCATGATGTGCCTGACCGGCCCGATGTCCTCCGGCTACAACCTCCTGGTGGAGCTGATCGGCGGCTCGATGGAGCGCCTGATGGTCACCCCGGTCAACCGCACCGCCCTGCTCATCGGCCGGGCGCTCAAGGAGATGGCGATCCTGTTCGCCCAGGCGCTCCTGATCATCGTCCTGGCGTTGCCGCTGGGCTTCGAGCTTCACCTGGCCGGAGCGGTGGCGGGGGTGGCCATGCTGATCGTGTTCGGGGTCGGCCTGGGATCGCTCTCCTTCGTGCTGGCCATGAGGTCGGCGCCCAGCGGGGAGCTGTTCTACGTCGTGACGCAGGGGCTGCTGTTCCCGCTGCTTTTGCTGTCGGGGGTGCTGCTGCCGATGGACTCCGGCCCCGCCTGGCTGCGCGTGGCCGGCGACGTCAACCCGGTCACCTACGTCGTCGAGGCCCAGCGCGCCCTGTTCGCCGGCGACCTCGCCGACGTCTCGGTCCTGTACGGCGCGGCGATGTCGTTCGCGGTGGCCGCGCTCGGCCTGTGGCTGGGCAACCGGGCGATGCGCCGGGGCGTCTGACAGACTTCCCGGCGTGAATCGCTTGGTGGAGACCAGGACGGTGCCGTGGATCTCCGTCCCGCATCGGATGGACGTCGTGCTCGCCGGCGGCGTCCCGCCCGAGGGCCCGGTCACCTCCGCGTTCGCGTTCGTGCTGGACGCGGCGGACAGGACGCTGCTGACCCGGGTGAACCGGGCCGGGCGTGGCTGGGAGATCCCCGGCGGTCACCTCGATCCGGGCGAGACCCCGGTGGGTGCGGCGGTCCGGGAGGTGGCCGAGGAGACCGGGCTGCTGCTGGAGCCCGAGCTGCTGTCGCTGTTCGCCTGGCACCGGATCGAACTGCTGGCCCCGCCACCGGCCGGCTACCGCTACCCCGCGCTGACGTACATGCTGATGTTCCAGGCGCGGCTGGCCGGGCCGGGGCGGCCCACCCGTCCGCCGGCGGGCTCGGAGAGCACGGCGGCTCGGTGGCTGCCGCGCCAGGAGGTCGAGCGGCTCTGCGGCCACCAGTCCTGGATGTCGCTGCACCGCGCGCTGCCGGCGTAGGCTCAGATTCTTCGGTCAGACGGTGCGGGCCCGGTCGATGTCCGGCCCCCGGTAGGCGTCTTCGGGGATCCGGGCCAGGGTGGACTCGTGCACCTGCGGGCCGAGGCCGTACAACTTCTGGAAGCTCATGATCAACGGCCGCCACGCGTCCGGGTCGATGTGGTCGTCCTTCCCCTCCGCGCGGATCTCGTCGTGCACCCAGACCCGCTGCACGCGCACCTCGAAGGCCACCACCCCGCCGTCGCCCACCGGATGTGACGCCTCCACGACGGCCTCCATGCTCACCGGGCACTCGGCCACCCTGGGCGGCCGCACCGTCTCGCTCGGCACCGGCGTCAGCCCGGCCCGCCCGAACTTGCCCGGCACGAACCGGTAACCGCGCTCGTGCTTGCCCGGCGGCACGGGGTCGGACCCGGTGGTCAGCGCCAGCCGGTCGACGGCGGAGGCGAGGGCGTCGGAAGGCAGGTTGAGCACGCACTCGCGGGTGCTCAGCAGGTTCTGCGCGGTCTTGGACCTGACGCCCAGCCCCAGCATGGCGCGCCAGCCGAGCCAGAAGGCGGACGACATGGGGGCCAGGTTGGGGGTCCCGTTCTCGTTCATGGTGGAGATCAGGACGACCGGGGTGCCGAAATAGAGAATGGCCGGTTCGATACGGGTGTGCGCGTCGGTGAGAGTGGTCACGTTCCACTCTTTCGGGCCGTGTCTCACCCGTGCTGGCGGCATTCGGACGCTGCGCCTTTCAACCGGCCCATTAAGGTTCTTTACCGGTGTAACGTCACGGATGAGCACAATGGAGGTCCGCTCGTATGCAACCACCGTTGGCCATCACCAGTGAGCAGTTCGGTGACACGGCGATCATCAGCCTGACCGGCGAGCTCGACACCACCAGGTGCGCTCAGGTGGACGAAACTCTCTCCGCCTGCCTGTCCGGCGGCTGCCCCCATCTGATCATCGACGCCTCGGGGCTGACCTTCTGCGACTCGATGGGCCTGCGCACCCTTCTGGAGTACGTGGACCGCACCGCGAAGGCGGGTGGCTGGCTGCGGCTGGCGGGCGTCCACGGCGTCCTGAAGCGGCTCCTGGAGGTCACCGGCGTGGCCTTCGTCATCCCGATCGACCCCGACGTCCCGACGGCCCTGCAGGCCCGCATCTCCGAGGCGGGCCACACCGCTCGGCAGGAGAGCTAGTCGCACTCGTACGTGTGACCGCGCACACAGCCCCTACGTGGACTTGTACACAGAACATCACGATCCGCGCCCGTAGCGTCTGCCACGTCGGACAAAACGTCGAACGTAAGGGCAGTGGTTCTGATGAGCACTCTTGAGCAGGGTGGCGGCGCGCGGACCTCGTGGCGGCGGACGATGGGCCGGGCGGCGATCGGCGCGGCCACCGCGGCACTGGCCGTCACCGCCATGGGCGCGGTGCCCGCCTCGGCGAGCACCCAGTCCACCACCCAGTCCACCACCGTGACCGCCGACGCCGAGGCGTCGGCCAAGAAGTACTACTTCGTGAGCGTGCTCCTCGGCAGGAACGAGGTGCCGGAGCGCGGCAAGAAGGTCAACGACCGGAACGGCCTGGCCGTCGCGAAGTTCCGCATCCACGGCAACCGTTTCTACTACCTCGTCGAGTGGAAGAAGACCGGCAAGCCCACCGCTTTCCACATCCACAGGGGCTCGGCCGGCCAGAACGGCGCCGTCGTCATCGACCTGCTGGCCAACGGCAAGATCCGCGGCAACACGAGCTTCGGCAGCGTCATCGTCAAGGACCACAACCTGCTGAAGGGCATCAAGAACAACCCGAAGAAGTGGTACGCCAACCTCCACACCGCTCAGTTCCCCGACGGCGCGGTGCGCGGCCAGCTCCACCACAGCAAGCACTGGTAGCCCGTCCCCACAGCCCCGGCAGGTCGTCCTGCCGGGGCTCCGTCACACGTTGCCCAGCACGCGGGTGACCGTGATCTCCAGCACCACCCTGGCGGGGTTCGGCCGGGGTGGCTTGTAGCGGGCGGCGTAACGGCGCTCGGCGTCGGCCACCCGCTCCGGCTCGGCCCGCAGCACGGCCCGGCCCTCCAGCGTCGACCAGCGGCGGCCGTCCACCTGGCACAGCGCCACCAGCGCCCCGGCCGCGCCCGACGCGCCGATGAGGCGGGCCTTCTGCGAGGACCCCGAGGTGATCACGCGGGCGGTGCCGGTCGCCAGGTCCACGGTCGCGCCCACCGGCACCAGGTGCGGCGGCCCGTCCGGGCGCGTGGTGGCGAGCGTGCACAGATGCCGCTCCTGCCAGAACGCGGCGAACCCGTCTCCCTGCTCGGCCAGATCCACAGTCCTCCTCAGGCCTACTCAGGCCTACTCAGGCCTCCTCAGGCCTCCTCATCGACGTGCGGGCACCAGCGTATCCACCGGTGTCAGGCGTCCCGGGTGCGGAACACCGCGAACGCGACGGTCAGCAGCAGCGCGGTGAAGGCGGCCAGCACCCCGAGCCCCGCCCACGGAGTCAGCCGCCCGGCCGCCTGAACGGTGGTGGTGATCTGAAGACCTGCCGAGATCGGCCAGTAGGTCAGCATCGCCTCTCTCGCCGGCTCCGGCATGAGCCGGGGCCCGATGACGGGGATGATGAAGTTGACCGCCACGAGCACGGTGGCCGCGATCATCGTGCCGCGCAGCAGGCAGCCCAGCGCCACGCCCACCAGGCCCACCAGCGCCCAGATCACCCCCATGCCGACGACGGCCCGCAGCACTCCGGGCTGGCCCAGCGTCGCCGTGGGCGCGCCGCCGGCGCCGATGGCCACCTGCCCGAGCAGGAACGACCCGAAGCTCGCCACCTCACCCGCCACCAGGGCGAGCCCGGCGAACATGGCGACCTTGGCGGCCAGCAGCCGCCCCCTCCGGGGCGCCACGGTCAGGCTCGTCCGGATCATCCCGGTGACGTACTCCGACGTCACCACCAGCACGCCCAGCGTGCCCACCACGGTCTCGGCGAACAGGAAGCCGCCGTACATGCTGATATAGGTGGCGTCGAACGCCCCGCCCGCCCGGTACCCCTCGCCCGCGCGGTAGGCGGTGAGGGCGCCGAGCCCCACCATGAGCCCCACGGCGATCAGCAGGGTGGCGATGTTCGACGGCACGGTGCGGAACTTGGTCCATTCGGCCCGGAACGTGTTCATGCCGCTGCTCCCTGGAACTCGAGACTGTCGCGCGTCAGATTCATGTACGCCTCCTCAAGGGAGAGGCGCTGGGGGGTGAGCTCCGACAGCACCACCCCGGCCTCCATCGCCACCCGGCCGATCTGCCTGGCGTCCAGCCCGGTGACGACGAGCGCCCCGTCGGCGCCGGGCTCCGCCTGGCCGCCCGCGTCGCTCAGCCGGCGGGCGAGCGTCTCCCGATCATCCGCGCGGACCAGCACGCCGGAGCTGTGCCGGACGAACTCCCGCATCCCCACGTCCGCGATCAGCCTGCCCCTGCCGATGACCACGAGATGGTCGGCGGTCAGCGCCATCTCGCTCATCAGATGGCTGGAGACGAGCACGGTGCGGCCCTCGTCGGCCAGCCCGCGCATCAGCTCCCGGATCCACTTGATGCCCTCGGGGTCCAGGCCGTTGACGGGCTCGTCGAACAGCAGCACCTTCGGGTCGCCGAGCAGCGCCGCCGCGATGCCGAGCCGCTGGCTCATCCCGAGGGAGAAGGTGCCGGACCGCCGGCGCGCCACCGATTCGAGCCCCACCAGGCGCAGCACTTCGTCCACCCGCTCGGCCGGGATCGCGTTGCTGTGGGCGAGCCAGAGCAGGTGGTTGCGCGCCGTACGCGAGCCGTGCACCGAGCGGGCGTCCAGGAGCGCGCCCACCTCGCGCATCGGCAGCGGCGCGGCCACGTACGGGCGGCCGTTGACCCGTACGCTTCCCGCATCCGGCCGGTCCAGCCCCAGGATCATCCGCATGGTCGTCGATTTGCCCGCCCCGTTCGGCCCGAGGAAGCCGGTGACCCGGCCCGGCTCGACGCTGAACGTCAGCCCGTCCACGGCCGTCCGGTCGCCGTAACGCTTGGTCAGTCCCGCGATTTCGATCATCTGCCAGCCCCGCCGTCGACCTCGATGTCCGTCATGACTTGAGAATCGCTGCAGAGCTTTCCTCCCGAAATCCACCGATCGGTTGATACGGCATCCGCCTCGACTGGAAATTCACCGTCGTTTCGCCCTGAAGCGCTGATACATGTCGCGTTCCCTTTCTTCGGTGAAGCGTTAGTCTCGAAATGTGCACCCCCCGTCACCACCCCGTACACTTTTCGTGATCATGCCTTTCGGGATACGGACGCTTTCCTCCGGTTCCGACCATGACTTCGATCGCTTCTATGTCGAGGTCCTGCGGCCGATCGCGCAGACGGCCAGGTGGGCCGTGCTGCGCGCCGACGAGCTCGCCGAGCAGGGCACCATCGTCAACCAGGCGTTCAGGCATCTGCACTCGGCGGACCTGGTCGTCGCCGACCTGAGCGCGCCCAACGGCAACGTCTACTACGAGCTGGGCATCAGGCATGCCATCTCGCCGGGCAAGACGATCCTGGTCGCGGCGCGAGGCACGGAGCTGCCGTTCGACCTGGCGGGCCAGCGGGTGCTCTTCTACGACCTCGACTTCGCGGCCGACACCGGCTTCCAGACCCTTTACGCGCGGGCCCTCAACAGCGAGCCCGACCTCGACGCGAACCCGGTCAGATCGGCCCTGACCAAGCTCGGCCTGCACTCCGATCCGAACACCGACCATGTGGCCTTCCAGCAGGAGCTCAACCTCAAGATCGATCGAGCCCGCAACGTCGAGCAGCTGGTCGCCGTCTGGCACTGGGCCCGGCAGTTCGACAACCTGCCCATCAGCAGCCTGCTGTCGCTGGGCTATCGGCTCGCCGAGGCCGGCGACTACGCCACCGCCGTCCACGCGCTGGACGCGGCGTTCCCCATGGCCGCCCAGGACTACGAGGTGCACCGGCAGCGCGGCTTCTACCTGCGCAAGCTCGGCCGGCTGGAGGAGGCCGAGGCGGCGCTGACCAGGGCCAACGAGCTCAACCCCTCCGACCCCGAGACCCTGGGCATGCTGGGCGGCGCGCTGAAGCGGCAGCGGCGCTACGCCGAGGCCCTGGAACGGTACGAAGCGGGCGCCCGCCTCTCCCCCACCAGCCTCTACCTGGCGGTCGCGCAGGCCGGCATGTCGATCATCGCCGCGCCGCACGACCCCGAGCACGGGCTGGCCCTCTACCGTGAGCTCCTGACCAAGATCGAGTCAGATCCGGGTTACGAGGTCGACTCCTGGGCCAACCTGGTCGCCGCCGAGGCCAGTTTCGTGCTCGGCCGGCTCGACGACGCCTACGCCCACGCCCGCGCCGGCGTGCGCCTGGGAGCGGGCCGCCTGGACCTGGAGTCGGCGACCGAGCAGATCCGGATGCTCGACGACGCCGGGTTCCCGTTGCCGAACGCCCGCGGCTTCGTCAGGTGGCTGTCGCAGGGCGCGGCGGGCGCGATCCCCAGGAACGCCGGGCAGGCGGCGCAGTTCAAGAAGCGCATCATCTTCCATCTCTCCGACGTGCACTTCGGCTCCTTCGACAAGGAGGGGCGGAAGGTCGACGCGCACCGGTTCCACGACAGCGAGAACACCAGCCGGCTGAGCCTGGAGCTGCAGGAGGAGTTCGTCGCGGCCATGCAGCGGTCGGGGTGCGAGCCGGCCAACGCCACGATCGTGCTGTCCGGCGACTCCACCTACACCGCGAGCGAGTCGGAGTTCGACCTGGTCAGGGACTTCCTGAACGAGCTGTGCGGGTCACTCGGGCTCGAACCTCGTCAGGTGGTGGTCGTGCCGGGCAACCACGACATCGACTGGTTCCAGTCGGCCTCCAACTGGAGCCACCGCTTCGACAACTACCTGGCCTTCGCGGTGAAGTTTTACGGCGAGCCGCTGTTCAGGGAGCTGTTCCCGCTGGTCACCTGGGATCTGAAGATGCCGGGCAAGCGGCCGGCCCCCAACGAGCTGATCTACTACCGGGCCGACGACACCACCGCCTTCGTCGGCCTGAACTCGTGCGTGTTCGAGGACAACCAGAATCACTACGGCTTCATCGGCAAGCGCCAGCTCGACAACGTGAACCGGGTGCTGGACCGGAAGAAGGCGCCGGAGATCCGGATCGCGGTCATGCACCACCACCTCCACCCCTTCCCCGAGCCGCTGGAGACCCGGAAGGGTCAGGACGTCACGCTGGACCTGTCCACGGTGCGCGACGCCGGCATGGTGGAGCAGCGCCTGGAGAAGCTCGGGTTCTCGCTCCTGCTGCACGGCCACAAGCACAAGCCCCAGCTGCGCGAGACCCTCGTACGGGATCCGCTGATCAGCTCGTCCACCACGGTGCGCCCGCTCATCGTGTCCGGCTGCGGCAGCACCGGGGTGAGCGCGCACGGCCTGGAGCACAACCAGCCCAACCACTTCGCCATCCTGGAGCTGCTGCAGCCGACCCGTTCGCTCGGAGCCGACTTCGTCTCCGTCGAATGGCGCGAACTGACCGTCTCCCCCGGCGCGGAGTGGGCCACCAAACAGCGCTGGACGTTGAAGGGGTGACATGGACAAGACCAGTCGCAACCTCGTTCCGGCGTTGCTCGACGGGGCCCATGACGGGGAGCCCCTGGAGCGGGCCACCGCCCTGTTCAGACATGCCGAACGCAACGCGCTGACCACGATCAACTGGTACCTCTGGAAGAAGACGATCAAGTCCCGCTGGTCGCGGATCCTCCGCGCCTCGGCGATCGTGCTGGCCGTCGCCGGCGGTGTGACGCCCCTGCTCCACGCCGCCAGTCCGGGGCTCATCGCCTCCGGGTGGGGCTATGTGGCGCTGGCGCTCTCCGCGGGCTGCGTGCTCTTCGACCGCTACTTCGGCTACACCTCCTCCTGGATGCGCTATATGCGCGCCCAGGCCCGCCTGCACCGCGTCCTGGTCACGGCACAGGCGCAGTGGACCGCCGCGATGATCCAGTGCACCCACGCCGCCGCCCCGGTCGACGTGCTCATGCCCATCGTGCAGGACCTCATCAAGGGCACGGCCGAGACGGTCGAGCTGGAGACCGACGAATGGGCCCGCGAGCTGACCGAGCAGTCGGAGCAGCTGCAACGGACCACCGAGAAGGACGACAGGCAGCGCAGATGACGGTCACTCGGCGACGAAATCGACCGTGACGTGCGCGGGGACACCGAGGCGAAGGACCGCGTCGAGCCATTTACGGTCGATGCTCACGCTTTCCGGCAGCTGGATGGTGACCTTGGACTCGTCCGTGCCCGGCAGGGTGCCGCCCGGCTCGGTGGACCAGGTGGCGCCGCCGGAATCGGTGATCCGCACCGGCTCCACCCCGGTGAGGGTCCGCACCAATCGGGCCAGGCCGTCCAGGGTGCCGCGCGCCCGATGCAGGGACACGGCCTCCAGCACGAGAGCGCGGCGCTGCTGGAGGGTCATGTGCTCGCTGAATCCGATGCCGACCCAGCTCGCCAGCCACGGCAGGAAGTCCGGCGGCGTGAGGGCCGGATCCAGGTAGCTGTCCAGGCAGTCCAGGGTCGTCAGGATGGGCGCGAGCACCTGGTCGAACGCCTCGGTCATCTGCTGGACCCACGTGTCGCCCGCGTAGATGGCGGGCAACTGCTCGCCGAGAGGATGGGCGGTGGCCAGCCCTGTGACGCCCATGCGCATGCTTCACGACTCCACTTTGATCTGGTGGCCGTACGAGAAGACCAGAGTGTCCGGCTTCAGGGTGATCTGCTGGACGGGATCGCCACGCCGCCCGGTGACCGGATCGGCCTCGAACAGGAGGATTTCGTCGATCAGATCGACACCCTCGACCTGCTGGAGGATGGCGTGCACCTCGCCCGCCTGCACGGGACGGCCGAACGGCCAGCCCGTGCCCCACTGCCCTCCGGTGACCGGGTTGAGGTAGGTGTACAGAGCCGACAGGGCGCGGGCGCGGACCTCTTCGTGGTTCACGGCCGAGCCGGCCCGTAGCTCGGCCACGACCGTGACGCCCTGGTAGGAGGGCGGCTCGACGAGGATCCGCGCTCCCAGGCAGCGCCGCTCGTCCAGATATCGGGCGATAGCGCGGACCATCTCCTCCTTCGGCATGAATTGCTCAAAGTTCCGCTCGGTGCCCCGCACGTCCGGCACGACCAGCACCCGCACGCCTTCGGTCGGACCACCGTCCGAATCGGTGACGGGGACGCACTTGATCCGGGCCGCGTTCGACGCCGCCGTCCGCGCGAGCGCCTCGTAGTCCTCGACCGTGACGGCTCGGTCCATGCCCCGCAGTTGCAGCGGGCCCCGGACGGCGGCGGCGGCCACGGACTCGGCGTCCACTCCGCCGACGGCGGGCCTCCGGTTGATGACCTTCCGCACGAAAGGCACCGGATCGCGCGGAACGACCAGCGCCTCGCGGGCCACGTTGCCGCGGCGTCCGCCGCCGGTGAGATAGGCGGGCATCTTCACGAGAGCGCCCTTCTCCGGCACGTCACCGTAGGGATTCATGGAGCCGCCCTTCTCCCGCACCGCAGGGGGAAAGACGATCTCGCCCGCGACCCGGTCCACCACGAAGTGGCGGCTGCTCGCACTGGTGGAGGCGAAGGAGTCCACCTCCGTCCACTCCTGCGGGCCGTTGCGCGCGAGCACCTGCACGACCAGCTTCTCGTCCGTGACCACGATGGGCGGGCGCCGGACGGTGAACCGCTGGCCGGGAACGCCCTCCGCCGTGCCGAGGATCTCGTCCTTCACGAGGTCGGCGTGGCATGCCTCGACCGACCCGCCCATGGTTCGCGCGGTCACGGCCATGATGCGCGGGGTGGAGGAGTACGGCTCCCCCTGCCGGGCCTCGACCACCCGGCACCGGAGCCAGCCGCCCAGGTTGTCCGCCACCACGGAGGCCACATGATCGTCCGGCACGTGCAGCAGCACCTCGCCGTCCCTGGTCAGCCCTCCTGTCGTGTCGCTCTCCAGCTCGCAGGCCGCCCAGCGGTCGCCCTTCCAGTACTGCCATTCGAGCGGCGGGTCGTCGGGATCGATCCCCGCCCCGGCGACCGCGCAGTCGAACGAGAGGAGGACGACGCATCGGGGGACCGCGTTCGGCAGCCCGAAGTAGACCGCGTCGTTCTGACGGGGCGGGTCGGTGAAGCAGTCCACGCCCGTCCCCTCCCGGAGCTCGACGCCGCGGTCGACCGGCTGGGATCCGGCGGTCCCGGTGCAGAGGTGGTCGAGCGCGGACGGGATGATCACCAGGTCTCGCGTGGTCATGAAGACGACGGGCTCCTCTCCCTCCACGTGCTCGTTCGCCACCCTCGTGGCCTTCGGCACCGTGACCGGTTGCGCCCTGCTCGCCGCCAGGGTGAAGGTCAGGTCGCAGACGGCCGGGGTCGGCGGGAACAGCCGCACCCCGAGGAGATCGAGGAAGCGCATGTAGTGCAGGTCGGTGACCCGGTTCAGCCGGTAGATCAGCTGGTCCACCATGAAGGCGAACGTCTCGACGAGCGTGATGCCCGGATCGGAGACGTTGTGGTCCGTCCACTCGGGGCATCGCTGCTGGATCAGCGCCTTGGCCTCGTCCACCAGATCCTGGAAGTGCCGGTCGTCGAGTCGGGGAGCGGGAAGCGACATCATGCTCCTTCGTGCGGCGGAATGACGTAGAAGGGGAAGACGAGGTTGCGCGGGTCGTTCTCTCCGCGCAGCGCGTAACGGATGTCGATGAGCAGGATCCCCTCGTCCGCCCGGCCGAAGCCCACCTGGACGTCGACCAGGTCGATCCGCGGCTCCCAGCGTTCCAGCGCCGTGCGGACCTCGTACGAGAGCAGCCCGGCCGTGCCGGCGTTGGCCGGCGCGAACACCAGATCATGGATGGCGCAGCCGAACTCGGGCCGCATCGGCCGCTCGCCGGGTGAGGTGCCGAGGATGAGCCGGATGCTCTGCACGATCTCCTGCTCCCCCGTGACGAGCGCGATCGATCCCGTCTGGTCCGCCCGCACCTCGAAGGCCCAGCCCGCGCCGATGAAGTCCCTGTTCACGGTCATCCTCCGATCGACACCGTGGGGCAACCCATGATGATCATGGCGCCGCATCCGGTCCGGTCTCCCACGCGCGCGGCGGGCAGGCCGCCGATGAGCACGGTGGCACTGCCGGGCCCGGCGATGGGCGTGGGCGGATGCGGGGTCGTGGGCGAGGGGAACGCGCAGGAGTGCATGGTGGTCACCGTCGCGGCGGGCATCCCGCCGATGAGCACCGTCGGCACCCCCGGCCCGGTGATGAACCCGGGGTGATCGGTGGGGTCGCCCACCCGTGCCGCGAATCCCATCAGTTGATCCTCACCTGTAGGCCCTGGATCACCACGTCGGCCTGGCCGGTGACGCTGACCCGGGCGCCCTTCAGCTCCAGCGGCCCCATGCCGGCGTCTACGGTGATGCCGGCAGCGGCCTTGATCTCCAGCGGCCCGTTGCCCGCCTCCACGGTGACGCCGGCGGCCCCCTTGATCGTCACCGCGCCCGTCCGCGCGTCCAGCCGTACGGTCGACCGCTCGTCACCCGTGGCGAGCAGCACCCCGCCCCCGGCGGTGACCGAGTCGACGAGTTCCAGGCGGTGACCGGTCCTGGACACCAGGGCACGGACGTTCACCTGCCCGGTTGCGTCATCGATCGCCGGGGCCGACAGCTTCGGCAGCGCGTCCCGCCCGTTGTAGAGCCCGCCGAGCACGTAAGGATGATCGATGTCGCCGTTCTCGAACCCGACGAGCACCTCGTCCCCGACCTCCACGGGCAGCACCGCGCCGCGATCGTCGCCGGCGCCCGCCGCCATCACCCGCGCCCAGCCGCTGGTGTAGCCGGCGGCCAGCCACGGCATGCTCAGCCGCAGCCGGCCCTGGCCCGCCGGATCGTGCACGTCGCTCACGATCGCCGGGACCAGCCCCATCCGGCCGGGCGGCGCCGGTCCCGGCGAACCGGCCGACACCGTGAACGCCGTGGTGTAGCCGGTGACCGCGGAGAAGACGTGGCGCGTACCGGACAGCCTGTAGCGCCCTTCGAAGGGCGTGCCGACGTTGACCAGCTTCATCAGGGTGCCCGCGCGCAGCTCGGGATCTCCCCGCACCACGCCCTCCAGCTCGGCCGCGCCGCCGCCCAGGCCGACCGCCAGCGCCTTGGCCGCGGCCGACACCTCCGCCTGGGAGCGGTGCCGGCTGTCTCCCGCCAGCAGGGACGGCGCCCCGAACCGGCCGCCCAGCTCGACCGGGTCCGCGCCCGGCACCTCGGCCTCGGCGGCGGAAGGCGTGGCCATGGCCGTGACCTCCTGCTTGTTCTCGTAGTCCCAGCCTCGCACCTCGACCTCGGGCACCTGACCGCCCGCCGTGACGGTCGCCCGGAGCGACAGCAGAGCCCCGCCGGCCGCCACGGTGACCTCCTGTGACCCGGCGCGCGGCCCCGGCAGCCGGAACGACAGCTTCCCGTCGACGACCCGTACCCGCGCCCCGGTCCGGCGGGACAGCCGGGAGAGGAACTCCCAGTCGCTGATGCCGTCCTGGTTGATCTGCGTGCCCGGCCGCCCGCCGATGCCGGGGAGCGCGTCGATCTCGCCGGGCTTCAGTCCCGCCCGCCGGGCGACCATGCTGACGATGTCGGCGACCGCCATATCCGGATACACGGCCACCCGTCGTCCTCGCATGAGCCGGTGCGCCTCGTCCATCCCGCGCACCTCCGCAAACGTCCCGTCGGAGTCCACGTCCAGGACGACCGAGGTGACCTCGCCGTTCATCAGCGGGCGCGGGCCTCCCGGCTCGGAGGTCTGCACCCTGAGCCGGACCTTCGCACCGATGGCGAAGCGGCCCTTGCCCAACGCCACGCCGCCGTCGTCGCGGAAGCGCAGCACGAACACGTCGGGCAGGTGCTGACTGTCCTCGACGTACCCCGACGCGAGAAGCGCCGCGACGTCCTCCGGCAGGGGGCTGCCCTCGACCTCCACCATGAGCCCGCCCGTGAACAGCTCAGCGGCCACCGGTCAGCTCCTCGATCCGGGGGACCAGCAGCCGCGTGCCCGGCCGCAACCGCATCGGGTCGTCGACGCCGTTCGCCTCGGCCACCACCCGCCAGCGGCTGGGGTCGCCGTAGGCCCGGTAGGCCACGGCCGCCAGCGTCTCGCCGGCCACCACCACATGGACGTCCACCGTGCCGGCGGCGCCTGACGTCGGATTCTGCTTCGGCGGGACGCCGGCGATCTCCTCCATCGTCACCAAGCAGACCGCCCTGATCGGCAGGCCCCCCGGCGTGAACAGCGTGAACCTGGCCGTGACGTTGCTGACGAACGCGGTGAAACCGTTCAGCAGCCCCCACCGCAGAACCACCCACGGCGGGCACGACTGCGCGCTGGCCAGCGTCTTGTCCGTGGGCACGACGCAGCTGAACAGCTTGTCCACGGCCTTGGCCACCTTGTCGTCCATGGTGTCGGTGGCGTCGAAGAACATCTCCAGCGTCAGCCTGCACGGGTCCGGGCCCTGAAACTGCGGCACGCCGCTCCTGCGGGTGTTGCGCTGCGGGCTCCGCCGCCAGCGTGCGGCCTTGGTGAACGCCAGCTCGTTCGGATTGAACTGGAAGTTGATGGTGTCGTAGCTCCTGCCGGGCTTGCCGATGCCGGTGCTCGGCGGATGAAGGAGCTCCAGGTAGGCCCGTTCCAGGCTGGTCGGCGGCCCGTCGCCGGGCGCCGTGGACGGCGCCGAGGACTCGAACACCAGCGGAGATGACACGGTCAGCCTCCCCAACCCGGTCCGAAGAACCCGTGATGGGCCAGCTCGACCGTCTCCATGGCGGCTTCCGGGGTCATGCTGTCGAACCTCGGCCCCGTCCATCTGACGGGGACCACGTCCCGCAGACCCCAGCTCGTGATCAGCTCACCCTGGAGGGTACGGGCCTCGATCGTCGCCGTCCTGCGCCTCATCCCGTACACCGAGCTCGCGAACCACCTGGTCACGTCCCTGCTCGCGGCCGTGACCGGCCTGGACAGCCGCACGTTGGAGAACCTCACCCGGGTCGGCAGCTGCCAGACGTGCCCGTTGTTGCCGCCTTCCACGCGCTGCTCCATCTCGACCTCGCACCCGAGGCCGTCGCAGCTGTCGAACATCCCCAGATCGTCGCCGTCGATCTTGAGGCTGTAACACACCGCGACCGCGGTCTCCTCGTCCGCCATCCCCCGCTACCCCCAGAACCCCGGGTCCGCCACGAGCCCACGCCGCTCCCGCTCCAGCCGGAAATCGGCCCTGAGCCTGCGCAGCAGCGACTCGTAAAGCGTCTCCATCAGCTCGTCCACCTGCATCCCCCCTGCCGGCTCCCCCTCGACCACCCTCGCCACGCACCCGATCTCCTGATCGAGTCCCCCACCTGGCTCCGACCCGACTCCCCCGCCCGGTTCGGGACCGGTTCCTCCGCCCGGCTCGTCTTGCACAGCGCGTCCGGCTTCCCATACGGCCGGCGCACCCGCCGCCCTCTCGGGCTCCCCCACGACCCGCCTCTGTGCTCTCTCGGACTTCCGTACGGCCTGCCTTCTGGGTCCTTCTGTCTCCCATACGGCCCGGGTGACCGGTGCTCCGGTGCCGTGCGAGCGGCCGGTGGACCGATCTACGGGCCCCATCTGCCGTCCGGGACCAGCACCGTCGTGCCTGTGAGTCAGATCTGCGGACGTGCGTGGCGGCAGCAGCGCGGCAGGCATCGGCTCCTGCCATGCCGGGGCCCGCCGCGGGCCGTCCTCCGTCCCGGAGCTCCTGCCGAGCTGCGCGGGGAGGCTCAGCACGAAGGCGACCGTCCGGATCCGGCATCCGCCCGAACCAAGCGTGGGCGAATCGCCGCGCGCATCCGAAGCCGGGTAAGCGAGCCCCGGCCTTACAACGACGTCCGACCTCGTCGACTCCACCCCTGGGGACCCGGCCTTCGAAGACCCCGGCCTTCGGGGCTCGGCCCTCGGAGACCCCGCCCCCGAGGTCTCGGACGTCGGAGCCAGCACCCCTGTGAACTCGGACGTCAGAACCCGCACCCCTGGGAACTCGGACGTCGGAGGCCACAACGCTGGAGACTCGGGGCTTGGGGATCCCAACGTTGGACTGCTCGGCGTGGGAGAGTCCAGGCCTAGGGCAGTCTGCGCCCTTGGAACGTCCACCCCCGAAAGCTCCGGCCCCGGCGACTGCGGGATTGTGGGGTCCGGCCGGGGAGAAATCCGCTTTGGAGGGCCGAGCGTCGGGTGGTCCAGCTTGGACGAGTTGGGAGAGTTCGGCCTGGACGAGCCTGATCCCGGAGAGTCCAACGCGGACGTGCCCGGCCTCGAAGACCTGGCCCCGGGCGAGCCTGACCACCAAGAGCCCGACCCAGGCAAGGCCGACCCCGGAGAGTCCAACCCGGACCTGCCCGACCTCGAGGAGTCCGACCCGGGTGAGTCCAACCCAAGTTCGCCCGACAAGGGGGAATCCGACCGCGAAGACTCCAACGTGGGTGAGGCCGACCCAGACACGCCCGACCGGGGTGAACCCGTCGTCGGCTCCTCCGGGCTCGCAGAGTCCGAAGGGTGGAAGGCCGACAGGATGGACTCCTGCTCAGGGACTTCCGAGATGCTCCTGGTGTCGATGGGGGCACCCACCTGGCGCTCAGCGACGGGTAGAGGTCGCTCGTCATCGGACGTGCTCCGCGTGGACGCGAGCGGGGGCTGGCGTACCGGGGCGGCGATGAGCGGCTCACCCAAGCCCAACGGGCGACGCCACCGGGACGCGTCCGCGGTGCTCCGCAGCATGCCGACCTCGTCCCAAGTGTCGCCGCCCCCATGCGACAACGGCGCGCCCGGACTTTCCACCGCATTCAGATCGGAGGATGCCGAACCGTCGGCCTCCAGAGCCTCGGCACCCACCCGAACGTCCGCCGGCACCCCGCCGCCGGGTGCCTCACCGGGCTGCGCACTCTCGGTGGCGTGCCGGGCGAACGCTCCGCCGCCGAGGGTGGGCACGGTGACGGTCTCGGTCAAGGGCCGCGCCTGATCCCCCGCGACGGACCCGACCGGCGTACCTGGCCGTACGGGGTCAACAGTGGGCGGCACAGGCCGTACAGGCTGGGTCTCCATCGCCGGAGACGGCGCTGGAGGCGCGGTCGGCGGAACAGACCGCACGGGCTCCACCGCCCCGCCGGCCGGGGCTACCCGTACGACAGACCCGGATTCCCCACCCGACACCCCCGCAGCAGGCCCGACCGACGAATCAGGCCACCCCGGATCCACCGACCCCACAAGGTGAGAAGCCGCAGGGTGAGACGCCCCAGCAGCGTCAGCGTCCCCTCCCTGGCTCTGCACCGAGGACGGCGATGCCGGCACAGGTTGCACAAGGCCTGGTGGAGACGCGGGCCCGGAGGGGCGCGCGGGCGCCGGCGGATGGAGAGGTGGCGTGAAGGCACCAGGCGCGGAGCCGTCACACCGCGCGGGAGTTACAGGCGGGACGCAAGCATCACGCCCGGAAGCGGCGCCAGACGGCAAAGCGACCGGCCAGGCGGAGGTAGCCGACGCCGCCCAAGTGTCACCCCTGGAAGGGACAGCAGCTTGCCCGGAAGCGTCACCCCCCGAGGGGGTCGCGGGCGGCGGAGTGGCTGACCGGGCGGAGGCAATGGGCTGGGAAGGGGTAGCGGACGGCGCGCAAACCTCACCTCCCGCAAGAGTGGCAGGCAGCGGAGCGGCCGACCGAGCGGAAGTAGCCGGCTCGAAAGAGGCAACAGCCGCCGCGCCAGCGCCACCACCAGAAGGGATGCCATCCAACGCGCAAGCATCACCCCCGGAAGCGACACCAGGCCGCGGAGTGGCCGACCAGGCAGAGGCAACGGGCTGGGAAGGGGAAACGGACGGCGCGCAAACCTCACCTCCCGCAAGAGTGGCAGGCAGCGGAGCGGCCGACCGAGCGGAAGTAGCCGGCTCGAAAGAGGCAACAGCCGCCGCGCCAGCGCCACCACCAGAAGGGATGCCATCCAACGCGCAAGCATCACCCCCGGAAGCGACACCAGGCCGCGGAGTGGCCGACCAGGCGGAGGTAACCGACTCCGAAGGAGTAGCAACCGGCGCGCAAGCGTCACCTTTAGAAGGGGTGGCAGGCGGCGGGGTGGCTGACCGGGGGGAAGTAACGGGCTGGGAGGGGGTAGCGGACCGCGCTCCGGCCTCACCCTCTGAAGGGGTAGCGGGCGGCGCTCCGGCCTCACCCCCCGAAGGGGTACCGAACCCCGCTCCAGCCTCACCCCGCGAAGGGGTAGCGGGCGGCGTTGGGGTGGTGTGTCGGGAAGGGGTGGACGGCTGGGTGGTGGCGGGTGTGGTGCGGGAAGGGGACGAGGTGGAGGGGGTGTTGGGGACTGGGATGGCCAGGTCGTGGATGACGCCGGAGGGGGCTTCGGTGGCCATCTGGTGGGTCAGGGGGGCGAGGAAGGACGGGTTGTGCCAGGTGGCGAGGGACAGGGCGAAGCGGTCGTACGGGATCATCAGGGGATGGGCGGCGATGACACTGCTCATCGGGGGCAGCGACCGCCATTCGGCACGCGGCTCGGGTGCCACCAGAGCCTGGGCGTCGGACGACGTCCGCCCACGCGGGTCCCTCGCCCTCCAAGCCCGCCAAGCGGACGTCGCCAGAGACGACCCCAAGGCGAGCGTCGCCAGAGCCCCCCAGGAGGACGTCGCTGGGCGGTGGGAGGGGAGGCGGGGCCAGGGCCGTTTCATTGGGAACCGCCGAGAGCCTCGATCTCGGCGACGAACCGGCGGCGGTCGGCGTGCTCCAGATCGAGGATGTCATCGAGGGGCCAGTGGAAGTGGTACGCGACGTATGCGACCTCCCCGTAGAGGCGATTCGTCGCGTAGGTCATGATTCCCCCAGGCGGCTGCCCGAAAGGTCGACGTCGAACTTGTGCCCGCAGTCGGGGCAGGCCACGGCGGCGCGTGCGTGCCCCTCGCTGTTGATCCTGCGGTAGAGGTCCTGGAGGAACGCCAGGTCGGTGGCGAAGAGGTTCTCGATGATCCCGGCGTGGACGTCGGTGACGCCGCCCAGCCGGGTGATCACCCGGCCGAGGAGCACGACGGTGAGGTAGGCGGCGTTCTCCCGTACGCGATCGTCTCGAAGCGGGACGAGTTCGTCGCGAGCGGTGGCCAGCCGCATGACGCCGTCGCGGTGGAGGGTGCCGGACTCGTCGAGATAGCCGCGTGGCAGCCGGAAGGCGAACTCGGTACGCAGAGGCGGCTCCCCGGCGGAAGCCGGGAGCGCCGCCACGGCCATCGAGCGGCGCATCCCTACTCGACCTCTAGCTGTTCGTACGTGACGACCAGGGTCTCGGTGAGCACGCTGGTGTCGCCCGCCTTCATGGTGCTGATCTCCAAGCTCTTCGGCCAGGCGTTGGTCAGTTTGTAGCGCTTGATCGGGTTGTTCTCGAAGTCGTAGACGATGATCGCGCCGCCCTTCCGGGCGTTGCTCATCCGGCCGAAGCGCGCATCCTTGGCCCACTGCTCGAAGCTGTTGTCGGCGGTCAGGCCGCGGGTGAGCGTCACCTCGCCCGCCTTGGGACGGCCGGGCAGTTTCTTGACGACGTACTTGCCGTCACCGGTGTTCTGCCGCAGCTCGATGACGTCCTGTTCCATTTTGAGGCCGGAAACCTCGCTGATCTGTTTGATGGTGATGCCGTCGACCTCGAGGCCGAAGGAATGGGCGACCACGGTGTCGAGGTCGGGAAGTGCCATGTGCGATCTCCTGCGTTACTCGCTGACGAGGCTGACGCCGCTCGCCATCTGGGATACCTGGAAGACGACGAACTCGGCCGGTTTCACCGGTGCGATACCGATCTCGCAAACGACGCGGCCTTGGCTGATGCTTTCGGCGGGGTTGGTGTCGCGATCGCACTTGACGTAGAAGGCCTCGTCGGGAGTGAGGCCGAACAGCGCGCCCCGATGCCATTCCATGACGAGGAAGGCGGAGATGGTGCGGCGGATCCTGGCCCACAGGGCGTCGTCGTTGGGCTCGAAGACCACCCACTGGGTGCCGTTCAGGATCGACTCCTGCAAGTAGTTGAACAGGCGCCGGACGTTCAGGTACTGCCAGGCGCCATCGGGGTCCAGGGTGCGCGCCCCCCAAACCCTGATCCCGCGGCCGGGCATGACACGGATGCAGTTCACGTTGAGCGGGTTGAGGATGTTCTGCTCAGCGCGCGTAAGCTGCGTTTCCAGGGCGATCGCACCACGAACCACTTCGTTGGCCGGAGCCTTATGCACGCCACGGGTGGCGTCATTACGTGCCCAGACGCCGGCGATGTGACCGCTCGGCGGGATGCGGATCGGGCCATTGCTGATCGGATCGAAGACCGTGAGCCACGGGTAGTAGACGGTGGCGAAGCGGTTGGGCTGCGGCTTGCTATCTTCCCGCCAGATCCTGACCTGATCTACGGAAAGTCCCGGGAGTGGGTCGAGGATCGCCATCCTGTCTTTCAGGAGATCGCAGTGGGTGATGAGCGCGTCCTGCACGGCCTCGACACCGGCGGCGTCGATGGCGCCGCGCTCGAACGCGCTCATCAGGTCGGGGATCGCGATCATGGTCACCTCGTCGACCGCTTCGAGCCCGTCCACGCCGCGGCGCTCATGGGCGTTGCCGACGTACGTATCCTGACTCACCTGGGCGGGAAGCGGCGGGGCGGGAGCGGGGGGCGGGGCCTGCAACGTAATGGTCTGAGGCGCCGGCTTGGCCATTTCTGCTACCCCTGTGTCCTCAACCGTGACGAATCGTGACTTCTCCGTGACGGCAGTCGCGATGAAGTCCTTGGCGCCACGTTTCAGCGACACTGTGATCGGCGGTTCGGCGCTCTTGCCACGCTTGACCGTGAGTACGAACCGGTCCTCTGGAGGAGCCTGCCCCTCCTCGGTCGGCGCCTCCGAGACCTCGACGGTGATCTCGTTGCGCCCACGCCCACCCTGCACCGGTTCCCTGGCGACAATCCGGAACGGGCCGAGCATGGCCTGCGGTTCAGCGGAGGGTTCCGGCTCCGTACCGTCGGCGCCGACGCGGATCACGTAGCAGGAGCTGCCGCCATTGGCGAAGTAGCCCTGGACGGCATGCGGGAGGTAGCAGCCTTGTACGAACCCTCCGAACTCCTTCTGATACTGGCCCCAGGTGGTCACCAGCGTCGCCTGGCTCGGCCCTTTTTCCGCAAAACCGATGAACGCCGCCACAGCCGTGGCAACGCCCTCGATCGGTCGAGACCCAGGGGGCTCTTCTTTCCAATAGACGCCTGGCGAAGACTCACTCATCGGCCCCTCCTGAGCAGCATGGTTACTCAGGTTCTTCCCGGTTCACCGCTGCAGCGGCAGCGCCATCGAGCAACCTTGGAGGCTGAGCCGACCACCCTTTCGGGCGGCTAATCGGGCGGGGGGAGGACCGTGTCGATCAAGTAGACGGTCGCGTTGGCCGTCTGGATGTTCGAGCACAGCACCTCGGCGGTGTCGTTCAGGGTGATCTCGCCGGCGGTGCCCTCGGTCTTGATGTCGCCGCCCTGCTTGGTACGCAGCGTGGCTCGGGCTAGGTCGGCCGGGGTCTTACGACCGTCGACCACCTGGTAGCCGAGGAACGAGACGAGAGCCGTCTCGTTGTCGAGCAGTTCTTCGGTCCCCTCGTACTTGTCGAAAGCATCGTTCACCGGGACGAACACGGTGATGTTGGCCTCGTCGTTGAATCTGTCGGTGAAGCCGGCCTGCTCGATGGCCGACACGAAGGTCGACGCCTCGGGAACGTCGGCCAGGGCCGTGGTCACCTGCTCATCCTTGATCTCGCCTCTGCTGCCGGGCCCCGACGACGGGAGCAGGTCGCAGGTCGGGGCGGGACTGCGCGGGGCCGGTGGGGCCGGTGGGGCTGGACGCGGCGTCCGGGTGGTCGGAGTCTTGGGAGTCGTCGGAGTCTCCGGAGGCTCCGGAGTCTCCGGAGTTTCCGGAGGTGGGCTGCCCCAGCCGGGGTCCGGGCTCCGATCGGTATCGGGCCGCTGTTGATCGGGCCGCTGTTGATCGGGCCGCTGTTGCTGATCGGGCCAAGGCTGCGGCGAACCGCCGTCGGGCGGAGGTGCGGGTACGGGCGATGAGGCGGAGACGAGGGCCGCCGCCAAGCAGATGGACGAGAAGTAGGCCCTGTGGTCCATGGGTCGATGCCTCCCCGAAACGAGACGTCTAACCTGAGGCTGTCACCGGGAGCGAAGCCATCACCAGTACGAGACATGCCACCAAAAGGGCGGAGAGAACAGCCCTTTCGGTCCGCCCGAAAGGGCGAGGTCACTCCCTCCGCTCGACGATCAGATAGTCGAACCCCACGGCCGGGCCGCTGAACCCGGCCACGCTGAACGCGTCATCGCTCTGGTCGTCCACGTACACGCCGGTCGCCCCGGAACCGGACAGCCCGTTGTTCGCGACGTCCGTGGTGAGCAGGACGACGCCGTTCTCGACAGAGGTGTCGATCCGCGCCGGATCCCCGAAGGTGGTGGTCTCCACCCCGGCCAGCGAGGAATCGTCGGAGTCGATGACGAGCCAGCTGAACCTGATCTCCACGGGCGCCGGCACGAGGTCGAGGGTCGCCACCGTGAACGCGCCGTCGTTCTTCGCGTCCACCCTCAGGCCCGCGACGGGATCCGCGAGGCTCCCGTCCGTCTCCACCGTCAGCAGGATCACCGACCTGCTCGTGGCCATGGTCGCCGGGACGCTCACCTGGCGCTCGCCCGGCTGGACGCTCCCGGAACCCGCCTCGTAGGACTGGCCGTTGAGCGTCCCGCTGGAGTCCCTCACGATGAGGTAGTTGAAGCCCGTTCCGTCCATGTTCGACCCGTCGAGCGGCTGGACCGAGAAGGAGGTCCAGCCACGGCCGGTGACGCCCAGAGCGCCGGCGAACGGCAGCCAGCCGGGCTGCGTCTCGGCCAAGGGCCCCTGAGACAGATCTGGGGTGACGAAGATCCTCGCCTCATCGGGCAGTCTGGGCGTCTCGACGGAGGTCAACCCGTTGCTCAGCGTGCCGCTTCCCGCCAGGTAGGTCTCCTGATCGAGAATGGCTCGCTCCCGCGCGTTGAGCAGTGCGCCGATGGCGACGGCGGCGACGATGAGCAGGGCGAGGACGAGGACGACCGTCCTCAGCGGCCAGGACGTGACCAGCGGCAGCACCGTCCTGGTTCCGTCGACCCGGATCGTCTTCGCGCCGTCGTCGACGTCCACCTTGGTGGCGAAGGGAATCTCGCGCGCCGGCCCGGTGAGGCCCGGTTTCGCCCAGACGCGCAGGGCCAGTTCGGTGTGACCGGGGGGAATCACGAGCCCGCCCGCCGGCCGGGAGAAGCGCAGCTCGTTCTCGTCGTCCTCCGCGCGGATCCGTACCCGATGGGTCAGGTTTCCCCGGTTGGCGAACACCACCATGTGGTGGGTCATCCACCAGCCCCGGGAGTCCTTCGGGGACAGCTCGACGGAGAGGTCGTCGAACCCGGCCACCACGCACTGGCCCTCCGCGGTGGCCGTGATGCCGGAGTTGATCTGGGAACGGGCCCGTACGGTGAAACCCACCGTCCCCGCGCGGACGGACGAGGAGCGCGGCGGGGCGAAGGTGACCACGTACTCGGCCGCGTCGTCCGGCTGGATCACGAGTTCCTCGGGCACGACCGTCGCGTACGGCGCCGCGCCGCCCTCGACCACGACGCCGGCCCGCTCCACCCGGGTGCCCCTGTTGCGCACCGTCACAGTCGTGGAGACCCGCTCGCCGGGAGTGCAGGCGACGGGGCTGCCGGACAGACTGACGGCCAGTTCGGCGTGCTGCTCCTGGAGCGGCGGCTCGGCGGGCTGTGGTCGCCGGGTGTCGTCCTCGGCGTCACGCCGCTCCCAGGCGAGGTACTCCCCGCACCCGGCGCAGAACCTGGTGCCGTCCGGATTCTGGTCGCCGCACTTCGGACAGGTGACGCTCATCCAGAACCTCCGGTGCGGTGGCTTTCGGGGCGCAGTGTCAGCGGCTTGGTGACCGGTGGCGACACGGGCGTGGGAGGCTCCGGCATCATCGGAGCGCTGATCACGACATTGACGAACGGCCGTAGTCCCGCGCCCGACGCGGCCAGCGCCGTCGCGAGGGCGCGGTCGTCCGGTGGCGGCACGGCGGCCGCCATCGGGACCGGCAGCCCGAGATCCGCCAGCGAGCCCGTCAGCCGCTCGGCGGGGATGGCGTCCTGCGCGAGGAACGCCCGCAGGGTGGCGTCCAGGAGCCGGTGCTCCTCCTCAGGCTGCGGCGCCCACACCGTCACCAGGTACGACAGCCGCACATAGCGGGGCGGGCAGCGCCTGACCGTCAACGCGCCGTCGGAGTCGTACTCGTTGACCGTGCCCTGCCGGCGCCTGCCCTGATCCTCACGGATGTCGTACAGCTGCAGGTGCACCGTCGCGGCCGTCCGCTCCCCGCCGGGCGCGCCGAAGGAGACCTCCGTCTTCGAGCGCCGCACCACCTCCCGGCGGATCAGCTCCTCCAGCGCCCGGTCCACCTCTCCGATGACGCCGCCCTGCCCGGTCACAGCAGCCCGTTGCGCAGGGCGTAGGCGACCGCGTGGGCCCGGTTGCGCAGGTGGAGCCGGGTGGTGATGTCATGCAGGACGGTCTTCACCGTACGCTGCGAGTACGACAGGGCGGCGGCGATCTCCGCCGTGTCGCACCCTTCGGCGATCAGCCGCAGCACCTGCACCTCCCGCTCGGCCAGGCCGGCGAAGGTCAGCCCGCGCGGCCCGAGCATCTCGCCCTGCACCCGGCTGACCTGGGTGAGCAGCCGGCCGAGCAGATCCGGCGGCATGACACCCGCGCCGTCGGTGGCCGACTGGATCGCCGCGACGAGCCGCTCCGGGCTGGCCTCGGCGCGCCGTACGACACCCGAAACGCCGATCTCCACGATGGCGAGCAGGCCGCTGTCGTCCACGGTCCCCGCGACGACCACCAGCCGGAGACTTCCATGGCATCGCAGCGCCTGCAGGACGCCCAGCGTGTCGGCGCACACGCTGTCGGCCACCACCAGCGCGACCTGCGCCTTCTCCGGACTGTCCGTTTCCAGGATCTCGATCTCGGGCCGCTGCTTGAGCTGGCTCAGCACACCTGCGCGGGAGATGGGGTCGTGAGCCTTCACGACTACCTGGATGCGCTCCATCCCATCTCCATTCGACTTCGCTCTGGCGAGCCGGCACCTCCGAAAATGGCACAGAAAGCACGCGAGACGAGGACGCCACATCCTGGACACAGGCAAAGAATGCGAAAAACGCAGCTTTGCCCCACCCCCGGAGATCGGGGTTGTCGCCGCCGTTCTGTGGCGCCTTCATCGCCAGTTCCCGCGTCTTCTCTGGCACCCTGTTCGACATGTCCGCCGATGCGCCCAGTGCGTCCCAGGAGCCCGCGCGATCCTTGCCGCACCAGCCATCGGCCCAGCCGCTCCGAACAGCCGGCCGCGTGTCCCGGACGACCGGCTACGCCCTCGCCTTCGTCGTTCACCTTCTGGCGCCGGCCTTCCTGGTCACCGGCATCTACCTGATCGCCGGCCTGACCGTAGGCGGCATCCTGTTCGGTCTGGTGGCGTTGGACCTCGCCTGGCTGCTGCGTCCCCGCCCCGCCCCCTTCCCCGCCTCCGCCGTGCCCCTCACCCGCTCCGACGCCCCTCACCTGTACGCCCTCATCGACGGCATCGGCGTGGCCCTGGCGGCGCCCCGTACAGACCTGGTCGCCATCAGCGGCGAGGTCAACGCATCGTTCCGTGCCTACGGCCGGCGACGCCGTCGTCTGGTGGAGATCGGCTACCCGCTCTGGCTGATCCTCACCCCGGAGGAACGCGTCGCCCTGCTGGCCCACGAGATGGCCCACTCCAGGAACGGCGACGCCAGGCACGGCCTCGTGGTCGGCAGCGCCCTGCGCTCGCTCCACGAACTGCGCGTGGTCACCCGCTTCGGGTGGCGCCCCGGCGACGGCGGATCAGTCCTGGTCACCCGGTGCCTCCTCGCCCTCCTGGGCGTCCCCGTCCGCGCCCTGATCTTCCTGCTGGAACTCCTCCTGAACCACTCCTCCCAGCAGGCCGAATACCGTGCCGACGAGATGCAGGCCCACGTGGCCGGCGCCGCGGCCACCGCCTCGCTCCTGGACGTCCTGTCCACCCGCGCCCCTTCCGTCAGCGACTTCCTCGGCTCCAGCGCCGTGGCCGTAGGAACGTGGAACCTGTGGGCGGCTCTCCGGTCCCATGTGGACGCCATCCCTCAGGCCGAACTCGACCAACGCCGCGAGGCCGCCCGCGTGGAGAGGACTCGGGTGGACACGACCCATCCGCCGACGCACCTGCGCATGCGACGCGTGCTGGCGCTGCCGTACCCGACACCCCGGATATCCGCTGCGGCGATGGAGCAGATCGAGGCGGAGCTCGAGCAGGCGGCCGGGCGCGTGGCGCTGAGTCTGCGGGAGAACGCCCAGTCGGCCCGCTACCGATAGGCCGCACGCCCTTCAACGCCTTACGGCCATAGCTTCAGTCCAGGCAGAACTCGTTGCCCTCAGGGTCGGTCAGCACGATGAAGCCGGCGCTCATCGGGAGAGCGGGCTCGAAGCGGCGTACCCGCCTCGCGCCCAGCGCGACGAGCCGGTCGCACTCGGCCTCCAGCGCCGCCATCCGCTCCTCCCCCTGCAGCCCGGGGGCCGCGCGGACGTCCAGGTGGACGCGGTTCTTGGCGATCTTGTCCTCCGGCACCTGCTGGAAGAACAGCCGTGGGCCGTCCCCGTCCGGGTCCTCGATGGCCGATCTCGTGTTGCGCTGCTCCTGCGGTACGCCGGCCCGCGCGAGGAAGTCGTCCCACGCGGCCAGCGGGTCGGCGTCCTCGGGCAGGTCGACCCCAGGCGGGGCCGGGTGGACGTACCCCAGGACGTCGCGCCAGAAGGACGACAGCGCCCGCGGGTCGTGGGCGTCGAAGGTGACCTGGATGTGGCGGCTCATCGGGTCGCTCCGTTCATGTGCAGGTAGAGGTCGCGCAGCAGGCAGACCTCGGACAGGTGGTGGATCAGCTCGCGGTGGATGTGCAGCACCAGGTCGGCCATGGGTGCCTCGGGGTACGGCTCCTTCTGGCCGACCGGGACCGGCAGCCCGGCCTCGCCGAGCCCGCGTACCCCGGTCAGCCAGACGTAGAGCTGGGCTTCGAGCTGGGCGAGCGCGGTGGCCGCGCTGCCGGCGTACTCCCAGCTCTCGTACGATGCCGCCGGCGCGCCGAAGTGCGCCGCGTTGCGCCCGGCGAGCACGCCGACGATGACGTGGCCGAGCCGCCAGGCGATCGTGGTGAAGGGCGCGGGGACCGGCGTGGGGAAGGCGTAGTCGATCGTGAAGTTCCCGGCGCCGGCCTGCACGGGCGCGGTCGAGCTGCCGCGCGGCCGCACGCTCCAGGCGTCCGGGACCGGCGACCAGAAGTACTCGTCGTCGGTGAGCCCGTCGAGCCGGGCTCGGAGCTGATGGTTCCAGTGGAACTCCCACTGCTCGCGCAGTGTCCGGTTCCAGTCGAGTTCTGCGTCCATGGCGTCACCTTGACACCCCAAGCGGACAGGATCGGTCCGCTATCTGGCAGGGTGGGTGGCATGGGCATGGCGCGCGGTGACGAGCGGGGTACGACGGAACGGGTGCTCGCGCTGCTCGGGCTGCTGCAGCAGCGCCAGGTCTGGACCGGTCCCGAACTCGCCGACCGGCTCGGGGTCACACCGCGCACGGTACGGCGCGATGTCGAACGGCTGCGCACGCTCGGGTATCCCGTGCATGCCAGCCAGGGGGTCGGCGGTGGCTACCAGCTCGGTCCGGGGCAGGACCTACCGCCGCTGCTTCTCGACGACGAGGAGACGATCGCCACCGTGGTCTCGCTGCTCGCGGGCGCGGGTGGCGCGGTCGCCGGCGCCGGCGACGCCGCGCTCCGGGCGCTGACCAAGCTCGACCGGGTGCTGCCCACCCGGTTGCGGCACGAGGTGCGGGCGCTCTCCGACTCGGTGGAGTCCTTCGGCGGCGGCCGTACGCCGGTCGACCCGGAAGTGATCATGACGCTGGCCAGGGCCTGCCGCGACGAGGTCGAGGCCGGCTTCGACTACCCGTCCGGGGACGACGTGCGACGGCGGCGGGTCGAGCCGTACCGGCTGGTCGCCTCCGACCGGCGCTGGTACCTCCTCGCCTACGACCTCGATCGCGACGACTGGCGCAGCTTCCGCGTCGACCGGATGACCGGCGTGTCGGCGCGCACCTGGCGTTTCCGCCCCCGCGAGGCGCCCGACGCGGCGACGTACGTGCAGGAGAGCGTGGCGAGCCGCGTCTACCGGCACCAGGCGCGCTTCCTCGTGCACGCGCCGGCCGACACGGTCCGCGCCCAGATCCCGGCGTCGGCGGCCGTCGTGCGGCGGCGCGGGAGCGAGCTCTGCGAGGTGCTCAGCGGCGCTGGAAACCTCGACTTCCTGCTCATGCACATGGTCCTGCTGGGGCACGACTTCGAGGTGCTCGACCCGCCGGAGCTCGGCAGCCGCTGCCGCGCGCTGGCGGAGAGACTCCTGTCGGCCGCACCGGCGCCCTGAATCAGGTCACAGGCGCCGGCCGATGGTGAGGACGGCGGACCAGTGGCGGGTGAGCCGTCCGTCCGGGCGGGCGCCGAGGAGGCGGCGGATCTCCTGGTAGAGGTGGTCGCGCTTGGCGGGCTCCATGGCGATGTGGCCGGAGAACGTGTCGAGGAGGGCGAGGTATTCGTCCGCCGTGTAGCGCAGGGCCCAGACGTAGAGCTTCGTCCTGACCACCGTGAAGTGTCCGGAGGCGTCGAACTCGTCGGCCATGGGGTCGGGTTGCTCCTCGGGAGGCGGGGAGGGCCACGGGCCGTCGTGGCCTTCGCCGATCTCCACGTAGACCTTCTGGATCTCGGTGAAGAACGGGTCGAAATCCACCGGCATCGCGTGGTCCGCGTTCCAGACCGCCAGGTGGCCGCCCGGGGCGAGCAGGGCGGCGGCCTTCGCGTACTTGACCTCCGGGTCCACCCATTTCCAGGCCGTGGCCGCGTACACGAGATCGAAGCGGGCGCCCTCCGGCGGCTCCCAGCCCTCGAACGACGACGTGATCACCGAGACGTCGTCGAACTCGGTGAGCCGGCGCCGCGCCTCCGCCGCCAGGGCCTCGCCGAGCTCGACCGCCGTGATCCGGAACCCCATCCGCGCCAGCGGCAGCGTGGCCTTCCCCGGTCCGCAGCCGACTTCGAGCAGGTGCGCGGGTGGCGTCACCCCGGTGCATGCCAGCAGGTCGGAGTAGAGGTCGGCCGGGTAGTCGGGGCGCGCTTCCTGGTAGGTGGCAGCGGCTCTGTCGAAGGTGGCTCGCAGCCTGCGGTCAGGGGACACGCACCGATTCTGACAGCACGGATGCCGGCCGCGCTGTCGCACGACCGGCATCCGTTCTCGGCGCTGGGTCCTACTTGTTCACGTGCCTGTACAGGTAGACGGCTACCTTCTTGAGCTGGGCGGATGAGCTCTTCTTGACGCGGTGCTTCTCGGCGGTGCCGACGGCCGTCTTCAGCGTGGTGCTGCCGTGGACCTTGGCGGAGCCGTTGTAGACGCCGTGGGCGTAGTTGAGCCAGGCGGCCAGCAGCTCACGGTCGAGCAGCGCCTTGGCGGTCTTGCTCTTGGGAGCGAGGACCTTGTACGCCTTGCCGAGCGAACCGGCGTCGGTCAGCTCGGGGAAGACCTTGCTGCCGTTCTGGGCGAGCGACAGGTAGCACAGCAGGGTCTTGTCGCTGAGCGACCCCTTCTTACGGTGCATCTCGGCAGCCCACTGCTTGGCGCTCAGCGGCTTGGTGGCCTTGCCCCGCTTGCAGGTGTCCGGAACGGGCTGGGGGTCGAAGCGCGGATCCGTCCGGTGCGTCCTGGTCGGGGTCGAGGACGGGGTTGGGGTGGACGTCACCGTGGCGGTCGGCTTGGCGGTGGGGATCGCGGTCGGGGGAATGGTCGGCGTCGGGGAGACGGTCGGCGTCGGCGTCGGCGTCGGCGCGGGCGTGGTCGGCAGAGCCGCGGTGAGGTTGATCCGCTTGGTGGTCACCTGGCCGCCACCGCTGGAGTAGGTGATGCTCTTGCCGGTCGTCCGCAGCCTTTCGACCAGTCCGTCGCTGGTCAGAGCCGGGTACGCCTGCCGTACGAGCGCCAGCGCTCCCGCGACGTGCGGTGCGGCCATCGAGGTGCCGCCCAGGGTGGCGTACGTGTCGTCGGGCACGGACGAGTTGATGGCGGCGCCGGGCGCGAAGAGGTCGAGGAGGGCGCCCCGGTTGCCCAGGGGGACGGGAGCGTCTTGGCTGTCGGTCATGCCGACCGTGACGGCGATGGAGATACAGGCCGGGCTGCCGACGCCGGCGTCGTAGCCCCTGTTGGCCGACGAGATCACGGTCGCCACGCCGGCGCTCTTCAGAGCCGCGATCGTGGGCGTCAGCGCGGACTCGGCGTCGCAGGCGACCTTGTGCTCGGTGCTACTGCCCAGACTCATGTTGGCCGCGACGGTGTGGTGCTTGCCGCGGGTGCTCTCGACGTACTCCAGAGCCAGCTTCTGGTCGGAGGTGAAGGTCAGGATGCAGGCCGGGGCACTGCCGCAGATCGAGCCGGTGAACCGGCTGAAGACCTGGATGGGCAGGATGCCCGCTTCCGGCGCGACTCCGTTGGATGGAGCGTTCCCGGCCTTCTTCCCGGCCGCGATACCCGCGACATGCGTACCGTGGAAGCACTGGTTCGACCCGTTGACCATGCACGTGGCGATCTCGGCATCGGCCGCGCCCGGACCTGTCTGGGCCTCCTCGCCGTTCGGGCACAACGAGACGGATGTGTACGTCGCGCTCTCGGCGACGCTGGAGAAGCAGGCCTCGTCCACGATCCGTCCGGTGAAGAACGGGTGGTCCCGGTCGATGCCGGTGTCGAGGATCGCGATGGTGGAGCCCTTGCCGGTCCAGCCCCGCGTGTTGGCCTCGTCCGACCCGATCACCTTGGTGCTGGCGGCGAGGGTCGGCTTGCTCAGCTCGTCCTCGTAGACCGCCTTGATCCGGTCGTCGGTCTTGATCTCGGCGAGGGTCTTCTTGTCGACGGTGGCGACCAGGAACTCATCCGAGTCCGTCTTGTTGATGACCTCGGTCTGGCTCGACGCCGCTTCGGTGTCGGTGGCCACCGCGCGGACGCTCTGGCCGGGCTTGACCTCGATGATCGCCCGGACCTTCTCGCCGGCCTTCACGTCGGAAGTGACGCTGCTGCTCACGACAGGGTCGGTGGTGGCCGCCTGGGCAGCCGCTTCGACGGCCGGCGAAGCGATCGTGGTGATGGCGAGCACGCAGGCGCTCGCCAGTAGAGACCGCAGTCTCACTGGTCCTCCGAGGGGAGTTGGCCGTCCCGAAACCGAACGGACTGAGGAAGGGAGAACCATACGCAGGCGGAGGGAGCCGACCAGCAACAGCGCCCGGCGACATCGCCCCCATTGCTGACGTCCAGCAGATCCCGGTGCGATACAACGCGAAGATCGAGAATAGCGGGATACGGACGAGGCCAGTGAAAATGAAGTGATTCCGTTATGTGCTATGCAACGGGGAGTACTCTGCCCCTGTGTGCACATACGCGATGGTCACCTACAAAGTCCACTATGTGTGCGTTTCGTGCCGTCAGAGCCACAAACTGCACTGGGACGACGCAGGGCACCTCTGCACGCGCTGCCGCCGGCCGATGGCCTTCGCCGGCCATGACTTCGCCGCGCCGCGCAAGACCAAGGACAGCGAGTGGGCGGCCGTCGCGGCCGTTCTGGCCGCGGGGCTCCGCTACGAAGGCTTCGAGCCCTGCGGCTGCGGGCAGGAGCCGAAATACCGCCCGCACACCAGCGCGCAGGTGCGGGCCCGGCGCAGGATCGCGGCCCGTCACGGACTGACGGACGCCGAAGCGCTCGCGCTCCGCGACCCCGCCTGACGCCCTCGCGGCAGTACGGCGACGATCATCCCGCCCTGACCGTCGACGGCGGGCGGGATGATCGGTTACGTCAGGAGCTCGTGAGGATGACGAGCTGCTGGGTCGCCCGGGTCATCGCGACATAGCGGTCGACAGCTCCCTCGATGCCCTCGCCGAACGCCTCCGGGTCGACCAGGACGACCAGGTCGAATTCGAGCCCCTTCGACAACTCCGGCGTCAGCGACCGGACGCGGGATGTCGTGCGGAAGGCAGGGTCGCCGATGACGCAGGCGATCCCGTCGGCATGTGCGGCGAGCCAGGTGTCGAGGATCGAGCTGAGCTCCGCGGCCGATCCGTGGACGACGGGGACGTCGCTGCCGCGGATGGAGGTCGGCACGTTGGCGTCCGGGAGCACGGCCCGGATGACCGGCTCGGCTTCCGCCATGATCTGTTCCGGCGTCCGGTAGTTGACGCTCAGCGACGCCAGCTTGATCCGATCGAGCCCGATCCGCTCCAGCCGTTCCTGCCACGACTCCGTGAACCCGTGCCTGGCCTGGGCCCGGTCCCCGACGATGGTGAAGCTCCGGGACGGGCACCGGAGCAGCAGCATCTGCCACTCCGCGTCGGTGAGTTCCTGCGCCTCGTCCACGACGATGTGCGCGAACGGGCCGGCGAGCTGGTCCGGCTCGACGCTGGGCAGCGCGTTCTCGTCGACCAGGGCGTCCCGCAGGTCCTGTCCGTGCAGCATCGTCACCGCGCTTTCGCCGTCGTCGTCGGCTTCGAGCAGGTTGTCGATGACCGCGGCCATCCGCTCGCGCTCGGCGGCGACCGAGGCCGCACGGCGGCGCTTGAGCTGCGCAGCCTCCGGGTCGCCGAGTCGCTGCCGGGCCGCGTCCAGGAGCGGCAGGTCGGACACCGTCCAGGCCTGGGCGTCCGCACGCTGGAGTTTCCGTACCTCGTCGGGGCTGAGCCAGGGGGCGCACATCCGCAGGTAGGCGGGCACCGTCCACAGGTCCCCGACGAGATCGGCGGCCTCGATCAGCGGCCACGCCCGGTTGAAGGTCGTGAGCAGCTCCCTGTCGCGCAGCAGCGCCTTGCGGAGCAGGTGGGCCGAGACCTCGCCGTCGTGCTTGTCCATCAGGATCGTGAGCAGTTCTTCCCAGATCTGGTCACGCGCCTCGTTGTGCGGAGTGCCGGGTTCGGCCGCGTCGAACGCCTCGGCCCAGTCCTCGGCGCTGAGCCGGATGTCGGCCCAGGGGGTCGTGATCGTCATCCCCTTGGTGGGCGGATTCTCGTAGAACCTGACGGCCGGCTCGATCGCCTGCACCAGGTTCGCCGACGACTTCAGGCGGGCCACGTCCGGATCGGGCTCGATCGCCGCCGCGGCTCCCTCCGCGACGAGGTCCCGCAGGGTGCAGGTCTGCACGCCCTCCTCGCCGAGGCTGGGCAGCACGTCGGCGACGTAGGCCAGGTACGGCTGGTGCGGGCCGACGAACAGCACGCCGCCCCGGCGGTGACCGAGACGGGGGTCGGAGTACAGGAGATAGGCGGAGCGGTGCAGGGCCACGACGGTCTTCCCCGTGCCAGGACCGCCGTCGACCACGAGAGCGCCGCTGGATCCCGCGCGGATGATGGCGTCCTGGTCGGCCTGGATGGTGCCGAGCACGTCACGCATCCGGGGCGACCGGTCGCCGCCCAGGCTGGCGATGAAGGCGGACTGGTCGTCGAGGGCGGCGTGCCCCTCGAACCCGTCCGAGGTGAACACCTCGTCCCAGTAGTCGCTGATCCGCCCCCGGGTCCAGCGGTACCTGCGGCGGCTCGCCAGCCCCATCGGGTTGGCGTGGGTTGCTCCGAAGAACGGCTCGGCCGCCGGCGAACGCCAGTCGAGCAGCAGCCGGCGACCCTCGCTGTCCGTGAGCCCCAGCCGTCCGATGTACACGGGCTCGGAGTCGTCCGCGCCGACCATGTGCCCGAGGCACAGGTCCAGCCCGAAACGGCGCAGGGTGCGCAGGCGGGCGGCCAGCCGGTGGATCTCCATGTCCCGGTCCAGCACCTGCCGGCCCTTGCCGCCGGGCGCCTTGCGCTCGGCGTCGAGCCGGTCGGACAGGTCGGCGATGGACTCTTCGAGGCTCCGCGCGATGGCCGCGAAGTGCTGCTCATCGCGGCCGATGAGCTTCGGGTCGGCCTTGGGGAGGAGACGGTCGGGAAGGTCAAACGCGCTGGTGGTCAGCGGGTTCACGCTATTGGCTCCAAGCAGATCGTGTCGTGCAGCAGCTGCGCGGCCACCGTCGCCCCGTCGGTGCGGATCGTGCCGGCCACGGCGGTCGCTCGTGCGCGGGTCTCAGCGGCCAGAGCCGTGCTGAGCGCCGCCGACAGGGACTCGGCGGTCGGCGTCGGGCCGTCGTGTACCGCGCCGATGCCCAGCTCAGCCACCCTACCGGCCCAGTACGGCTGGTCCACCGCTTGTGGCACCACCACCTGGGGCGCACCGGCCCCGGCGGCCGTCGTCGTCGTGCCCGCGCCGCCATGGTGCACGACGGCGGCCACCCGGCCGAACAGCTCCTGGTGGTTGACCTCGCCGACGACGAAGCAGTCGTCCAGGTCATCGATCAGGGCCAGGTCCGCCCAGCCCCGGGCGACGAGCACCCGGCGGCCCCGCGCTCGGACGGCCTCGATGGCCACCTGGGCGGCGTCCGCCGACCCGCGCATGGGCATGCTGCCGAAGCCCACGTACACCGGTGGCGTGCCGGCGTCCAGGAACGCCGCCAACGCGGCCGGAAGCGGGCGAGGGTCGGGCAGGATCCACGCGCCGGTCTGTACGACGTCGAGATCCGGCGTCTTACGCGTTCCACGCCAAGGGTCCAGGACCGGGTCCGTCGCCAGCCACGGCCGGTCGCCGATGGCGTAGTCGCGAACGTGGTCCACCGGGGGCAGACCGATCGACGCCCTGTTGGTGTTGAGCGCCGCGCCGAACAGCGCGTCGATGCTCTGGGCGTCCAGCTCCCACAGCACCCGGTTGTCGGTCACGTCCGGCGGGAACGGCCGGCCCTGGTACGCCAGCGGCGGGCGGTGCGGCGCCGGCAGGGTGATCTGCTGGAAGGTCGCGTGCACGGAGCGGATGCCCAGGTGCTCGGCCACCGACCGCGCGCCGGCCACGGCCGGCATCAGGCCGCTCGCCACCAGCGCGTCACACCCCTCGGCCGCGGGGATGATCGCGTCGAACTGGCCGGCGATCAGCTCCGCCGCCCGCCGGGGCAGGTCCCCGGACGACGGCGGCGTCGCCGCGGTCGTCAGCTCGCGCGCCGACCGGCCGACCGGCACCAGCGGCACGCCGACACCGGCCAGCCGCGCCGCGAACTCCTCGTCCGGCGGCGCGCACACCAGCACCTCCGCACCGTGCTCCCGCAACCGCACCGCGAGTGCCACCATCGGTTCGACGTCCCCGCGCGACCCGTACGTGGACAGCAACGCACGCATTTCGCACCCCCATTTCCGCAGGTTCCAGCCTCGGCGGACGATTGTCCGGCATGACCCGGGCCTTGCCGCAAGCCCCCTGGTGCGCTATACGTTGGGAGTGGAAAGAGGTGACCACTCCCCTCTCCACTCTTCGTCCGCTCGCGAGGCGGTCACGCCTGCTTGTCGACCTCGATGACCTCGATGGCGAGGCCCGGGCAGACCGCGGCGGACTCCCGGACCGCGGCGTGCTGGTCCGCCGCCGGCTCCGCCTCCAGCAGGATGACGATGCCGTCGTCGTCACGCTGGTCGAACACCTCGGGCGCGATCAGCACGCACTGGCCGGCGCCGCAGCACTTGTCCTCATCGATCGTGACCTTCATGGTGTTACCCCCTTGTCCTTGTCTGAACGGGTCACCAGCGGACCGGGACGGTGCGCAGGCCGCCGACGGCCAGCCCCTCCACCCGCTCCAGCTCCGCCACCGGCACCGCCAGCTCCAGGCCCGGCAGCTTGCGCAGCAGCACTTCGAGCACGACCTGCAGCTCGGTCCGGGCCAGCGCCTGTCCGAGGCAGGAGTGTGCGCCGGCGCCGAAGGCCAGGTGCGGGTTCGGGCTGCGGGTCAGGTCGAAGTGCTCGGCCGCCTCGAACGCCTGCTCGTCCCGGTTGGCGGCGGCCATGCTGCAGATGACCGTGGTGCCCTTGGGCAGGTGCTCGCCGTTGACCTCGGTTTCCTCCTTCAGGTAGCGCGGCAGGCCGAAGCCGGAGTTGGCGTCGAGCCGCAGCGACTCCTCCACCGTGGTGCGGATCAGCTTCGGGTCGGCCAGCAGAGCCTCCCAGCGGCTGCGGTCGGCCAGCAGCATGGAGACCATCTTGCCGATCATGTTGGCGGTGGTCTCGTGCCCGGCGACCAGCAGGCCCATGCCGGTGACCACGATCTGCAGGTCGGTCAGGCCGCCGTCCTCCGGGCCGCCGACCGCGATCAGCTCGCTCAACAGGTCCTCGCCCGGCTCGGCGCGCTTGGCGGCGAGGTGGTCGGACATGTACTGGAAGAACTCGGCCTGGGCCGCCTCGATCTCCTCCTTGCCGTAGCGGGTGAGGTTGAGCAGCGTGTCGGACCAGTACGAGAACCGGTCACGGTCGGCGGCGGGCACGCCGAGCATGTCGCAGATGACGTACACCGGCAGCGGGAAGCCCAGGGACGCCTTCAGGTCACCGGGGGCGCCGCCCTCGACCATGCCGTCGATGAGGCCCTCGGCGATCTGCGCCATGACCGGCCGCAGCGCGGTCATGCGCTTGGCGGTGAACCACTTGCCGACCAGCCGCCGCCAGTGCTGGTGCTCCTCCCCGCCGTCCGGGATGATCGCCGCCATGTCGCTGCTGAACAGTCCGCCGTCCTCGGTGGCCGACAGCCGGGCCGCGTCGGGCGCGTTCAGCAGGCGGGTGAAGCGCGGGTCGGCGAGCACCTCCTTGACGTCGGTGTAGCGGGTCAGCAGCGTCGCCTGGTCGCCACTGGGCAACGTCACGTGGGCGACCGGGCACGTGCCGCGCAGCTCGGTCCACTCGGCGGGCGGGTCGAGGGCGGCGTCGTTCGGGATCGGGTAGTTCAGGACCTGCTCGTTGGCACTCATTCGATGTCTCCTTAGAGAAGGTGTCCTCAGGCGGGCATGAGCGGTGGGGTGGTCAAGGTCTGCTGGCGCAGGAGGCGGGCCTGTTTGGCCATGTTCCAGCCGATGACGCCGGTGACCTGGCCGCCCTCGCGGTAGAGGGCGGCGAAGCGGCCTTGCGCCGGGTCCCCTTCGACGACGGTCACCTCGGCCGCCGGTGACGGCAGGCCATGGAACTGGATCTTGACGTCGTACTGGTCGGTCCAGAAGTACGGGATCGGGGTGTACGCCCGGTCCGCGCCGAGGATGTTCGCGGCCACCGTCTGGGCCTGTTCGATGGCGTTGGTCCGGTTCTCCAGCCGCAGCCGCCTGCCTAGCCCCTCGTGCGTGAACGAGGCCACGTCGCCGACGGCGTAGACGCCCTCGGCGGCGCGGCAGCGCGCGTCGCACTCCACCCCGTCGCCCAGGACCAGCCCGCCGCCCTCCAGCCAGCCGGTCGCCGGGCGGCAGCCGACGGCCACCACGACGGCGTCGGCGGGCAGCGACTCGCCGTCCGCCAGCCGTACACCCGAGACCCGGTCCGCGTCGCCGGCCAGCGCCTCGACGGCGGCGCCCAGCCGGAGCCGGACCCCGCGCTCGGCGTGCGTCCGGGTGAGGAGGCCGCCGATCTCGTCGCCGAGCTGGTCGCCGAGCACGGCCTGCCCCATGCCGACGAGGGTGACCTCCAGGCCCAGCCCTCGGGCGGTGGCGGCGATCTCGCCGCCCAGCACCCCCTCGCCGACGACCACCAGGCGCGTGCCCTCGGTCAGCCGGGCGCGCAGGGCGATCGCGTCGTCGAGGCCGCGCAGAACGTGCACGCCCGCCTGCCCGTCCTGGCCGGGCAGGCGGTGGGGGGTCAGGCCGGTGGCGATGACGACGGCGTCGCCACGCAGCACCCGGCCGGAGGCGGTGGTGACGGCGCGCTCGGCCGCGTCCAGCGCGACCGCGGGCTCGCCCCGGACGAACTCCGCGCCCAGCGCCTCCAGTTGCGCCTGGCTGCGCAGCCTGGCCCGCTCCGGTTCCCAGGCCCCGGCCAGCACCTGCTTCGACAGCGGCGGCCGGTCATAGGGCAGGTGGGGCTCGGCGTCCAGCAGCGTCAGCCTGCCCTGGTGGCCATGCCTCCGCAGCGCCTCCGCGGTGCTCAGCCCGGCCGCCGACGCACCGACGATCAGTACGTGTTCCGGCGGGGTCATGAGGCGTGGTTCGGGTTGCCAGCGGCGGTGTTCATCCACATGGCTTCCACATTAACCTACAGGTGCAAGAAAACTGACATATGTCGGTTATGGGTAAGATTGGGGGTGTGGTCACTGCCAGAGGGAGCAACACCCCGTCGAATGACCGGCGCGTGCGCCGGACTCGATCAGCATTGGCGCATGCGCTGATCGCGCTGGTCGAGGAGCGCGACCTGTCCCGGATCAGCGTTTCGGACGTCGCCGAGGGCGCCGGCGTGAGCCGTTCGGCCTTCTACGACCACTACCGGGACGTTCACGAACTGGCCGAGGACGCCTGCACCGCGATGATCGACAACCTGATGGAGTCGTTGCCCGGCCCCGGTCTCGACTCCCCGGACCTGGCGCAGGAGGCGACCGAGTCACTGACGGCGTTCTTCGGCAGCCTGGCCGGGCACGCGGGCCTGTACCGCGCACTGCTGGGCCCGCAGGGCAGCGCACGCGTCCTCGGCCACATCCGCCGTCGCATCGCCGAGGTCATCCACCAGCGCCTGGCCCACACCGACCTCAGCGGCTGGCCCGAGCGCGTCCCGCACGACGTGACGGCCGCGTTCACCGCGGGCGCGCTCATCGGCGTGGCCGTGGACTGGCTCGAAGGCGGCTGCGCCCGAACCCCGGCCGAGATGGCCGAGGTGACCTGGCCCCTGCTGCACGCGCAATACCGCATCAACGAGATCGACGACAGCTGAGAACCCGGCGCCACCTCATCGCGTGCGTGCCGCACGTCATGGGAGCCGGGGCCAGAGGCGGAGCCATTGCTCGACCCGTGCGCTCACCGGTCCCTCCGCCAGCTGACCAGTGATCATTTTCGTGGGCGCGAGGAGGTTCTTGCAGGTACGTAGTGCCAGGATCTCCTCGCGAGGCCGCGTCCGCCAGTCCACCGCCCAGTCGGCGGCCTGCTCCAGGGTCAACGGCAGAGCCGCCAGGACATCCGCGGCCAGTCGATCCGGATCCCACAGCGGGTCGTCACCGGGGCCGAGGTCGGCGATCAACAGCGCTCGGAGGTTGAACCGGCTCGCGTTCGCGTCCCGCGTGCGGTAGCCGGCGCGCTCAGCACCGTCCAGGGCCGTGAAGCCGACCCTGGCCCAGATCCGCCGCGCCTCCCCCTGCTCGGGATCCTGCGCATAGACCAGATTGCCCTGCCATGCGGCCAACCACGAGTTGATGGACGCGGCGCCGAACTCGACACCTTCCATACCGCCCATTATCGCCTCGCAGCCCTGTTGGGAAGTTGTCACCGTGCCATCAGCCTGTCCAGAGGGCAAGAGGCTTCGCTCTCGAAGGCTCTCGAAGCTTTCGCAGGGCTCGCTCGGGTGTCTCATTCCACGAGTAAACTCGTATGCGAACGCGGACAAAGGTGATTAACTACGGCTCACGGGGTGATACGCGCGGGGTGATCCATGGCCAGAACTCGGCCTACGAATCGATGATGCCCAGGACCAAGTTTCCGGGGAAGGGCTCAATCTCTCGTGTTGAGGAAGTGGCGCACTGTGCAGACCACCGAACGTCCACGGACAGCCGCGACGGCCAAGAACCCCCTGGTGAGCGGTCGCGTCCTGGGTCCTCTTGAACTCGCCGGCCCACTCGGCACCTTACGTCCCACTGCGGGAAAACATCGGGTGTTGCTCGCCGGACTAATATCGCGGGCCAACTCGGTGGTGCCGGTGAATGATTTGATCAGGTGGCTTTGGGACGACTCCCCGCCGATTACCGCCAAAGAAACGTTCTATGTCTATCTCATGCGGCTGCGGAAAGAGCTGGCACACTCCGTTGGCGGCGGGGTCGGGATTCACACCGAGGGCGGTGGTTACCGGCTCACTCTCGGCCAGGACCGGGTGGACGTCCTGGTCTTCCGCCAACTCGTACAGCAGGCCCTGGAAGAGGAGCGGCAGGGGCGGCCGGCCGCGGCGGTCAAGGTGTTGCGCCAGGCCGAGGAGTTGTGGCGGGGGCCCGCGTTCGTCGACGTGCCGTCCGAGGCGCTGCACCGTGACGAGGCCATCCGGGTCACCGAGGATTGGGCCCGCGCGGTGGAGCACCGGATCGACCTTGAACTGAGCATCGGCTTCCACAGTGACCACATCGGCGAGTTGCGCGAGCTCACCGTCCGCTACCCGTTGCGCGAGCGGTTCTGGTGGCAGCTCATTTTCGCTCTTTATCACGACAACCGCCAGGTGGAGGCGCTGGACTGCTATCGGGAGGCCCGCACGCTGTTCATGGAGGAGTTCGGCCTGGAGCCCGGCGAGGAGCTGCAGCGGCTGCACCAGCAGATCTTCGACCATGAGGTGCCGGCCAAGCCCATCGAGCTGACCGGCGCAGGGGACGAGGTGCGGCCCGTACCCGCCCCGGCCTCCTGGGTGCCGCAGTGCCAGCTGCCGCCGGACACGGCCGACTTCGTCGGAAGAGCCGATGAGATCCACCGGATCGAGAAGTCGCTGGTCCCGAGTACGGGGCGGACGGCCGTACCGGTCGTGGTGATCTCGGGACCGCCGGGCGTCGGCAAGAGCGCGCTGGCCACGCGGGTCGCCCACCGGCTGCGGCGGCTGTTCCCCGACGGCCAGTGGTACGCGCAACTGTCGGGCTCCAAGGCCGGTGAGGTGACCGAGGACGCGCTGAGCGCCCTGCTGCAGCTGTCCGGGGTGGACCCGCACAGTGTGCCGGGAGGCGCTCTGGCGCGCTCGGCCGCCCTGCGGGCCCGGCTCGCCGACCGGCGGGTGCTCCTCATCCTCGACCAGGCGGCCAACCTCGACCAGGTGCTGCCGTTCATGCCCAACGATCCCGGCTGCGCGGTGATCGTGACCAGCCAGCGCATGATGGCCGGCCTGCCCGGCGCCGTGCAGCTGAACCTCGGGGCGCTGCCCTGGCACGAAGCCGAGGAGTTCTTCACCGGGCTGGTGGGGCAGCGCGTCAGGGACGAGCCGGACGCCATGCGCGAGATCGTCTCGTTGTGCGGCCGGCTGCCGCTGGCCCTGCGCATCGCCGGCGCCCGGCTGGCCAGCAGGCCGGACACCCACCTGGCCGACTTCGCGTGCAAGCTGCGCGATCGGCGGCGGCTGGACGAGCTGCAGACCGTGTCGATGGAGCTGCGAGCGGGCCTGGAGCTGAGCTACCTGGCGCTCTCCGAGGGCGCCCGCCGGGCGTTCCGCATGCTGGGCCTGCTCGACGGCTCCGACTTCCCCGAGTGGGTGCTCGCCACGCTGCTACGGCAGAAGGAGGCGGAGCTGCCGCTGGAGGAGCTGTTCGTGGCGAGCCTCCTCGCGCCGGCCGGACGCGACCGGACGGGGGAGCCGCGCTATCGGATGCACGACCTCCTGCTCGTGTACGCCGCCGACCTCGCGGCCATGGACCCGGAGAGCGAGCGGCGGGCCGCCCTGCGGCAGTTGCTGGATGCGTTCCTGCAGATCGAGCTGGCCGCGTGGAGCAGGAACCCGCGCGTCCTGTGGGGCCGCCCGCCGGGGGCGCCGGCCACGCCCACCAGCGCGCCACTCTCCCAGGACCGGCTGGCGCGCCTGCTCGCGCGGCCGCTCGCCTTGGACGAGTCGATGCGGCAGCTCGTGGTGTTCCTGGTCGAGCGGGCCAGCGAACTCGGCTGGTACGAGGACGCGGGCCGGCTGGCCGGGCTCATCTGCGTCACCACCGACGCCGACTTCAACCGCATGCACCAGGCCGTCAAGACCGCCGCGTACGCGGCCGGGGACGAGCAGGTCTGGCACCAGGCCGAGTTCGCCCTGGCTCGCCGGCTGGTGCACCAGCGGCCCGAGGAGGCCGTACGGCGGCTGACCGCGTGCTTGGAAGCCTTCCAGCGGTTCGGTGCGCAGCACGCCGAGTGCCACACGCTCGTGTGGTTGTCCATGTGCCACACGATGACGGACCAGGTGCTCCTGGCCCGCAGGTTCGCCGCGCGGGCCCTGGCCCTGGCCAAGACGCTGGACCAGGACACCGCCCGGACGCTGGCGGTGCCCGACTTCGTCTCGGCGCTGGCCACGGACCGCCACCGGCCCGAGGTGCTGTCGTCGTTCCAGCGGGCGTGGGAGACCGCCGAACGGCTCGGCGACTCGGCACACCAGTGGATGGTGCTGAACGGCTTCACCAGCGCGGCCCGCGATGCCGGGGACCTGGAAAGGGCGGTGTGGGCGGCCGAGCGTGGCCTGGCCCTGTCGGAGACGTACGGGGAGGGGCAGGCGTCGGCCTGGATGCTGGTCCAGCTGGCCCGCGTACGGCTGGACCAGGGCGATCTCGCCCTGGCCACGGCCGCGGCGGAGCAGGCGCAGGAGATCTACGCGCGCGACCACGACCAGCACGGGGCCTCGGCGACGGACGAGATCCTGCGGCGCATCCACGCCAGGAGCGCCCCCTGCCCATGAGGGTCCGTGAGGGTCCATTAGGGTTCGTGAGGGTTCGTGAGGGCCCTCGCCGTCAGGACGCCGAGAGCTGGTACGCGGCGGTCAGTACCGCGCCGAGCTGGGCGCCGACCAGCTGGGCGATGGGGACGGGCGTGCCTGTCGCGTCGGCGTCGGCCTCGTCCGCCCAGGTCTCGAACAGGCCGTCGAGCGCCTGGCCGGCGGATCGCATCGCCGGTGAACTGTTGCCGACGGCCAGCTCCCCGGCGATCAGCCGCAGCGCGCTCCCGCAGGTGCGCAGGCGCAGGGTGTGAGCGGTCTGCTGGAACGAGAGCTGTTCCGCGACGCTGCCCCGCGCGTCGCCGGCCCGCTCGGCGTGGCTCCTGAACGCGGCCGCCAGAGCCGCGCTCGTCCGGCGCAGGTCGGCCAGGGAACGCGCGAACGGCGAGCCGGGCACCGCCAGGGAGACGAGGGCCGGGTCGGCGAGGGCGCCGATGCGGGGAGAGATGTCCGCCAGCAGTGCCGCCGTGGCACGCAGCAGGTCAGCGCGCCGCACCCCGCAGTCCGTGTCCTCGCCGCTGCGCGGGTCGGCCCACATCGGAACTTCGACGATGAGCGAGAAGGTGCCGTGGCGGGCGGCGTAGTGCAGGCTGGAGGCGCCCATCAAGGCCGTCTCGGGGCCGTCGCCGCCGGATACCGCCTCGCCGGCCACGTTCGCGGACGGCACGACGTACACGCCGGGGGCGATGCTGCGCGCGCCCGGAATGTCGGCGTCGCCGGTCTGCACAGGGATACCTGTGTACGTGGACAGATGGGTGAGCGCCTCCGCCATGCCCGGGCGCTCGTCGCTGACGTAGTAGTAAACGCCGCCGAACTCGGCGTTGTGCAGCGAGCACATCAGGGCCGGGCGGAGCTCGTCGATCACGTCCGCCAGCGCCTTGGTCTCCGGCATGCTCAGCTCGCCCTGCGGGTCGCCATGGTGCGGGAACGTCCATTCGACCTGCTCGTCGAAGGGCGGCCGGTAGTGCCGGCGCCCGTAGTTCCTGCGCGTCAGCGGGCCGGCGAACCAGCCCTCGTTGAGCCGGGCGCCGTCGGGGTCCACGCAGCCGATGAAGTGCCAGGTGTGGCCGAGACGGAGGTCGTCGGCGCGGCAGAGCAGCTCGGCCAGGTAGGGGACGGTGAGGAAGCCGACAGGCTCGTTGGGGTGCGGGCCGGCGAAGACGAGGACGGACCGGTCCCCGGAGCCCACGCTGACC
Organism: Nonomuraea sp. ZG12; assembly: GCF_052068115.1. Lineage (NCBI taxonomy): Bacteria > Bacillati > Actinomycetota > Actinomycetes > Streptosporangiales > Streptosporangiaceae > Nonomuraea > Nonomuraea sp. ZG12. The sequence continues at coordinate 176,381 of NZ_JBQHCW010000017.1, forward strand.
AGGTGGATCGGCTCGCCCAGCCGGGAGAAGCCGACGCGGCGGCGGCGTACGAGGCGCGGATGGCGGGCCGTGAGGCCGGCCAGCCGGCTCTCCACCTCGTCCGGGCCGGGGTAGTGGTCCTCGTACGGGATCTCGCGCAGGATCGAGGCGATCTTCAAGGGAGCCCTCCAGGAGGTCATGGGTATGCGTACCGCGCGCGGACGAGGGCGTACGCGACCGCCTGGTCCAGTGCCTGCCAGGAGGCGTCGATGATGTTCTCGGCGACGCCGACCGTGGCCCACTCGGTCGTGTCGTCGCTGGAGGTGATGAGGACGTGGGTGACGGCGTCGGTGCCGTGGGTGCCTTCCAGGATGCGGACCTTGTAGTCGACCAGTTCCACCTTGGCCAGCTCGGGGTAGAGCCGCTCCAGCGCGAACCGGACGGCCTTGTCGAGGGCGTTGACCGGGCCGTTGCCCTCGCCGGTGGCGACGATCCGCTCGCCCTTGGCGTGCAGCTTGACCGTGGCCTCGCTGACGAGCTCGCCGCCCTTCGTCCGCTCGACGATCACCCGCCACGACTCGACCTCGAAGTGCCGCCTGCGCTCGCCGTGGACGGTTTCGCGCAGCAGCAGCTCGAAGGAGGCGTCGGCGGCCTCGAACGTGTAGCCCTGCGACTCCAGGTCCTTGACCCGGCCGACCAGGGCCTTCGTGTGCTCAGGGGTGAGCTCGTAGCCGAGCTCGCGGCCCTTGAGCTCGACCGACGCGCGGCCGGCCATGTCGGAGACCAGCATCCGCATGTCGTTGCCGACGGC
>NZ_JBQHCW010000018.1:0-173411 GCF_052068115.1 Nonomuraea sp. ZG12
CAGCTCAGCGGGAACGTGTGCTCGATCACCAAGTAGTGAGCGGGCGTCACCGTCGTGGTCACCTCGACAGCCTGGCCCGATTCCGTCTTGCCTACATGGAAGATGTCGAGAACCGTGCGCTCGGGGCTGATCTCCAAAGCGTCCGACTCCTCCTCCGTCGGAGGGCGGACATGGATGCGCTCTGTCGCTTCAGTCTGGACGTAGCCGAGTTCGGCGAGCGCGGACTTGATGCCGCCCCGGATATTCGGCCCTTCGGCCTCAAGGTCGGTGCCCTCCGCAATCGAGAGCGGGAACCATGAGGCGTTGAGCCGTACGGGGATACCAGAAGCCAGAAGCCGCCGACGGCGAACGAGGGCGTTCTCCTCACCGCGAGGCAAGCCAAGAGCGTCGGAAACGTCGTCTGGCGGTACGGCGCGCTCCACTGTGATCTCGTGCTGCGGTTCGAGCCCCAACGCCCGAACCTCTGCATCGAAGGCTCCACGAGCCGCGCCACTCTCGCGTGCTTCGCGGGAGTAGCGCGCTGCTGAGTGGAGCATCGGCGGGATGTAGGTCACCATCGTTCCCCTTCCTTGACGAGGGCGGATCATGCCCTCTGCCGCGAGTACCTGCATTGCCCTGTTGACCAGGCTTCGTGACGCGCCGTACCTCTCCGCAAGCACCGGCTCAGGCGGGAGGACCGAAGCCGTTGGATAGACGCCATCGGCGATCTCTTGCCTGATCTGCGCTGCGATCTGACGGAAGCCCAACTTGCTTGGTGTGCCCATTTCTCCCCCTTTGGTCGTTTGGTCGCCCAACTCGAAACATTAAACGTTTGATGTTTGTTGACAGCGGGGCTTCAGAGAGTTCATCATCGGAGCCATCGACAAACGTTTGGCGTTTCAGTATCGCAGCATACCTGCCAGGTCAGACCAAGTCGATGAGCCGGGGTGTGGCTTGCCTCACCTTGCTCGCAGGACCAAGAGCACCCGGAAGGCGATCCGACGGGATCGCGCGCCAGCACCGAGGAAAGCCGCTTCGACCGACGGGCCGAACGCACTCGACACCTGACAACTCCATGGGGTCATGGTCATTGCCTCCCCGAAAAGGCTGCCCACGCGGGACAAAGGACCCGCGTCTGCACTTCTCCGTCCTCTCAGCGGGGGCGGCTCCGAATCCGCCAAGACACGAGCCGCCCCCTCACTCCCTGCAAAGGAGCTCCATCATGATGACCCGCTTCAGCGGCATGACCAAGTCCAACTACTGCCCGTCCGACTGCCGCAACGGCCAGATCTGGAACCCCAGTTCCGGCCCATATCCGTGCCCGATCTGCCAGGGCAACAACGGCGCCGTGAAGGCCGGCAAATGAGCGCCGACCTGCCGGTGACGCATCCGGCGCTGGCACTACTGGCCGCCCTCACCGAGGGGACGCCGCGCCAGCTGGCCGATGAGGCCGCGTGCCGGTTCGACCCCGAGTTGCACACCGGCCCGGACGCCTTCACCGACGAGCCCGCCGACGAGCGGGCAGCGCGTGAGCAGGTGGCCCGTGAGGTGTGCGCAGGCTGCCCGGTGTGGGCCTCGTGCCTGTTCTCCGCTGGACGTGCGTCCGGCGTCGGGGATCTGGGCCGGACTGACGCCCGAAGAACTCCGAGCGATGTCCACGCCGGTGTCCCCCAGCTCGACGCGGGGGGTGGCGTGATGAGCCGTATCCGGGGCCGATTCTTCGACCCGACAGGCCGGAAGCACGGGTTGCCGTCGTGGCCGTGGCAGATGGCGCCCGCGCACCTGCTCACCATGCGCCAACTGACCGCGCGGGGGCTTCGCCCCGGTGGTCAGGAGGTGCAGGGGCAGATCCTGTGGGCCTCGCGCCGCTACCGCGCCCGCGGTGGGGTGCGTGCCGCCTTCCTGTACGACGTCCGGCTGGCGCTGCCCAAGCGCACCCCGACCGCCCGGCAGCGTGACGCGCTGGGTAAGGCCCTGGCCGCCCGCCGTACCTGCCCCGACTGCGCGCGGGACGTGGGCTATGTGCTGGCCCGTCGCCTCGGCATCTGCAACGACTGCGCTGAGGAGGCGGCGGCATGAAGCCCGAGGACGCCCGGGTGTGGCGCAAGGGCCTGCGCAACGCGGCCAAGGGCATCCCGACCGGCCGCCGCACGCCCTACCAGGCGCGCACCGAGCCCGCCTCCCTGACCCGACCTGAAGCACCCTGCGAAAGGGACTCCTGACATGACCGCCCCGACCAACATGCCGGGCAACGCCCCGTCTGCCAACGGCACGAGCCCCGAGCGGGCCACCCGCGATCTGCTCATCATCATCACTGCGCAGGACGACCGTGGGAACGTGTCGACCAGCAGCCATGACCTGGTCGTCCCGGTCGGCATGCGCCACTGTGACCTACTGATGCACCTGCTCAACGAGCGCATCCCCGAGCACCTGCGCGGCAACTGCGTCGTGCTGCACTACTCCGTTCACCCGGCGGTGGTCACATGAAGACCACCGGCCGGCGCGACTGGTGGACGATCGGCGGTGTCGGCGTCGTGGCCGCCGCCGCGGTCATCGCCTCCTTCACCGCCCAAGCGGGATTGGGACGCCTGGCCGGCTGGGATGCCGCCCTGGCCCTGCCCGGCGGTATCGAGATCTCGCTGTCGTGGCTGCTGCCGTTGTGTGTGGACGCCTACGGCGCGGTGGCCACCCGGATCACCGTCAACGCCAAGTACAGCGCGGAGACCCGCCGGCATGCGCTGATCCACGCGGTCGGCGCGGTGGTGGTGTCCATCATCGGTAACGCCATCTACCACGCGCTGGAAGCCGACGTGCTGGTGCTGGGCACCTCCCGGTGGGTGCTGGTGGTGGCGGTCAGCATGGTCCCGCCGGTGGCGCTCGGCGCGCTGGCTCACCTGATGGCGCTGTGCGCCCGCGACGACACCACCGAACCCGCCCCGTCTGAACCGGCGCCCGTCCCGCCTCCGGCCCGTACGGACGACGCGCCTACGGTGGCGCCGTCACGTCCGGCGCCGGTGTGGCAGGAATCCGTACGGGCAGACGAACCCACCCGCGTGCCGCACTCTCCCCGTACGGGTCCGGCGCCGCGTGCGGTGGCCGCCGCCCGTACGGCCCGTACGGGCGTGGTGGCGCTGGCCACCGTACGGGCCGACCGTACGGCCAAGCAGGACACCGCACCCACCGGCAAGACAGAGCGTGTGGACCGTACGGCCTTCATCGCCGAACTGGCGTGGCGGATCCGTACGGCCGAAGCCGATGGCGGTCGGTGGGAGCCGGACTACGACGAGCTTGAGGCCCGTTCGGGATATCGCCGCTCGTGGTGTGAGAAGGCCGTACGGGATGCGCGGGCACTGGCCGCCGATGACGAGCCGCCCACCGCTGAAACCCTGACCACCTCTCTCGACGCCGATACCGGCGACGCTGACGAGCACACCGGCCACGGCATCGCTGAAGGGGAGGTGGCCCGGTGAGCCGCCGCCGTAACGCCCTGGACCTGCTGGTCGGGAACCTGGTCACCCTCGCCGTGCTATCTGCCACGGTCGGCCTGTCGGCCGCTCATCTGACCCCGTGGCCGCCCTCGGTGGCGGTGTGGCTGTCCGGTTTCACCGCCGGGCTGATCGCCGCCCCACTGATCCGGACCTGTCTCGCCGTGCTGGCCGTACGGCTGTCGCGTCCCGCCTCTGCCCGTACGAACGGGACCCGTACGGCCACCCGGGCGGGTGGCCGTACGCGGCGCGAGGGGCGGTGATGGTCATGACTGAGCCGCACACGGTGTACGTCATCACCGACGCGCCGCACCGTACGGACACCCCCGGCCCCGTGCACGCCCGTCCCGTACGGCGGGCTGGTGTGCTGGCGCGTGCGGTCGTGGCGGTGGCCGCCCTGCTGCTGGTGTCCGGGCTGATCCCGGACGTGTACGGCTGCCGCTGGTGGCTGTACGGCGCGGTGCTCGGCTGGCTGGTCTGGCCGTCGCTGGCCCGTATACGGGCGTTCGCCGCCCTGCTGTTCGGCGCGCTGGATGCGCTGCTGGCGGCCATGCTCGGCACCCGCCGCCTGGTCTATCTGGCCGCACTGCTGCGCCAGGCCGTACGTGACACCCGCACCTCTCCCCGGCCCGGCGACGACGCCGGCCGAGACGACGACGCTGCCTCTTCTGGTGAAGGAGATCCTTCGTGAGCACTCCCGACAACACCGCCAAGCCCGGCCGGAGCCGGATCCCCGAGCTGTCCTCGATCCCGTGGGAAGGCCCCTCGGCGATCACCCGCTACGCCCAGGTCGGCCGCAACCTGGCCCGCGACCTCGGCGAAGAGTTCGCGCTCGGCAGCGATGAGCTGTATGCGGTGCTGATCCGCAGCTTCAAGGGCCACCCGGTGCTGAGCGTGTTCGGCGCGCCGGACGTGCGCCGCCGCGCCCGCCGGGTGGTCAAGCGGCTCAAGCGCGCCGCCGAACTGCAGCGCGGCGCCGGGGTGGAGCTGGTGAAGTTCCACGCCCAGTTCCGCAAGGAGTTCGTGGAGGTGCTGCCGCAGGCCAAGCCCGAAAACCGGCGGCAGGAGTTCAACTGGAAGGAGGAAGCCTGATGGCCCGCACCACCACCCCGCCCCAGCCCGCGACGCTGCCCGCGGTCCCGGACTCCTCATCCTGGGAGCAAGTGGCCACGCGTGAGGTGTCCAAGGCGCTGCTGTACTTCCCGCCCTGGCTGGTCGGTGTGCTGCTGTTCGGCCTCGGCGCCGCCTTTCACTTCACGCTGCGCAGCGACGACCCGCAGACCGTGGCGTGGACCACCGCTCTGATCATCACCTGCGTGCTGGCGCTGACCGCGCTGACCTGGCGTCAGTCGCACGCCCGCAGCCTGACCGGACGCGCGCACACCACGCTGACCACGCTGGCCGGCGGGCTGTGGGTGTGCGCGGCCACCATCAACGGCCCCGCCACCACCGTCACCGGCCGGCTGATCCTGATCGGCGGGGTGGCGTTCGCGCTGTCGTTCAACATCCGCACCGTCATCCGGACCAAGCAGATCGACGTGGGCGGCGCGGTCGCCGACCCGCTGGGGTTCCTGTTCGGCCGCGGCGCCGAAAAGGCCGGCATGCCGCAGGTGCAGGCCCGCACCATCCAAGCATCCGCGCACAAGGTGACCGGCGAAGTCCAACTCGCCGAGGGGCGTCAGGTGGCCGATGACCTGCAAAAGAAGGTTCCCTACGTCGAGTCGGGGATCGGGCTGCCGCCCGGTTCCATCGTCACCAGCGTCGATCCCGACGACGCGAGCAAGGCCAAGGTGGTCATCTCCGACCCGCGCGTGATGAAGCAGCCGATCGTCTGGCCCGGCCCGTCGCGCGTCGGCGCCTCGATCGCAGCCCCGGTACGGCCCGGCCTGTGGCAGGACCTGGACGACGTCGAATACGTCATCGTCGGCCACCACGTGCAGATCATGGACAAGACCGGCGCGGGCAAGTCCATCGGCGGCGCCTGGAACCTGCTGGGTGAGATCGTCACCCGCCACGACGTGGCCGTGTTCGCCATCGACATCACCAAGGGTGAGCAGACGCTCGGCCCGCTCAAGGCTGCCCTGCACCGGCTGGAGACCACCAAAGAGGGCGCCAAGGCTCTGCTGAGCGAGATGCAGGCCAACGTCAAGCCGCGCACCGACCTGCTGTCGGGCAAGGGCCTGCAGAAGTGGGCCGAAGGGTGCGGGCTGACCTACTGGGTGCTGTGGCTGGAGGAGTTCCCCGACATCTTCGACGCCCTGACCGACAAGCAGCAAGAACAGTTCCTGTCGCTGATCAAGGCGATCCGCAGCGCGGGCGGCACCGTGGTGCTGTCCCTGCAGCGCAGCGACTGGACCCAGATGCCCACCATCGCCCGCGGCCAACTGGCCAAGATGTGCTTCGGCGTCGACTCGGCTGCCGATGCCACCTTCGGCCTGTCCGAGGCCCAAGAAGATGCCGGGTGTCGGCCGGAGCTGTGGAGCAACAAGCAGCCCGGCATGGCCTACCTGGACGCCCCGTCCATCCCCGATGACCGGATCACGATGCCGATGCGTACCTACGCCTGGGGCCTGACCGCCACCGGCGCCTTCGATGACGAACGCGCCAACGGGCAGATGCGCGCCCACGCTGCCGCCTTCCCCGCCATCCACAAGCAGATCGACCCCATGACCGCCGCCCTGTCCCGGCTGTCGGCCGCCGCGCTGGCCAACCCCGCCCCGCTCCCCGCCGTCCACGACGGCACCGCTGGTGACGACGACCCCGACGACGATGAGGAGGTGCGCAACGTCGCCACCGAGTACCTGAACACCGACGACCCCGACCCCGAAGTCACCGTCGACCTGGACGACGAGATCACCGACTTCCCCGAAGGGGAACCGCCGCTGACCTTCGCCCCGCCCGAGCCCAAGATGACCCCGGAACAGCGCGGCGCGGCGCTCATGGACCGCCTGCACGAACTGTGGGACGACGGCGCCCGCGACGTCGGCACCGGCGACTTCAAAGTGCTGTGGGAGACCACCGACATCAGCCGCGCCTGGTTCCAAAAGCAGATGCGGCGCCTGTCGGAGGCGGGCGTGCTCGGTGCCTACGACGACGACCGGCAGCGCTACCTGATGGAGCACCGCCCCGAGCTGCCCTGACCCCGCAAGATCCCGTGGCCCCCCGTGCGGGGCCACGGGCGGGGGCTGGGGGAGAGAGATACAGGTCAAAGCAGGGGCCACGGCGCGTGGCCCCCACCGTGGCCCCCTGTCGTGGCCCCTGCGTGGCCCCCCTGAGGTTGAGGCGTGGCCCCCTTCGTGGCCCCTCAAACCAAGATCAAAAACGTTCGCGGATGCATCCCACGCGCAGCCGTGCGCGCGAGCCTGCCCGCCCCCTCCCGGAAGGGACATCACCGCCGTGAGCATCACCACCCGAACCTGTCTGGTCGTCACCTGCACCCGCTGTGGTCAGGTCGATCCCGACGAGGGTTACGAAACCCTGCACGCCGACACCATCGACCAGCTCCGCGACTGGCTCACGGACTGGGAATGGAGCGGCCCCGACACCCCCGAATTCTGCCCCGGCTGCGTGGCCGACCTCGCCTGCGAGCGCGACGGCCACCTGTGGCGCGACTGGCAGCCCGGCGTCACCAGCACCGGCCTGCGGTTCCGCTTCCGCTCCTGCGAGCGCTGCCACGCCGGTGAACGCGAGCCCGCACCCGCCCCACCCCCGCCGCCAGTAGCGCCTGACGGGACAGGAGAGCCCACGTCATGAGCCCGCTGAAGCTCACCCCGCCCCAATGGCGCGTCCTGCGCTACCTGGGCACCTACTACGCCACCGCTACCCGCGTCGGCTTCCTGACCAAACAGCTACGTGCCGCCACCGGCGCCACCGAGGCCGACTTGACCGCTCTCGCCGATCTCGGCCACATCGTCGGCCGCCTGCACGGCAGCGCCGACGCTCCTTCCCCGAGCACCGTGCACACCGCCCGCGCCCACCGGAAACTGCGCATCCACCTCACCCCCGCCGGCAAGAGCGCCGCAGCAACTATCGATACGGCCTACCGCGCGCTGGTCCATCTGCGCGCCTACGGCCCCCATCCCGCCCACACCCTGCACGACGCCGGCATCGGAGACGACACCCTGACTCAACTCGACCGGCACGGCCTCATCTACACCATCGCCGGGCCTTTACTGGCCCTCACCCGTATCGGCGACCCATACGCCGAGCCTTACGCCCAGGAACAGACCGGCTCCCGGCCCGCGAAACGCGCGCCCGAGCACGCCGACCCCTCCCAGACGCACACGCATGAGGTGTCCACCTGGCACGACATGGCCAAAGGCGACCACATTCACATCCGTCGACAGTTCCATCCACGACCGCATCCCACCACCGGCCACCGCCTGGCCGAATGGTCCGGAACCGTCCTCGACAACTCCGCCTACGGCTTCACCATCATGGGCGACGACGGCAAACGCCACGGGTTCTTCGCCTGGCCACCCGGCCCCGGCTACACCCAGACGGTCACCCGCCGGCAGCGCGCCTCGGAGAACCGGTCATGACCGGCCCCTCCATCCTCACCACGCTCGCCACCATCGCCCTCTGCCTGACCGCCGTGGCAGTGACCGCGCTCATCCTTCTGGCCTCCTACCGAGCCAGCCTCAAGCGCCACCCCTACACCGACTGCCGCCGCTGCAAGGGCACCGGCGAACGCCGTAGCCGCCTGTTCGCAAACTCCTTCGGCTACTGCCCCGACTGCACCGGCACCGGCAACAAGCCCCGCCTCGGAGCTCGCCTGCTCAACGTCCGCTGACCTCCGAGCACTACGCGATGAGGGCGCGGCCTCCACTCCGCCAAGAACAGTGGCCGCGCCCCGTCACCCCGACACCCACAACGAGCACGAGGTGAGCTCATCATGACCTACAGCCCGCTTCACGGCGAAGGCGAGCTACCCCAGTACCCGCCAGGCAAGGAACCGCTCCTCACCTATCAAGGCCGCACCTACCGGCTTGTCCAGGGGCGAATTCTGCTGAATTGGCACAAGCCCGCACACCCGGTGCTGCGTCACCGGGTCGGCTGCGTGCTGTGCTGCGACGTCCGTGTCCAGCGCGGACCCGGCTCCCCACCGCGCCACCCGAAGAACTGCACCAACTGCCTGCACTACGCCGGCCCACGCCCGGACCCGTGCTGGTCCTGCGGCAACACCGCCCACTTCCGCGACGACGACGGCCGCCCCACACACAAGGCCTGCCTGGAGCAGGCCATCACCGCTGATCTCCTCACCCGCTCAGACAAGGAAGCCGCATGACCACTACCCCGACGCCCGCGCCCACCGTGCCCGCCGACGGCGAAGCGACAACCTGCTGTACGCCACCCTCACCGCCACCGCCGCCCTCGCCGCCCTGACCGCCACCGCCCACCGGACCGAACTGCTCACGCTGCTGCCGCTGGCCTGCCTGGTGCTCGGGTGGACCTACCTGATGAACGACCACGCCATCTCCGCCATCGGCCGCTACGTGCGAACCGACCTGCAGCCGCGGCTGACCGGCCTGCTCGCCACGCCCGTCACCTTGTTCGGCTGGGAGCACGCACACCGCCGCGACCGCCGCCGCCTGTCTCGGAAACGGCTGCAACTCGGCGCGGACCTGACGGCGTTCTGCCTGCCTCCGCTGGCCGCCCTGACCGTGCTGTGGACCACCGGTCCCCACACCCCGGCCGTGCTGGCCATCTCCCTCACCGAACTGGCCGCGGTCGCGGTCCTGGCCACCCAGATCATCCGATACGCCGACCTGACACGCCCCACCGCCACCCACCGGCCACACCTCGAAGGAGAACCCAAATCCGACACCTCGCCCCGCGGCGCCTGCCCCCAACGCGCTGACCAGCCCGCCCACACCCACCCGACGCTCAACCCAGCGGCCCTGTGGGACCACCTGGCCGCCGCGCTGGCCTGGCTGGACGCGGCTAACCCCCGCACCGACCACGAGATCTCCATGCGGATCCTCAAAATCACCGAAGAGGCCGGCGAAGTAGCCAGCGCCTACATCGGCATGACCGGCCAAAACCCCCGCAAAGGCGTCACCCACACCCTGCACGATCTGTCCGGCGAGCTGTGCGACGTCCTCATCACCGCCCTGGTCGCCCTGGCCACCATCACCGGCGACACCGACACCGCACAGGCCGCCCTGGACCGCCACCTCACCGAACGCGGACCCCGCCTGCGCGCACTCACCCGCCAACAGGTCATCGACGGCTCCGGAAGGAAGGCGTCCAGTGGAGGGCGTTGAGGCCGTTGCCGACCGCGGCACCGCTGACGTTCCTGTGTTCGTGACGGGGCTCCCTGAACCGTCATGGCTGGCGCGCGTCACTTTCCCCGCGATGATCAGTTACGGCAGGCTCGCACGCCGACCGCTACCCCGCCAGCTGGCCGCGCGCTGCCCCACCTACGTGGATTCACGCGGCTTCACCGAACTGCAAAACCACGGCCGGTGGACCGTCACCCCACACGAGTACGTCAACTGGCTACGCCGCCACCGCGAACAGATCAACCTACGGTGGGCAGCCCCGCAAGACTGGATGTGCGAGCCCGCCATCATCCACGGCGGACGCTACGGACGGCAGACCTTCGTCGGCACCCACCTCAGCGTGCCCGAGCACCAACAGCGCACCGTGGACAACTACCTCACACTGCGCCAGCTAGCCCCGGACCTGAATATCTTCCCCGTGGTGCAGGGCTGGGAACTGGACGACTACGTGCGATGCGTCGAGCTCTACACCGCCGCCGGCGTCGATCTGACCGCCCTGCCACTGGTCGGAGTCGGCTCTGTCTGCCGGCGCCAATCCACGGCTGAGATTGGGCAGATCGTGACCACCCTTGCCGGACTGGGGCTGCGCCTGCACGGGTTCGGGGTCAAGACCCTGGGATTGCAGCGCTACGGCCGCTACCTGATCTCAGCGGACTCCATGGCCTGGAGCAAGGACGCCTTCCACAGCCCACCGTTGCCCGGCTGTACCCACCGCAACTGCGCCAACTGCCTGCGCTACGCCATCCAGTGGCGCAGCCGACTAATGACCAAGCTCCACGTCCAGCACCACAACCAGCGGCAAGACGACCATGCCGCACCATCTCACCCTGCCGGAACGGAGGCCGCATGAGCACGCCCATACTCCGCTACGCCCTGGCCGCCGCCGCCCGCGGCTGGCATGTCTTCCCCGCCGCCATCGGCGACAAGCCCCCGATCAGGGGCTTCACCGACTGGGAGGCCAACGCCACCACCGATCCCGAGCTGATCCGCCGCTGGTGGTCGCGGGCGTCGTACAACGTCGGCATCGCGTGCGGCCCCTCCGGTCTGGTTGTGGTGGACCTGGACAAGCCGAAACCCGGAATGGAGGGGCTTCGCCCCTCGCCCCCCTGGGACCTGCCCGGCGTCACCGAAGGCGCCGACGTCCTAGCGCTGCTGTGCGAACGCGCCGGCCAACCCCTGCCCCTCGAAACGTTCACCGTCCGCACCCGGAGCGGCGGCACCCACCTGTACTACACCGCCCCGGACGGCATCCGCCTGGGCAGCACCAAAGGAAAGCTCGGCTGGCTGATCGACACCCGCGCCCACGGCGGCTACGTACTCGGACCCGGCAGCTTCGTGGACCTGCCCGACGGCACCGGCCCCTACCAGGTGATCCACAACACCACCCCGGCCCCGCTCCCCCCCTTGTTGGTTCAGCCGCTTGTCCCCCAGATGCACCCACCCCAGCCGCCCGTACCCATCCCCGCCCCGCAAGGACGCCGTAGCGCCTACCTCACCGCCGCAATGCAGCGCGAAGCCGACCGGATCGCCAGCGCCCCACCACGCCAGCGCAACCAAGCCCTGTGGATAGCCGCCGTCGCCCTGGGCCAACTCGTGGCCGGTGGCGCCCTGACCGAAGCCGAGGTCACAACCCTGCTGAACCAACAAGGGGCAGCCGTAGGCCAGACCCACCGCGAAATCACCTACACCATCACCGCCGGGCTCAAAGCCGGGGCCAAACGCCCCCGCACGCTCGCCGCATGACCGCACCACCGCACTCTGGGAGCACTGATCTCGTGAACAAACCCATCGCCCACGGCGCGACCCTGCTGGACGCGCTGCTGGCCGCGCTCACCCGATACGTCATCCTCCCCACGCCCGAGGCCGCCAACGCTGTCGTGCTGTGGATCGCCGCCACCCACGCGCAACCCGCCTGGGCACACGCACCGCGCATGGTCATCCGAGGCCCCGAGAAGCGCTGCGGCAAGTCGCGGCTGCTGGACGTGGTGGAGGCTACCTGCCACGAGCCGTTCATCACGGTCAACTCATCCAGCGCCGCGGTCTACCGCTCGATCAGCGACGACCCGCCCACCATGCTCGTGGACGAAGCCGACACCATCTTCGGCCCCAAAGCCGATGGCAACGAAGACCTACGTGGGCTGCTCAACGCCGGACACCAGCGCAACCGGCCGGCCAAACGCTACGACGCTAATACCCACCGCGTAGAGAGCATCCCCACCTTCGCCATGGCCGCACTCGCCGGCATCGGCGCCATGCCCGACACCATCGAAGACCGCGCCGTCGTCATCCGCATGCGCCGCCGCGCCCCCGGCGAACCCGTCGCCCCCTACCGCCACAAGCGCGACCGGCCCGCCCTGCGCCAGCTGGCCGAAGACCTCCGCGCCTGGCTCCGCCCCGACCTGGCCGCCCTGGAGCAGGCCGAACCCGCCATGCCCGTGGAAGACCGCGCCGCCGATACCTGGGAACCTCTCATCGCCGTGGCCGACCACGCCGGCGGCCACTGGCCCGACCGCGCCCGCGCCGCCGTCCTCGCCCTCACCGCCGAAGCCGACGACAACGGCCAGACCTCTGCCCGGGTACGTCTGCTGGCCGACTGCCGCACCGCCTTCGGCACTGATCCCGCCCTGCCCACCGCGACCCTGCTGGAACGGCTCAAGGCCGACCCCGAAGCGCCTTGGGCCGACTACGGACCCACTGGGCTGACCGCCATGAAGCTCGGCGTCATCCTGCGCGAGTACGAAATCCGCTCAGCCAACATCCGCTTCACCGACGGCACCCAGGCCAAGGGCTACCAGCGAGCCGACTTCCTCGACGCCTGGGCTCGCTACTGCCCCACGCCGGCACCTCCGGACGCCCCGCCGCACGCCGAAATCCCGCTGTTCGAGGGGGGTAGCCGTCCCAGCCGTCCCAGCCTTGTCATCGCAGGTCAGCGCGGGACGGCTTCGGACCGTGGGACGGCTTAGCCGTCCCAGCAAAACAAGCCGTCCCAGCCTGACCAGCACAAATGAGGCTGGGACGGCTGGGACGGCTACCCCTCCAGAAAACGCCCATGACCACCTGCGAATGGCACCTGAAGCGACCCCGCCGGAAGCGCCGGCAAAGCAGAACCGGCAGGGGCCGCACCCCATCAGAGAGGCACCACCATCATGCCAACGACAGCAGCGCCGCACTTTCTCACCCCCGAGGATCTGGCCGAGATGTTCAACGTGCCGAAGGAGACCGTCTACCAATGGCGGCGCAAGCGCACCGGCCCGCCCGGATTCCGCGTCGGCCGCCACCTCCGCTACGACCTGACGGCGGTACTCGCGTGGGTCGCAAAGCAGACTCAGCGAGAGGAGGGCTGACGTGGCTGGACACGTTCAAGACCGTTGGTATAAGACCGAGGCCGGCCCCGACGGCAAGACCAAGCGCGTACGCACCGACAGGTACGGGAAAGGCATGCGATACCGCGCTCGCTACGTCGGGCCGGACGGCACCGAGAAGAGCCAATCCTTCCCCGACCGGCAGAAACGCCAGGCAGAGGAATGGCTGGCACAGACTGCCGCCGATATGTCCCGGGGGCGCTACATCGACCCGCGCGCCGCCCGCGTGACCTTCCGTCAGTTCGCCGAGAAGTGGCTTCAAGAACGGAGCGGAGACCCCAACACCCGAGCGTCTATAGGGTCTCAACTGCGGATTCACGCGTTCCCATACCTTGGTGCTCGCCCTCTCGGCTCGTTCCAGCCTGGACACATCCGCACCTGGATCAAACAGCTCGAAGAGAACGGCGTTCGTGGTTCGTACGCGAAGACCATCTACTCGAACGTGCGGAGCGTACTCAGCGCGGCCGTGGATGATGGTCACCTCACCCGCAACCCATGCTCGGCCCGCTCGGTGAAGGCACCGAAGATCGAGACGAAGCGCGTCGCGCCCTGGACCATCGAGCGTGTCTTCGCGGTCCGAGCCGCTCTGCCTGGCAGATTTCAGCGCATGGTGGACGTCGGCGGCGGTTGTGGGCTACGTCAAGGCGAGATCTTCGCCATAGACGTGGATCAACTGGACTTCGATTCCGACACGCTGCACGTGGTTCAACAGTTGAAGTACAGCGAGTACAGGCTCGTCTTCGCGCCCCCGAAGGGCGGCAAACTCCGAGACGTTCCCCTACCTGGCCCGATCGCTGATGCGGTTCAAGCCCATATGAAGGAGTTTCCACCCGTAGCCGTCACCCTCCCCTGGGGGACGCCAAACGGCGAGTTGGTCACCAAGCGCCTGCTCTTTACGCAGGTGAACGGTGATCCGGTTCGTCGCCCGAGCTTCAACAACGTCCACTGGAAGACGGCTCTCGTGGAGGCCGGAGTCCTGCCGGAGCGGCAACGCGGAGAGCGGCACGCACAAGCGCGCGAGCATGGCATGCACGCCCTCCGCCACTTCTACGCCTCCGTGCTCCTGGACGCCGGCGAGAACATCAAGGCCCTGAGCGAGTACCTAGGGCACCATGACCCGGGGTTCACCCTCCGGACGTACACCCACCTCATGCCGAGCAGCCAGGAGCGCACGAGGAAGGCAGTGGCGGCCATCTTCGAGGCACCGTAGAAAGGCGTGACGGCCCACAGACGGCCCAGAGCGGAAAAATGGCCCCTACCTTGTGGAGTTTCCGCAGGTAGGGGTCATTTTTGATTAAACAGCCATCTTCTTCTTCAGGTTCTCGTCGAGCGCGCCCAGGAAGTCCTGGGTGGTCAGCCACTTGGCGTCGCCGCCGACCAGCAGCGCCAGGTCCTTGGTCATCTGGCCGCTCTCGACCGTCTCGACGCAGACCTGCTCCAGCGTGTCGGCGAACGCGGTCACCGCGGGCGTGTTGTCGAGCTTGCCGCGGTGTGCCAGGCCACGGGTCCACGCGAAGATCGAGGCGATCGGGTTCGTGGAAGTGGCGTTGCCCTTCTGGTGCTCGCGGTAGTGGCGGGTCACCGTGCCGTGCGCGGCCTCGGCCTCGACGGTGCGGCCGTCGGGGGTCATCAGCACCGAGGTCATCAGGCCGAGCGAGCCGAAGCCCTGCGCGACGGTGTCGGACTGGACGTCGCCGTCGTAGTTCTTCGCCGCCCAGACGTAGCCGCCCTCCCACTTCATGGCCGCGGCGACCATGTCGTCGATGAGGCGGTGCTCGTAGGTGATGCCGGCGGCGGCGAACTCGTCCTTGAACTCGGTCTCGAAGACCTCGGCGAAGATGTCCTTGAAGCGGCCGTCGTACGCCTTGAGGATGGTGTTCTTCGTCGAGAGGTAGACCGGGTAGTTGCGGTTGAGGCCGTAGCGCATGGACGCGCGGGCGAAGTCGCGGATCGACTCGTCCAGGTTGTACATGGCCATCGCGATGCCGGGGCCCGGGAAGTCGTACACGTCGAGCTCGATCGGCTCGGAGCCGTCCTTCGGCGTGTACGTGAGGGTGAGCGAACCCTCGCCGGGGATCTTGAGGTCGGTGGCGCGGTACTGGTCGCCGAAGGCGTGACGGCCGACGACGATCGGCTTGGTCCAGCCGGGGACGAGCCTCGGCACGTTGGACATGATGATCGGCTCGCGGAAGATGACACCGCCGAGGATGTTGCGGATGGTCCCGTTCGGGGACTTCCACATCTTCTTGAGCCCGAACTCCTCCACCCGCGCCTCGTCCGGGGTGATGGTGGCGCACTTCACACCGACGCCGTACTTTTTGATGGCGTTGGCGGCGTCGATCGTGATCTGGTCGTCCGTGGCGTCGCGTCGCTCGATGCCGAGGTCGTAGTACTTCAGGTCGACGTCGAGGTAGGGAAGGATCAGCTGGTCCTTGATGAACTGCCAGATGATCCGGGTCATCTCGTCGCCGTCAAGCTCGACGACCGAACCCTCCACCTTGATCTTGGGCATGCGAATGGTTCCCCTTCAATGAATGGATACGTTGAGGCTATCGGACGCCCCTCAGCCGGAGAAAAGGGACTGGATGAGCGCCTTCAACGCGTTGTTGTAGAGCAGCAGCGAGCTCAGCACCAGCACGAAGCCGGACAGGCCGAGCGTGGTGACGTCGGCTCTCCTGCTGCGCACGGCGAGCGGGCCGCCGTAGCCGGCGAAGCGCAGCGCGGCGCCGATCATGAGGACGGCGCCCACCGCGAAGCCGCCCCACCGCACGTCGATCAGGAAGATCAGCCCCACGCCGACGGCCGCACCCGCCAGGATCAGCGGGTACGGCCCCCAGCTCGCACGTTCGTGGCTCTCGCTCACGGGCTCATCGTTCAAAGGCTCATCGTTCGTCGATCGGCTTCCACTTCTGGTCCGTCTCGCCGATGTATTCGCTGTCGGGGCGAATCAGGCGGTTGTCCGCGTGCTGCTCGATCACGTGCGCGGTCCAGCCGGACATGCGACTGATCGAGAAGACGGGGGTGAACAGGTCGGTCGGGATCCCAAGGTAGTGGTAGACGGACGCCGCGTAGAAGTCGACGTTCGGATAGAGCCCCTTGGTCTCGAAGACGACCTCCTCCATCTCCTTGGACATCCGGTAGTAGGTGTCGTCCCCGGCCGCCTCGGCCAGCTCCTGCGACATCCTGCGCAGGTGGGTGGCGCGCGGGTCCTCGGTCTTGTAGACGCGGTGGCCGAAGCCCATGATCTTCTCGCCGGCGGCGAGCTTGTCGCGCACGGCCTGGGCGACGCCCGTCGGTGAGATCGACTCGAGCGTCTTCATGACCTGCTCGTTCGCGCCGCCGTGCAGCGGGCCCTTGAGCGTGCCGATGGCGGCGACGATGGCGGAGTGCATGTCCGACAGGGTCGCGGCGCAGACTCGGGCGGCGAAGGTGGAGGCGTTCATGGTGTGGTCGGCGTGCAGGACCAGGCAGGCGTCGAAGATCTCGACCTGGCGCTGCGCGGGGCTGCGGCCGGTGACCTGGAGCAGGAAGTTGGCGGCGACGCTGAGCGACGGATCCGGCTCGGGCGCCTGGCCGCCGCTGCGGGCGGCGTGGAAGCGGGCGACCAGCAGGGGCTGCTGCGCGGTGAGGCGGGCCGCCTTGGCCAGGTTGGCCTCGCGCGAGTTGGCGTCCTTGTCCGGGTCGTCCGCACCGGCGAGCGACACGAGGGTGCGCAGCGCCTCCATCGGTTTCTGCTTCTCGGCGATCTCGGAGATGTTCGCCGAGACGAGCGCGCCCAGTTCCCGGCCACGCACCAGCTCCTCACCGTAGGCGGCGAGCTCGGCCCGGTCGGGCAGCTTCCCGCGCTGCAGCAGGTGTGCGGTCTCTTCGAACGTCGCGCGGCCGGCCAGGTCGTGGATGTCGTATCCACGATAGAACAGGCGACCGGCCTTCCCGTCGATGTCGCTGAGCGCTGTGGACGCTGCGACGACATCTGCCAGGCCTTTTGTGGGCTTGTCCGCCATGAGTACTTCCTCCGCTTATCTCCCGTGGAAGTCTACCTGTGAGCAGGCAAAACCAGTCTCAAGGGGTCAGATCAATTTCAAGCACGATTCTCGTTTCGGCAAAGGCGATTCCGCATCCCCACGTTTGGGTAAGCCGCAGCTGTAGTAATAGTTACGGCGGGCTACCTGGGGAGGAACTGCCGTGGAGGGGCCGTTCATACGCATCGAGGACACCGGCGAGGTGGTCCCGTTGCGCCCCGAGATCACAACGGTGGGAAGGGGCCGGGGCGCGGATATCCGGCTCAGCGATCCCAGCGTGTCTCGGCTCCATGCCGAGTTCGTCAGGCGAGGACCCTACCTGTATGTCGTTGACCTGGGCCTGTCCCGCAACGGCACACGGGTGAACGGCAGGCCGATCGCACGGAGGGTGCTCGACGACGGCGACGTCGTCTCCTTCGGCGCGGCACGCGGTCGCATCGGTGGAGTCCCCCGTGAGGACTTCACCCCCGAGGTCGAACTCCGCAGGGCCGCGGCGCCCGAGCTGACCAGACGCGAGGTCGATGTGCTGACCTCGCTCTGCAGGCCGGCGCTGTCGGACGAGGCGTTCGTCGCCCCGGCTACCGCACGGGAAATCGCCGACGACCTGGTCGTGACCGAAGCCGCGGTCAAGCAGCACCTGCTGCGGCTGTATCAGAAGTTCAGGATTCCCGAAGGCACCAACCGGCGCACGCGGCTGGCCAACGAGGTGGTCGCACTGGGCCTGGTGCGTCCGACACCTGTGGTGCCACCACAGCGGTCGGGGGCTCCTGCCGAGCCGTCAGCGGCGGGGCGCAGGGCTTCCTGAGAGACGGATCGCGACCGGGGCTTCGGCGAGGGGTTCCGGCAGCGTCAGCGGATCGGAACCCGGCGTTATCGTGCCCAGGACCCGGGCGCCTGAGGCGCCTGTACACCTGGGCACGGTGGCGGGCAGGCCGTGTGCGGTGAGCCAGCCGAACAGCGAGAAGGCGATCGCCTCCTTGCCGTCGGCCGGCACGCCGAGCTCGTCACTGGTCACGAACGTCGCCGGTGACGCTCGCAGGCGCAGCATGCTCATCAACGTCGGGTTACGCGCCCCGCCGCCTGAGACGATCACCGTGTCGAGGCGGTGCCTGCGGATCTCCGCCGCCACCGTCTCGGCCGTGAGCGCGGTCAGCGTGGCGACCAGGTCCGCCTGCGGCAGGTCCGCCTTCACGTAGTCGGGCGTGAAAAGCTCCTTACCGGTGGATTTGGGTGGTTCCTGGCGGTAGTACGGCTCGGCCAGCAGCTCCTCCATGAGCCCGGTGTCGATCGTGCCCGCCGCCGCCAGCTCCCCGTCCCGGTCGTACGGCGGCGCGGCGGCGTCGATGAGCGCGCAGGCCGGCCCGGTGTCGTAGGCCACGACCGGCTCCCGCACGGTCAGGTTGGCGATCCCGCCCAGATTCAGTGCCCCGGTGCGGCCCGGCATGCCCGCCATGAGCAGCAGGTCGAGGTAGGACACCAGCGGCGCCCCCTGCCCGCCCGCCGCCACGTCGCGCGCCCGTACGTCCGACACCACCGGCAGCCCGGTGCGCTCGGCGATCCAGGCCGGCTGGCCGAGCTGCAGGGTGCCCAGCACCCGCCCGTCCTCCACCCAGTGGAAGAGCGTCTGGCCGTGGGAGCAGATCAGGTCGGCGGCCGGCGCGCCGGCCGCCACGTCCGCGAACGCCTGGCCGATGAGCGTGTCCAGGGCGCAGACCTCGCCCAGGTCGATCCGGTGCGGCGGCAGCGCCGCCACGATGCGGGCTCTCAGCCCAGGCTCGTACGGCTGCTCCCCCAGATGCAGCAGCGTGCCGGTCAGCACGCCGCCGTCGAGCGACCAGTCCACCACAGCGCTGTCGACACCGTCGTGCGAGGTGCCCGAGATGAGGCCGAGAACCCGCATCGCACTCCCCCTAGATGACCCTGAAGCCGTTGCTCGGCTCGCTGGTCCGGTTGGCCCGGTCCACCGCCACCACGTAGTAATGGTCCCCACGTCGGCCGTCCGCGTCCCGCCAGCGCACCTGCCGGTCACCGGGCAGGACGGCGACCAGGTGGCGGGCGTCGCGGAAGCCCGCCGCCGACGCCCGGCGCGGGAAGCGGAAGACGGCGAACTGGAACGGCTCGTCCCGTCCGGCGGCCACCGCGCGCACCTCCACCCCGCCGTGCCGGCGCAGCGCGTAGGCCAGCACCGGCTTGCGCGGCGGCCGGCCCTTCGCCAGCCTGGGCAGCACCGGCGCGAGCGCCGGTCGCGTGTAGTGGTCGTTGACGGCGGTGCTGATCGAGCCGATCCGGTCGGCGCGCAGGTCGTTGGCGTTGTACCAGATGTCGCCGCCGATCTGCGGGTGGTCGCGATTGAGCGTGAGGTGGTCGGACAGCTCGGCAGGGTCCTGCCATTCGGGCGCCTGGGCGGGATCACCCGCCTTGTACGCGGCCTGGCCGATCCACAGCAGGGTGCCGGTGCCGTCGGCCACGTCCGACCACCACGGCACCAGTTTGGAGTAGTCGGCGGGCGGCTGCCCGATGTACCAGTAGAGCTGCGGCGCGATGTAGTCCAGCCAGCCCTTCCGCACCCAGCCGCGGGTGTCGGCGTGCAGGTTGTCGTAGGACTGCCCGCCGTTGGTGTCGGAGCCGAGCGGGTCGGTGCCCTTGTTGCGCCAGATGCCGGACGGGCTGATGCCCCAGGCGGTCTCCGGCTTGACCTCGCGCACCCGCTGCTGCATCTCCGAGACCATCAGGTCGACGTTGTGCCGCCGCCAGGTGGCCAGGTCGGGGAAGCCGCCGCCGTGCTGGGCGAAGGCGGCGCTGTCGTCGAAGGCCGCGCTGTTGGTCGGGTAGAAGTAGTCGTCGAAGTGCAGGCCGTCGATGTCGTAGCGGGCCAGCGCGTCCAGCATCGCGTCCTGGCAGAACCTGCGGACCTCCGGCATGCCCGGGTTGTAGTAGAGCTTGCCGCCGAACGGCAGGATCCAGTCGGGATGCTTGCGCCCGGGGTGGTCCGGGTGGAGCTGGGCCGGGTCCGCCTGCATGGAGACGCGGTACGGGTTGAACCAGGCATGGAAGGCCAGGCCGCGCTTGTGCGTCTCGGCCACGGCGAAGCCGAGCGGGTCGTAGCCGGGGTCCTGCCCCTGGGTGCCCGTCAGCCAGTGCGACCAGGGCTCGAACGGTGACGGCCAGAAGGCGTCCGCGGTGGGCCTGATCTGCACGAACACCGAGTTGAGCTTGCGCTCGACGGCCAGGTCCAGCCAGGCGAGGTATTCGGCCTTCTGCTCGTCGGCGCTCAGGCCCTGCTTGGACGGCCAGTTGATGTTCACCACTGACGCGATCCACATGCCGCGCATCTGGCGCAGCGGGGGCACGTGGTCGGTGGCCGCGAACGCGGGCAGGGGGACCGCTGAGGCGGCTGCGGCCAGTGCGAGACCTTTGAGGAGGGTCCTTCGGCTGTGCATGGGGGGTGGCTCCTCGGAAGAGGTTGTGTCGAGGGCGACGA
Organism: Nonomuraea sp. ZG12; assembly: GCF_052068115.1. NCBI lineage: Bacteria > Bacillati > Actinomycetota > Actinomycetes > Streptosporangiales > Streptosporangiaceae > Nonomuraea > Nonomuraea sp. ZG12. The sequence goes on from NZ_JBQHCW010000018.1 coordinate 20,614, forward strand.
TGACAGAAAATTACCTTCAGATCAACAACCGTGAAGGAAAATGCCGAATGACCGCTGACCTGTACCGACTGGCCATGGCAGTGCTCCAGCCAGGCTACGCGGGGACCTCGGTCCCCGACTGGATGCGCGGAGCGCTCGGCCAGGGACTCGGCGGTGTCGTGCTGTTCGCCCGCAATGCGCCGAGTGCGCAGGTCGTCCAGCAGATCAGAGCCGAGAATCCCGGCGCCGTCGTCGCCGTCGACGAGGAAGGAGGCGTGGTCACCCGCTTCGAGGTCGCCTCCGGCAGCTCCTTCCCCGGCAACCGCGCACTCGGCGTGGTCGACGACGTCGCGCTGACCGAACGGGTGGCCCGCCAGATCGGCCGCATGCTCGCGCGGGCCGACGTCACCCTCGACTACGCCCCGGCCGCCGACGTGAACGCCAATCCCGCGAACCCGGTCATCGGCGTCCGCTCCTTCGGCCCCACCGCCGACCTGGTGGCCCGCCACACCGTCGCCTACGTCAAGGGCGTCCAGGGCGCCGGCGTCGCGGCCTGCGCCAAGCACTTCCCCGGCCACGGCGACACGGTCACCGACTCCCACCTGGAGCTGCCCACCGTGCACGCCTCCCGCGAGGTACTCGTCGAGCGCGACCTGCCGCCGTTCCGGGCCGCCATCTCGGCCGGCGTGCGCTCGATCATGTGCGGCCACCTCCTCGTCCCCGCCCTGGATCCGGACCTGCCCGCGACGCTGAGCCGTACCATCCTGACCGAGCTCCTCAGGGGCGAGCTCGGCTTCGACGGGATGCTCGTCACGGACGCCATCGAGATGCGGGCGGTGGCCGCCAGGTTCACTCCCGGCGAGATCACCGCACGCGCGCTCGCCGCCGGCGTCGACGCCGTCTGCGTCGGCCTGACCACCGAACAGAGCCTGTACGAGATCCGCGACGCCGTCGTGGCCGCCGTCCGGTCCGGCAGCCTGCCCGAGGAGCGCCTCGCGGAAGCGGGCGCGCGGGTGCGCGCACTGGCGAGCTGGTACGACGAGCAGGCGGCCCTGCGCCTCGACGACGACACCGACGATCCGGACGTCGGCCTGGACGCCGCCCGCGCCGCGCTGACCGCGACCGGCGCGGCCACCCTGACCAGGGGGCCGCTCGTGGTGGAGGTCAACACCCGCCTCAACCAGGCCGTGGACCCCGCGACACCGGCCGGCATCACCGCCGCGCTGACCGCCCTGCTCCCCGACACCGCACGCGTACAGCTGGAGCCCGGAGGCCCGCTCCCCCGCCTCGGCCCCGGACTCGCGGCGAGCGCCGGACGCGGATCGGGAGCCGAGCAGCGGCCCGTCGTGCTCGTGGTGCACGACGCCGCCCGCCACCCCTGGGTCCAGGACCGGGTGGCGCAGGCCGTGAAGACGCGACCGGACGTGATCATCGTCGACACCGGCATCCCGGACGCCCCCTCCGGCGCCGCGCACCTCGCCACCCACGGCATCTCCCGCGTCTCCGCCCAAGCGGCGGCCGAGTGGCTGACGTCGTGACGTCCAGCTCCAACCCCGTCGCGGCCGTACGAGCCGTGCTGCCGTCGCTCACCCCGGCGGCGCAGTCCATCGCCCGCATCATCCTCGCCGACCCCGGCCTGATCGTCCGCAGCACGATCACCGAGTTCAGCGTGGTGTCCGGCACCAGCGAGGCGACCATCGTGCGCACCGCCAGGGCACTCGGCTTCGGCGGCTACTCACAGATGCGCTTCGCCCTGGCCGCCGCCGTCGCCAAGGAGCCCGAACGGCTGGTCCCCGGCGACCTCGGCCCCGACGACCCGCTCACCGACGTGATCGCCAAGGTGGCGCGGGCCGAGTCGGAGGCGCTCGCCGACACCGCCGCCCAGCTCGACCCCGACCAGCTGGGCGAGGTCGTCACGGCCATCGCGGACGCGCGCCGGGTGGACGTGTACGGCGTGGCCGCCTCCGGGCTGGTGGCCACCGACATGTCGCAGAAACTGCTGCGGATCGGGCTGTACACCAACCCGTTCAGCGACGCCCACCTGGCGCTGACCAGTGCGGCGCTGCTCAGGGACGGTGACGTGGTGGTGGCGATCAGTTGCAGCGGCGAGACCCCCGACGTGCTCGTCCCGGCCCGCACGGCGGCCGAGGCGGGGGCGCTGGTGGTGGCCATCACCAACAACCCCCGGTCGTCGCTGGCCGGGATGGCCGACCACACGCTGGTGTCGGCCGGGCGGGAGACGGCGTTCCGGCCCGGGGCGCTGGCCAGCCGGATCAGCCAGCTGCTGATCGTGGACTGCATCTTCGTGGGGCTGGCCCAGCGCACGTACGACCGGGCGGACGCGGCCATCCGAGCCACCCGCGAAGCCACCGACCGCTACCGCCGCCGCACCTGACGGTTGTCGCGCCGCTGCCCGCCAGAGATCACAGTCCAGCGCCGCCGGTGGCGTCGATCGCTCTGCCGGTCACCCAGCGGGCATCGTCAGAGGCGAGGAAGGCCACGATGCCGGCGATGTCCTCGGGCTGCCCGACCCGGCCGAGGGCGGCCAGTGAGGCGGCGTGGGCGTGCGCCTGCGGGTCGCCGCGCAGCCATTCCGCGTTCATGTCGGTGTCGGTGATCCCGGCGGACACCGAGTTGGCCGTGATACCTCGCGGGCCCAGTTGTTTGGCCAGGTTGAGGGTGAAGGTGTCCAGGGCGCCCTTGGTGGAGCCGTAAGCGATGCTCTGCGGCAGGGCCATCCGGGCCGCGCCGCTGGAGATGTTGATGATGCGCCCGCCGTCGCGCAGCCGCTTGAGCCCGTGCTGCACGATGAAGAACGGCGCCCGGACGTTGACCGCGAAGACGTCGTCGAATCCTTCTTCGGTGAGGGAGGCCAGGTCCGCGCCGCCGTCGATGCCGGCGTTGTTGACGATGACGTCGACGCCTGCCTGGGGAGAGTGCAGTTCGATCTGATCGTCGAACGAGGCCCAGAGCGCGGCCGCGTCGCCGTGCCGGCCCAGCTCGGCCCGGATCGCGAACGCCCGGCCGCCGTCCTTGCCGATCTTTTCGACGACCTCGTCGGCCGCGGCCTGGTCGCGGGCGAAGCCCACGGCCACGACTGCACCGTCCCGCCCGAAGCGCTCGGCGATGGCCCGGCCGATTCCCCTGCTGCCGCCGGTGACCAGCGCCACCTTGTTGTCGAGTGCGCGTGCGCCCATGATGCTCGTCCACCTCTTATTTGTTGAGCGATTACTCAAGAAAGAGGCTAACACGGATTCTTGAGTGAGCGCTCTAGAATGAGGTCATGAGTCAGGCAGGTACGACACGAGGACGTCCGCGCACGTTCGATCGCGACGCCGCACTCGCCGCGGCCATCCGGCTGTTCTGGGCACGCGGCTATGAGGCGACCTCGCTCAACGAGCTCACCGAGGCGATGGGCATCCGGCCGGGCAGCCTGTACGCCGCCTTCGGCGACAAGAAGGCGCTGTTCAAAGAGGCGGTACAGGTCTACGCCCACTCGCCCGCCGGCGCGTTCGCCGGCGCCGCGCTGCGTGAGGAGCCCACGGCCTACCGGGCGGTCGCCCGCATGCTGCGCGAGGCGGCGGCGATCTACCCTGATCCCTCCCACCCGGCCGGCTGCCTGACCATCAGCGCCGCCACCAACGTCACCGTCCAGGACGCCGACATCGCGGACTTCCTGCGCGACCTGCGCAACGCCAACCTCGCGGCCCTGCGCGAGCGCCTGAGCACCGCCCGGCAGGAAGGCGAACTCCACGCCGACGCCGACCCCGCCGCGCTGGCCGGCTACTTCGCCGTCACCATCCAAGGAATGTCACAGCGCGCCCGGGACGGTGCCGACGCGGCGGAGCTGGCCCAGATCGCCGAAATGGCACTGGCCGCCTGGCCGGGACGCCACCCAGACCGACCGAGCTGAGCAACCGCGGCGTGGGTTCGGCGGTCAAAGATGACCCGGGCTGTCGCCACGCGGGTCACGTACACCACGTCCCCACCGTCGAATCCTCGCGCAAAGCAGCCTAGGGCTACTGTTTCGGGGAAGCCGAGCTCCCCCGCACCCTCTTGCCGGCGGTCCCCGCCCCCAGACCCCCGGGTGTGAGACGGATTCCGCCGGGTCGGCGCTGTCGCCCGTCCATCAACCGTTGAGCATCCGATACGAACAGGGCGATGGAGCTGACTACGCGCCTTCACCCTCAAGCTTGTGGCTGAGACGATCATGCCGTAGAGCCGTGAACGCCCCCTACGGGGTCGTGGCCATTCAGGCGGCGTGCGCCTCGAACCACATCGAGCCGAGATCATGACCCGAGGTCAACCGCACGTCCGCGTTCAACGCCGCCGCAAGTCTCCGCAGCAAAGCGATCGTGGGCGTGGTACCGCCTTCCTCGATGCATTCGATCTCGTCCTGCGTCATCCCTGCCCGCCGAGCCAGTTCCGCAGTGCTCAACCCAAGATCAGTACGCCTGTCGTACAAGGCCTTGCCGAAAGCGAGCGCCTCACGGATCGCGATCCGCTCAGGGTCATCGACCTCAGACTCTGGGCGCACCCAGCGGGTGTGGTAACCAGCCATCACACCTGCCTCTCATACGTCTCGGTGGCCGGTCTCCAGTGGTCGCGTTCACAGATCTTCTGCGCCCGAACCGCCCGGTCGACCTGCCGCTGATCATGCTGCCTCGTCTTACGGAAAACCGTGAGCAACACGATCGTCCTATCCGTAGCACACCAGCATGTAACCCTCGCCGCCACGTCACGCAACCGGACGCGCAGCTCCCAGACCGGCCCTTCCAGGTGAAGGGACCATGGGCCCTAGTTCAGTGCCCTTCTCCGCCAACAAACCGGCCACCTCCTCGACTCGTTTGTAGTCGCTGGCGCTCAGATTTTCGAGCCACTCACGGACTTCTCGTTCTATTTCGAACCGTGCAAATCAAGCACGCGATGGTCCTCCTATCCCGACCATCACGTAATGTAGTCATATAACTACAATGCCGCGAGCGGAGTTCATGTCAGCTGCTTGGCCACCACGGCAGCTCGGTTCCGCCGCGCCTATGGGATGATCTCGACGATCTGTTTCCGCCGAGCGACGGGCCCTGCTTGAACACCGAACGGCTGCCAATCGTCGACCTGCGCGAGCGTTACCGGCAACTGATGAACAGCACGCAATGGCCCGGCGTGGGCATGTGCTGGACGGTGGTGGTCCCCGACGACGGGCGAGCTCTCACCCTGGACCAGGTCGCCGCCCGCCTCGCCGGGGACACGTCCTACCGGCTGTACGAGCCGGCGCCGCTCGGCGCCATCGGGCCACCCAAACGCGACGCCTACCCCGTGCTCGTCGACCGGTACGGCTCGACCACCGTTCTCTTCGAGTGGGACTACCTCGGGGCGAGCCCCGCCGTGCTCCGGCGACTCAGTGAAAGAGCGCGTGTCTACAGCGCCTGGTGGAATGTCAACGCCAACAATCTGCTGAGCTTCGCGGCCGGCGGCGAGCACCTCCTGGCGATCGACGCGCTCTTCCCCGGGCGGCAGGAACATCATGCCGGACTGGCGCGATGGCCTGAGCTGCAGGCGATGACGGATTTCTTCGCGGGGCCCCTGCCCGAGGACCTCGACGAGGATGAGGACGAGGACGACCTCGATGACCGCGCCGACTACGACTGGAGGGCCGCCTGCCTCGCGGTCATCGACCGCACCACCGGGGCGCGGCTGACCGGCGAGTGGCTGGAGCAGCCGCATCCCTACGTGACGGTCCGCATGCCCGACGCGACCCGCTGACCCTGCCTCGCACCAACGCCACGCTCGACGACCTGGCCGCGCACCTCAACCCGCCCGGCTGAGTGGTACGCCTCGAAGAACGCCGCCGAGCGCGCGGATGACGCCGGAGCCTGCTCACGACGGCCACGTCGTCAGGTGCGGGTCTGGGCGGACAGGTCCGATTCGATGCGGGCAGCCGTCGCCTGGAGCAGGGGCAGCAGCTCACGCCTGACATGCTGCAAGGTCGTACGGCTGGCATGCGTCGAGACGTTCACCGCCGCCACCGTCGTGCCGGAGCGGTTCCGGATGCGTACCGCCAAGGACCGCAACCCCTCCTCCAGTTCCTGGTCCACCATCGCCCAGCCGCGCCCGCGTACCTGGTCGAGCTCGGCGCGCAGCGCCGTCGGGGAGGTGAGGGTGCGGGAGGTGAAGGGGCGCAGGGTGGCCCGGGACAGGTAGTGGTCCAGGTCGGCCGGGGGGAGGGCGGCGAGCAGGACGCGGCCCATGGAGGTGCAGTACGCGGGGAACCGGGTGCCGATGCTGATCGTCACCCGCATGACCCGGGCCGTCGCCACGCGGGCCACGTACACCACGTCCTCGCCGTCGAGCACCGCCACCGAGGCCGACTCGTGGACCTCGGCGGCCAGGCGTTCCAGGTGCGGGGCGGCGACCTCGGGCAGCGACAGGCTGGACAGGTAGGCGTACCCGAGCTCCAGGACGCGTGGCGTGAGCGTGAACAGTCGCCCGTCGCTGCGCATGTACCCCAGCTCGACCAGCGTCAGCAGGAACCGCCTGGCCGTCGCGCGGGTGAGGCCGGTCTCGCGGGCCACCTCGCTCAAGGTCAGGGCCGGCGCGGTGGCGCTGAACGCGCGGATCACGGCCAGACCCCGGGCGAGCGACTGGACGTGATCAACCATGGGAATCCTTGACAACATAGGCCGACAAAGACATAGATTCCTTACCATACGGGATTGTTCGGCATGTGAATAGGTGTACGCATAGTGAACAAGGGGACGCCGTGAACACGGTCAAGGACGCGACGTTCGAGGTGCTCAGACAGACCGGGATGACCACGATCTTCTGCAACCCGGGCTCCACCGAGATCAGCCTGCTGATGGGGCTGCCCGACGACCTCGACTTCGTGCTCGCCCTGCACGAGGGTTCGGTGGTCGGGATGGCCACCGGCTGGGCCATCGGCCACGACGCGCCCGCGCTCGCCGTGCTGCACACCACCGCCGGACTCGGCAACGCGGTCGGGGCGATCGCCACCGCCCGGGCGAACCGGGTGCCGATGGTGATCCTGGTGGGCCAACAGGACCGCAGGCACCTGGCGCAGGAGCCGTTCCTCGCCGGGCGGCTGGCGGGCCTGGCCGGCGACTATCCCGTCCACACCGACCATCCGGTGCGCGCCCAGGACGTCCCCGGCGCCGTCGCCCGCGCCTTCCACCAGGCCGTCACCTTCCGCGGCCCGGCCCTGGTGGTGGTGCCGATGGACGACTGGGCGGCGCCGTACGAAGGCGAGACCGTGACCGCGCCCGCCAGACTGCTCCGCCCGGTGTCGGTCACGGACGCCGACCTGACGCCGCTGGTCGAGCTTCTGGCGGGCGCCCGCACCCCCGCGATCGTCAGCGGTGCGGGCGCCAGCCACGGCTGGGACTCGCTGGTGGCGCTGGCCGAGCGGCTGGGGTGCCCGGTCTGGCAGGAGAGTTTCGGGGCGCGGGCCGGGTTCCCGCAGGATCATCAGCTGTACGCGGGCGTGCTGCCCGCCGACCGGCCGCGGCTGCGGGCGGCGCTGGCGGCGCATGACGTGGTGCTGACGGTGGGCGCGCCGGTCTTCCGGCAGTACGGGTACGAACCCGGCCCGCTGGTCGAGCCCGGCACCACGGTCGCGCTGGTGACCGACGACCCCGCCGAGGCGCATCGGAGCCCGGCCGAGCTGGCCTACCTCGCCCGGCCTGACCAGGTGTGCGCGCGGCTGGCCGTACTCCTGCCCTCTCGTGCGCCCGGACCAGGTCCCGCGCCCGCCGCGCCCGCCCCGTTGCGGGAACCTGCACCCGCCGCGCCCGTCCCGTTGCGCGAGCCCGGAGCCGCCGCGCCCCGCGACGAACCCGTGACGGACGGGCCGTTGCGGCCCGTGCGGGTGCTGCGGGAGCTGGCCGCGCGGCTGCCCGGAGACGTGGTGCTCGTCGAGGAGACGCCGTCCTCCCGGCCCGATCTGCACAGGCTGCTGCCCGCCCGCAACCCGCTCGGGTTCGTGTCCGCGGCGATGGGCGGGCTGGGGTTCGCGCTGCCCGCGGCCGTGGGCTTGCGGATGGCGCTGCCCGGCCGGCCGGTGGTGGCGGTGGTGGGCGACGGGGCCGCGCTCTGCGGGGTGCAGGCCCTGTGGAGCGCGGCCCACTACCGCGTCGGAACGCTGTTCGTGGTGCTGGCGAACGGGCGTTACGCGGTGATGGACCGGCTGGCGGAGCAGCACGGCGGCAAGGCGCCCTGGCCGGCGTTCGACGAGGTGAGCATGGCCGGGATGGCCAGGGCGCTGGGCTGCGAGGCCATCCGGATCGACGATCACCGCGAGCTGACCGCCGCGCTGGACGATGTGCTGCCCACGCTGGCCGCCCGCCGCGAACCCCTGCTGCTCGACGTCAGCGTGAGCGTGGATCCGGATTTTCAGGCCTGAGGACCCCGCTCGGCGGCCTCGACCACGTTGGAGAGCAGCAGGGCGCGGGTCATCGGGCCGACGCCACCGGGGTTGGGCGTGAGGAAGCCCGCCACCTTCTCCACCCCGGGCGCGACGTCACCGGCGATCTTGCCGTCGACGCGGGAGACGCCGACGTCGAGCACGGCCGCGCCGGGCTTGACCATCTCGGGGGTGATCAGGCCGGGCACACCCGCCGCCGCCACCACGATGTCGGCGCGGCGAACGTGGCCGGCCAGGTCCTGGGTGCCGGTGTGGCAGAGGGTCACGGTGGCGTTCTCGCTGCGCCGGGTGAGCAGCAGGCCGAGGGAGCGGCCCACGGTGATGCCGCGCCCGACCACGGCCACCTCCGCGCCCTTGATCGGCACGCCGTACTCCTGCAGGAGCAGCACGATCCCGTGCGGCGTGCACGGCAGCGGCGCGTCGACCATGTGGACGAGGCGGCCGAGGTTGATCGGGTGGAGGCCGTCGGCGTCCTTGGCCGGGTCCATCCGCTCCAGCAGGGCCATGGTGTCGAGGTGCCTGGGCAGCGGAAGCTGGACGATGTAGCCGGTGCACTCGGGGGAGGCGTTGAGCTCGTCGATGGCGGCCTCGACGTCGGCCTGCGAGGCGGTCTCCGGCAGGTCGACGCGGATCGAGGAGATGCCCACCTCGGCGCAGTCGCGGTGCTTGCCCGCCACGTAGATCTGGCTGCCGGGGTCTTCGCCCACCAGCACGGTGCCCAGGCCCGGCGTGATGCCCCGCTCCTTGAGCGCGGCCACCCGGGTCGCTAGGTCTGCCTTGGTCTTTGCGGCGGTCGCCTTGCCGTCGAGTATCACTGCGCTCATGTGCCGATCCTTTCATGACCTCCCACGGCTGCCTGCAAGCGCCCCGCCCTGTGATCGCCGCCCGCCGTAGGAGGTGATCCGTGTGATCGCCGCCCCACCGTTCACGGTTTCGATCTTTACGGCCGGCCCCGGGAAGGCCCGGTCACCGTACGTGGCCGGGGTCTGTCCAGGGGAACGGTTCTCCGGTGGAGCGGGCGCGGCGCCGTAACGTGCGCTCGGTCGGCCGGTCAAGGGGTCCTGGGGCGTGGTCGGCGTCACAAAATGACATCGTTGTCATCGGTCTTGAGACGGCATAGTGTGACGAACGCCAGCATCGCGCTCATCGAGGGGTGACCTTTGTCCGCTCGCCTGTTGCCCGCGGCGCCGCCGCTCCCCGCCGCCCGGCGCCTGGCGTTCGCGCGGCGGCTCGATGAAACGCGCGCCGCGAAGGTAGAGCTCGTGCCCGGACTGGACCACCCTGGCGCCCCCCGCCGGCCCGACGACCACCACGAACGCTGATGACTCACGTACTCGCCATTGACATCGGAGGAACCAAGCTCGCCGCCGCCCTGGTGGACGAGAACGGTTCCGTACTGCGCTCCGCCACCCGCCCCACCCCGCGTGAGGACGTCATGGCCTCGCTCGCCACGCTGATCAAGGAGGTGTCCGAGGGCGGCCCCGAGCCGAGCGCCGCCGGGATCGGCTGCGCCGGGCCGCTGGACCTGGCCGCCGGCACGGTCAGCCCGGTGAACATGCCGAGCTGGCGCGGCTTCCCCCTGCGTGACGAGGTACACGAGCTGACCGGCCTGCCCACCGTCCTCGCCGGCGACGCCCAGTGCATGGCGCTCGGCGAGCACTGGCTCGGCGCCGGCCGGGGCAGCGCCGCGCTGCTCGGCATCGTGGTGTCCACGGGCATCGGCGGCGGCCTGGTGATCGACGGCCGGCCGCTGCTGGGCCCCACCGGAAACGCCGGCCATGTGGGTCACATGACGGTCGACCCGTACGGCGAGCGCTGCGAGTGCGGCGGGCGCGGCTGCGTGGAACGGTACTCCAGCGGCCCGAACATGGTCCGCTGGGCCTTAGAGAACGGCTGGACCCCGGCTGAGGAGCACGTCACGGGGAAACCGGACGCCCGCGAGCTCGCGCGGGACGCGGCGGCCGGGAGCCGGGTCGCGGTGGCCGCGTTCGAGCGAGGCGCGACGGCCCTGGCCGGGATGATCGCCGCCACGGCCGCCGCCACGGAGGTGACCACGGTGGTCATCGGTGGCGGCGTCTCGGGGGCCGGGCCGGTGCTGTTCGGGCCGCTGGAGCGGGCCCTGGACGACATCGGCGGCCTGCCGTTCGTCAGGGCGGTGCGGGTGGAGCAGACCACGCTGGGGGTGCGAGCCGGCCTCGCCGGAGCCGCCAAGCTGGCCTGGGACTACTCGCGCTCGGCGACCTGAGCCTCGCGCCGCTCGATGATCCTGCGGGTGAACGGGATGTACTCCACGACGCGTCCGCCGAGGTAGGCCCCGGCGAAGGCCAGCAGGATGAGCACGAAGGGACTGGTGGCGAACCCGTTCACCGCGAGCATGGCGTGCAGGATTGCGTCAAGCAGCGTCATAAAGGACTCCGAGGGAAGAAACGCGCAACGGCCGGTTAAGAGTAACCCCGCAGAACGGATGCTCGCCGCGTTTTCCCTATGGGCGGGTGACCCGGAGACGTATGGGTCACCCGCACCTGATCAGTGGAAGAAGTGGCGCGTGCCGGTGAAGTAGAGGGTGACCCCCGCCTTCTCCAAGGCCTCGATGACCTCCTGGTCGCGCACCGAGCCGCCCGGCTGGACGATGGCCTTGACCCCTGCCTCGACCAGCACCTGCGGCCCGTCCGGGAACGGGAAGAACGCGTCGGACGCCGCCACCGAGCCCACCGCCCGCTCGCCCGCCCGGGTGATCGCCAGGCGGCAGGAGTCGACCCGGTTGACCTGCCCCATGCCGACGCCCACCGTGGCCCGGTCGGCGGCCAGCAGGATGGCGTTGGACTTCACCGAACGGGCCGCCCGCCAGGCGAAGGCCAGATCGGCCAGCAGCTCCGGCGAGGCCGGCTCGCCCGCCTTGAGGCTCCAGTTCTCGGGCGAGTCGCCCGGCGCCTGCAGCCGGTCCACCTGCTGCACGAGCAGCCCGCCGTCGATCCTGCGGAACTCGGCGGCGTTGGCCGGCCCGCTCGGGCAGACCAGGAGGCGGAGGTTCTTCTTCTGGGTGAGTACGGCCAGCGCCTCCGGATCGTAGGAGGGGGCCACCACCACTTCGGTGAACACCTCGGCGATCTGGGTGGCCAGCTCGGCGGTGACCGCGCCGTTGACCGCGATCACGCCGCCGTAGGCGGAGACCGGGTCGCAGGCGTGCGCCTTGCGGTGGGCCTCGGCCACGTCGGCGCCGACGGCGATGCCGCATGGGTTCTGGTGCTTGATGATCGCCACGCACGGGTCGGCGAAGTCCCAGGCCGCCCGCCACGCCGCGTCGGCGTCGAGGTAGTTGTTGTAGGACATCTCCTTGCCGTGCAGCTGCTCGGCGTTGGCCAAGCCGTCGTCGCCGGAGCTGTAGAGGGCGGCGCTCTGGTGCGGGTTCTCGCCGTAACGCAGCTCTGCCTTGCGCTGCCAGGAGGCGCCCATGAAGCCCGGCCACGTCTCTTCGGTGGCGTACGCACCGGCGAACCAGGACGCCACGGCCACGTCGTAGGAGGCGCTGTGGGCGAAGGCGACGCCGGCCAGGCGCCTGCGCTCGGTCAGCGTGAAGCCGCCCTGGTCGAGGGCGGTCAGCACGCCGTCGTAGCCGGCGGGGTCGACCACGACGGCGCAGGTGCTGTGGTTCTTGGCGGCGCCGCGGATCATCGCGGGCCCGCCGATGTCGATCTGCTCGACGCACTCCGCGTCGGACGCGCCCGAGGCCACCGTCTCCTCGAAGGGATAGAGATTGACCACGACGAGCTGGAACGGGTCGATCTCCAGCTCGTCGAGCTGCGCCACGTGGTGCGGCTTGGTGAGATCGGCCAGCAGCCCGGCGTGCACGCGCGGGTGCAGGGTCTTGACCCGCCCGTCGAGGCACTCCGGGAAGCCGGTGAGCTGCTCGACCTTGGTCACCGGGATGCCGTAGGACGCGATGGCGGCCGCCGTGCCGCCCGTCGACACGATCTCCACGCCCGCGCCGTCGAGGGCCCTGGCCAGCTCCTCCAGCCCCGACTTGTCGTACACGGCGATCAACGCGCGCCGGATGGCGATGCGAGTCACTTGCTTTCCCCTCCTGATGGGTTGCCGATGCGGACGTGGCGTCCGCTGACCGTCCAGCCCTCCCGGGCCATCCGGCCGACGATGTCGACGAGCAGGCGGCGCTCGACGGTCTTGATGCGCTCGTGCAGCCCCGCCTCGTCGTCGCCGGGCAGCACGGGCACGGCCTCCTGGGCGACGATCGGGCCGCTGTCGACCCCAGCGTCGGCCAGCATCACGGTGCAGCCGGTCACCTTGACCCCGTGGGCCAGCGCGTCGCGCACTCCATGGGCGCCGGGGAAGGACGGCAGCAGCGCGGGGTGGGTGTTGAGCACGGGGAAGGCGTCGAGCGTCGGGGCGCCGAGAATTTTCATGAATCCGGCCGAGACCACGAGGTCCGGCTTGTAGGACGCGATCTCTTCCGCGATCGCGGCGTCCCACGCCTGCCGAGACGGATAATCGCCCAGTTTGTGGACGAAAGTGGGCACGCCTGCGCGTTCGGCTCTGGCCAATCCTTCGATGCCCTCCCGGTCCGCCCCCACGGCCACCACCCGGGCGCCGTAGGAAGAGTCGGCGGAAGCGTCCAGCAGGGCCTGTAGGTTTGTTCCAGAGCCGGAGACGAGAACGACGAGCCGCCCAGCCTTAGACACGCGCACTCCAATGGGGATCCGTGGTGGGGCTGCCAGCGTATCTGTTCCTCGCCTGGTGACGCAGAGGAGGTCAGGTGTCGACACCGGTGCAAGCACCGGCCGGTCAGCAGCCCGCGGAGTCCGCGGGCCGCCGAGCGATCTGGTTGTCCATCGCAGCGCTGGCCATGACGTTCATGCTGCCCGCTGCCGGGCTGGTGATGGCGTTGTTCGCGCTCGTGGCGGGGATTCGCGCGGTCCCGCTGCTGAGATCCGCGGGCAAGCCCACCGGCGTGACCGCGGGCGGCATCGCCGTCGCGACCGTCGCGCTGGTGCTGTCCGCCGCGACCACGGGCATGCAGCTCTATCTCATGGACGAGAACTCCGCCTACCAGGAGTGCATGAAGAGCGCGGGCACGGTGTCCTCCCAGGGCGAGTGCTTCGTGCAGTTCAGGGAGGCGGCCCAGAAGAAGCTGCCCCCGGACGTGCTGGAGCTCATCGGGGCGACCCGGCCTTAGACGCGGCTCAGACCGGCTCAGACCCGGCCTAGTCGCGGTCCCAGGCGTAGGGGTCGACGTAGATGACGTGACCGCCCCGATCGTCGGACTCGTCCACGATGTCCTTGCGCACGGGGACGGACTCGTCCAGCGGCAGGCGCGGACGGGCCTGTGAGAGCGTCTCGGCCGCGGCCGAGGCGTGCTCGTCCTGCCAGTCGTCGCGGATGACCGGGATCGCCTGAGTGTCGGCCTCGGTGGCGTCCATCCAGTGGCCCGGCAGCGGCCGGGCGTCGGCCTCGGCCAGCCCCACTTTGCTCGCCGCCCTGGCGATCGCCGCCCCCGCCTTGCGGACCGGGACCGCGGCCTTGTCCAGCGGCACCCTGGCCCGCTTGTTGAGCAGCAGCAGGTTCGTCACCCCGGCGGAGATGCCCGCGGCCACGCCCACCTCCAGAGCGACCGACAGGGCCACCTCCCACGGCGACGGCCCGACGGCCGTCAGCCGCCCGCCGCCGATCGGGCCGCCGGACAGCGCCGCGAGCAGCCCCGTCACCAGGCCCGTCGTGACGCCGGTCAGGAAACCCCACAGCGGCGCGGCTTCGTACGAGGGCGAGGGCGACATCCTGGCGACGACGATGCCCGCCACGATCCCCGCCGCGAACGGCAGCGCGATCACCGCCATCATCCAGCCGGACACCGGACCGCTCTCGGGCAGCGCCCCCAGCAGCGGCAGGCTCGGCACCGTGCCGAGCTGCACGCCCGTGGGCGCGACCAGGGTGTCGGCCCCGACGGCGAACCCCGGACCGGCGATGTAGGACGAGGCCCAGATGACCCCGTTGAACAGATAGAGGGCCTGCACCAGCACGAGCAGCACGCCACCGACGAACCCGGGCGCCAGCACGTCGGTCAGCTCGCGCACCTGGTCGAAGTGGATCACCACGGCCACCAGCACGAGCACCAGCCCGGCCGCGATCAGGATCATGGTGGCCATGGCCGTGCCGACGGTCAGCGCACGCACCCGCTCCGGCAGCAGCCGCAGCATCGCCCGCCAGGGCCCGATCGTCCGCGCGGTGGCCAGCACACCCGCCACGAACGCCAGCAGGAAGTGGCTGAGCAGCGCCTCACCGATGTAGGGCTGGGTGATCTCATTGCTGGCCACCAGCGCGATCAGACCGGCCAGCAGCGCGTACGGCGCGGCCAGCGAGACGCCGGCCTGGCCCACCAGGACGAGCTGCGCCCGCCGCCGGGCGTTCGCCTTCTCCCGCGGGCTGTTCTTGGGCAGCCTGGCGGGCAGCCGCAGCCGCAGGTCGGCGTCGCGGGCCATCCACCGGCCCGCCTTGTACAGCAGCAGCGCCGGCAGGATCATCAACCCGATCGGCAGCAACCCGACCCGGCCGCCGGGCATCTCGAACCCGGCGTGGTGCGCCGCCAGCCAGATCTGCGCGGCCGTCCTGAACACCTCGGGCAGCCCGGACCCCAGCGCACCACGCGGCGCGGCGATCCAGCCGACCAAGGTGAGCGTGGTGAGCACGGCGAGCCCGACGCCCAGCGTGCAGGCGGCGGCGAGCATCCCGGACACGGGCAGTGGCCGGCGCGTCTCGTCATCGTCACTCGAGACCCCGGGGAGCTTGCTGAGAACCGAACGGGGGGCGGCCCGCAGCTGGTCGAGTATCGCCGTCACAACAAGTGATTTTCTCAATCTTTCCCGACCACCGCTTGGTTGACGCGCCGCCCCGGACCACTTTGTGGGCCGTTTCAAGATCAAAGCTCGCTCTGGCGACGGTTAAGGAAGCTCAAATCACCGTACGGACTCCGTACGGGACCGCTTCGGCGGCAAAGGGAAGGCCCCGCGCGGTGAGAGGAGATCACCGGCGGGGCCTTCACCCGACGCGTGTGGGTCAGCGCGACTGCATGACCTCGCGCATCAGCCGGGCCGTCTCGGAGGGGGTCTTGCCGACGCGGACGCCGACCTTCTCCAGGGCCTCCTTCTTGGCCTGGGCGGTGCCGGCGGAGCCCGACACGATCGCGCCCGCGTGGCCCATGGTCTTGCCCTCGGGGGCGGTGAAGCCCGCGACGTAGGCGACGACCGGCTTGGTGACGTACTGCTCGATGTAGGCGGCGGCCCGCTCCTCGGCGTCGCCGCCGATCTCGCCGATCATCACGATCGCGTCGGTGCCCGGGTCCTCCTGGAAGGCCTGCAGGGCGTCGATGTGCGTGGTGCCGATGACCGGGTCGCCGCCGATGCCGACGGCGGTGGAGAAGCCGAAGTCACGCAGCTCGTACATGAGCTGGTAGGTCAGCGTGCCGGACTTGGACACCAGGCCGATGCGGCCGGCCGTGGTGATGTCGGCGGGGATGATGCCGGCGTTGGACGCGCCGGGCGAGGCGATGCCGGGGCAGTTGGGGCCGATGATGCGGGTCTTGTTGCCCTTGGCCACCGCGTACGCCCAGAACTCGGTCGAGTCGTGGACCGGCACACCCTCGGTGATCACCACGCAGAGCGGGATCTCCGCGTCGATGGCCTCCTTGACGGCGTCCTTGGTGAACGCCGGCGGCACGAACACCACCGACACGTCGGCGCGCGTCTTCTCGATGGCCTCCTTGACCGTGCCGAACACGGGCAGGCCCTCGTGCGTGGTGCCGGCCTTGCGCGCGTTGACGCCGCCGACCACGCGGGCTCCGGAGGCGAGCATGCGGCGAGTGTGCTTGGTGCCCTCGCCACCGGTCATGCCCTGGACGATGATCTTGCTGTTTTCCGTCAGCCAGATGGCCATGACTCACACACCTACCGAAGCGAGCTCGGCGACCCGCTTGGCCGCGTCGTCCATCGTGTCCACCAGCTCGACCCGCGG
Source organism: Nonomuraea sp. ZG12 (assembly GCF_052068115.1). Classification (NCBI taxonomy): domain Bacteria; kingdom Bacillati; phylum Actinomycetota; class Actinomycetes; order Streptosporangiales; family Streptosporangiaceae; genus Nonomuraea; species Nonomuraea sp. ZG12. The sequence continues at coordinate 37,043 of NZ_JBQHCW010000018.1, forward strand.
GAGTGCGGCGTCGGCCAGAATCTGCCGCCCGAGCTGGGCGTTGTTGCCGTCGAGGCGGACCACCAGCGGGTGGGTCACCGCCTCGCCGCGACTCTCCAGCAGCTTGAACGCCGAGACGATGCCGTTGGCCACGGCGTCGCAGGCGGTGATCCCGCCGAAGACGTTCACGAAGATCGACTTGACCGACGGGTCGGAGATGATGATCTCCAGGCCCGCGGCCATCACCTCGGCCGAGGCGCCGCCGCCGATGTCGAGGAAGTTGGCCGGGGACGGCTTGCCCGGGAAGGCCTCGCCGGCGTAGGCGACCACGTCGAGCGTGGACATGACCAGGCCCGCGCCGTTGCCGATGATGCCGACGTCGCCGTCGAGCTTGACGTAGTTGAGGTCCTTCGCCTTGGCCGCGGCCTCCAGGGGGTCCTCGGCCGACTTGTCGGCGAAACCCTCGTGGTCGGGCTGGCGGAAGACGGCGTTGTCGTCAAGGGTGACCTTGCCGTCGAGCGCCTTCACCTCGCCGTCGGCCGCCAGGATCATGGGATTGACCTCGACCAGCGTGGCGTCCTCGTCCACGAAGGCGCACCAGAGCTTCTCGATGAGCTCGGCCGCGCCGTCGAGCGACTTCTCCGGCAGCCCGCCGGCCTGGGCGATCTCGCGCCCCTTGGCCCGGTCCACGCCGGTCAGCGCCGAGACGGGCACCTTGGCGACCTTCTCGGGAGCGCTGTGGGCCACCTCTTCGATGTCCATGCCACCGGCCGCCGAGCAGATCGCGAGGAACGTGCGGTTCGCGCGGTCGAGCAGGAAGGAGAAGTAGTACTCCTCCTCGATCGCGCTGGCCTCCTCCACGAGCACCTTGTGCACCGTGTGGCCCTTGATGTCCATACCGAGGATGGCGGTCGCCTTCTCGACGGCGTCGGCCGCGTCATCGGCCACCTTGACGCCGCCGGCCTTGCCGCGGCCGCCGGTCTTCACCTGAGCCTTGACGACAACGCGCCCTGTCAGCTCCTGCGCCGCCGCTCGCACCTCCTCCACGGTGTGGGCGACGATGCCGCGTGGCACCGGAATGCCGTAGTCCGCGAAGAGCTCCTTCGCCTGATGTTCGAACAGGTCCACGAGGGTCCGTCCTTGCTTAATCCGACTGATGTTCGACGGCCCGGGCAACCCCGCGCGTGCCGGGCGTTTCCGCCAGTGAAGCCTAGCCCCAAGCTTGACCCTCCCAGGTCATCGGGTAGCCGATATGCCGCGATGTGACGGTGATCTCACTTCGGGGAGGTGCCGTCTGCACGGAAAGTGCACCTATTTGCCGAAAAATACGGCGACTCCCGATATATGGTCGTGATCTTCGATTGGCATGATCCAGGTTCGTCGTCTTTCATCGTAAAAGGATCCGCATGAAGCGAATCATCGCCGGGCTGGCGTTGGGCGCGTCGACGCTGGTCACGGTGGCACCAGCGCAGGCCGCGCCCATCAGCCCGGTCGAATCCGTGAAAAAGCAGTTAGCGCCCGGACACGGAGTGCGAATCTCCATGATCAGCCGCTCGTTCACCGACGGCAAACCCAACGTCGTCACCCGGGTCACCGGGTCAATGGCGTTCGGGCGATCCGGGGTCGTCGCCTCCGACTTGTCGGTGCGCTACACGTCCGGAAAAGGCACGAAGAAGTCAGACAAGGACCTCATCGCCTCACTGCACTCCTCCCGCACCATCGTCATCGGCGAGCAGGCCTACGTCCGAGGGGGCCTCCACTCCGAGTACCTGCCCGAGGGCAAGAAGTGGCTTCGCTCCCCCGCTCGTCACGCCGCCGATCTCTACCCGTTGATCGACATCTTCGACGCCGAACTGCTGAAGAAACTGGTGGCGGGCGCGAAACAGGTCAACGGCGACTACCGGGGCACGATCACCATCAAGGACCTGGCCAAGTCGCGGGGACAGAAGGTCGACGATCGTGTGGCCAAGGTCAAGGTCGGCTACCTCCTGGACACCGACTCCAAAGGCCTGGTGAGCCGGACGGTCAGCGAGTACACCCTGAACTACGGCGTGCTCGGCTCGTCGAGGAATCACATGGAAACGCGTTTCACCGGCTGGGGCGCCAAGGTCAAGATCAAGGCACCGCCCGAATCCCAGTGGATCGACGCCAAGGATCTCGCGGACGCCCCGCAGGACCCGGCGAATAACCCGATCGACTTGCTCGGCCAGAACCGGTAGATCTTTCTCCCGTCATCAGTGTGAAGGCTCAGGCGGTAACGCCGGCGTTCACCCGATGCCGGTTTCCCCCGAGGTCAACTTTTGGGGGAAATATGACCATATTTCCCCCAGCCCGTTCGGGCCGCGACCTCACCACCCCTCCTGAAATGAGAAACCACCCAATGAATCGCATGCTCGCCGGCCTGGCCCTGGCTTCGGCCGCCGCGCTCATGGCGGCCACCCCCGCGCAGGCCGCCATCACACAGGCGCCGGCCAAGCCGGTGACCGCCGTGAAGAAGCAGCTCGTCCCCGGTAAGGGAGTGACGTTCACGGAGCGCACCACCATCGACAACGGCCGGATGCGCGCGATCTTCGTCCGGAGCAGCGGCACCTTCCAGTTCAGCAAGTCCGGAATCGCCGCGTCGGCCATCACGGGCAAGCTCAACATCAAGGCCAGCGACCTGGGCGAGCTCAGCGAAGGGTCGCTGTTCAAGTCGCTCACCAAGCCCGAGCGCACGGTCAGGATCGGCACCACCTCCTACCTTTCGGGCAGCATCTGGTCCGAGCTGCTGCCCAGCGGCAAGTACTGGTACAAGGCGCCCCACGGCCCTCCCGCCGGCTTCACCGGCATGTTGGGTCAGCCGCTGAACATCATCGAGCCGGCCACCCTCAAGACCCTGTTCAAGAACGCCAAGCCGGCCACCGGTGGCTACACGGGCAAGATCTCCGTCCGTGACCTGCGGAAGGTCTCCGCGTACTACCGCGCCTCGTCGCCCGCCACCACCTCCGCCAAGGCGCTGAAGGCCCAGCTCACCTGGAAGCTCAGCGTGGACGCCAAGGGGCTGCCGACGCGGCTGGTGACCACCGTCCCCGGAAGCGTCATGGCCATAAGCGAGAGCAGTCGCGAGAAGATGATCGTCGACACCCGCTACAGCGGCTGGGGCAACAAGGTCTCCATCAAGGCTCCGCCCGCCGACGAGGTCACGACCAAGCTGGAGGGTGACGGCGGCACCGAGCAGGAGAGCGTCGAGAACCTGGATCTGTTCAACCTGCTCAAGTAAAACCGGATATTTCCGGCCGCCGCCGCGGTGACCTGCCCAAGGGTCACCGCGGCGGTTACCTGGCCCGACCGACAGTCACCGTGACGGCCACCCGGCCTGATCGACGATCACCCGGTCCCCTTGCCTTCGTGAAGCGGCAGGGGGATCGGTCGTTCGGGAAGACGATCACCCCTTCAGGCGGGAGTCCCGGAGACGGGCCCATTCCAGGGAGTGCCCGATCCCTTCCTCGACCGAGTACCGCGCCCGCCAGCCCAGCAGCCGTTCGGCGCGGTCGCTGCGGGTGTAGGCCCCGACCACGTCGCCAGGCCGTGGCCCGGTCTCCACGACCGAGATCGGCCGGTCCACGACCCGGTTGAACGCGTCGGCCAGCTCGCGGACGGTGGTGCCCGAGCCGGTGCCGAGGTTGATCACGGACGTCTCCGGGACCAGCGAGTCGAACCGCTCCAGCGCCGCCACATGCGCCGTGGCCAGGTCCCATACGTGCACGTAGTCGCGGATGCCCGACCCGTCGCGGGTCGGGTAGTCAGTGCCGGTGACCTGGAACGACACGCCCTCCTCGGACGCCTCGATCATCTTGCCGAGCGCGTGGCTGGGCCGCCTGAGCTGCAACCCGGTGCGCATCCGGGGGTCCGCGCCGATCGGGTTGAAGTAGCGCAGCGACAGCACGTCAATCGGCTGGGTCGCGGCGATGTCGGCGAACATCGCCTCGCACACCGCCTTGGTCCGGGCGTACGGGCTCTGCGGGTCGACCGGTGACTCCTCGTCCACGGTGTGGTCGTCGCCGGCCCGGTAGATGGACGCGGAGGAGCTGAAGATCATCCGCGTGCACCCGTTACGCAGCAGATGGCCGACGAACTCCAGGCTCTTGGCCACGTTCGCCCGGTAGTAGCGGACCGGGTCGGCCACGGAGTCGGGCACCACGATCAACGCCGCACAGTGCACAACAGCCGCGATATCCGGATTTTCGGTATATATCTGGTCAATCAGTGCCCCGTCCCCGATGCCCCCCTCGTAGAACACCCGCCCTTCGACGAACTCCCGCCGCCCGGTCACCAGGCTGTCGAGGATCACCGGAGTGATCCCCGCGTCCAGGCACGCCGACGCGATCGTGCTGCCGATATAACCCGCCCCACCCGAGATCAGTACACGCACCCGAGCACCTTATCCACCTCACACCAAGGAGATCTCGTACGGCGCGAAACCGGCCCGGCACCCCCGCCATGCAGGACATTTCATGAATTGGACCGTTACGCCATCGTGACGCGGTCCACGTACACGAAACTCCTGACTCACCTGTCCCATCTGTGCAGAACGCGTCGCATGAACACCCAGTCCAGGAGTACCACCCGTGAACCGCTTCCCCCGGCTACTGACCATGGCCGCCCTGATCACCGTGACGGCCTGTACGGCGGAAGGCACCTCCGTAACGCTGAACCCCGCTCAGCCCCAGACCGTTGAGGCGCCGGACGGCCGGGCCGCCGGAGCCGCGTCGGCGACATTCCGTACCGCCCCGAAGAAGCCCAAGCTGGGCATCGCCGACATCACCCCCATGGGGGAGAAGACCGAGAAGGTGGGCGTCGGCTTCCCGATCATCGTGACCTTCGACCGCGACGTGCGCCACCGGGCGGCCGCCGAGGCGGTGCTGCGCGTCGAGGCCGACAAGCCCGTCGAGGGAGCCTGGCGGTGGGTGTCGGCGCGCAAGGTCGTCTACCGCACCAAGACCTATTGGAAGCCGAACCAGAAGGTGCTGTTCAAGGCCCTGCTCAACGAGATCCCCGGCAACGAGGCCGCCAAGAACGTCAGTCGCCGCTTCGCCGTCGGCCCGGCCAACATCTCGCTCGTCGACACCCGTAAGCACGTGATGAAGGTCTACCGGAACGGCAAGCTGGCCAAGAAGATCGCGATCAGCGCCGGTCGCGGCGGTTTCGTCAGGAACGGCGTCGACGTCTATCTGACCACCAGCGGCGTCCACCTGACGATGGGCAAGAAGGCCGTGGAGACCATGACCTCGTCGTGGATGGGCGTCACCGACCCCAAGGACCCGCGCTACTACAAGGAGCAGATCCCGTGGGCGGTCCGCATCTCCGACAGCGGTGAGTACGTCCACCAGAGCTACGGCGACTACCAGTATCTCGGCCGCTCCAACCAGAGCCACGGCTGCGTCCGCGCCACCCCGGCCGGCGCCAAGTGGTTCTACAACATCGCCCAGCGCGGTGACGTGGTCAAGATCGTAGGGACCAAGCGCAAGCTCGACTGGCGCAACGGCTGGAGCTACTGGCAGCTCAACTGGACCCAGTGGAAGAAGGGCAGCGCCCTGCGCACCCCCCAGACCTGACGCCCCGCGGCGGGCGCACTCCCGCACACCGGAGTGCGCCGCCCCCTCAGGGTCAGAGCTTCTCCACCGGCGCGTACGCCAGCAGCAGGACCTTCTCTCCCCCGGACCCGAAGTCGATCTTGACCTTGGTCTTCTCCGCCACCCCGTCCACCGACACCACCGTGCCCAGGCCGAACGCGTCGTGCGAGACCCGATCCCCTGGATTGAGCGTGGGGATGGTCCGGCCGCCGCTCTTCCTGGCCGCCGCCGCGGGCGCGGGCTCACGGCGCGTGGCGGCGCTCCAGGCGGACTTGCTCGGGTCCGTACGCCAGTCGATGAGTGACCCCGGCACCTCGCTGACGAACCTTGAGGCGGGGTTGAACGACGGGGAGCCCCAGGAGCTGCGCACCGCCGCGCGGGTGAGGTAGAGGCGCTTCTGGGCCCTGGTGATGCCGACGTAGGCCAGGCGGCGCTCCTCCTCCAGCTCCTTCGGCTCGCCCAGCGAGCGGACGTGCGGGAAGACGCCGTCCTCCATGGCCGTCAGGAAGACGACCGGGAACTCCAGGCCCTTGGCGGTGTGCAGGGTCATCAGCGTCACCACGCCCTGGCCGCCGTCGGCGTCGGGGATCTGGTCGGCGTCGGCCACCAGCGACACCTGCTCCAGGAACTCCACCAGCGTGCCCTCGGGGTTGGCGTCCTCGAACTCCGAGGCCACCGAGATCAGCTCGTTGAGGTTTTCCAGCCGCGACTCGTCCTGCGGGTCCTCCGACGCCTCCAGCTCGGCGCGGTAGCCGGTGGCGATCAGCACCTCCTCGGCCAGCGCGGACGGCGGCATGCCCTCGCCCTTGGCGATCAACTCCTCGACCAGCGCGACGAACTCCTTGATCGCGTTGAGCGAGCGGGTCGCCATGCCGTGCGCCTCGTCGGCGCGCCGCAGCCCCTCCCAGAACGGGATCCGCTCGCGGGTCGCGAACGCCTCGACCATCGCCTCGGCCCGGTCGCCGATGCCGCGCTTGGGCACATTGAGGATGCGCCGCAGCGACACCACGTCGAGCGGGTTGGCCAGCAGCCGCAGGTAGGCCAGCAGGTCCTTAACCTCCTTGCGCTCGTAGAAGCGCACGCCCCCGACCACCTTGTAGGGCAGACCGGTGCGGATGAAGATCTCCTCGAACACCCGGGAGGCGGCGTTGGTGCGGTAGAAGACCGCGACGTCGCCCGCCTTGACGTCCTCCTCGTCGCTGAGCCGGTCGACCTCCTGCGCGACGAACATGGCCTCGTCGTGCTCGTTGTCGGCCACGTACCCGATGATCTTGGGCCCGTCGCCCTGGTCGGACCAGAGGTTCTTCGGCTTGCGCGACTCGTTGCGCGAGATGACCGCGTTGGCGGCGGCCAGGATGTTCTGGGTGGAGCGGTAGTTCTGCTCCAGCAGGATGGTGCGCGCGTCGGGGTAGTCGCGCTCGAACTCCAGGATGTTGCGGATCGTCGCGCCACGGAAGGCGTAGATCGACTGGTCGGCGTCGCCGACCACGCACAGCTGCGACTGGTCGGCGCCGGAGCGGACCAGCTCGCCGTCGGAGGTGCGCAGCTCGGGACGGCCCACCAGCTCCCTGATCAGGATGTACTGGGCGTGGTTGGTGTCCTGGTATTCGTCGACGAGGACGTGCCTGAAGCGCAGCCGGTAGTGCTCGGCCACCTCGGGGAAGAGCTGGAACAACGTCACCGTGTTCATGATGATGTCGTCGAAGTCCATCGCGCCGGCCTCGGTGAGCTTGAGCTGGTAGCTCTTGTAGGCCTGGGCGAGCGTCTTCTCCAGGTGGGAGCCCGCCCGGTCCATGGCGGTTTCGTAGTCGATCAGCTCATTCTTGAAATTGCTCACCTGGGCGGAGAACGACCTGGGCGGATAGCGCTTCGGGTCGAGCTCCATCTCGCGGCAGACCATCGCCATCAGCCGCTGCGAGTCGGCCTGGTCGTAGATGGAGAAGCTGGAGGGGAAGCCGAGCCGCTTGGCCTCGCGCCGCAGGATCCGCATGCAGGCGCTGTGGAACGTCATCACCCACATCGCCTTGGAGCGCGGCCCGACGAGCCTGTCGATGCGGTCCTTCATCTCGCGGGCGGCCTTGTTGGTGAACGTGATCGCCAGGATCTCGCCCGGATGCACCTCCCGCTCGGCCAGGAGGTAGGCGATGCGGTGGGTGAGCACCCGCGTCTTTCCCGAGCCCGCCCCCGCCACGATCAGCAACGGGCTGCCATGGTGGATCACGGCCTCGCGCTGCTGCGGGTTGAGGCCATCGAGCAAGGGGTGGTCAACAGAGACTCGGGTCGGCACGTCCCTAGGTTATGACCCCCCACCGACAAACGGCGCCCGGAATGCCGACAGCGGCCCGCTGGTTGTGCCCATCGAACATCAAGAAGGGAAGGCCTGCTGCCCATGCTGCCCGAGAATGAGATCAACAGGGTCCTCGTCGTGACCGCGCACCCGGACGACGCCGACTTCGGAGCCGCGGGCAGCGTCGCGCTCTTCGGCGACAGAGGCGTCGAGGTGACGTACCTGGTGGTCACGGACGGCGACGCGGGCGGCAACGAACGCACGCTCGACCACTCCGGCATGGCCGAGCTCCGCAGGGCGGAGCAGACCGCGGCGGCCAAGTGCGTCGGCGTCACCGACCTGCGCTTCCTCGGCTATTCCGACGGCACCGTGGTCCCCTCGCTCGACCTGCGCAAGGCGATCGCGAGGGTCATCAGGCAGGTACGGCCGGACGTGGTCATCACCCACCACCCCGACCGCAACTACCAGTTCGTCGCCCCCAGCCACCCCGACCACCGCGCGGTCGGCGGCTCCGCCCTGGACGCCGTCTACCCCGACGCCCGCAACCCCTACGCCTTCCCCGAGCTGCTGCGGGAGGAGAGTCTTGCGGAATGGACCGTACGCGAGGTCTGGCTGACGGGCGGCTCGACGCCGAACCACTATGTGGACATCACCGACGCCATCGACCGCAAGCTGGCGGCGCTGCGGTCGCACGTCAGTCAGGTGGCGCATGTTGAGGGGTTCGCCGAGTTCGTCAGGGGCCGCTCGGCCGCCTGGGCCGAGCAGGCGGGCTTCGACGAGGGCCGCTACGCCGAGGGCTTCCAGGTCGTCCCCACGGCCTGACGCCGCCGGTCAGGGCACGGATCCTGGCGGCACCACCCACAGCGACGGCTGCCCGGTGACCTCGGAGATGCGGTCGAAGTCCCGGTCGTAGTGGAGGACCGTGGCGCCGTGCACTTCGGCGCAGGCGGCGATCAGCAGATCAAAACCGCCGATGCCACGATGCTGCGACTTGCCTGCCAGCAGCGCCTGAACATCGAGCGCCCGCTCTTGGGCCTCGGCGTTCACCGGCAGTTGGCGGAAGTCCTGTCGCAGGTGGTGAGCATCGAGCTCATACCCTTCCGGGTCACGCGCGCTGTAGAGGACTTCGAGGCGCGTCATCGTGCAGATGGCCAGCATCTTGTCGAGCATGAGTGGCTCGAGCGCCCGAGCGACGCTGGGATGGGGCATCCGCGCCAGAGCGCTCTTGTCGATGAGGTAGACCACGCCCGCTGCTAGTACGCGTCCTTCATACGGTCCGGATCCAGCAGATCCGTATTGTCCCGCGAGGTCCAGTACTCGAACGCTTCTCGACGCCTTGCCCGCTCGGCGACCTCCGTCAGAGCGACGTGGACCGTCTCCTTCATGTTGCTCGTCCCCAACTCCTCCTGGGCCACCTGCAAGAGCTCCTTGTCGATGTCGATAACGGTCCGCATGGGACACCACCTCCGTACCTTCAGCGTATATCACCAGTCGTGATCTTGATATACGCACTCTTCGTAATCTTCTCACCACGAAGAGGCGCAGGGAAGACGCTAGAGGCAGCCGGAAGCCCGTAAAGACGGGTATCTCCAGGAGGGTGGGGACGATCTCTACCCCAGGTAGACATCATCCATGTCGCGGGGGATTTCGCGCCGGTCAAGCCCGACAATCGGGACTTAATATGAGGCGTGCTCGCCTTATAGGCTCCGGCGGGTGACAACGGCAGCACGCCCTTGGCTGGCTCGCGCGTGTGGACAGCGCTGATCGTGCTGGCCTTCGCCGGCCAGGTCGCCTGGGCCGTCGAGAACATGTGCCCCAACGTCTTCGTCTACGACCCGATCACCGACGGCCCCGGCGCCGTCGCCGTCGCCGTCGCCGTCGCCACCATGGTCGCCCTCAGCGCGGCGAGCGCGACGCCGGCGATGCTGCTGGTCGGGGCGCTGTCGGACGGGTGGGCCGGCGGCGGGTGTTCGCGTCCGGCCCCGCCGCGCCTCGCCGTTACCAGCGCCGCCGCGCCTCGCCGTCTCCAGCGCTACCGGACCCCTCATCACCAGCGCTGCCGGGCCTCCTCGGCCCACCCGGTCAGGCCGTCGAGCTCGATCCAGGCGCCGTCGTCGGCCCGCGCCCGGCCGCTGAAGTGACCGAAGCACTGGTGCGTCTCGGACCCCACGACGCCCAGCTCGGTGCGTGAGATCTTCTCGTGGAACGGGGTGAACTCCGCCTCCACCCGCTCCCCGGTGATCCGCCACGGCCGCAGCCAGTCCGCGCGGTCGTAGTGCCACGCCAGCTCTTCGCCGATCTTGTGCAGCCGCCCGTCGACGAAGAGCGCGTTCTCCGTCATGCCGGTCCCGTCGGTCCACTTCCCGCCGAGCTGGATCGCTCTCCCGGGCGCGCTGCCCGCCGCCCAGTTCCACACCATCCTGTACGGCCAGCGCCCCCGGCCGTGGTCGAGCACCGCGAACGAGTCCTCCTCGCGCACCAGGTGCTCCCCCGACCCCAGCACCAGCCGCCCGTGCACCGGCCGCCCGACATCCTTGACCGTGTACTGGAACAGGCGCGGCCCCCACGGCACCACCACCCCCAGCGACTCGTGCCCCTCAGGCAGCGGGATCTCCAGGTCCACCTCGACACCCGGCGCCACCGCCCGCAGGGAAGTGCCGCCGGGGCTCTGCCGGATGTCGACGGCCAGCCTGCCGCCGCGCGCGCGGACCGTGCCCTCGCCACTGCGGTCCGGCATCACCGTGCCCCGCGCCAGCGGCACCACGGCGTCCTGCGACACCTCCGCCCCGGTGGCGCGGTCGAGCACGTAGACGCCGTGCACGCCCGCGTAGTCGATGGAGGACGCCACGATGCCGATCACGTGCGCGGGGGTGACGACACCCCAGTACTCCCACCGCTTGGTCCGCCCCCAGCCACGCAGGTTGGCCCGATGCAGCGGCCGCCGCGTCCACCCGACCGCCTCCGGATTGAGCCGCCCGTCGGGCAGGCACAGATCGACGGGCGCGGTGACCTCGGGCTCAGACGTTCGGCAACTCACTGGGCACGGCCCCCATCAGTCCTCGCCACCGCACCGGGGACGGCAACTCGCTCGATCCGCCCCCGGACGGGGCTTCATCAGTTCGTCGCCCCGGACGGGGGCTTCATTGGGCTTCGTTGCCGCGAGGCGGGCGAACAGGTAGCCCAGGGAGTTGGTCGCCAGGTGGAGCATGGAGGGCGCCAGGAGGCCGCGGTGACGGCGGAGCTCACAGAACAGCACGCCGGCCACCGCCGTGGACACCACGCTGCCCGCCACCACCCGTGCGGTGTCCAGGTGCGCCGGTGACTCCCCCGCCGTGAGTGCCCCGAGCGCCGGGTTGGCGCGGGCCATGTCGATGGCGGGCAGGATGTGCCACAGTCCGAACAGCGCCGACGACACGGCCGTGGCGGCGGCGGTGCCGTGGGTCTGACGCACCATGCCGTACAGCGCCCCCCGGAAACCGACCTCCTCCAGCAGCACCGTCCCGAACGGCACCTGGACCAGCGCCTCCTCCAGCACCCGTGCCCGCGTCAGCGACAGCGCCCGCTCATCCTGGAACAGGGGCCGGGTGCGTGACATGTTGATGCCCACGGTGTAGACCGCCGCCACCCCTGCGACCAGCGCCCCACCGACCACCGCGCCCTTACGCCCATGCTCGAACCCCAGCTCCTCCCACGACAGCCCCGACCGCCGGGCCATCGCGACCAGGGCCGCAGTCGCGGCGGCGGACGTGAGCGGCCCGAGCCTCGGCGCGACCTTGTTGTTGAGCACGTTGGCCGCGACGAGCACGGCGATCGAGCGGAGCAGCATGCCTGCACGCTACGTCGCCCTGCCGCCAACCGGCGCCCCGAGCCCGGTCATGAGGCAGCGGAGTTACGCCAGCCTGCTGGAAAGCGGGAGCGGCGGCGCTCCTCCGCTGTCAGGCCGCCCCAGATGCCGTCTGTCTCACCGGCCTTCAACGCATAGGAGCGGCATTCGGTCAGGACCTGGCAGGTGGCGCAGACGGCCTTGGCCTGGGCTTCCTGGACGGGCGAGGGCGCGAGCGGGAAGAAAAGCTCGGGGTCGCTGGACTTGCAGGCGCCCCTCCGCAGCCAACCGATCTCCTCCAAAGGCATGCGCCAACGCTACGACGCGCACATGATCAGTCGCATCATCCTGTGGGTTGACACGCATATACATCCCCTGCGGGGAGGCGAGCGGCGTCCGTACGTCATCCTCGGCAGGCACTCGTACACCGTCATGGCGGCGTATGGACGACAGGAGGAGGTTCGACACCGTCGGCGGCCGGACGCACGCGCGCAGGCCGACGGTCGGATCAGCAGGTCAGATCAGCAGAGCCGGGTCAGCAGGCGGTCACGCCGCGGGTGTAGCCCATGGCGAACGAACGCTGGCGTTGGTCGGCGGTGCCGTGGGCGGCGGGGTTCAGCCAGTCGTCCGTGGGGTCGCCGGCGGCTGCCAGGTTGAGCAGGAGTTCGTCCTCGTCCCCCGGCTCGGCGGTCAGGGCGCCGGAGTCGATCAGGGCCTTGAGGGTGCCGCCCGCATAGCAGTCGGCCTGGAGTTCGATCTGGACGTTGAACCGGAAGCTGGTCTGGAGTTGGGACTGCACGGCGTGGCCGAACTCGTGGGGGATGATCAGGTAGACGGAGCCGTCACCCATCTCGCTCCACAGCCCTTCCATCCAGGTCCGGTCGTAGGCGATGAAGTGGCCGACGGGACAGTAGAAGGCGTTGTTAGGGACGGCGGGCTCGCCGCCGCAGCTGGGGCCGGAGTCTCCCGAGTAGGGGACGAAGCGGGAAATAGGCTGATAAGTCCGGCCCAGTGCAGCGAACTGCTGCTTCCAGAACTCCTCCGTCAGGGTCCTGGCCCCCTGGACGTCGTCCTCGAACGAGTCGGCGCCGCGCACGTCCCTGGACGGCGCCTGGACGATCCCGCACCCGCCGAGCAGCACCACGAGCAGCGCGGCAAGGACCGGGAGCACCGCGACGAGCAGCGTCACGCGCGGAAACGGCGTGGCGGAGCGAGGAGAGGACGGCACGTCTGACGGGGGCGCCGGGGGTCGGGTCACGAGTTCAGACTGCCCACGTGTGCACCGGCTCATTCGTGTGCATGCGTTCGATGTACTCCAGCGTCATCGCGCGCAGCGCCTCGTGCCGGTCGCCGCCGAGCGCGCGGACCTTGTCCACCTGCCAGGTCGCCCCGGTGCGGCCGGTCAGGCAGCGGCCCTCGATGACGCCGAGCAGCCTGTCGGCGACGGCCCCGTCCACGCCCCAGCGGGCGAGACCCTCGTGGGCCATGGGCAGCAGGCGGCGCAGGATCAGCTCGGCGGCGGGGACCTCCCCCAGGCCCGGCCAGTACAGGCGGGCGTCCAGGCCGTGGCGGGCCGCGGTGGCGAGGTTCTCCTCGGCTGCGGCGAACGACATCTGGCTCCAGATCGGCCGCTCGGCGTGCGGCAGGACGCTCATCAGGCCGTAGTAGAAGGCGGCGTTGGCGGCGACGTCCAGCACCGACGGGCCGGCGGGGAGCACCCGGTTCTCCACGCGCAGGTGCGGGCTGCCGTCCACCACCGCGTAGACCGGGCGGTTCCAGCGGTAGATGGTGCCGTTGTGCAGGGTCAGCTCGGGAAGCTCCGGGGTGCGCCCGCGCTCCAGCTCGGCCCGGGGGTCCTCCTCCTCGCACAGGGGCAGCAGCGCCGGGAAGTAGCGGACGTTCTCCTCGAACAGGTCGAAGACGCTGGTGATCCAGCGCTCCCCGAACCACACGCGCGGGCGCACGCCCTGCGCCTTCAGCTCGTGCGGGCGGGTGTCGGTGGCCTGCTCGAACAGGGTGATCCTGGTCTCCCGGTGCAGCTCCTTGCCGAAGAGGTACGGCGCGTTCGCCGAGACGGCGACCTGGGGGCCGGCGATGGCCTGGGCCGCGTTCCAGTGCGCGGCGAACGCCGGCGGGCTGACCTGGAGGTGGAGCTGGAGGCTGGTGCAGGCGGCCTCCGGGGCGAGGCTGTCGGCGTGCGTGTCGAGGCGTTCGACCCCCTCGATCGACAGGTGCAGATCCTCGCCCCTGGCGGCGAAGATCTGCTCGTTGAGCAGGCGGTAGCGGGGGTTGGCCGAGAGCGTGCCCTCGCCGATGTCCTGCTCGCGCAGCGTGGGCAGGATGCCGATCATGACCAGGTGGCCGCCTTGGGACCTGGCCCGCTCCTCGGCGTAGTTGAGCCGGGCGCGGACGTCGTTCTCCAGGTGGAGGGCGCCGTGGTCGCTGAGATCCTTGGGCTCGACGTTGATCTCGACGTTGAACTGGCCGAGCTCGGTGGCCCAGTCGGGGCGCGCGATGGCGGCCAGCACCTCGGCGTTGCGCATGCACGCCTCGCCGTCCGAGTCCACGATGTTGAGCTCGATCTCCAGTCCCGCCAGCGACCGGTCATCCTCGAATCGGGACTCCCGCAGCATCTGGGCGAAGACATCCAGGCACCGTCGTACTTTTTCCCGATATTTCCGGCGATCATCCCGACTGAACGCGACGACTGGCACATCCCTGCCCATACCAGGAAATGTCGCACGCCAAGCTCCCCAAGACCAGCCCAAAACCCGCCCCGAGCCCGATCCTTGCCCGCTCCTGACCGCCCACATAACCGGTCCACGCCGGTCCGCGCCGGGTCCGCGCCGGTCCACGTCGGGCCTCGTCGGTCCGCGCCGGTCCGCCCGGTACGACCAGGTCTCCGGCACAGCCGACCCAGCTTCTCCGTGTGTGCGGCGCCGACGGTCCGCCTCCCCGCCCGGACCCGGCCGCGCACGCTGTCACCAAGCCTGGACCAGGGAGTCCTGCTCGCCGGGCACCACCTGGCGGTGCCCGGTCCCAAGGTCGACGCGCAGCAGCTCTGCGCGGGCGCCGCCGCACGGAGGCAGCCCGGCCAGGGGCGAGCGGTCCATCTCGGCGGCCTCCCGGTCGACGCCGGCCAGCACGTAGCGGCCGGTGGGGTCGAGCGCCAGCGATTCGATGTGGCCGCAGTCCAACGCCAGGACCTTCCTGACCAGCCGTGTCCCCTCGTGCAGGACGAGCGTGCGGGTCGGCCGGCCGAGCGCGCGCAGTTGCCGCCCACCGGGCAGGGTCAGGACCGGGCCGGCGAACTCGTGCTCGGCGGGGGCGGCGAGCTCACCGATCGCGCCCGTGGCCACGTCGAGGGTGGCCAGGGCGCCGGCCGCGACGCTGTGCTCGGGGAGCGCGAGACTCCGGTCGTCCAGCCACTGGAGACGAAATCCGCTGACCGGCCATTCGCGTTCCAGGGTTCCCGCGAAGCGGCCTTCGTCGGTCATCCGCCCGTAGGCGATCCGACCCTCGGCGGAGACGGCCAGGCCGTTGACCATGCCCTTGAGAGTGGGGGTGAGCCGCTCGCCGACGGTGATCCGCCCGTCTTCGCCCATGGACAGCCGGTAGAGGCGGAAGTGACGGCCTGACGGGTCGGTGAGCGCCGCCACGTAGTGGCCGGGTTCGGTGTCGCGGACGATGAGATCGTACTGCGCGTAGGTGCGCGTCGCCTGTGGCAGCAGGCTCATCGGCTCTCCGGACTGCAGGTCGAGCACGTACGGCCGGCCCATGCCGGCCACCGCGTAACGCGGGGTGCCATCGGCGTTGACCGGCAGCCCGATCAGCGCGGCGGGCAGGAACACGGCCAGGAGGACGCCCGCCACGGCCAGCCCGGCCGCACGCAGCTCAGCCGGGCGCGGCCGGATCCCCGCGCCCGCGATCCCGGCCAGCAGGACCATGGTGGCCGGGGAGAGCAGCCAGGCCAGGATGACGCGCGGCACCACGAAGGACGGCGGCGCCACCTGCGCGTGCATGCACTCCTGCCACATGAAGGGCATGTCGGGAGACAGCCGCTCCTCGGCCTCGGCCACCGCGGCCGGGAGCAGGGCCACCGTCAGTCCCAGCGTGGCGGGGAGCGAGGAACCGCCCCCGGGCCGCGACCGGATCGCCCAGAAGGCGGCCAGCGCCAGCAGGACGGGCTGGAGCCGGGCGAGCCAGTCGCCGAGGAAGCCCGCCACCTGGGCCGCCGGAACGGGCTGCGGCCAGTCCAGCGGCCCGGCACTGCTGCAGGTGATCATCACCGTCTCGGCGAACAGCGGCTCGACCAGCAGTTCCCACAGCGACAGCGCCACCGCTGCCGACCAGAAGACCTTCATGACGCGCATCGAGGGGACTTCCCGGACTCTTGGGAGAGGGAAGAAGTAGCCTAGCGGCCGACAGCCTCAAAATGATCATCGGCGACGGCCTGGATCGGGCCCCTTCGCGCCTCGGTCCTCAGGAGCCGTTCCCAGCGCTTCACACCAGCCTGCGGGCCGTGGCCCAGCGGGACAGCTCGTGCCGGTTGGACAGCTGCAGCTTGCGCAGCACCGAGGACACGTGCGTCTCGACCGTCTTGACCGAGATGAACAGCTCCTTCGCGATCTCCTTGTACGCGTAGCCGCGCGCGATCAGCCTGAGCACCTCGCGCTCGCGCTGCGTCAGCGAATCGAGCTCGGGGTCGATGGAGGGCGCCTCGGACGAGGCGAACGCGTCGAGCACGAACCCCGCCAGCCGCGGCGAGAACACCGCGTCGCCGTCGGCCACCCGGCGGATGGCGTCGGTGAGCTCCTTGCCGCTGATGTTCTTGGTGACGTAGCCGCGGGCTCCGCCCCGGATGACGCCGATGACGTCCTCGGCCGCGTCGGAGACCGACAGGGCGAGGAAACGCACCTGGGAGCCCGCGCCGAGCACCCTGCGCAGCACCTCCTGGCCGCCGCCGCCCGGCATGTGCACGTCGAGCAGCACCACGTCGGGCTGCAGCTCGGCGATCGCCTTGACGGCCGTGTCGACGTCCTCGGCCTCGCCCACCACCTGGATCGAGTCGCCGAGCTCGGCCCGTACGCCGGACCGGAACAGCCGATGGTCGTCGACGATCAGCACCCGCGTCATTGCTTGTCCACCTTCATGGTCAACATCACTTCTGTGCCCTCACCCGGTTCGGTGCGAAGTCTGGCGGTGCCTCCGTGGCGTTCCATCCTTCCGATGATGGACTCCCGGATGCCCATCCTGTCGAGCGGCACCGCATCGGGGTCGAACCCCTTGCCCCGATCCTTCACGAAAATCGTGATGGTTTCACCCTCTACCTCCGCGTACACAGAGATGGACGGACTCCCAGAGTATTTGGCGGCGTTGACCATCGCCTGCCTGGACGCCTTGAGCGCCGCCGCGAGCCGGCCCTGGGCGTCGAGGTCGATGTCGCCCACGCAGACCACCTCGATCGGCACGCCGTGCGCGTCCTCTTCCTCCGCGGCGATCCTGCGTACGGCTGCCGCGAGGGTGGCGTCGGCGTCCTGGGCGGGCTGGTAGAGCCAGTTGCGCAGGTCGCGCTCCTGGGCGCGGGCCAGGCGGGTGACCTCCCGCTGGTCGTGCGCGACGCGCTGGATCAGGGTGAGCGTGTGCAGCACCGAGTCGTGCACCATCGCGGCGACCTCGGCCCGTTCCTCCTGCCTGATGCGCTCGCGCCGTTCGAGCTGCAGCTCCTTCCACAGGCCGGCGAGCCACGGCGCGGCGACGACCGCGAGCCCGCCGACCACCACCGCCGTGAGCAGCAGGCCCTGGCCGGCCTCCTGGATCCGGCCCTCCATGACCAGGAAGCCCACGCCGCCCGCGATGACGAGCAGCACGCCGAGCAGGGTGCGGACGCGGTTGGCCCGGATGCTCTTGGTCGCGCCGCTCACCCAGTTCTTGCGGCGTTCGGGATCGGCCTGCTGCCACAGGATCAGCCCGCCGATGCCGCCCACCGCGAACGGGAGCATTCCGAGGCCTCCACGGGAGGCGCCGGTCAGGAAGCCGAACGCGAACAGCGCCACACCGATCGCGGTGAACGCCGACAGCTGGCTCCAGTCACGGGCGGGCGGCCGCCCTGCGTACGGCTCCCGTGGCGTGATCATCCAGAGCACGGCGTAGGCCACCATGCCCACCCCGTCGACCACGCTGAGCAGCACGAACACCAGCCTGATCACCACGGGGTCGAGCTTGAGCTGCGTGGCGAGCCCCTGGGCGACGCCGCCGACGAGGCGGCCCTCCATGGGTCGCATCATGCGGCGGAAGGGCGCGGCGGCGCCGGGCTCGGCGAGAGTCTTCTGGTCAGCCATAACATTTGCCATCGTCACATGTCGCGCGGTCGTGGGCATCAGGGAACAACCCCCGGGTCGGGTCAGGGGTCTCCCGGATGCAGAGCACCCGTCGCCGGGTCCACGATGGTGACATGACGCATGCACCACCCCGGGAACCGGTCGCTCCCCCCAGCGCGCTGCGCCGCAGCAGCGAGGGGCGATTCCTCATGGGAGTCTGCGCCGGGCTGGGCCGGCACACCGGCATCGACCCCGTGGTGTTCCGCGTCGGCTTCGCCGTGCTGCTGTTCGGCTCGGGTATCGGGCTGTTCCTGTACATCGCCGCGCTGCTGCTGATGAAGGAGCCGAACGGCGGGCCCGGCCTCATCGAGCAGTGGACCCGGCGGGACTTCGACGCCGACACGGTGTTCGCGTTGCTGACGGCGGTGCTGGCTGTCGGCCTGGGCCTCAACGTCTCCACGGTCTGGCTGGGCACCGGCACGCTGGTGGTCGGCCTGGTGCTGGCCGTCTCGCTGTTGGCCGCGCACGCCCATGGCGTGGACCTGCTCGGGCTGGCCCGGTCCATGCCCGAGCGCCTCAACCGCAGGCGCCGGCAGGGTGGCCTGGACGAGCCCGCCGGGCCGGGCGCGCCCTCGGTCCCGCAGGCGTCGCCCCCCACCGCGCGGCCGTTCCCCGAGCCCACCACAACGGCGCACGCGCACGCCGGCGCACAAGCACCAGAAGCACCAGAAGCACGACAAGTGCCAGAGGCCCCAGCGGCGCCCGAGCCGACCGCGAAGCCCGAGGAGACCGTCCGGCGGGCGGTTCCGGAGCAGGACGCGTCCACCGCCACGACGGCGGAGTTCCCCACGGCCGCCGCGCGGCCCCTGCCGGTCGACAACGACGAGATCCATACCTATGGGACGCTCTCGACCGGGGCAGAAGACCGGCCATCCGGCGAAACGGAGAACCCTCCGTACAGGACACGCGCCGACGAACCGCGCCACCCGGACCCGTACCCGTACCACGCACCGAGCGGCGTGCCGCGACGCCGGCCGGGACCGTACGAGCAGCAGCGTCCGATGCCCGGGACCGCGGCGCACGCCGCCTACGGCGAGCCGTTCGCGCCGCGCGGCCCGTACCAGCCGCTCGACCCGATGCGGCGGGGCGGCTACTCACCGTACGACCCCGCACTGTACGGCCGGCCTGTCAGGCCGCCGCGTGAGAAGCGCCCCAAGTCCTTCATCGGCGTCATCACCATCCTGCTGGCCCTCATCGTTGGAGGAATCGTCGTGGCGGTCCAGGCCGCATCACCTTCGGGAGTGCATCCCACGCTCGTCGCCGGCGCGATGCTCGTCACCATCGGCGGCGGGCTGCTCATCGCGGCCTGGTGGGGCCGGGGCGCCGGCCTGGTGGCCGCGGGCACCGTGGTCGCGATGCTGATCGGGGTGGGCCTGATGTTCGGCGGGCTGCCGTCGAAGGTCGGCGCGTCGGTCTGGCATCCGACCAGGGCGGCGGAGTCGGGCAGGCTGTACGACGCGGGCGTGGGCGACGGCCGGCTCGACCTGTCGGAGCTCCGGCTCGACCCGGGTTCGCGGGTGACGTTCAACGCCTCGGTCTCGGTGGGCCAGTTGACGGTGATCGTGCCGCCGACGGCCAGGGTGGAGGTGCACGCCAGCAACAAGCTCGGGGACATCCAGGTGGACCAGTCGCTGCGGGGTGGCGTGGATGTCCGGTTCGACAAGGTGCTCGCCCCCGAGGTGAAGCCGGAGGAGGACGCCTCCACGATCGTGCTGAACCTCAGGGGCGGCGTCGGCGACCTGGAGGTGCGCCGTGGCGCGTGATCTCGACAGGCCGCGCCGGTTGCACCGGACCGACTGGATGGCGTTGCTGAGCGGCATTCTCTTCATCGTGCTCGGCATCCTGATTTTGACCGGTTCGATCACGGATGCGCTGATCATGTGGCCGGTGACGGTGGTCGGACTGGGTTTCGCGGGCCTGGTGGCGATCCTCGCGAAGGTGATCCGCAGCAAGTAGCCCTTGACCGGAACCGACCCCGGCGTACGTTGGCGTTGTCCGCCTTTCCCCTGCTCCTGAGGGAGGACGTATGCCCCGAGTCACCGTCACCGTCGACGGGATCACCTACGGGGAGGATGTCGAGCCGCGACTCCTCCTCGTTCACCTACTGCGAGAACGGCTGGGCAAGACCGGCACTCCTGTCGGCTGCGACACCAGCAACTGCGGCGCCTGCACCGTGATGCTCGACGGCGTGAGCGTCAAGAGCTGCTCGGTGCTGGCCGTACAGGCCGACGGCTGCGACGTCGTCACCATCGAGGGTCTGGGCGCGAACGGCGCCATGCATCCGATGCAGCGGGCCTTCCACGAGGAACACGCGCTGCAGTGCGGCTACTGCACGCCCGGCATGGTCATGGCCGCGATCGACCTGCTCAGGGACACCCCTGACCCGTCCGAGGAGGCCATCAGGCAGGGCCTGGAGGGCAATCTCTGCAGGTGCACCGGCTACTGCAACATCGTCCGCGCGGTGCGTCGGGGCGCCCAGGAGATGGGGCAGGCGGTGAAGAGCTCATGAGCGAGGTCGGCCGGCCCAGGAAGCGCAAGGAGGACGCCCGGTTACTGACCGGGCGCACCCAGTGGACCGACAACCTGAGGCAGCCGGGGATGCTGCATGTGGCGTTCCTGCGCAGCCCGATGGCGCACGCGAGGATCACCAGGGTGGACGTGTCGGGGGCGCGCGGTCTGCCGGGGGTGGTCGCCGTGTTCGGCGGCCAGGATCTCGCCGGGGAGCAGGGCAGCCTGCCGTGCGCCTGGCCGGTGACGGAGGACGTGTTCATCCCGGACCACCCGCCGATGGCGGTGTCGGAGGTCCGTTACGTGGGCGAGGCGGTGGCCTGCGTGGTCGCCACGGACCGCTATCTGGCGGCCGACGCGCTGGAGGCGATCGAGGTCGACTACGAGCCGCTGCCCGCGGTGGTCGACCTGGCCGAGGCGCTGGCCGAGGACAGCCCGAAGGTGCACGAGCAGGGCAACAAGGCGTACTCGATGAAGATCGCCATGGGTGACGTCGACGCCGCCTTCAGGGACGCACCCGTCGTCATCGACCGGACGTTCGTGCAGCAGCGCCTGATCGGGGCGGCGATGGAGCCCAGGGCGGTGGTGGCCACCACCGACGGCGACTCCTTCACGCTGTGGTCGTCCACGCAGATCCCGCACGTCCTGCGGGTGATGCTGGCGCTGACCACCGGCATCCCGGAGCACAAGATCCGGGTGATCGCGCCGGACGTCGGCGGCGGGTTCGGCACCAAGCTGCAGGTCACCGCCGAGGAGGTGCTGTGCCTGCTGCTCACCCGCAAGCTCGGCAAGCCGGTCAAGTGGAACGAGTCGCGCTCCGAGGGCAACCTCACCGTGCACCAGGGCCGCGGTCAGATCCAGCACATCCGGCTCGCGGCCGAGGCCGACGGGCGCATCCGCGGCCTACAGGTGGACCTGCTGGCCGACATGGGCGCCTACCTGGTGCTGCTCACACCGGGGATTCCGCTGCTCGGCGCGACGATGTTCAACGCGATCTACAAGATGGACGCGTACGAGTTCGGCTGCACCGGGGTGTTCACCACGAAGATGCCGACCGACGCCTACCGGGGCGCGGGCCGGCCGGAGGCCACCTTCGGCATCGAGCGGATCATGGACGAGCTGGCGGCCGAGCTGAAGATGGACCCGCTGGAGGTGCGGCGGCGTAACTGGATCAAGCACGAGGAGTTCCCCTACACCACCATCTCCGGCCTGACCTACGACTCGGGCAACTACGAGGCGGCGACCGACCGGGCGCTGTCGCTGTTCGGGTACGACAAGCTGCGGGCCGAACAGTCCGACCGGCGGGACCGGGGCGATCCGGTCCAGCTCGGGATCGGCGTCAGCACGTTCACCGAGATGTGCGGGCTGGCCCCGTCCAAGCTGCTGGGCACGGCACGATACGCGGCGGGCGGCTGGGAGCACGGCTCGGTGCGCATGCTGCCCACCGGCAAGGTCGAGGTCATCACCGGCACCTCGCCCCACGGCCAGGGGCATGTGACCGCGTGGAGCCAGATCGCGGCCGACGCGCTCGGCGTGCCGTTCGAGGACATCACGGTGGTCCACGGCGACACCGCGATCTCGCACAAGGGCATGGACACCTACGGCTCGCGCTCGCTGGTCGTCGGCGGCGTCGCGGTGCTGCAGGCGTGCGAGAAGGTCAGGGAGAAGGCCCGCAGGCTGGCCGCGCACGCGCTGGAGTGCTCGCCCGACGACCTGGAGTTCGCCGACGGCGCGTTCACGGTGCGGGGCACCGACTCGCGGCAGACGATCCAGGAGCTGGCGTTCGCCGCGTTCACCGCGCACGACCTGCCCGACGGGGTGGAGCCCACGCTGGACTCCGACGCCACCTTCGACCCGGACAACTACTCCTTCCCGCACGGCACCCACCTGTGCGCCGTCGAGGTCGACACCGAGACGGGCAGGGTGTCGATCCGCTCGTACGTGGCGGTCGACGACATCGGCAAGGTGGTCAACCCGATGATCGTCGAGGGCCAGGTGCACGGCGGCATCGCCCAGGGCATCGCGCAGGCGCTGTTCGAGGAGGCCGTGTACGACACCGAGGGCAACCTGCTGACCAGCACGCTCGCCGACTACCTGGTGCCGTCGGCGGCGGACCTGCCCGATTTCACCACCGACAGGACCGAGACGCCTGCCACGAGCAACCCGCTGGGCGCCAAGGGCGTCGGCGAGGCGGGCACCATCGCCTCCACGCCGGCCGTCGTCAACGCCATCGTCGACGCCCTGCGCCCGTACGGCGTGCGGGACGTCACGATGCCGTGCACGCCCGAGCGGATCTGGCGGGCAGTGGAAGGAGCGCGGCCATGATCCCGGCCCAGTTCGACTACACCCGTCCCGGCTCGCTCGCCGAGGCGTGCCAGGAGCTCGCCGCCGACGAGGAGGCCAAGGCGCTGGCGGGCGGGCAGTCGCTGCTGCCGCTGCTGCGGATGCGGCTCGCCTATCCGTCCAAGCTGGTCGACGTGGGGCGCCTGCCGGAGCTGGCGGGCGTGCACGATCGCGGCGACCACGTCTTCATCGGCGCGATGGCCACGCACGACGAGGTGCTGCGGTCCGGCGTGGTCAACGCCGACTGCCCACTGCTGGCGCTCGCCACCGCCACGGTGGCCGATCCCGCGGTACGGCATCGCGGCACGTTCGGCGGCTCGCTGGCACACGCCGATCCGGCGGGTGACGTGCCCGCGGTGGTGGTGGCGCTGGACGGCGTCCTCGTCGCGAGGTCGGCCGAGGGCGAGCGGGAGATCCCGGCGGCGGAGTTCTTCGTCGACTACCTGGAGTCGTCGCTGCGGCAGGGCGAGATCCTGGTCGGGGTGAAGATCCCGAAGCTCGGGGCCGGGTGGGGCTTCCACTACGAGAAGTTCCAGCGTACGGCGCAGGCCTGGGCGATCGTGGGCGTGGCCGCGGCGGTCAGGCGCTCCAACGGCGCGATCCAGGAGGCCAGGATCGCGCTGACGAACATGGCTCCGACACCGCTGCGGGCGCACGCGGCCGAGACCGCGCTGCAGGGCCTGGAGCTGGCCGACGGGGAGCCGGCCGGCGGGGAGTCGGGCCAGGTTCGGCAGGCGTGCGCGGAGGCGGCCGCGGACACCTCGCCGCCGGGCGACCTGCACGCCCAGCCCGACTATCGCCGGCACCTGGCCCGGGTGCTCACGCATCGGGCCGTGCGGAAGGCCGCCGGGTCCGTCTGATCCGGTTCGCGTGGGGGCGCGCCTCTTTCGGGGCGCCCCCACGACACGTACGCTCGCAACCAGCGGGAAGGAGCGGATCGATGGCGATGCGGTTCGAGCACGAGTTCACTGTCCCGGTTCCGGTCGAGCAGGCTTGGGCGGTGCTGCTCGACGTCGAGCGGGTCGCGCCGTGCCTGCCGGGGGCGACGCTGGACGTCTTCGAGGGCGAAGAGTTCACCGGCAGGATGAAGGTCAAGGTCGGGCCGATCACCGTCACCTATCGGGGCTCGGCCAGGTTCGAGGACGTGGACAAGGACTCTCACACGCTCACCCTGCGGGCGTCCGGCAAGGAGTCGCGGGGTTCCGGCACGGCGGCCGCCACCGTCAAG
Organism: Nonomuraea sp. ZG12; assembly: GCF_052068115.1. Lineage (NCBI taxonomy): Bacteria > Bacillati > Actinomycetota > Actinomycetes > Streptosporangiales > Streptosporangiaceae > Nonomuraea > Nonomuraea sp. ZG12. The sequence goes on from NZ_JBQHCW010000018.1 coordinate 61,203, forward strand.
GCACGGCTCACCCCGGGTGAGGGCTCGACGGCGGTGGCCGTGGAGACCACGTTCAACGTGACGGGCCGGCCCGCGCAGTTCGGGCGCGGGGTGATGGCCGAGGTCGGGTCGAAGCTGATCGACCGGTTCGCGGTCAACCTCGCCGAGTTACTCGTCGAACCCACCCCGGAGACGCCGAAGGAGGCGCCGGCTGAGGGAGCGGCGGTCGAAGGGGCGGCGGTCGAAGGGGATCGTCATCTGGTCGCCGTGCCCGAGCCTGATGTACGTCCGTCGGGCACGACCCGCACCTCGCTGACGCCCGACGAGGAGGCTCTCGACCTGCTGGAGATCGCCGGCCGGCCGCTGCTCAAGCGGGTGGCTCCGGTGCTCGGCGGGTTGGCGGCGCTGGTGTTCGTCGGCTGGCTGATCCGTCGACTCACACGCTGATTTTCGGCAAAAAGCCGATCAAGTCCGGACACACGTCCTGAACTAAGGGAATGCCACCCCCATGACTCTCGGGGGGATGGCATGCCGGACTGCACCGTCGTCGTGATCACCTACAACGACGCGCCCCGTCTGCCCAGGGCCGTGCGTTCGGTGCTGTGCCAGTCGCTGCGCGACCTTGAGGTGGTCGTCGTCGACGACGCGAGCACCGACGAGACGCCCCGCGTCGTCGCCGAACTCATGGAGAGCGACCCCCGCGTGCGCTACGTGCGCAGACCTGCCAACAGCGGCGGCTGCGGCGCGCCCAGGAACGACGGCCTGGCCGCCGCCGCCGCGCCGTACCTGATGTATCTCGACAGCGACGACGAGCTGCCCAGGCACGCCTGCAAGAGCCTGCTCACCGAGATCGAGCGGACCGGCGCCGACTTCGTGTCCGGGCAGATCTCCCGGCTGTACGAGTCGAGCGGGCGGCTGCACCCGTACTATCCGACGCTGTTCGCCAGGCGGCGGGTGGTGGCGGGCATCGGCGAGGAGCCGGAGCTGTTCCTGGACTCCTTCAGCACCAACAAGCTCTACGACGTGCGCTTCCTCAGGGACAGCGGGCTGCGCTTCCCCGAGGACATCCACTACGAGGACCACCCCTTCGCCACCGAGCTGTACGCGCTCGCCCGCCGGTTCGCGGTCGTGCCCTGGGTCGTCTACCACTGGCACCGGGCGCGCGGCGGCACCTCCATCTCGCTCAGCATCAAGGAGATGGACAACGTGCGCCACCGGGTCGCCGCGGCCCGGCGCAGCGACGACGTCCTGCGCGCCCACGGCCTGGCCCACCTGCTGCCCGCGCGGCGGTTCCGCTTCCTGCACCAGGACCTGCGCGTCTACCTCAACCCGCTGCCGACCAGGGACCGGGTCTGGGTGAAGGAGTTCGCCGCGATCGTCAGGCCGTACCTGGAGGAGTTCTCCCCCGAGGTGTTCGACCGGATCGAGCCGATGGTCCGGGTCTGCTGCCACCTCATCCTGGACGACCGGATCGACGACCTCCGCATCGCCGCCGGCTCGCTGACCGGGCCGAGGGCGGCGCCGCGCGCCGCCGTCCGGATCGACGGCCGCACCTACTGGGGCACCACGGTCTCCCCCGGCATGGACATCACCGACCTGCGCCTGGCCGAGCTGCCGTTCTCGGCCGCCAGGCTGCGGCACGAGGTGGCGGAGATCGCCCAGGCCGGCGACCGGGTCAGGATGATCGTGCACACCTACGACCCGTTCGGCGCGCTGCCCGTGGACTGGAAGGCGTTCCTGCGGGCCGGCGGGAAGCGGATCCCGATCGAGCCGCAGGCGTCGGGCGAGGGCGGCTACGTCAGCGAGATCACGTTCGAGCCGAAGGGGAAGTGCGACCCTCGCATCGGCTTCACCCGGCTCTCCGACGGCCGCACCACCACCGACCGGCTGCTGGTCGACTCGGCCATGAAGCCCATCGAGCTGCCGGGCGGCACGGTGCGGGCCGAGGGGTACGCGGCCTACCTGTGCGTGCGGGCGAAGCGGGCCAGGCGGTCCTTCGCGCGCAGGCTCGGGCGCAAGGCGCTGAAGAGGCTCAGCACCCCGGCGATGAAGCTGCGCGTCTACAAAGCGCTGATCAAGGTGCTGCCGCCGCGCAGGGACCTGGCGCTGTTCGAGGCCGACGTCGGCAAGGGCTACACCGGCAGCCCGCGCGCCGTCTACGAGGAGCTGCGCCGCCGCGACCTGCCCATCGAGGTGGTCTGGTCGGTGGCCAAGGGACGCCACAACTTCCCCTCGGACGCCCGCCTGGTGCGCCGTGGGAGCTGGGCCTACATCTGGGCCATGGCCCGCGCGGGCTACTGGGTGGACAGTCACGGCTTCCCGCTCGACTACCCCAAGCCGCGCCGTACCCGCTACCTGCAGACCTGGCACGGGCAGGGGATCAAGTCCATCGGGTTCGACGCCCCCGACCTGCGCGCCGACTTCGACCGGCCACGCGAGCGGTGGCGGGCGGCGGTGGCCCGGTGGGACGCGCTGGTGGCGCCGAGCGCGGAGTTCGCGCGCCGCTTCGTGCCGTCCAACGGCTATACCGGCAAGGTCTACCGGTGCGGCACGCCGCGCTGCGACGCGCTGATGCGCGGCGAGGTCACCGACGACGTCAGGCGCCGCCTGGAGATCCCGCCGGACCGCAAGGTCCTGCTGTACGCGCCCACCTACCGCGACCGGGCCAAGGGCAGCGGCCGGTCGGTCCGGGCGGACCTGGCGCTGATGGCCAGGGAGCTGGCGGACGAGTGGGTGCTGGTCCTGCGCACCCATCCGGTCGAACGGTACCGGCCGCCGGAGCATCTGCGGCACTTCGTCCGCCCGGCCGGGTCCTATCCCGAGATCAACGACCTGATGCTGACCTCCGACGCGCTGCTGACGGACTACTCGTCGGTGATGTGCGACTACGCGCTGACCGGCAAGCCCATGCTGTTCCTCATCGACGACTGGGACGAGTACCGGCTGTCGGAGCGGGGCGTCTACCACGACCTCCCGTCCATCGCCCCCGGCCCGTGCGTGACCACGACCGAGGAGCTGATCGGCAAGCTGCGCGACCTGCCCGCCGTGCACGACTCCTACGCCGACCGGTACGCGGCCTTCCGCGAGCTGTGGTGCGCCGAGGAGCGCGGCGACGCGGCGCACCGGATCGTGACGGACTTCTTCACCGGGAGCGAGCGGTGAACGTCGTTTTTACGTGCCTGGACGCCGACACGCTCGGCGGCGTCCAGCAGGTGACGCACACGCTGGCCCAGGGGCTGGCCGGGCGCGGGCACGAGGTGCACGTCATCGGCCTGCACCGGTCCGCCGCGCCGTTCCGCTACGTCGACGAGCCCCGCTACCGGCGGCACCTGATCAGCCGGAGCCCGGTGCGCCCGCAGGGACGGCTGGCCCGCAGGCTGGCCGACCGCCGGCTGACGGAGCTGCTCGGCCCGATGCGGCCGGGGTACGCGGTGCTGACCTCGCCCTCGGTGGTGACCCGCCTGTCGGGCCTGCTGCCCGGCTCACTGCGGCCGATCGGCCAATACCACGGCTCGTACGAACACGCCCGCGGCTGCTGGCACCTCGGCTCGATCAGAAGGCATTACCCGAACCTCGACCAGGCCGTCTTCCTCAGCGACGACGACGCGCGGCTGTTCTCCGAGCACGCGCTGCTGCCCAACACCTGGGCGCTGCCGAACCCGCTGGCCGTCTGGCCGGAGAGCACGTCACCCCTGACGACGCCCCGCGTGCTGGGCGTGGGCCGGCTGGAAGGGGTCAAGCGGTTCGACCGGCTGATCAGCGCCTTCGCCAGGTCCGGCGCGCCGCGGCCGTGGCAGCTGCACCTCGTCGGCGACGGCGGCGAGCTCGAACGACTGCGGGCCCACGCCGCCCGCGAGGGCATCGTGGACCGGGTCGTCTTCAGGGGCCGGGTGCCCGCCGCGCTGATGCCCGAGGAGTATCTGGACGCCTCGATCCTGGCGGTGACCAGCGAGCACGAGGGCCTGCCCGTCGTGCTGCTGGAGTCGGCCGCGTACGGGGTGCCGGCGGTGGCGTTCGACGTGTCGGGCGGCGTCAGGTCGGCGGGCCCGGTGCTGGTCCCGCCGGGGGACGTGGACGCGTTCGGCGCCGAGCTGGCCCGGCTCATGGGGTCGGAGCGGGAGCGGCGGCAGGTGGGCGCCGCCGCTCGGGCCAGGACGGCGGCCTTCCGGCTCGACCCCGTCCTGGATCGCTGGGAGTCGCTGTTTCAGCACATCGAGCGCTGAGTCACCCGGCTCGCTCGGCCAGCTCCGGCGACTCGTGGCGCTGCTGCGGAACCCCGGCGATCGCCCGCTGGCCGGAGGTGAGCATGGCCGCCACCGGGCTCGGCTCGCGCAGCCGGTTGAACCGGTCGCGCATGGCCTTGCGCATCCGGCTGGCCCGGCGCTTGCCCATCGTCTTCTGGCAGGCCGCCAGGTGCTCCTTGGCCGCCGGCGCCGCCCCGGTGAGCTCGTAGCCATGGGCCTCCAGCCGCTCGCCCAGCACGTGCTCGCAGAGCGCGATCTCCCAGGCGTCCAGGCGCTTGGCCCAGCTGCCCACCCGGCTGCGGGTGACCTCGCCGTGCGTGTTGCTGTGCCACACCTTGTGCACGGGCACGGCGATGCTGGCCGCCTCGCGCGGCGAGACCATGGACGGCGCGAAGTCCTCGCCGAGGAACTCGCAGAGCTTCTTCAGCTCGGTCGAGGGATCGTCGGTGAGGTGCTCGTAGCGCAGCTCGAAGTAGCTGTCCTCGGGCATCACCCGCCTCAGCCGGTCACCCGCGTCGATGGCCTCGGCCCAGGTGGAGACGGCGTGGAAGGAGTCGTGCGTGTACCAGGGCATCTCCTTCAGCGAGGCCACGCAGTCGCGGCCGTCCCTGATCAGGTGGATGAACTGGGCGTCGGGGAAGAGCCTGAGGAGCAGGTCGGTGTGCTTGACGTAGCTGGGCCGCTTGTCGCCCCAGCGCGGCTTGCCGAACCGCTCGGCGTACATCCGGAACGCGGTCCCGATCACCGAGCCGAGCGAGCCGGGGCCTGCCACGGCCTGCTCGATGAAGTCGTTCTTGTCGATCTTCAGCTCGCGGAACTTGGTGCTGCGGTCGGTCGCGATCCACTCGGCCAGCGAGCGGCGGCGCGAGGCGTCGCGCAGGTCGCCGAACGAGCGGCGCCGGTAGTAGGCGGGCATCAGGAACCGGGTCTCCGGCGGCACCGCGAGCCGCGGGTGCGAGTGCAGCATGAGCTGCAGCATCGTGGTGCCGGAGCGCGGGCAGCCTATGACGAATACTGGCCGATCGGACATGTCGAACCCCCCGAAAACTTAGACGAGAACGTGCTCTCGGCTCCTCTGGGGCACCTCGTGCCTGCGCGTGAAGAGCCACATCCGGTAGACAAGGAAGATCTCGTTGGTGAGCAGCAGGACGCTGGCCACCACCGAGATCGGGATCAGCGCCGCCGCCCCGATGAGCGGCGCGATCACGAACACCGCGGCGTGAAACTCGATGCCGCTGATGAGATGCGAGCGAACCCGGCGACGGGCCAGGAACCTGTTGAGCCGCCGCAGGAAGGACGGCATCCGCCGGACCGGCCGGCCCAGCCTCGGCGCCGGCACCAGGCCCTCGAGCTCCGCCTCGGCCCGCCCTTCCCTGATCGCCTCGCGAACCCGCTTCATCTGCGGCGCGTTCACGTACCTGAACAGGTCCAGCACGGCCAGCGCCGCGCCGAGCACGATGTAGCCGGCGTCCCCCGTCAGCGTGTACTGCCCGTAGGCGAGCCCCGCCGCGCACAGCACCACCCTGACCCGGTCGCCGACGTAGTCCAGCCAGAGGCCGAAGGGCGTCCCCGTGCCCTTGAGCCTGGCCACCTTGCCGTCAACACAGTCGATCATGAAGCTCAGGTAGAACATCACCGCCCCGGCGGCCAGCCGGTCCGTCGCCAGGAACACGGCCGAGACCAGGCCGAGGGCCAGCGAGAAAACCGTGAGCTCGTTCGGCGTGATCCGCGTGCGGTTGGCGACCACGAGCGCGACCCGGCAGGCGACCGGGTCCACGAAGTACACGGTCCACCAGGAGTCTCTCCGCTTGCGTGTCTCGTGGACGTCATCGAGCGAATAGGTCCTCATGGACTACAGCATGGCCACGAGTCGTGTTTGAACTATTACTCTCTGGAACTACTGGGGGATGTCCATGCCTCTTCTTGACCATCCCGCCACCGAAAGCCGCCAAGTCCGCTTCTTCTCGGCATCCCGGAACACCGCCTTGAGCACGAGCCCCCGCGTCTCGGTGCGCGCGTGCAGCCGCCAGGTCGGGCCGCCGCCTTCGAGCCGCCGTGGATCGACCGTGGCCACGAAGCCGTGGCTGCCGGCCCGTTTCAGCTCCAGCGGCACCTTGCGCCTGCCATCGGTGAGCCACAGGTTCAGCCGGTCCGGCCCCCGTTTGACCCGGTGGAGCGCCACCTGCCCGCGCAGCACGAACTCCCTGCCGGTCCACTCGCACGTCTCGACGGTGGCCAGCAGCTTGATCTCCGCCTGCGCGTCGTACACCTCGCGCGGGATCGCGAGCCTGCGGTTGCGGAAGTACGGGTAGTCGCCGTACCACTTCGTCTCGCGCCAGCCGCGCGGCACGATGCGGGTGCCCTCGGTCGCGGCCCGCCGGAAGTTGCGCACCCGGCGCAGCTCCTTGATCAGGCCGCGCCGTACCAGGTGGAGTTCCAGCCGCCGCAGCGACGGCGCGGCGTCGAGGGCGGAAGGGCTCAGCTCGGCCAGCCACTGCCTGGCCAGGTCGAGCACCGGCCCGGCGTCCAGGCCGCCCTCCAGCGCCTGGAAGAGGAACAGGATGTCCTTCTCCAGCACCAGGCTGTCGAAGGCGTCCGTCAGCTCCGGCGCCGTGTCGTCGAGGAAGGCGCGCACGGACCGGATGGCGGCCAGGCGCTCGGCCAGGTTGGACAGCTCGGTGCGCCGCTGGGTGATCGACACCTCGCCGCTGTCGCGCCTGCGCCAGTGGTAGACGACGTCGTCGAGCACGTCCACGCTCGTCGCCAGGACATGGGCGCGCATCGCCACCGGCACATCCTCGTAAATCCCGGCGGCGAACGTCAGCCCGCGCCGGCGCCAGAAGTCCGCCCGGTAGACCTTGTTCCACACCGTGCGGTCCCTGACCAGCGAGCGCCTGTCCATGATGTGCGTGCACAACACCTGCCGCCTGAACACCTTCTCGTGCAACGACGACGGCCCCGGCTCGCCGTCCTCGATCCGCAGCACCCCGCCGCACGCCAGGTCCGAGCCGGTCTCCCGCAGCGAGGAGACGAGCAGCTCGTACGCCGACGGCGGCACGACGTCGTCACCGTCGGCGAAGGCCAGGAAGGGGGCGCGGGCGTGCCGCAGGCCCAGGTTGCGGGCCGGCCCCGGGCCCTGGTGCGGCTGGTCCAGCAGGGCGAAGCGGGAGTCGCGGGCGGCGAAGTCCTCGGCCAGCCGCCTGCTGCCGTCGGCCGAGCCGTCGTCGACCATGATGACCTCGAAGTCCTCAAGCGTCTGGGCGGCCAGCGACTTCAGGCATTCGGCCAGGTACGGCTCCACGTTGTAGATGGGGACGACGATGCTGAGCAGGGGGATCATGCCGCACGCTCCTTCGGTCACTGGGTCAGATGAGGGCAGGATGCCTCGGCGTTCCCCCGGGGAAGCGATTCTTTACGCTACGTTGTGCAATGGATCGAACGCAGCACGTAAGGAGGGGCGGTGCTCAGAGACGTCGAAGAGCACGAACTCCCCGCGATGCGCCGCTGGCGCAACCACCCGCGGGTGCGGGCGTCCAGCTTCACCACCCACACGATCACCAAGGCCGAGCACGCCCGCTGGTGGGCCACGGTCAGGAACGACCCGGCCAGGCGGGTGCTGATCTACGAGCACCGGGGGGTCGCCGCCGGCGTGGTGTCCTTCTCCGGCCTGACCCCCGGAGGCAGGAGCGCCGACTGGGCCTTCTACCTCGACCTGGCCGGGCTGGAGCGGTCGGGCGAGCTGCTGGCCGCCTGGATCGGGCTGGAGCGCGCGGCCATCGAGCACGCCTTCGGGCCGCTCGGCCTGACCACGCTGCGCGGCGAGGTGCTCGCCTGCAACGAGCCGGTCCGGCGGCTGCACCGCCGGTTCGGGTTCGCCGAGGTCGCCGGTTATGAGCTGGAGCTGGCCGGGCTGTGCCGTGAGGTCGTCGCCGTCGAGCTGACCAGGGAGAAGGACCCATGATCGAGATCGCGGGCCGGGCCGTCGGGCCCGGCGAGCCGCCGTTCGTCATCGCCGAGATGTCCGGCAACCACAACGGCAGCCTGGAGCGCGCGCTGTCGATCGTCGACGCGGTGGCCGCCAGCGGCGCGCACGCGCTGAAGCTGCAGACCTACCGCCCCGACACCATCACCGTCGATTCCGACGGCCCCGCCTTCCGCATCGGCGCATGGCACGACCTGTGGGGCGGCGAGCGCCTTTACCAGCTCTTCGAGCGCGCCCACACCCCCTGGGACTGGCACCAGCCCATCTTCGCCCGGGCCCGGCAGCACGGGCTCATCCCCTTCTCCTCGCCCTTCGACCCCACGGCCGTCGAACTGCTGGAGAAGCTCGACGCCCCCGCCTACAAGATCGCCTCCTCGGAGATCGTCGACCTCCCCCTGATCAGGCTGGCCGCGGCCACCGGCAAGCCGCTGATCATCTCCACCGGGATGGCCTCCATCGCGGAGATCCACGCGGCCGTGGCCGCCGCCAGGTCCGCCGGTTGCGACCAGCTCGCCGTCCTGTCGTGCACCGCCTCCTACCCCGCCTCTCCCGCCGAGAGCAACCTGCGCTCCCTCCCGCTGCTCGCCGCGATCACCGGCGCGGTCACCGGCCTGTCCGACCACACCCCCGGCCTCGGCGCCGCCCTCGCGGCCGTCGCCTTCGGCGCCTGCCTGATCGAGAAGCACGTCACGCTGTCACGGGACGCGGGCGGGGTGGACGCGGCGTTCTCCCTGGAGCCGCACGAGCTCGCCGCGCTGGTCGTGGAGAGCGAGCGCGCCTGGCAGTCGCTGGGCTCCCCCGTCATCGGCCCCCGCCCCAGCGAGCGCGAGGGGCTGCGGTTCCGCCGGTCCCTGTATGTGGTGCGGGACGTGCGAGCCGGTGAGCCGGTGACCGAGCTCAACGTGCGCTCCATCCGGCCCGCCGGCGGCCTGCCCCCGGACGCCGCGGCCGACGTGATGGGCCGCGCCTTCACCCGCGACACCCCCCTCGGCACCCCGCTCACCTGGGACCTCCTCTGACGCTGGGGTCCAGGAGGGCGTCGGCGACGCGTTCGCGGCCCCGGCCGTCGATCAGGCTCCTGCCGCGCCTGCCGTACTCCTCCCGTAGCGCCGGCGTGGCGAGCAGGCGGGCCAGCGTGGCGACGGCCTCCGGGCCGGGCTCCGGGCCGAGGCCGGCCGCCAGGCCGCCGCGCACCAGCGCCTCGTACCCGGCCGACTGGTTGTCGGCCACCCAGGTCAGCGCGGTGGGGACGCCCAGGTGGAGCAGCTCCCAGCTCGCGGATCCGGCGGCGGTGAGCACCAGGTCCACCTCGGCCATCAGCTCGGGCAACCTGTCAGTCGGCGGGATCACCCGCACCCGCTCCTCCGCCCCGAAGGGCACCGGACTGATCACCGTGGCCTCGTACGGCAGTCCCGTCCGGCGTAGCGCCGCCGCCCAGGCGGGCGCGACTCCGGCGCTGTCGGTGCCGCCGAAGAAGCAGAGCACTCGCGGCACGCTCCGCGCCCACGCCGACCGGCGGCAGCGCCGCACACTGTCACGCAGCAGCACGTACGACGCCCCCGCCAGCCGCCTCGCCCCACCCGGCCGCGACGCTCGGGGCCCGGGCAGCGCGGGGAAGGGGCGGTGTTCGGCGCCGAGGTTCTGATCGAGGTAGAGGTCGGCCTCCTGCCCGAGCGGATCCCCGTCGACGATCGCCAGCACCACCGGCCCATGCCCCGAGAGGCCCGCCCCCGAATCCCGGCCCGCTCGAAGGGCCGCCCCCGTACCTGGGTCGAGCGTGTAGGAGTCGAGCACCACGGCGTCAAGGCGCAGCTCGTCCACCAGGGAGGCCAAGAGCACGGGCTCGCGCGGGGCCGGGACCAGCGGCAATCCTCGGGCCCGTAGCTGCTCGGCGGCCCACGGCGAGCCGGACACCGCACCGAGGAAGACCACCTCGACCCCGCGCGCGGTCAGTTCCTCGGCGAGCGCGACACACCGCACCAGGTGGCCGACGCCGATCGCGGCACCGGCGTCGCACCGGATCCCGGCCCGCCGCACCGACGGGACCGCCGGCGAGGGCTCGCTCCCGGTCACGCGTCCTGCAGTTGCTTCTGGATGATGTGCGCGTTGAGGCGGCATACCTCCGGTCTGGCCCGCAGCCAGGCCACCAGGGCCCGCATCGGGACGCACCCATCGCCCAGCTCCCCCACCACGCGCGAGATGAGCCGCCAGTCGTCCTCGGTGTCCAGGGTCACCCGGAGGTCGGCGGCGCCGGGCGGGTAGGCCAGGCCGAGCAGGCGGGCGTCGCCAGGGTGGGAGTAGACGTAGGAGGTCACGTGGGTGCGGTGATAGCCGTCGGCGCACTGGTCGGCGCGCCGCAGCGCGGGCAGGCCGACGATCTCCACGTCGAGCCCGCGCGGCAGTGTCCCCGCGAGGCCGGTGCTCAGGTAGTCGAGCCCCGGCAGCGCCCGGTAGACCTGGGCCGCCTCGCGGATGATCGCGGGGTCGAGCAGCGGGCAGTCGGCGGTGAAGCGCATGACCGCGTCCCCCGGACGCCCCGCCATCACCTGCACGAACCTGGTGAGGACGTCGTCCACCGGCCCCCGGTGGCAGGGCACGCCCAAGGCCCGGCACTCGGCCGCCACCGCGTCGTCCTCCGCCCGCGCCGTGGTGGCCACCACCAGCTCGTCGACCGCCTGCGACTCGCGTACGGCACGGACCACCCACCCCAGCACCGTACGGCCGCCGAGGTCGCGCAGGACCTTGCCCGGCAGCCGTGTGGACCCCATGCGCGCCTGAATGATTCCGACAATACGCACCGATGCCCCATTTCCCCGTGTGACTGTGCGTCATTGATTGGCTGCGTTATGCTACCGGCCAGGCTTCTGGGCCGTAGCCGTCAGTTCGGGGGACCCCTTGAGCATTCTCAGTGGATCGTCAGTGTTGGTCACCGGAGGCACGGGGTCCTTCGGCAGGACGTTCATCCGCCACGCGCTCGACTCGCTCGGCGTGCGCAGGATGGTGGTGTTCTCGCGCGACGAGCTCAAGCAGTACGAGCTCCGCCAGCTTCTCGGCGAGGACGAGCGGCTGCGCTACTTCATCGGCGACATCCGCGACAGGGAGCGCCTGACCCGGGCCATGCACGGCGTCGAGTACGTCGTCCACGCCGCCGCGCTCAAGCAGGTCGACACGGCGGAGTACAACCCGTTCGAGTATGTCCGGACCAACGTCGGCGGCTCGCAGAACGTGGTGGAGGCCGCCATCGACTGCGGCGTGCGCAAGGTCGTGGCGCTGTCCACCGACAAGGCCTCCAGCCCGATCAACCTGTACGGCGCGACGAAGCTGGTCGCCGACAAGCTGTTCGTGTCGGCCAACCACTACGCCGCCAGCCACGAGACCCGTTTCTCCGTGGTGCGCTACGGCAACGTGCTCGGCAGCCGCGGCTCGGTGGTGCCGTTCTTCCAGCGCCTGGCCGCGCAGGGCGGCACCCTGCCGATCACCGACAAGCGGATGACCCGCTTCTGGATCACCCTCGACCAGGCCGTCAGGTTCGTGGTCGACTCCTTCGAGCTGATGCAGGGCGGCGAGCTCTACGTGCCGCGCATCCCGAGCATGCGCATCCTCGACCTGGCCGACGCGCTGGCGCCGGGCTGCCCGATCGACGAGATCGGCATCAGGCCGGGCGAGAAGCTGCACGAGGAGATGATCAGCCCCGACGACGGCCGCAGGGCGCTGCGCCTGGCCGACCGCTACGTCGTGCAGCCCACGATCGCGGACTGGGGCTACGTGCCGCCGACCGGCGGCGAGACCCTGCCCGAGGGGTTCGCCTACCGCTCCGACGCCAACGACCGCTGGCTGTCGGTCGACGACCTGCGCGCCCTGGTCCCGGCCGGCGCCTGATGCTTCCCTACGGCCGCCAGTCCATCGCCGACGACGACGTCCGGGCGGTGACCGAGGTGCTGCGCGGCGACTGGCTGACCACCGGCCCCGCGGTCGGCCTGTTCGAGTCGGAGCTGGCCCGATGGACGGGCGGCGTGCCGTGCGTGGCGGTCACCTCGGGCACGGCTGCCCTGCACGTCGCCTATGTGGCCGCCGGGGCCGGGCCGGGCGACGAGGTGATCACCTCACCGCTGACGTTCGTCGCCACGGCCGCCACCGCCGCGCTGCGCGGCGCCCGGGTGGTCTTCGCCGACGTACAGCCCGACACCGGCAACCTCGACCCGGACTCCGCCGCCGCCCTGGTCACCGGCCGGACCCGGGCGATCACCGCCGTGGACTACGCCGGTCATCCCGCCGACTACGACGAGCTGCGCGCGCTCACCGACCGCTGCGGCGCGGTGCTGATCGGCGACGCCGCCCACTCCATCGGCTCGGTCTACAAGGACCGGCCGGTGGGCGCGCTCGCCGACCTGACCACGTTCTCGTTCTTCCCGACCAAGACCGTGACCACGGCCGAAGGCGGCGCGGTCGCGGCGGCCGACCCCGTCAGGCTCGCCAGGGCGGCCCGGTTCAGAAACCACGGCCTGGTCAGGGACCCGGTCGAGCAGCGTGACCCCGACCACGGCGGCTGGCACCAGGAAGTGCACGACTTCGGCCTCAACTACCGGCTGCCCGACGTGCTCTGCGCCCTGGGCGTCAGCCAGCTGAGGCGACTGGACCGCTTCCGTGCCAGGCGTGCCGAGCTGGTCGCCCGCTACAACACGCTGCTCGCCGGGCTGCCCGGCCTCACCCTGCCCGCCCAGCGGCCCTACACCTCTCCCAGCTGGCACCTCTATCCCGTACGGATCGGCGACGGCCGCAGGCGCGAGGTCTACGAGCGCATGCGGGCGGCCGGCATCGGCGTGCAGGTCAACTACCTGCCGGCCTACTGGCATCCGGTCTTCGAGGACCTCGGCTACCGGCGCGGCCTGTGCCCGGCGGCCGAGGCCTACTACGCCGAGCAGCTCTCGCTGCCGCTCTTCCCCGACCTCACCGACGCCGAACAGGACCGGGTCGTCGAGCGGCTGACCGCCGTCCTGGCCTGACTCAGCGCTCCAGCAGCAGCAGGCAGCCGTCGTCGCTCCTGTCGACGAGGAAACTGCGGCCCTCGACCCGCACGGGCTGACGCTCCTGGGTGCGGACGAGGGTCCGGATCGCCCGTCCCTGGTCGACGACGACCTCCCACCACGACTCCTCGCCGACGGACTCGTCGATGCCCGCCAGCGGCACCCGGGCGTGGAACTCGCGCCCCGCCAGCGTCGCGGGGAAGTACATCTCCTCACCGTCGCTCCTGCGCACCAGCCTGACCACCGGCTCGCCGTCGCCCGGATCCGCCAGCTCGCCGGAGAAGACCAGGTCGCCGCCGTCCACCTCGCAGTGCCGTACCAGCGCGCCGGCCCGGCGCAGCCGCAGCCCCCACGCGCCCCTGAAGGCGAGCGCCGGGACCAGCCACACGCCTGCGCGGCGGCGCGGCGGCGGGGCCGCGGGCGGCAGCCGGCGGTCGCCGCGCACCTTGCCCTCCAGCCGCAGGCCTGGCCCCTTGAGCCCGACGCGCAGGTCCCAGTGGCCGAGCCGGGCGATCCGCTCAGGCGTCAGGGCGGCCGGATCGAAGGAGAACCGGAACGGGAACGCGTGCTCCGGCACGCACCCGCCATCGGGCAGCTCGACGTTCTCCCAGGTCGGGGACGCGCTCTCCACCGAGAGCGGCATCCGGTCGCCGGTCCTGCGCTCCTCCAGCCACACGCTCACCCGCACCCGGTCCAGCTCGCTCACGTCGAACCGGCCGACGCCCACCCGGCCGGCACCGCGCAGCACGCCGCCGCGCCACTCCAGTTCCACCAGCCTGGCCGTCGGGCTCAGCTCCTCCGACACCTCCGACAGGTGCCCCGGCAAGGCCGGATGCCGGCCGTACCAACGCTTGCGCAGCAGCCCCGCGGAGCCGACCGGCGGGTGCAGGAGACCGTCGCGCGCCTGCGCGAAGACCTGCGCCACCTCGTCCAGGCGGCGCTGGTGCAGCAGGTGCACCAGGAGGCGGAGAGCGTACGGCACGCGCGGCAGCACGTCCGGCCGCACACTGTCGAGATACCGTACGACCAGGTCCACGAGGGCGTCGTCGGCGTCGGCGCCGAGCCCGGCGAGGGCCTCGACCGCGACCGCCATGTCGATCTCCAGCGTGTCCCGGTCGAATTCGGGCCTGAGCCTGCGCGCCCGCGCGTCCAGCAGCGCGGCCGTCTCCAGCACCGACAGCAGGCGGTCGCGCAGGTTGTCCGGCTCCAGGCGGCGCTGGGTGATCGAGGCGCCCGGCTCGTCGCGCTGACGCCAGTGGTAGACGACCTTGTGCAGCACGTCCACCGCGCCCGCGCCCACATGGGCGGCGATGGCGACCGGCTGGTCCTCGTACATCCGGTCGGGGAAGCTCAGCCCGAGCGCGTCCCAGAAGGAGCGCCGGTAGACCTTGTTCCACAGCATGCGGTCGCGGATCAGCAGCCGGTGGCGGGTGATGTGGGTGCGGGTGGCCGGCTCGGCGAACGCCTCCTTGTGCGCCCACGACGGGACGAGCAGGTTGCGGTGCAGGCGCATGACGTTCCCGCAGGCGAGGTCGGAGCCGGTCGACTCGAGCGAGGTCACCAGGCGCTGGAACGCCGCCCGCGGCACCATGTCGTCGCCGTCGACGAAGGCCAGGTAACGGCCGCTCGCCTCCCGCACACCCGCGTTGCGTGCGCGCCCGACGCCGAGGTTGGCCTGCTGGATGAGGCGGATGCGCCCGTCCGCCGCCGCCTTGGCCGCCACCACGGCGGCGCCGTCGTCGCGGCTGCCGTCGTCCACGCAGATCACCTCGAAGTCCCGGAACCGCTGCGCCGCCAGCGAGTCCAGGCAGGGGCCGAGGTACTTGCCGACGTTGTGAAAGGGCACGATCACGGAAAGGACCGGCACGTGAGCTCCTGTTCTTCAGCCGGACACTTCAACTTCGACCGGACGGTTCGGCTTCAGCCGGACAGCAGGCGCATGACCCTGCGGGCCACCTGGCGCGGCCGGGACAGCCGTCGTGACAGGCGGTAGCCGAGCGTCCTGCGGTACGCCGAGGCCTTGCGCTGGGTCCTGCGCAGCTTGGCGCGCGCCCTGACCAGCTCCCGCTCACGGTAGGTGAGCTTGGTCTCCAACCGGCCGATCCTGGCCAGGGCCGCGGTGAGCTGGTCGGCCAGGCGGTCCCGGGTCCGGAGCAGGTCGCGGTAGGCGGGAGCCGTCCCGCCCGGCTCGGCGGGGCGGCCGAGCTCGGCGTCCAGCTTGCGGGCCAGATCGAGCTCGTCCTGATCGAACGAGCGGTCGGCCATCCCGCAGAGCGTCAGCGTGAGCTGGTCGGCCTGCAGCGGCCACGGCCACGGGTGGTGATGCCCGGCGGCCAGCAGACGGACCGCGAAGCGCCACAGGATGCGGCAGAGCACCACGTCGGGGGCGGGCGACGACTGCGGGGCCGGGCCGTCGCCGATGACGGCGAACCGCTCGCCGTCCCACACCAGGCTGTCGGTCGTGGCCGCGGCGTCCCCTTCCTCCTCCACCCACCGGGCCAGCGCGGCGAGCAGCTCCCGCACCGCCCGGACGTCCTCGCGGGCGCACGCCTCGACGAGGATCTCCTCCACGACCCGCCCGGGCGGAATCGCCCGCTCCTCCCCATCGGGCAACCGCCGCACGGCGACCGGCCGCGATCTCTCGTACGTGGCCTGCGCCGGGATCACCTCGTGTACGGCATGGCCTTCCTCCATCAGGCCGAGGGGCAGGTTCGTCGGCTCGGGCGTGGCCGGCGGCCTGGTGGCCACGGTGAGCCAGAGGGGCGCGAGCTGTTCGCCCAGGCGGTGCCTGAACACCAGCCGGGTCAGCCGCAGCGGGTCGGCGACCAGCATGCGGTCCTCGGCACGCGCGCTCAGCGGCAACGCCAGCGCCTCCGGCAGGTCATGGCCGAGCGCCTCCCGGGACAGCAGCGCGCGCGGCGCCCGGCTGTCCGGGTAGGCCGAATAGCACCGCCCCACCTCAAGCCCGGCCGACTCCAGGCCGGCGTCGAGGGCGGCCGGCCCGTCGGGGTAGGTCGGGTCGAATCCGTGCGGCTCCCACTGGTCGTCGCCGCTGTCCCGGTCGGGAGGCCGTGCCTCGATGAACCTGTCCACGCCCAGGTCGTTGCGGACGCCGAGCACCAGCCGCCCGCCCGGTGCGACGAGCGCGGCCAGCGCGGCCAGCGACTCCTGCCAGGACCCGGCCGGCGCCTCCGCCGAGTGCGTGCGCCGCAGCCCGTCGAAGGCCAGCACCAGGTCGTACGGCTCGTCGCCGGTGAACACCTCCAGCCTGCCGCAGTACACGGCCAGGCCGGGGTGGCGTTGGCCGAGCGCGCGGGCGTCGGGGTAGGAGCGCAGCAGCAGGGCGGCGGCCGGGGCGCGGGCGGCCACCTCGTCGACGAGCGCCTGGGGATGCGGGCCGACCATCAGCACCCGCCCCGGCCTAGGCCCTGGTTCCGGGCCTGGGTCCGGGCCTGGCTCCGGGATCAGTCTGGTGATCAGCTCCAGGGCCACGCCTTGCCAGTCGGTGAAGCCCGACGGGTTGGACAGGTCGGACCACAGCAGCATCTCGCCGCCGATCAAGCGGACGTTCTCTGATGCCTCGGTCATGCGCATCGCACCCGCTTCCAGCCGAACATTCGCCGTAGCTCCTCAGGTGTCGCCTGATAGTCGAATCCCAGCTCCCGCCGCGCGGCCTCCCCGGCCAGCTCGGGGTCGACGCGGACGCCGTGCAGCTCGGGCCAGAGCCGCAGCCGACGCGCCGTACCGCCGTATTCGGGCCGTTCGTCCTCCAGCTGCATCGGATCCCCGTAGACGGCCACCTCGCAGCCCACCGAGGCGCCGTAGAAGAGGGCGCTGCCGAGCCTGTTGGAGGCCACCCTGCGATGGCGTCTGAGCTGGGTGAGCTGCTTGCGCAGGAAGTCACGCCCGCCGCCGTCCCAGCGCGACCCCCGATCGCCGTGGCAGATGACGCGGAACCCCCGCGACTCGTAGGCCTGTCGAATGTGGGGATTCGCGAATTCCAGCCAATATAGGCAGATTGTCACGCGGCCGGACTCCACATCCTTTATTTCGGCGGCGAGGCGCGCGTGGTCGCCGCTGACGGTGTGTTTCTCCCAGCCATGAAAGGGATACCAGATCGTGCCCTCGCGTTTGGCCTTGGCTCCCAGATCCGGCTCCAAGTCGAGCAGGTAGATCCAGGGCGCGCCGATGAGATAGTGGCCACGGCGGCCCATCGACCATCCCCTGCGCCGCAGCACATCTGACCAGACAAAACGGGGGTATCCGGGACTACACCAGTGATCATTCGGCGGAAATCCATGCAGATAGTTCCAGCCGTGCTGAAGGAATCCATGGATGCGCTTAGGTGTTTCGTCCGCCAAACCGCAGTATCGCGCGAGTATGCGGGAGTGACCGTACCAGTGATTGGATTCGTCCATTGTTTCCCCTTTAGCGGTTGGCGCGCCCCATCCGACGTTCCCAGCCCCTCAGGGACGCCACGCGCCGTTATACGGTTCCATTACTCGCGACGGGGGCTTGGTTTCAGTTGACCCGGGATCACGGCTACACTACGTCTCGTCTTGACGACAGAGAGTGAGTGCACATGAGCCATCTCGACCGCCTGCGTGCCGTCTTCCGCAGCTCGCTTAACCTTCCGTCCGACGCCGAGGTCGACGGCCTCGAATACCGCGCCATCCCCCAGTGGGACTCCCTCGCCCACATGTCGCTGATCGCCGCGATGGAGGACGAGTTCTCCGTCATGATCGACACCGACGAGATGATCGACATGAGCTCGTTCACCAAGGCAGCGCGGCTGCTGGAGAAGCATGGCATCGGCGCAGCGGCCCTGTGACCCCCGCGTCGTCCTGGTCACCGGCTCGACCACGGGCATCGGCCGGGCCGTCGCCATGCGGCTCGCCACGACCGGGCGCACCGTCATCGCCCACGGCCGCGACCTCGACCGGACGGCCAAGGCCGCGGCCGAGATGGCCGCGCTCACCGGCGGCCACGTCGAGGCCGTCCACGGCGACGTCTCCGACCCCACGGCGGTCTCCGCGATGGCGCACGAGATCCACCAGCGTCACGGCCGCCTCGACGGCCTGGTGGTCAACGCCGGCATCCACGCGGCCGGCCTGCTCGGCATGATGCGCGGCGAGACGATCCGCGGCCTCTTCGAGGTCAACGCGATGGGCGCCACACACACCCTGCAGGCCATGGTGCGGCTGCTGCGCAGAGGCACCAGCCCGTCCGCCGTCCTGGTCTCCTCGATCACCGGCCGCGAGGGCGCCGCCGGTCAGGCCGTCTACTCCGCCACCAAGGCCGCGGTCCTGGGCCTGGCCAAGGCCGCCGCCAAGGAGCTCGGCCCGGCCGGCATCCGGGTCAACGCCGTGGCGCCCGGCTACATCCAGACCGGCATGCTGTCCACGCTCGACGACGACGCCCGTGCCGCCACCGTCGCCGCCACCCCGCTCGGCCGGCTCGGCACCGCCGACGACGTGGCCGCCGTCACCGCCTTCCTGCTCTCCAGCGACGCCTGTTTCATCACCGGTCAGGTCATCGGGGTGGACGGCGGGCTGGTGCTGTGAGCGATGGGCGCCCCGATGGATTACCTGCCGCACCCGCACGCCCGCCTCATCGTGGCCGGCGAGCCGGGCGATCTCGGCGGTGGCCGGCTCGCCGCCCGGGTGAGCCGCACCGCCCAGGCCCTGGCGGAGCTGCCGCCTGGCCCGCTGTTCTGCGGCATGCGCAACGACCTGCCCTCGGTGCTGCGTTACCTCGGCGCCTGGCAGGCCCGCAGGCCGGTGGCCCTGCTGGACCCGGATCTGTCCGCCGCCTCGCTGGCCGCGCTCGTCACCCGGTTCAGGCCCGCCGCGCTGCTCGGCTTCGCCCAGGCCCCTCACGGCCGCAACATCCCGCACGGCACGACGGCGGTCCGCCGCACCCCGCGCTCGGGCGCCGGCGATGAGGTGGGCGAGCCGCATCCCGAGCTGGCCGTCCTGCTCGCCACCTCCGGATCCACCGGCAACCCCAAGCTGGTGCGGCTGTCCCGGACCGCCGTGCTGTCCAACGCGCACGCCATCGCCGAGGCGCTGGCCATCGGGCCCGACGAGGTCGCGCCCACCAGCCTGCCGCTCCACTACAGCTACGGCCTCTCGGTGCTCAACAGCCATCTGGTGGCGGGGGCGAGCGTGGTGCTGACCGACGCCGGACTGCTCGAACGGTCCTTCTGGAGCTCACTCGACGATCACCGGTGCACCTCGCTGGCCGCCGTCCCCTACCAGTACGAGATGCTGCGCCGGCTGCGCTTCGACCCCGCCGAGCATCCCGCGCTCATCACCCTCACCCAGGCGGGCGGGCGCCTGCGGCCCGACCTGATCGACGAGTTCGCCGCCAAGGCCGACCTCTACGTGATGTACGGCCAGACCGAGGCGACGGCGCGCATCGCCGTGCTGCCGCCGAAGCGGCTGGCCGATCGGCCCGGCTCGGTGGGGCAGGCCGTTCCCGGCGGACGGCTCACCGTCCAGGAGGGCGAGGTCGTCTACCACGGGCCCAACGTGATGATGGGCTACGCCGAGACGGCCGCCGACCTGACCAGGGGCGAGGAGCTGGGCGGCGTGCTGCGCACCGGTGATCTCGGCCGGCTGGACGACGACGGGTTCCTCTACCTCACCGGCAGGGTCAAGCGCATCGCCAAGATCTTCGGCGTCCGGGTCAACCTCGACGACGTGGAGCGGCTCCTGCGTGACTGCGGGCCCGTCGCGGCGACCAGCGGCGACGACCGGGTCACCGTGTGGGCCGAGGGGCTCGACACCAAGGGCTGCGCCGCCCTCGCCAGGCGGCTGGGCACCGAGCTGCGGCTGCACTGGAGCGGCTTCGACGTCCGAGGCGTCGACCGGCTGCCCCTGCTCACCACCGGCAAGATCGACTACCTCGCTCTGGAGGCCAGGACGTGACCGTATTCACGCTGTCCGCAGCCGAGAGAGAGGCGGCCCTGCTGCCCGAGCTGGCCGCGCTCACCGAGCGGCATCGCCGCGCCTGCGAGCCCTACCGGCGGATCCTGGACGCGATCGGCTCCGCCGCGCCCTACTCTCGGGTGGCCGACCTGCCGTGGCTGCCCGTACGCCTGTTCAAGACGCACGAGCTGCGCAGCGTGCCGGAGGAGCAGGTGTTCAAGGTGCTCACCTCCAGCGGCACCACCGGCCAGGTGCCCAGCCGCATCTACCTCGACCGGCAGGCCGCGGCCACGCAGCCGCGCATGCTGGCGGCGACGTTGCGCGCGGTGCTGGGCGAGCGGCGGCTGCCCATGCTGATCGTCGACAGCCGCTCGGTGGTGCGCGACCCGACGCTGAGCGCTCGCGGCGCCGGCGTGCTCGGCATGATGAACCTCGGCCGGGACCACACCTTCGCCCTCGACGAGCGGGGCGTGCTCAACCACGGGGCGGTGAAGGGCTTCCTCGCACGTCACGGCGGCAAGCCGTACCTCATCTTCGCCTTCACCTTCATGGCCTGGCTCCACCTGCGCGAGCTGGGCCTGGACCTGTCGCAGGGCGTGCTGATCCACTCCGGCGGCTGGAAGAAGCTCGCCGAGCAGTCGGTCGACACCGCCGAATACCGCCGGCGGCTGAGCGAGGAGTGCGGCCTGCGCCACATCCACAACTTCTACGGCATGGTCGAGCAGATCGGCACCGTCTTCCTCGAAGGGCCCGACGGCGGCGGCCTCTACTGCCCCGACTTCGCCGACGTGGTGATCCGCGACCCCGACACGTGGCAGGAGGCGCCGCCAGGCGTGCCGGGGCTCATCGAGGTCGTCAGCACGCTGCCGACCTCCTATCCGGGGCACGTCCTGCTGACCGAGGACCTCGGCGTCGTGCACGGCGTGGACGACGGGATCTGGCCCGGCAAGCGCTTCTCCGTGCTCGGGCGGCTCCCCCGCGCCGAGGCACGCGGCTGCAGCGACACCCACGGGCTGGCGGCCGCGTAATGCTCGACGTCAGGTTCCCCGCCGGTCCGCCCGTGCCCGTGGACGACCTGCTCGACCAGGTGACGGCCGGCGGCCGCCTCTCGGTCGGCGACGAGCGGATCCGTGACTTCCTCACCGCCTTCGGCAGGCGGCTGCTGCGCCCCACCCTGTCGCGCCGGCACCCCGAGCTCGGATCGCTCGGCTTCTTCCTGCGCCGCAGCGAGCTGCTGCGCACCATCGAAGGGCTTCGCGGCGAGCATGTACGGGTGCCGCGCGGCCTGGTCTTCCACATCCCACCGGCGAACGTCGACACCATCTTCGTCTACTCCTGGGCGCTGTCGGCGCTGATGGGCAACCGCAACGTGGTGCGCCTGTCACCCCGTGCCGGCACCGTCGCCGCCACCATCGTCGAGACGCTGCAGGAGACGCTCGACGACGCCGATCCCATCGTCGCCGCGACCCAGCGCATCGTCTGCTACGACCGCTCCGAATCGATCACGGCCACCCTCTCGACCGCCTGCGACCTGCGGGTCATCTGGGGCGGTGACCGCACCGTCGACGAGGTGCGCAAGCATCCGCTGCCGCCCTACGCGCGCGACCTCGCCTTCCCGGACCGGTCGTCGTTCGCCGCCGTCCGGGCGACGGCCTGGCTGTGCGCGCCCCGTGCCACCCGGCAGACGGTCACCGAGGGGTTCGTCAACGACTCCTACTGGTTCGACCAGGCCGCGTGCTCCTCTCCGCGCACCGTCTTCTGGGTGGGGTCGCGCGACGACTGCGACGCGGCCCGCGCCGATTTCACCACCCACCTGTCGCGCACGGTGACCGAACGGGGCTGGGCGGTCGACGCCGCCATGGCGGTGGAGAAACGGGTGTCCACCTACGGCCTGGCGGCCGACGGCTCGGCCGGCGCCATCGACTTCCACGGCAACGCCCTGGCCAACGTCACACTCGCGACGGCCGTGGCGGCACCCCGGCGCTGGCTCGGCACCGGCACCTTCGCCCACGCCCGGCTCGACTCCCTGACCGAGCTGGTGCCCCTGGTGGGCCGCCGGGACCAGACGCTGACGCACTTCGGCTTCCCCCGGGCCGAGCTGCTGGAGCTGGCGCAGGCGCTCGCCGGGCGCGGCGTCGACCGCATGGTGCCCTTCGGCGACGCGCTGAGCTTCCACCGTGTCTGGGACGGCGTGGACCTTGCGGCCGAGTTCACCCGTCTGGTCACCGTCTCCGCCTGACCCCCACCATGCCACCCGCCACACCCCACCCCCTCCACCCGCCACCCCATCGGCGCACCGCCCCGGCACACTTGCCACGTCATTGGCGCACTGCCTCTCACCCCCGGACAGCCGCTCTCTCGGACCGCCGCGACGTTCTCCCGGCACCGTTTCAACCGGCTTGCCAGGACGTTCGCAGCCGGCCCTCATCGTGCCCGGTGTTTCGGCCTGCGCTTCTGGGGTCAGCCGGCCGGGCTTGGCCGGGATGGCCTCCAACACGGGTGTCCTTCGAGCCGACGCTGCATCCGATGCCTTGCCGACCCACCGAGCGGCATCGCCGTCTTGGCGGCCCCACGCTGGCGCGCCGACTTACTGCCCACCCCATCTCCAGCACTGTGACCCCACCATGCCCTATGCCGGCGCGCCGAATCGCCAACCACCGTCTGCATCACCGCCTTGGCGAGCTTGGGTGGCTGGGGGGCTGGGGGCGTAGGGGCCAGAGCTGAAAGGCGGGGCGGAGGTTGGCAGGCCGGGTGGGTGGTTCTGCGGTGGTGGGCTCGGGGCGGGTTGTTTTGGTGGGCTGGGTGGATTTTCGGGGGGATGTATGACGGTTGTGGTGTCCGGTAGGGCTGTTGCTTCTGTGGGGCGGAGGAAGGGATGGAGGCCTGGCGCGGGGTGGGTGCCGGCGGGGTTGGTGCTGGTTGCGGCGGTGGTGGTGCTGTGCCGGTTCGGGGTGCCGGTGGAGGAGGTGGGGGCGTTTGCTGGTCATGTCGGGATCGGGGTGATGCTGCCGGGCATGTTGCTCTGGCGGGCGCTGGGGCCCGGGGGTGGGTCGCTGCCCGCGGACATGGCGGCGGGGCTGGCGCTGGGGTACGCGGTGGAGGTGCTGGTCTATATCGTGGCGCGGGCGGCGGGGGTGCCGCTGGCGGTGGTGGTATGGCCGGTGGTCACGATCGGGGCGTTCGTCGCCGTGCCTCGGCTGCGGCGGCATTGGCGCGGGCGCGGGGTGCGGGTGCCGGTCGGGTGGGCGTGGGCGATGTCGGGCATCGTCGGGTATCTGCTCGCATGGACCACGCAGCAGTTCTACCGCGTGCACGGTCTGGCGTGGCCGGGCAACGCAGGCCCATACGTGGATATGTCGTACCATCTGGCGCTTTTGGGAGAGATCAAGCACCATGTGCCGCCGACCTTCCCGACGGTGCTGGGTGAGCGGCTGTCATACCACTGGTTCGTGTACGCGGAGATGGCCGCTACGAGCTGGGTCACCGGGATCGAGCCGCAGACGCTGCTCTACCGCCTGACCGCCCTGCCCATGCTGGCCGGGGTGGCCGTGCTGGTCGCGGCGGTCGCCTGGCGGTTGACCGGACGGCCCTGGGCGGGGGTGGCCGCGATCCTGGTCACCTGCTTCGTCTGCTCCCCAGAGCTGCACCAGGGCGGCCTCGACCTGTTCACCACCCGGTCGCTGTTCACCGCGTGGCTGAGCCCGACCCAGAACTTCGGCGCGTTGCTGTTCGCCCCGGTGGTCCTGCTGTTGATCGGCTTCCTGCGTTCCGGGCGGGGGCGATGGGCGGCCGTGTCAATCCTGCTGCTCGCGTTGACGGGCGCCAAGGCCACGTTCCTGCCGTTGGTCCTGGGCGGGCTGGCGCTGGTGGCGGCGATGTCGTGGGTGGTGCGCCGGCGGCTGGACCGTACGGCGCTGATCGCGGGGGGCATCGCGCTGGCCTGCCTGGCCACGGCGCAGTTCGTGCTGTTCGGCGGCGGGTCGCAGGGCATGACGATCGCGCCGCTGGACACCATGCGCCGGGCCTGGGCGACGGCTGCGGGCCTGACGAACTCGGAGATGGCCGGCGCGCCGCTCGGCGACCTGCTCGGGCTGGGGACCCTGCATCTGGCCTGCCTGATCTGCGTGTGGGCGGGGCTGGCCGGCCTGGTCGCGCACCGGGCCGTGCCGTTCCACGGGGAAGGGCGGTGGGGGATGCTGCTCGATCCGGCGGTGCTGTTGCTGCTCGGCATCGGGGCTGCGGGGGTGGGCGCCATGCTGGTGCTGGGGCATCCGGCCGCCTCGCAGCTCTACTTCCTGGAGGGCGCCCGGCCGTACCTGTCGATCGCGGCGGTCGCCGGCGGGCTCGCGCTCGTCCGGACGTGCCGGGGGCTCTGGCCGGTGGCGGGGTGCGCGCTGGTCCTGGGCACGGTGCTGGCGGTGACCGTCAAGGCGGTCATGGGCCCGCCCGTCCCCGTTCAGCCGGACGATCTGCCGGCCATCGCCCTGCCCTATCTGGCGCTCGGGTGCGCGGTCTGGGTGGCCTGGCTGGCGCTCGTGTGGTGGCGCCGGCCGGTGGCGCTGGTGCTGGTGGCGCTGGCCACGGGTTACGTGATGCCGGACACGGCCACCAAGATGGTCGAACAGCTCGGGCCGCCGGGACAGTTCGCGCCCACGATGCCCGAGGGGGGCATGGAGGCGGCCAGGTGGCTACGGGATCACTCCGCGCCGGACGACGTGGTGGCGACCAACGGCCACTGCCGCCCGCTGCGCACCCCCTACTGCGACAGCCGCCACTACTGGGTGTCGGCCTACAGCGAGCGGCGGGTGCTGGTGGAGGGGTGGGCCTACGCGGAGAGCACGCTGTCGCGGGCGCCGCTGACCGACGAGTCGTATCTGAGCCTCGGGTTCGCGGATCCGGGCCGGCTCGCGGCGAACGACTCCGTCTTCCTCGCGCCGTCTGCCACCAATATCTCGCGACTCGTTCGTACATACGATGTTGAATGGCTTTTTGTCGAAGGGAATGCCCCACCTCTCGGGCAATTCGCCCGGTTGCGGTTCCGTAGTGGCGCGTGCGCGATCTACCAGTTGTGATCCTGCCCTGAAACCCCCATCGCCAGCACGGAGTAAAAACCTCGCCTGCTCCGAGAATGTCGAGGGGAAATCAACCGTCCGCGCGTGGTCCGGCTGAGCACCATTTCCGTAGTCCCGGCCACAAGCGATCAGGGGAACCCATGGAAACGCGCGTGCGCCCAGACCTCGGCGCCGTCGGTGGTCCGGCCAGACTCGCGACCGTCGACATCGTCATTCCCGTGCTCAACGAGGAGCGGGCGCTGCCCGGCTGCGTCCGTACGCTGACCGCCTTCCTGTACGAGTCCTTCCCGCTGCCGTGGCGCGTCACGATCATGGACAACGGCAGCACCGACGGCACCTGGGCGATCGCCGAGGCGCTGGCCGCCGAGTTCGACCAGGTGCACGCCAGGAGGCTGGCGAAGGCGGGGCGGGGGGCGGCGTTGAAGGCGGCCTGGCGCGACAGCCCGGCCGACATCGTCACCTACATGGACGTCGACCTGTCCACCGGGCTCGGCGCGCTGTTCCCGATGGTGGCGTCGCTGGCCAGCGGGCATTCCGAGATCGCCGTGGGCACGCGCCTGTCGCACGGCGCCCGCATCCGGCGCTCGCTGAAGCGGGAGGTGGTCTCGCGCGGCTACAACGCGCTGCTGCGGTTCGGATTCGGTGTCGGGTTCAGCGACGCCCAGTGCGGTTTCAAGGCGGCCAGGACGGACGTGGTCAGGCCGCTGCTGGACCGGGTGGAGGACGACGCCTGGTTCTTCGACACCGAGCTGCTCCTGCTGGCCGAGCACAACGGGCTGCGCGTGCACGAGGTGCCGGTGGACTGGGTCGAGGACCTGGACTCGCGGGTCCGGGTGGTGAAAACGGCCCTCGACGACCTCAGAGGGCTGGCCAGGCTCTCCTGGTCGATGTCGCGGGGCCGGGCGGTGGTCGAGGTGCCCCGGCCGGCCGAGCCCGCGCCCACGCATCCGGACGCGGTGGTGGCCGCGCCCCGGGCGGCGACGCTGGCGAAGTTCGTCTCGTTCGCCGCCGTCGGCGCGTTCACCACGCTGCTGTACGCGCTGCTCTACCTCCCGCTGAGGGGGTTCCTGTCACCGGTGACGGCGAACCTCGCCGCGCTGATCCTCACCGGGGTGGTCAACACCGAGGCCAACCGCCGGTGGACCTTCGATCGCCGGGGCGGCAAACGTACCGGACTGCATGCCAGGGCGGGGGTGGTGTTCCTCGCCAACTACGCGCTCACCACCATGGCGGTGCTGGGCCTGCACGCGCTCGTCCCGGCGGCCGGGCGGCTGCTCGAAGTGAGCGCGGTCGTCGCCACCTACGGCGCGCTCACCCTCACCCGTTTCCTCGCACTCGACCACTGGGTCTTCGCCCGCTCACGGAGCTGATTCACTCTTGGACGCCACGGAAATCCGGCAACTGGTCGCGCTTGAGCGTACCCACTGGTGGTATCGGGAGCGGCGCGCCATCCTGCGCCGGGAGCTGCGCGCGCTGGGCCGGCCCGGACGCGCGCTCGACGTGGGGGCGGCGGGCGGCGGCAACACCGAAGTGCTGGTGGAGCAGGGCTGGGACGCCACCGCCACGGACAGCTCGCCGGTGGCGGTGGAGATCGCGCGTGAGCGGGGACTGAGGGCGGTGCCGGCCGACGCGCGCAGCCTGCCGTTCGAGTCGGCCGGCGTCGATCTGGTGACCGCCTTCGACGTGCTGGAGCACGTCGAGGAGGACCACCTGGTCACCGAGGAGATCGCGCGGGTGCTGCGGCCCGGCGGGCACACGCTGATCGCGGTGCCGTGCGACATGGAGCTGTGGTCGCCGCACGACGACGCGGTCGGGCACGTACGCCGTTACTCCCGCGACTCGCTGGTCAAGGTGGTGGAGAAGGCGGGGCTTCAGGTGGAGCGGGTCTGGAGCTGGAACGTTCTGCTGCGCCCGCTCATCGCCAGGCATCGGCGCGGCTCCACCGGTAGTGACCTGCGGCGGATGCCGGCCGTCATCAACGCGGGCCTTTCCGCCGTGGTCATCGCCGAACGATATCTGCCCGTCCAATCCCGCAGAGGCGTGACCCTTTTCCTGCGGGCCCGTCGAGACGAAAGCCCGTTTGGTCATAAAGTGTCGCTGTGTTGATTCAGGGCTTACTCGCTACCTCGTTAGTGCTCGCCGGGTCCCCCGCCGCCGCCGTACAGGCGAAGGTCGACTGCGCCAAGGTCAAGTGCCTCGCGCTCACCTTCGACGACGGGCCAGGCAAGACCACCCCGGCCCTGCTCGACGTGCTCAAGAAGGAACGTGTCAAAGCCACGTTCTTCCTCGTGGGCAAGCGGGTCGACGAGCGGCCCTCGGTCGCCAGACGCACCCTCGCCGAAGGGCACGCGATCGGCAACCACACCTACTCGCACCCCTGGCTGCCGAGCAGGCTCGAAGACGACATCATCCAGGAGCTCAAGGCCGCCCAGCAGGTCATCAAGGACGCCACCGGGCATACCCCGACGATGTTCAGGCCGCCGTACGGGCGCACCAACGACCGCGTGCTCTATCTGGCGGAGCAGTTCGGTCTCGCGCAGGTGATGTGGACGGGCACCACGCTGGACTGGGACCTGAAGGACGCCAAGAAGATCAAGGCCGCGGTCCTGCGCCTGGCCAAGCGCGACGGCGTGCTGCTCATGCACGACACGGTCCCGCAGACGGTCAAGGCCATGCCGGGGATCGTCAAGGAACTGAAGAAGCGCGGCTATCACCTGGTCACCGTGCCGACGCTGCTGGGCGGCAAGCGGCTGAAGGCCGGGACCAGCTACCCGTAGCAGAGTAAGCCCTCCGGCGGCGGCACGTACCGCCTGTGCCTCGGACCCGACGCCGCGTCAGTGGCGTGGCAGGGTGGCGAGCAGCAGGTTGGGATCGGTGGCGGTGGTGTAGGCCGCGCTGAGCACATGGAGGGTACGCCCCCGTACGGCGACCGAGGTGGGGTTCTGCAGGCCGTCGGAGGCGGTCAGCAGCGTGGTGACCTTCCCCTTGGGACCGACGCGGACCACGGAGCTGATGCCGTGGAGCGCGGCGATGACCCGGTCGTCACCCGACCCGGCGAAGGCGAAGTCATCGATACCGGCCAGCCCTTCGGCCATCACCTTGATCGGCCCGGGGCGCCCGTGCCGTAGCGGGATCCGCAGCAGGGTGCCTCTGTCGAGGTTGCTCGCCCAGACCGCGCCGTCACGTACCTTCACGCCGTTGACGCCGATGAAGCCGGTCGAGGCGAGCTGCGGCGCGGACGACCACACGCTCGCCCGGTGATCGCCGAGCCGGACGGTGGAGATGGTGCCGAGCGCGGAGTCGGTGATGTAGAAGGTCTTCGACCGCTCGTCCAGGGCGAGGCCGTTGGGCAGCCCGGTGGCCGGCAGCGCGGCGACGCGGGTCGGCGTGCCGCCCTCCCGCAGCCTGTACAGGCCGGTGGTCTCGGCCGCACCGCTGGCGTACAGGAAGTACAGCGTGCCGTCATCAGTGCGGACGATGCCGGTGGTCAGCGCGAACTTCAGCACCGGGGTGTCCACGCCGCCGTCCATCGGGGCCGGCATGGTGGCCAGGATCCGCGTCGTACCCTTCTTGGTGACCATGGCGACCTGCCGGGCGGCCGCGAAGGTGACGTACGCGGTGCCGTCGGGTGAAAGGGCGATGTTCTCCGGCGTCTGTCTCTTCGCCAGGTCGAAGTGCACCGCGATCCGGGACGGCACCGCCTCTTGCTGTGTCGCCGCGGGCCGCAAGCTCCCCGTGGTGGTGGCCGATGCCGTTCCCCCGGTCAGAGCCGCCATGAGGGCCGCGGTGACGACTGTGGCTGTGGTCATGTTCCTGCGCATGCTGTCCTCGTTCTCCATAGGTCTTCTTGGGCACTCTGAATACGGCACTCGTGCCGAGCGCCCGGGATTTCTGCTAACAAAGGTGACTTTCTACTGCCGGGTCGGACTGTCCTGCCTGGCGGCCGACCCGGTGGCGACGCTGTGCACCAGCAGCGTCATCGCGGCATGCGACGGCGATCCGACCTCGGTGGTCGCGACCACGATCCGCTGATCTCCCTCGGAGCGCAGGCTCTGCTGGGTGACCTTCATGGCCCCCACCAGCGGATGGCGCATCTCGTAGACCTCCGCCCCGCTTCCGGCCTTGACCCGGTGATCCGCCCACATCGCCGCGAACTCCGGACTCTTCACCAGCAACTCGCCGACCAGCGCCGCCAGCAGGGGGTCGTCCGGATGCTGCCCGGACACCATCCGCAGCGTCGCCACCACGGCGCGGGCCTTGGTCGGCCAGTCGGTGTACAGCGCCCGGGTGTGCGCGTCCAGGAACATCAGCCGCGCCATGTTCGGACGCTGTGCCGGACGATCGGGCCCGGCCACGGTCACATGCCCGGCGAACAGGGCGTGTCCGGTGACGTTCCAGGCGAGCACGTCGCTACGCCGGCCGAGCACCACCGCGGGCACATCCCCCAGTGCGGCGACCAACTGCCGCACCGCCGCCGTGACCCGCTCCGGAGCGGGTCGCCGCCCGCCGGGCCGGCGCCGCGTAGAGGCGGCCAGCTCGTGCAGGTGCGCCCGCTCGGCGTCGTCGAGCCGCAACGCCCCGGCGATCGCGTCCAGCACCTCGGCCGAGGCGTTGAACGACTGGCCCTGCTCCAACCGCGCGTAGTACGACGCGCTCACCCCGGCCAGCAGGGCCAGCTCCTCACGGCGCAGCCCCGACACCCGGCGCTGGTCGCCGTAACTCATCAACCCGACGTCTTCGGGCCGGAGCTGCGAGCGGCGGGTGCGCAGGAACTCGCCGAGGTGTCGCTTCGAGGTCATGCCCCCATAGTGGCGGCCGGTCCGATAACCAACCACTCCCTCCCAGGGATACCCAGGGTCGAACAGCGGTTGACCTCAAGTTCGGTCGAGGTTGCATTCTGTCGGAAGACATCGAGCGACAAGTGGGGACGACATGCGGGTTGTAGAGGCGACCGAGTTCGGTGGACCGCAGGTGCTGGTGGCGCGGGAGGCGCCCGACCCGGTGGCCGGCGCGGGACAGGTAGTGATCGAGGTGGCCGTCGCGGACGTCCTGTTCCTCGATGCACAGTTGCGGGCGGGCTGGGGCGAGGGCTTCTTCCCTGTGACGCCGCCTTACGTGCCGGGTGACGGGGTGGCCGGGCAGGTCCTCTCGGCCGGGGAGGGGGTGGATCCCGGCTGGGTCGGCCGCCGGGTCGTGGCCAGGACCGGCGCGCCGAACGGTGGCAGCGACTCCATCGTGGCCCCGACCGGCGGCTACGCCTCTCGGGCCGTCGCCTCGGCCGAGGCGCTGATCCAGGTGCCCGATGGGCTCGACCTGAGCCAGGCGGTGGCGCTCCTGCACGACGGCCCGACCGCCATGGAGCTCATCGGCGGCGCCGCGATCCGGCCGGGCGAGTGGGTGCTGATCACCGCCGCGGGCGGCAGCCTGGGCGTCGTCCTCGCACAGCTCGCCCTGGCGGCGGGCGCCCGGGTGATCGGAGCCGCGCGCGGCGCGCGGAAACTGGACCTGGTGCGGGAGCTCGGCGCCGAGGCGGCGGTGGATTACACCGAGGACGGCTGGCCCGAGCGGGTGCGTGAGGTGACCGGTGGGCGGGGCGTGGACGTGGTGTTCGACGGCGCCGGTGGCCCTCTCGGCAGGGGTGCGCTGGAGGTGACGGCGAGCGGCG
This sequence comes from Nonomuraea sp. ZG12, assembly GCF_052068115.1. NCBI lineage: Bacteria > Bacillati > Actinomycetota > Actinomycetes > Streptosporangiales > Streptosporangiaceae > Nonomuraea > Nonomuraea sp. ZG12. Next base: position 92,101 of record NZ_JBQHCW010000018.1, read on the forward strand.
GCCGGTTCTTCGCCTACGGTGCCGCCAGCGGCGACTTCGCCGAGGTCACCCCGGACGAGGCCGCCGGCCGGGGCGTGCGCCTGATCGGGATCATGGATCAGCGGTCCGACGCGGCGGAGGTGAAGCGGCTCACCGAGCGGGCCCTCGCCGACGCCGCGGCCGGGCGGCTCAGTCCGTACGTCGGGCAGACGTTCCCGCTGGAACGGGCGGCCGACGCGCATGCCGCGATAGCCGCCCGCACGGCCGTCGGCAAGACGCTGCTGAAGTGCTGATTCCGCCGCTTGTCACACGTGGGTGGCGCAGGCGCACCAGCCCAGGGGGGCGAAGGCCACCCGCATGGTCCAGCCCGCCCGGCGGGCCAGTGCCGCGTAGCAGCGGTCGAGGGTGTGCATGCCGGCCCGGATCTCGGGGGTGGCCACCGGGCCCCACGGGCCAAGAGCGCCGATGAAGGTCAGGCGGCCGGGAAGGAGGGAGCCGCAGGCGAACAGGTGCGGGCCCGCGCCGGAGTGGCCCACCACGCCGAACCGCTCGAAGCCCAGCGCGTCGGCGAGCGCACTGACGTCGTGGGGCCAGTCACGGAAGGTGCGGTGCCGTTGGTACGTGGACCGTCCGTATCCTGGCCGGTCGGGGGCGATGAGCCGGAATCCATGCCGCTTCGCCGCCTGGTCGGCGAACGCCCCTTCGAGGCGGCTGCCGGGGGTGCCGTGGAAGTAGAAGGCGGGGTAGCCCCGAGGATCCCCGAACTCGGCGTAGGCGAGCTCTCGTCCGTCATCCAGTCGCACCATGTGCATGCAGCCCCGGAGACTTGGGCGACCCCCCAGGGCGATCGCCCAAGTTCTACCCCCGAACGGCTACTCCCACTCGATGGTGCCCGGAGGCTTGCTGGTCACATCGACCACCACCCGGTTGACGTCCCTGACCTCGTTGGTGATGCGGGTGGAGATGCGCGACAGCACGTCGTAGGGCACCCGCGCCCAGTCGGCCGTCATCGCGTCCTCGGAGGTGACGGGCCGCAGCACGACGGGGTGGCCGTAGGTGCGGCCGTCGCCCTGCACGCCCACCGAGCGAACGTCGGCCAGCAGCACCACCGGGCACTGCCAGATCTCCCGGTCCAGGCCGGCCCGTGACAGCTCCTCGCGGGCGATCGCGTCGGCCTCGCGCAGCAGGTCGAGCCGCTCGCGCGTCACCTCGCCGATGATCCGGATGCCGAGGCCGGGACCGGGGAACGGCTGCCGCCAGACCATGGCCGACGGCAGGCCGAGCTCCTCGCCCGCGCGTCGTACCTCGTCCTTGAACAGCGTCCGCAGCGGCTCCACCAGCTTGAACTGCAGGTCCTCGGGGAGCCCGCCGACGTTGTGGTGCGACTTGATGTTGGCGGTGCCGGTGCCGCCGCCGGACTCGACCACGTCGGGGTAGAGGGTGCCCTGGACGAGGAAGTCGACCGGGCCGTCGGCCATGATGGCCCGCTGCTCGTCCTCGAAGACGCGGATGAACTCGCGGCCGATGATCTTGCGCTTCTCCTCGGGGTCGGTGACGCCTTCGAGGGCCTTCAGGAACCGGTCGGCGGCGTCCACGACGCGCAGGTTGACGCCGGTGGCGGCGACGAAGTCGCGCTCGACCTGCTCGGCCTCGCCCTTGCGCAGCAGGCCGTGGTCGACGAAGACGCAGGTCAGCCGGTCGCCGATGGCGCGCTGGACGATGGCTCCGGCCACCGCGGAGTCGACGCCGCCGGACAGCGCGCAGATCGCGCGCCCCTCGCCGACCTGCCGGCGGACCGCGTCGATGGACTCCTCGACGATGTTGAGCATGGTCCACGTCGGGCGGCAGCCCGCCGCGTCGAGGAAGTGCCTGAGCACCTGCTGGCCGTGCTCGGAGTGGAGCACCTCGGGGTGGAACTGCACGCCGTAGAGGCCGCGCTCGGGGTGCTCGAAGGCGGCGACCGGGGTCTCGCTGGTCGAGGCCGTCACCGCGAAGCCCTCGGGAGCGGCGGCGACGCTGTCGCCGTGGGACATCCAGACCTTCTGCGTGGCGGGCAGCCCGGCGAAGATCACGCCCTCGGTCAGCACCTCCAGGGCGGTGCCGCCGTACTCGGCGACGCCCGTGCGGGCCACCTCGCCGCCCAGCGCCTGGGCCATCGCCTGGAAGCCGTAGCAGATGCCGAACGTGGGCACCCCGGTCTCGAACAGGCCGTGCGGGATGTCCGGGGCGTTGTCGGCGTAGACCGAGGACGGCCCGCCGGACAGGATGATGGCCTTCGGCTTCTTGGCCAGCATCTCCTCGACCGGCATCGTCGAGGGAACGATCTCGGAGTAGACGTGGCACTCGCGCACCCGCCTGGCGATCAACTGTGCGTACTGCGCACCGAAGTCGACGACGAGCACTGTGTCGAACTCAGACACCGAGAGAACCCCCCAAAAGGCGAATGCGGTGCTCTCAGTCTATCGGCCGCACGCTCAGACAATCGCGCCGAGGAGCCCCAGCGGCGGAGAGCCCAGATCGAGCATCGCCTTGTGGAAGCGCTGGAGCGTGAAACCCGCGCCCCACTCGCGCCGCGCCTGCTCGCGCAGGTCCATGATGACCAGCTTGCCCCAGGTGTAGCGGCCGTACGTCGGGTCGAACGAGGCCCGCCTGGCTTCCGCCAGCGCCCCCGGGCCCACCAGGTGGGTGTCGGTCTCGAAGCGCCTGGCGGCGTCCTCGACGGTCATGGCCCCGGTGTGCACGCCGATGGCGCAGGCGAGCCGGGTGACGCGGATCAGCGCCTCCACCCAGACGCCGATCTCGAAGCGCGGGTCCTGCGCCTCGAAGCCCTCCTCCACGCAGAGCTCCTCGGCGTAGTGCGCCCAGCCCTCGGCGAACGACATGGACTGCAGCAGCCGCCGCACGTCCGACCCGGCCCGGCGCAGGGCCAGGCCGTGCGAGAAGTGGCCGGGCGCCACCTCGTGCACGTTGATCGCGGGCAGGGTGGTGTCGCTGAAGATCTCCAGCCACTCCTCGGCGTCCTGCTCGGGCCAGGAGGGGTCGGGCGGGGTGATGTAGTACCACGACGGGCCCTCGGGCTCACCCGGCGCGTTCCACGACATCATCGCCATCGCCCACCGGCGTGACTCCGGCGCGAGGCCGACCAGGCACTCGCCGTCGTGGTAGGGCACCAGGTCCTTCTCGGCGGTGAACGCGATGGCCTTACGGGTGCCGACGCGGGCCGCCTCGATCACGCCGTCGGCGTCGGGGTGCCGCTTGACCAGCTCGCGGACCACGTCGAGGGGCGCCCGGTCCCGTGCGCCGAGTTTGGCGCAGCCGTCGGCCAGCCGCTCCAGCAGCCTGCCGCGCTCGGCGTCGGCGCGCTCGGCCAGCCTGCCGAGGTCGACCTCCAGCCCTTCGCCGGCGCCCATCAGCCGGGCCAGCGCCGGCGCGCCGAGCGAGGCGTCCGGGTCGCCCTCGGCGGCGGCCCGCTCGATGTGCGTGACGAGCTCGCCGTGGGCCTTCAGCGCGGTCTCGTCGGTGATCCCCGCGGCCAGGCCCTTGACGGCGCCGAGCAGGGAGCTCGCGACCGGGGCGCTGAGCCGGTCGAGCGCGGTGACCGCGTGTCGTACGGCCTCGGGCCAGCGCGCGAGGTGGGCCGCCTTGGCCGCGGCGCGGTCCGGCTCCGGGCCGTAGTCGCGGTCGTAGCAGGCCAGGTCCAGGTTGGACAGATGGTACAGGGGGTTGCGCCGGTGCAGCTCCAGCTCGCCGTACTGGGCGCGCAGGCTCTCCTCGAACACGCGCATGTGCCGGGCGTCGTACGGGTCCTCCGGCGCGGCGCCCTCACCCAGCCGTGCCAGCCCGGCCCGCACCCCGTCGGGCGAGAGGTCCTGGATCATCCCGTCGTACTCGTGCCTGCCGCCCGTCTCGCGCGCCTCCGCCACGGCCAGGTCGGTGATGGCCCGCAGTCGGGGCTGGAGTTCCGTCATGCCCGCGACGCTAGCGCAAGCCGCGCGATCTTGGAATCGGGTACGGGCGCCGCCGCTCTGATCGTGAAAGAGTCGGTGAGGTGAGCTGGGATGTCCGGGCGCTCGACCTGCTGCAGGCCGGGCCGCCCACGCCGTTGATCGAGTTTCCCGTCGCCGTGCCCGGGGTCCGGCTGCTGCTGAAGGACGAGTCGGCGCAGCCCACGGGCAGCCTGCGGCACCGGCATGCCCGCGCGCTGTTCCGGCAGGCGGTGCTCGACGGGCTGCTCGGCGAGGGGACGACCGTGGTGGAGGCCACGGGGGGCAACGCCGCCGTGGCGCAGGCCTGGTACGCCAGGCGGCTCGGCCTGCCGTACATCGTGGTCATGCCGGGGGCGCGGAGCGAGGAGCGGGCGCGGCCGGTGGAGGAGCTGGGCGGCGAGTGCCGGTTCGTGACGCCGCCGGTGGCCATCTACGACGCGGCGCGGAAGGTCGAGGGGCACTTCCTCGACCAGTTCGGGCGGGCCGCCGAGCACGACCTCGCCGACGAGCTGTTCGCGCAGGTGCGACCGGACTGGGTGGTGGTGGGGGCGAGCACCGGGGCCACGTCGGCGACACTCGGCCGGTGGCGGCGGGAGCACACGGCGGACAGGCCGTCGGACGACACCACGGCCGACCCTACGGCCGACCCCACGGTCGGGCCCGCGGCCGACCCCGCGGCCGACCCCACGGTCGGGCACGCGGACAGGCACGCGGGCGGGCCCCGGGTGGCCGTGGCGGATCCCGAGAACTCGGCGTACTTCCCCGGCTGGACGCTCGACGTGCCCGACTACGCGACCGGGATGCCGTCCCGGGTCGAGGGGATCGGCCGGCCCCGGATGGAGCCGGGGTTCCGGGCCGACCTCGTCGATCTGGTCGTCCCGGTGCCCGACGCGGCGAGCGTGGCGGCGGCCCGGCACATCAGGGAGGTGACCGGGCTGCCCGTGGGCGGCTCGTCCGGCACCGCGCTCTGGGCGGCGCTGGAGCTGGCCGAGCGGATGCCCGGGGGCGGCACCGTGGTGTCCGTGCTGGGCGACGCGCACGAGCGGCATCTGGCGACCTACCACGACGACGGATGGGCCGCCGCGAAAGGGCTGGACGTACGGGCGCACCAGGAGCGGTTGCGGCGGCTCAGCCCAGCGGGTGACTGACCCAGACGTTGGGCTCGACGTAGACGGCGTAGTCGCGCTCGACCTCGCAGTGCACGGGGCTGAGCGCCCCCGGCACCTCGATCTCGCCGGACCGGTCGAACGGCAGTCCCGTCCAGCTCCGCCACTCCTCCAGCGTGCCCGGCACGACCATGGAGCGCGGCGCCACCTTGACGATCTTCCCGCCCACGCGGGCGTGCACGCGCAGCCAGGCGTCGTGGGGCAGGCCGTCGGCACGGGTGCGGAAGGCGTACTCGCTCATCGGGGTCTGCGGTTCGAGGTGTTTCTGGTTGGGTCTGACCGGCGCGAGGAGTTCGTCGAAGCCGAGCCTGGCCGCGTTGTCGCGCATGGCGAGGACCATCCGCGAGGAGATGCCGTGGCCGAGCAGGTCGCGGCGGACGGTGATCTCCAGGGCCGAGATCCGGTCGGGGCGGGTGCCCCTGTCCCTGGCCAGCCGGCCTCGGCGGATCACGCCGTCCCAGCCGTCGTCGGGCGGCTCGACGCCGTCGAAGGTGAAGGGCATGGTGCACCCTCGCGCCACGAGCCTGCCGGGTTCGCCGTCGTCATCGGCCACCAGCACGTATTCGGGGTACATGCGGGCGGCGACGTCGTAGAAGAAGTCGGCGAGCGGGTCGTTGAGCATGAACTCCTGCCAGGAGTTCTCCATGTCCCACAGTGTGGAGGCGAACTCGGGGCGCTCCGCCAGGGTCGTGATCCGGAGAGTCATGCGAACTATCCTCACACTTCGCCGGGCCACCCGGCATGCCACGGCGTTATGCGCCCAACTCCTCGCTAAATTCGGCGATCCCGGCCTTACGCCGAAATTTCGCACGATGGTGGCCGGGATCGCCGTAGATCAGTCGCAGGCAACACCGCTCAGGGAGAGCCTGCCGTTGTAGTCGTCGCCCGGCCCGGTGTGGTCGCCGTGCTTGGCGTGGATGCTCACGCAGATGTTCCTGCCGTACACCTTGACCGGCCCGGCGTGGTACTTGAAGCGGCCGACGTCCTTGTCGTAGTTGTTCTTCCAGTTGTCCTCCGCCCACCGGGAGTTGTACATCTCCAGGTACATCGGGGTCTTCTCGCCGTACCTCTGGTGGTCGGAGCGCTTGACGAGGGCGGCGCAGTTCCACCCGGTCCGCGCGTTGTAGAAGAGCTTGACGTCGCTGATGTAGTACGTGCCGCCGTCGAGCGCGTCCTTCATCGGCACCTTCCAGCTGCCGACCTGCGTGCCGCTGCAACCGTACGCCGCGGCGCCCGCCGCCGGGGAGGTGATCAGGTGCAACGCCATGGCGGTGACCCCGGCCAGGGCGACGGTCAGCGTCCTCTTGAGCATGGTAAAACCCCCGAAAGAGACAAACTTCCGCAAATTCTCCTAACCGCCTCCCCGGGGGCCGCTAACCACCAGCGTGCCGTTCGTTACCGTTTTGCGACCTCCATGACTACTGATCAGTAGGTTTGTCGATGGGCCAGTATTGACGCATGCCTGACATCGCACCGCTGAGACCGGGAGATCCACGCAGCCTCGGCGGCATGGACCTGCTCGGCCGGCTGGGCGAGGGCGGGCAGGGCGTCGTCTACCTGGCCACCGACCCCTCGGGAGCGCGGGTCGCGATCAAGTGGCTGCGCTCCGACCAGGCCGCCGACCAGGTGAGCATCGGGCGCTTCCTGCGCGAGGTGGAGGTCGCCCAGCAGGTCGCGCCGTTCTGCACGGCGGCGGTCCTGGGCACCGGCGTCGAGCTCGACCGGCCCTTCATCGTCAGCGAGTTCATCGACGGCCCTTCCCTGCAGCAGGTCGTCCAGCAGGAGGGCCCCCGCGGCGGCACGACCCTGCACCGCCTGGCCATCGGCACCGCCACCGCCCTGGCCGCGATCCACCAGGCGGGGATCGTGCACCGCGACTTCAAACCCGCCAACGTGATCATCGGCGCCGACGGGCCCCGGGTGATCGACTTCGGCATCGCCCGCGCCCTCGACGCCACCTCCACGCTCAGCAGCATGCCGGTCGGCACCCCGTCCTACATGCCGCCCGAGCAGATCATGGGCCATCAGGTCGGCCCGGCGGCCGACCTGTTCTCGTGGGGCGGCACGATGGTCTACGCCGCCTCCGGCAAGGCCCCGTTCGGCAGCGACACCATGCCCGCGGTGCTCAACCGGGTGCTCAACAAGCCGCCCGATCTGAGCGGGCTCGACGGCCCGCTGCTCGATGTGGTCATGGCCTGCCTGGACAAGGACCCGGCGCGGCGGCCCACCGCCGAGCAGGTCATCATCCGGCTGCTGCAGCGGCCGGTCCCCCAGTCGGGCATCCTCGCGCAGGGCTCCGCCGCCGCGATCCCCGCCGGGGCGTGGCCCGCACCCGCGGCCTATCCCACGCCGCCGCCCACCGCGCCCGCCGGACAGCCCCGGCCGGCTCCCGCGCCGAAGGTCAAGCCCAGGACGGTGCTCGTCATGGGCGCGGCCGTGGGGTGCGCGCTGCTGGTGCTCGCCGGCGTGGTGACGGTCAACCAGCTGAACCGGACCACGGCCAGTGCGTCCCTGACGAGCCCGGCCCCCACCCCCACCGCCCCGGCGCCCACCGTGCCCGCCACAGGCACCCCCCTGAAGGTCCCCGGCGGCTCGATCACCATCTACGAGAACGAATCCGACCCCATCACCCTGACGTCCTACGAGGTCTACGACGAAAAGGGCAAGGAGTGGGTCGACTACGCCCGGCAGTCGCTGAACGGCACCTTCGTCAAATACCCGAACAACAAGGAGTCGATGGTCTCGCCCGACGGCCGCTACCTGGCCACGCGGGGCAAGAACTACTCCTCCGACGACTTCGACTTCATCGAGATCATCGACCGCCGGTCGGGCGGCGAGGTCACGGTCAAGACCGTCCGCTCGCCCCTGCAGAGCACGATCCGGTCATGGTCCAAGGACGGCTCCAAGATCCTGCTCAACGTCGAGGAGAAGACCGGCGACGAGTGGTACTACGTCGGCTTCGCCGTCGTGGACGTGGCCACGCACGAGCGTGAGATCGTCATGGTCCGGGACAAACAGGTCCAGGAGACCGCCTTCGGCTGGGACAACGAGGAGAAGGGCGTCGTCAACGTCTACGGCGACCAGGACAAGGGCCTGCGCTTCTACGACACCGCCGGCAAGGTCACCCGCGAGGCGCCCGGCATCGGCACGCTCGCGTCCGGCACCATGGACATCTTCTCCCCCTCGGGCCGGACCTTCGTCACCGACTGCCCCGACGGGGGCGACGGCGACCACTGCCTCTGGGACTCCGCGACGGGCAAGCGACTGCGCACCTTCACCTCCGAATGCGACAAGGTGCTCGGCTGGTATGACGAGACCCATCTCTACTGCTGGGAGCAGGACAACGCGACCAGGGACAACGTCCAGGTGGTCGACTTCAAGGGCAAGCTCGTCCGCAAACTGATCGACATCGGCGAGGACGTGGACTACAGCCCCATCTACACGATCGACGTCCCCGGCGGCTCCTGAACCGGTCGCCGCCGGAATCCGTCAATGAGGGCATGAAGACGCTGACGCGCCCGGTGCTGGCCGCCGCGGCCCTCGCGACGGCACTGGCCGCCTGCACCGCTCCCGCCACCCAGGACGACAGACCACGGCAGAGCCTCGGCGCCGTCCGCCTGGTGGCCTACAACGGCTGCGACGACCTGCTCGGCGGGCTGCGCGCCAAGGCGGCCGAGAACGTCGGCCCGTGGGGCTTCGGCGGCCCCCAGGTCATGTACATGGAGGACACGAGCGCCGCCAGGCAGAAGGTCGCCCAGACCCCCGACCACTCCACGACCAACACGCACGAGGCGGGCGTGGACGAGCCGGACCTGGTCAAGACCGACGGCGACCGCGTCTACACCGTCAGCGGCGGCACCCTGCGGATCATCGACACCGCCACCAGGAAGGTCACCGCCTCCCTCGACCTGTCCACCGAGGACGCGGCCGGCTACGCGCCCGCCGACCTGCTCGTCTCGGGCGAGCGGGCGCTGGTCCTGTTCCAGGGCGGCGGCGCCACCATGAAGAGGGGCTTCGCCCCAGCCGGCGAGACCAGGTACGTGCTCGTCGACCTCGCCGACAAACCCAGGGTGCTCGGCTCGGTCAAGCCCGAGGGCACGCACGTGGACGCCCGGATGGTCGGCTCCACCGTGCGTTTCGTCACCCGGAGCCAGCCGGACATCACCTTCCCCCAGACCAGGGACCAACTGCCCGAGGCCGAGCGCACCCGGATCAACCAGCAGGTCGTACGGCGCGCGCCGCTGGCGGCCTGGCTGCCGGAGATCGAGATCACCGACGCCTCGGGCACGGTCAGGAAGGAGCCGGTCCCCTGCGAGCGGGTCAGCCATCCGGCCGACTACACCGGCACCTCCCTGCTGACCCTGCACACCCTCGACCTGTCGCAGGGCCTCACCGCCGCGGGCACCACCCCGATCGGGCTGGCCGCCGACGGCGACATCGTCTACGGCACCGGGCAGAGCCTGTACGTGGCGAGCAATCCGCGCTGGTGGTTCCCGATCCAGCCTGCCATCGCGGAGAGCGAACCCACCGGCGAGGTGCCCCCCGCCACCGAGCCGGTACCGGTCGAGCCCACGCCCACGCCCACCGTCTCGGGCCCGCCGCCGGAGGAGACGGAGGTGCACCGGTTCGACGTGAGCAAGCCGGGCGCCCCCGCCTACGTGGCCTCCGGCAAGGTGCCGGGCCGCCTGCTGAACCAGTACTCATTGTCCGAGCACGACGGCCAGCTGCGCGTGGCCACCACGCTCACCTCGGCCGACGGCAGGTCCAGCGCCAGCGGCGTGCACGTGCTCGCCGCGGACACGCTGGCCGAGGTCGGCCGGGTCGGCGGGCTGGGCGAGGGCGAGCGCATCTACTCGGTCCGGTTCATCGGCCCGGTCGGCTACGTCGTCACCTTCCGCCAGGTGGACCCGCTCTACACGCTGGACCTGCGCGACCCGGCCAAGCCCGCGGTGACCGGCGAACTGAAGATCACCGGCTACTCCGCCTACCTGCATCCCAGCGGCGACGGCCGGCTGATCGGCATCGGCCAGGAGGCCAGCGACCAGGGCCGGACGCTCGGCACGCAGGTCTCGCTGTTCGACGTGCGGGACCCGGCCGCTCCGCGCAGGCTGTCGCAGTTGTTCCAGAAGGACTCCGGCTCGGAGGCCGAGTGGGACCCGCACGCCTTCCTCTACTGGCCCGAGACCGGCACCGCGGTCATCCCGCTCAGCTCCTACGGCGACGGCGAGCAGCGCAGCGGCGCGGCGGTGTTGAAGATCACCGACTCGGAGGTGAGCCGGGTCGGCATGATCGAGCATCCGGCGGGGCGCGCCGGCGAATACCCGCCCGGCATCCAGCGCTCGATGATGATCGGCGACTCCATCTGGACGTTCTCCTACGCGGGCGCGCAGGTCAACGACGCCGCCACGCTGGACCGGCAGGCATGGATCCCGCTCGGCTCATGACCCCTCGGCGACCGGCTCGATCTCGGGGGCGCCGAGCCTGATGGCGTCGGCCGCGTGGTCGGTGTCCTGCTCCTGCGACAGGCGCTCGGCCTCGACCCGCTTGGTGAAGTACTCGACCTCGCGTTTGACCTGCTCGGCATCCCAGCCGAGCGGGCCGGCGAGCAGCTCGGCGGCCTCCTGCGCGACGGCCACGCCCCGGTGGAAGGTCTCGATGGAGACGTGGGTACGGCGCGTCAGCACGTCGTTGAGATGCCTGGCGCCCTCGTGGGTGGCGGCGTAGACGATCTCGGCGCGCAGGTAGTCGTCGGCCCCGTGCAGCGGCCTGCCCAGTGACGGGTCATGCTCGACCAGCTCCAGCACCTCGTCGATGAGCGAGCCGTAGCGCTGCAGGAGGTGCTCGATCCGGGCCACGTGCAGGCCGGAGGTGTGGGCGAGCCGGTGGCGGGAGTTCCACAGCGCCTGATAGCCCTCGGCGCCCGCCAGCGGGATCCGGTCGGTGCAGGAGCGCGGGACGCGCTGGTCCAGGCCGTGCGCGACGGCGTCGACGGCGTCCTTGGCCATGACCCGGTAGGTCGTGTACTTCCCGCCGGCGATCATGACGAGCCCCGGCACCGGGTGGGCCACCACGTGCTCGCGCGACAGCTTGGACGTCTCGTCCGACTCGCCCGACAGCAGCGGCCGCAGCCCGGCGTAGACGCCTTCGACGTCATCCCTGCTCAGCGGCACCGACAGCACGGCGTTGACGTGGTCGAGCAGATAGTCGATGTCCGCCCGGGAGGCGGCCGGGTGCGCCTTGTCCAGCGTCCACTCGGTGTCGGTGGTGCCGATGATCCAGTGCCTGCCCCACGGGATCACGAAGAGCACGGACTTCTCCGTACGAAGGATGAGTCCCGTGACGGAGTGGATGCGGTCGCGCGGCACCACCAGGTGGATGCCCTTGGACGCCCGCACGTGGATCTGCCCGCGCCCGCCCACCAGCTCCTGGATGTCGTCGGTCCACACTCCGGTGGCGTTGACCACCTGCTGCGCCCGCACCTCCATCTCGTGGCCGGACTCCATGTCCTGCACCCGCACCCCGGTGACGCGCTCCCCCTCACGCAGGAAGCCCACCACCTGCGCCCGGGGCGCCACGTGGGCGCCGTAGGTGGCGGCGGTCCTGAGCATGGTCATCACGTAGCGGGCGTCGTCGACCTGCGCGTCCCAGTACTGCACGGCGCCGGTGAAGGACGAGCGCTTCAGCGCGGGCGCCAGCCGCAGAGCCCGGCTCCTGGACAGGTGACGGTGCCCCGGCACGCCCCTGGACACCCCCGTGGCGATCCCCAGCGTGTCGTACAGGGCCACCCCCGCCCCCACGTAGGGGCGCTCCCACCCGATGTGGGTCATCGGGAACAGGAACGGCACCGGCCGCACCAGGTGGGGTGCGATCCGCTGCAGCAGCAGGGCCCGCTCCTGCAGCGCCTCCCTGACGAGCTCGAAGTTGAGCTGTTCGAGATAGCGCAGCCCGCCGTGGATCAGCTTGGACGAGCGCGAGGAGGTGCCGGAGGCGAAGTCCCGCGCCTCGACCAGACCCACGTCCAGGCCGCGCGTGGCGGCGTCGAGCGCGACCCCCGCGCCCACCACCCCGCCGCCGACCACGACCACGTCCAGCTCGCGCGCGGCCATGGTCTCCAGTGCCGCACTACGCTCGACGGGACCCAGCCGGGCCACGCGTTTACCCGCCGCCATGACTCTCCTTTGAGATACGGGGCCTTGTCTCCTTGCGCCCCCATACTTACCCGTTCATCGAGCCGCATGTAACGCCGCGGACTTCGTACAGACGCCGATCACGCACGGATCAGGCACGGATCACCGTCACTCCGGCGTCGGTGAGCCGGGCCGCGACCAGGTCCGGAAGCTGTGCGTCGGTGACGAGGGTGTCGATCTGCTCGATGGGGCAGATACGGGAAAATGCCTTCTTCCCAATCTTCGAGGAGTCCGCCACCACCACGACCCGTGCGGCCCGGGTGATGAGCAGATGATTCACGCTCGCCTCGCCCTCGTGGTGTGCCGAGGCGCCGAGCTCCACGTCCAGGCCGTCCACGCCGAGGAAGGCCACGTCGAGCGTGACCTGCTCCAGCACGCCGGAGGAGAGCGGGCCGATGAGCTCGTAGGACTGCTGCCTGGCCACCCCGCCGGTGACCACGATCTTGACGTGCTGCCGGACCGTGAGCTCGGCGGCGATGTTCAGGGCGTTGGTGACGATGGTGAAGCCGGACTCCAGCGTGGACCGGGTGGCCAGGACGCGGGCCAGCTCGGAGGTGGTGGTGCCGCCGTTCAGGCCGAGCACCGCGCCGGGCTTGACCAGCTCGGCGGCGGCCTCGGCGATGCGCTGCTTCTCGCCCCCGCGCCTGGCCGTCTTGTAGCGCAGCGGCAGGTCGTAGCTGACGCTCTGGGCCACCGCGCCGCCCCGCGTGCGCATCAGCATCTGCTGCTGGGCGAGCTGGTCGAAGTCGCGGCGGATGGTGGCGGTGGAGACGTCGAGCGCCTGGGCCGCCTCCTCGACGGAGAGCCGGCCTTCCTGGGCGAGCAGTTCGAGGATCGCGTTCCAGCGGTCATAACGGGACACGATCATCTTCCCTTCGCCGGAATCGTCAGGTGGCAAGCGTGGCACACGGGCCGGACCGGAGCCACTGATGCCCATTTAAGCTTGCTTCTGGTATAAAAAGTGCAGAAACAAGCAAATCTGGAGGTAGCGGTGAACAGCCACACCGAAGCCGAGATCGCCTCACCGATACTTTCCTCATGAGCCTCACTCTCGCCGACGCCCGCATCGTGACCCCCGAGGGAGTTCACGAGGGGTGGCTGACCATAGAAGACGGCCGCATCACGCACGTCGGCCACGGATCCGCCCCCCGAGCCGGGCACGGCCTCGGCGGGCGACATGTCGTGCCCGGCTTCGTCGACATGCACAACCACGGCGGGGCGGGCGGCTCCTTCCCGGCCGGCGAGCAGGACGGCGCGCGCGAGGCCGTGGCGCTGCACCAGCGGCACGGCACCACCACCCTGGTGGCCAGCCTGGTCACCGACTCCCTCGACCGGCTGTCCAGGGCGGCCGCGTCGCTGGCCGAGCTCTGTGACGACGGCCTGCTGGCCGGCATCCACTTCGAAGGTCCGTACATCTCCAAGGCGCGCTGCGGCGCCCACGACCCCGCGCTGCTGCGCGAGCCGTCGCCGCAGGAGGTGGCCGGGCTGGTCAAGGCCGGGCGCGGGCATGTGCGGATGCTGACGATCGCCGGCGAGCTGCCCGGCGCCCTCGACACGATCCGGATGGCCGCCGCCGAAGGCGTGATCGCCGCGCTCGGCCACAGCGACGCCGACTACGACCAGACCCTGGCGGGCATCGAGGCGGGCGCGACCGTCGCCACCCACCTCTACAACGCGATGCCGCAGCTCGGCCATCGCGACCCCGGCCCGATCGCCGCGCTGCTGCAGGACGAGCGCGTCACGGTCGAGCTGATCAACGACGGCGTGCACGTGCACCCGGCCATGCTCACCCTGGCCTGCGAGGTGGCGGGCCCCGGCCGAACGGCGCTGATCACCGACTCGATCTCGGCCACCGGCCTGAGCGACGGCGAGTATCTCCTCGGCCCGATGCGGGTCGGCGTCGTCGACGGCGTCGCCCGCCTGGTGGAGGGCGGCTCGATCGCGGGCTCCACGCTCACCATGGACGTCGCCTTCCGCCGCACCGTCCAGGAGCTGGGCCTGTCGCTCCCCGACGCGGCGCAGGTGGCCTCCCTGACCCCGGCCCGCGTGCTGGGCCTGGCCGACCAGGTCGGCTCGATCGCCGTCGGCAAGTCGGCGGACCTCGTAGTGCTCTCCGACAAGCTGGAGGTGGCCGGAGTTATGCAGCGCGGCGCCTGGATCACGGAGCCCCGATGATCCTGACCGTGACCCTCAACGCCGCGCTCGACGTCACCTACGAGGTGCCCCGGGTCGACTGGGACGGCGTCAACCGCGTGGCCACCGTGCATCGGCGGGCCGGCGGCAAGGGCGTCAACGTGGCCCGCGTGCTGGCGGCGCTCGGCCAGGAGGTGCTGGTCACCGGCCTGGCGGGCGGGCCGACAGGCCTGGCGGTGGAGGCCGACCTGCGGGCCGCCGGGCTGCCCTCGGCGATGGTGCCCATCGCCGCCGACTCCCGCACCACGCTCGTGGTCTCGGACACGCAAAGCCCTTCTGACGGTACGCGGACCGCGCTGTTCAACGAACCCGGGCCGCAGGTGACCGACGACGAGCTACGAAATTTCGTGACAACGTATGAGGCGATGTTGGTAGACGCGCAGGCGGTGGTCCTCTCCGGCAGCCTGCCACGCGGTGTCCCCGCCGACACCTACGCGAGGCTGGCGGCCCTGGCCTCGGCCAAGGGCGTGCCCGCCATCGTGGACGCCGACGGCGAGCCGCTGCGCCACGCGCCGCAGGGCAGGCCCGCCATCGTCAAGCCCAACGCCGAGGAGCTGGCCCGCGCCGTGCCGGACGGCACCGTCGAGGAAGGCGCCCAGGCACTGCGCGACCAGGGCGCCGAAGCCGTGGTCGTGTCCATGGGCTCGGCCGGGCTGCTGGCGGTCACCGCCGAGGGCACGCTGCGCGCGCGGATGCCGTACAAGGTCGAAGGCAACCCGACGGGGGCCGGCGACTCGCTGGTGGCGGGGCTGGCGCTGGGTCTGGTCGAGCCGTCATCGTGGCACGACATGCTGAGGACGGCGGCGGCGCTCGGCGCCGCGGCGGTCGCGTCGCCGGTGGCCGGCGACTTCGACCGTGACGTCTTCAGCGACGTACACCCCCTGATCGAGATCGCATAAGGAGACCGTCATGCCCCTCGTCACAGTCGGCGACATCATTCGCGACTCACCCGCCGGGGTGGGCGCGTTCAACGTGATCCAGCTTGAGCACGCCACCGCCATCGTGGCGGGCGCGGAGGCGCTCGACCTGCCGGTGGTGCTGCAGATCAGCGAGAACTGCGTCCGCTACCACGGCGAGCTGGAGCCCATCGCGCTCGCCTCGCTCGCGATCGCCCGGCGGGCCGAGGTCCCCGTCGCGGTGCACCTCGACCACGCCACCGACCGCGCGCTCGTCGAGCAGGCCGTGCAGCTGGGGCTGGGCTCGGTCATGTTCGACGCGTCCGCCCTCCCCGACGAGGAGAACGTCGCCGTCACCGCCGACGTGACCGCCTGGTGCCACGAGCGCGGTGTGTGGGTGGAGGCCGAGCTCGGCGAGGTCGGCGGCAAGGACGGCGTGCACGCCCCCGGCGCCCGCACCAAGCCGGACGAGGCGGCCTCCTACGTGGCCAGGACCGGCGTCGACGCGCTGGCCGTCGCCGTGGGCACCTCACACGCGATGACGACCAAGGACGCGGTGCTCGACCTGGCGCTGATCGCCGAACTGCGGGCCACCCTGGCGGTCCCCCTGGTCCTGCACGGCTCCTCGGGCGTGCCCGACGAGACCCTGCGCCAGGCCGTGAGCCAGGGCATGAAGAAGATCAACGTCGCGACCCACCTGAACAAGGCGTTCACCGGCGCGATCCGCGACTATCTGGCGCACGACGAGAAGGTGGTCGACCCGCGCAAGTACGTCAACGCGGGCCGGGACGCGGTCACCCGCGAGGTGACGCACCTGCTCGGCGTCCTCACAGGCTGAGCTCCTTGCGCATGGCCACGGCCGAGCGCCCCTCGACGCCGACCCGCCCGGTCTCGACGTAGCCGAGCGACTCGTACAGCGCGATGTTGGTGGTCATCTTGACGTTGGTGTAGAGCCGGAGCGCGGGCAGGGCGAGCCGCCGTGCCCGCTGCTCGGCGTAGGCCAGCAGCATCCGCCCGAGGCCCCTGCCGTGCCGTTCGGGCCGGACCGCCACGTTGTCGACGAGCAGCACGCCGTCTTCGGGGATGAGCACGATCAGGCCGTCGAGCTCGGGCTCGGTCACGTGCACGCACCCCGCCTCGATGAGCGCGCCGTAATCCGCCTCCATCGGCAACGGCCGCATGCCGATGATCGGCACCCACGGCGCGTAGGCGTCATGCACGAGCTTCTCGACGGCGGCCCTGTCAGCCGCTCCGGCCTGCCGCACGCGGGTCATCCTCCTGCTCCCAACTCGGCGAGGACCCGTTCGACCTGTCTGCGAAAGGTGCCCGGCGGGTTGCGCGGCCCCTCACCCGACAGCAGGAACAGCCAGGTCAGGGCGTGCAACCTGCGGCACTCGCGCAGCCGCGCGCGCTCGGCCGCCGGCAGGTCGAAGTGGCGCAGGACGTCGATCTCGCCGTCCACCCACATCGACACGTGCTGCGACAGCTCCGCCAGCTCGAAGGCGCGGTCGCTGCGGCCGGAGTCCTCGAAGTCCACGATCCGCACCCGCTCGCCGTCCCACAGGAAGTTCGCCAGGTTGCCGTCGCCGCCGCCGAACACCGGCCGCGCCCCGCCGTCGTCCGGCCGCCACCGCTCCAGCCACCGGCAGCCCTCCCTGACCGCCCGGTCGGCCAGCGGGTCCTTGCCCGGCCAGCGCTCGCACCACTCGCGCACCTGCTCGGCGAGCGCCTGGCCGTGCCAGTTGCGCAGCGGCACTCCGGCCAGCACCTCGGGCGGCACCGCGGCGTGCAGCTCCGCGATGGCCGCGGCCATCTGGCGGGTGTACGCCGCGGGCTCGGGCAGGCCGCGCACCGGCCGGCCCTCGATCCGGGACATGATCACGCAGCCGTGGAAGGAGATCGGTTTCGGCGCGAGCCCCGGAGCGTAGCGGGCCAGCAGCGTCAGCGCGCGCCACTCGCGCTCGGCCGCGTGGGGCCTGTCCGCTCTGTAGTGCTTGGTGACGACGTCACCAAGCACCTCGATCGTGTGCGTCCCTTGCAGATCGGCCACCTCCGCATGTTAGGCGAGCAGGCGGTCCACGGCGCTCGCGACCAGGCCGTGGATCTCCTCCTCCGTGAAGATGTCGGGCAGGGTGAGGCGCTCGACGATCAGCCAGTTGAGCGCCGCGTAGAGCAGCAGGACGGTCGTGGTGTCGCCGGGCAGGCCCGACTCCAGGTGGTGGCTGACGTTCGCGTCGAGGTCCGCGCGGATCCGCTGGGTGAGCACGGCCCGCAGCTCCGGCCGTCTGGTCGCCTCCAGCCGCAGCTCCAGCAGGGCCAGATAGCCGGAGCGGAAGGCGGAGACCCGGTCGACGATCTCCCGCATGAGCGCCAGCAACCGGTCCCGGTCGCGCGGCCCCTCCATGCTCAGCGCGAACGTGCGCGCGTCGGGTTGTAGCCGCTCGTAGATTCTGCTTCCCACCTGGGTGAAAAGCTCGTCACGGTTGGCGAAGTAGTTGGTGGCGGTGCCGACGGGCACCTTCGCCGCCGCGTCCACGGCCCTGAACGTCAGCCCGCGCGCCCCCTGCTCGGCCAGCACCTCGATGGCGGCGTCGATCAGTGCCGCCCGCCTGGCCACGTTCTGTCGCACCACTTGACACCACTCCAGATGTAGTACTACGTTCTAACCACTTCAGCTATAGTACTTTATGAGGAGTGATCAGGTTGCGAAAGCTTGTCTACTATGTCGCCGTCTCCATCGACGGTTACATCGCCGGCCCCGGCGGCGAGTTCGACTTCTACCCGGTGGCCGACGACCTGGCCGCCTACCTGAACGACCGGCACCCCGAGACCATCCCCACCCACATGCGGGCCCAGATCGGCCTGGACGTGCCCAACAAGCGCTTCGACACCGTCCTCATGGGCCGCGGCACCTACCAGCCCGCCCACGACATCGGAGTCACCAGCCCGTACGCCCACCTGCGCCAGTACGTGATCTCCAGCACCATGCCCGAGGCCACCGATCCGGCGGTCGAGCTCGTCCCCGGCGACCCGATCGGCCTGGTCCAGCGCCTGAAGAAGGAGGACGGCATGGACATCTGGCTCTGCGGCGGCGGCAAGCTGGCCAACTCCCTCCTGCCGGAGATCGACGAGCTGATCGTCAAGAGCTACCCGGTGGTGGCGGGCTCGGGCATTCCCGTCTTCGACGGCGACTTCCGCCCCACGTCCTTCGCCATCACCGGGACCCGCACCTTCAGCAACGGCACGGTCCTCCTGGAGTACGTCCGCGGCTGATCACCACGGCAGCGCCCTCCCATCACGGAAGAACCCGCCCGTGGGACCGCCGTCCGGCAGCTCGACCGCCCACAGCACGCTCCGCGCCCCCTCGGCCACCGGCCGGCCACCCGGCCCGCCCATGTCCGTGGCCACCCACCCGGGGCAGACGGCGTTGACCAGGACGCCATCCGGGCGCAGCTCGGCGGCCAGCATCCTGGTCAGCGCGTTCAGGGACGTCTTGGAGACCGCGTAGGCCGGGGTCCCGCCGCCCATGCCCGCCAGGGATCCCAGCTCGCTG
Organism: Nonomuraea sp. ZG12; assembly: GCF_052068115.1. NCBI lineage: Bacteria > Bacillati > Actinomycetota > Actinomycetes > Streptosporangiales > Streptosporangiaceae > Nonomuraea > Nonomuraea sp. ZG12. Next base: position 111,061 of record NZ_JBQHCW010000018.1, read on the forward strand.
GAGACGTTCACCACCCGGCCGTGGCCGCTCTCGCGCAGCAGCGGGAGCAGCGCCAGCGTCACCCGCCAGGCTCCCAGCAGGTTGGTCTCCAGCGCCTCCCGGACCACGTCCAGATCCGCGCTCTCGGCCCACTGCCAGGTGTCGTAGTGGACGGCGGCGTTGTTCACCAGCACGTCCAGCCGCCCGAGCCGCTTGCCCACCTCCCGGGCGAGCGCGTCCACCGACGCCTGGTCGGTGACGTCCAGGCGCATCGGCACGGCCCCCGGCAGGCCTGCCACCGCCCGCTCCGCCTTGCCCATGTCCCTGGCGGTCAGCACGACCGTGTCGCCCGCCTGGCAGAGCTGCCTCACCAGCTCGTGCCCGATCCCCCGATTGGCGCCTGTCACCAGGCAGACTCGATCCACCCCAGGCCCCCTTTCCCTCGCACACCCTACGTACCCAGACCTGACGGAAGCTTCGGGACGGGGGTGGGGTGGGGCCGTACAGGCGTGCGAAAGGCGCGCCACGGCGGTGGCGCGCCTTTCCGGGAGGGGGTCAGCGCTGGGTCGGCGCGACGACGACCTCGACGCGCTGGAACTCCTTGATGTCGGAGTAGCCCGTGGACGCCATGGTGCGCTTGAGCGCGCCCATGAGGTTCATCGAGCCGTCGGCGACGCTGGAGGGGCCGTGCAGGATCTGCTCCAGCGGGCCGACCGTGCCGAACTCCACCCGGCGCCCGCGCGGCAGGTCGGGGTGGTGGGCCTCGGAGCCCCAGTGGAAGCCGCGGCCCGGCGCCTCGGCGGCCCTGGCCAGCGGGGAGCCGACCATGACGGCGTCCGCGCCGCAGGCGATGGCCTTGGCGATGTCGCCGGAGGTGCCCATGCCGCCGTCGGCGATCACGTGCACGTAGCGGCCACCGGACTCGTCCATGTAGTCGCGGCGGGCCGCGGCCACGTCGGAGATGGCCGTGGCCATCGGCACGGCGACGCCCAGGACGTTGCGGGTGGTGTGGGAGGCGCCGCCGCCGAAGCCGACCAGCACGCCCGCCGCGCCGGTGCGCATCAGGTGGAGCGCCGCGGTGTGCGTGGCGCAGCCGCCGACGATCACCGGCACGTCCAGCTCGTAGATGAACTGCTTGAGGTTGAGCGGCTCGGCCCGGCCGGAGACGTGCTCGGCCGAGACGGTGGTGCCGCGGATGACGAAGATGTCCACGCCCGCGTCGATGACCGCCTTGTGGTACTGGACGGTGCGCTGCGGTGACAGCCGCACGGCGGTGGTCACGCCGGACGCGCGGATCTCCTCGATGCGACGCCCGATCAGCTCTTCCTTGATCGGCGCGGCGTAGATCTCCTGGAGTCTCCTGGTCGCCGCCTCGGTGTCGAGCGACGCGCACTCCTCCAGCAGCGACGACGGGTCGTCGTACCGGGTCCAGAGACCTTCAAGGTCGAGCGGCGCGAGACCGCCGAGCCGGCCGATCTCGATCGCGGTGGCGGGCGAGACGACGCTGTCCATGGGCGCGACGATCACGGGCAGCTCGAACCGGTAGGCGTCGATCTGCCAGGCGATCGAGACCTCTTCCGGATCGCGGGTACGCCGCGAGGGCACGAGGCCGATCTCGTCGAGCGAGTAGGCGCGGCGGCCGGACTTGCCCCGGCCGATCTCCACCTGCTGAGTCATGGATTACCTTCTGTGATAGTTCGGAGCTTCCACGGTCATCTGGATGTCGTGGGGGTGGCTCTCCTTGAGGCCCGCCATCGTGATGGGCATGAGCTCGCAGTCGGTGTGCATCTGGGCGATGGTGCGACACCCGGCGTACCACATGCCCTGACGCAGGCCGCCGACGAGCTGGTGGGAGACGGCGGAGACCGGGCCGCGGTAGGGGACCTGGCCTTCGATGCCCTCGGGGATGAACTTGTCCTCGCCGCCGACCTCGGCCTGGGCGTAACGGTCCTTGCTGAAGGAGGTGCCGCCGCGCTCGCGGTTGCGCACCGCGCCGAGCGACCCCATGCCCCGGTAGGACTTGAACTGCTTGCCGTTGATGAAGATCAGCTCACCGGGCGACTCCTCGCAGCCGGCCAGCAGCGAGCCGAGCATGACCGTGTCGGCGCCCGCGGCGATGGCCTTGACGATGTCGCCGGAATACTGCAGGCCGCCGTCGCCGATCACCGGGACCCCGGCGGGCGCGCAGGCGCGCGAGGCCTCGTAGATGGCGGTGACCTGCGGCGCGCCCACCCCGGCCACCACGCGGGTGGTGCAGATGGAGCCGGGTCCGACGCCGACCTTGACCGCGTCGGCGCCCGCGTCGACGAGCATCTGCGCGCCGGCCCTGGTGGCGATGTTGCCGCCGATGACGTCGACCTTGCTGTTGGCCTTGACCTGGCCGATCATGTCGGCGAGCCCCTTGGAGTGGCCGTGCGCGACGTCGACGACAATCACGTCCACACCGGCCTCGATGAGCGCCTTGGCGCGCACCTCGGCGTCGCCTCCGACGCCGACCGCGGCGCCGACCACCAGGCGGCCGTCGGCGTCCTTGGTGGCCAGCGGATATTGCTCGCTCTTGGTGAAGTCTTTGACCGTGATGAGGCCGCGCAGCCTGCCGTCGGGGTCGACCAGGGGCAGCTTCTCGATCTTGTTCTGCCGGAGGAGGGAGTAGGCGTCGTCACGCGAGACCCCCACGGGGGCGGTGACGAGCGGCATCTTCGTCATGACCTCGCGCACCGGCCGCGCCTGGTCCGTCTCGAAGCGCATGTCGCGATTGGTGACGATGCCGACGAGGATGCCGGACGCGTCGGTGACCGGCACACCCGAGATCCGGTACGTCGCGCAGAGCCGCTCGACGTCGGCCAGCGTGTCGTCGGGGCTGCAGGTCACCGGGTTGGTCACCATGCCCGCCTCGGACCGCTTGACCAGGTCGACCTGCTGCGCCTGCTCCTCGACCGACAGGTTGCGGTGCAGGATGCCGATGCCGCCCTGCCTGGCCATGGAGACCGCCATCCGGGCCTCGGTCACGGTGTCCATGGCCGCCGAGACCAGCGGGATGGACAAAGTGATGCCGCGTGACAGACGGGTGCGGGTGTCGGCGTCACCTGGCTGCAGGTCTGAATACGCCGGCACGAGCAGCACGTCGTCGAAGGTCAGACCTGTCGCGGTGAACTTGGACATGCTGCGGCCCCTCCCGCCGATGCGCTGAATGAGCCAAGTCTAGGGCCTGCGTCCAAACGCATGTGATGCCGGGAGGACGATGACCCCCACGGCCCGTCGTACTCCCGGCATCGTCACGCGCCGGAAGGTGGGACGGTCGGTGTCACCGTCCCACCTCCGGCCACCGGCACCGGGCCGAGCACGCGCCTCACGCCACCGAACCCCCCTCCGCGTCCTGATGGCCGGCGCTGCCCGGCCCCTCGGGGTGCCGACGCAGAGTTAAGCCTGAGTTACGCAACGGCACAGCGCAACGTGAAAACGTGCAATTGCACTAAGCTGCACGCCGTACCGATGAGTCCCTCGCAAGGAGCGGACAAGTGGGAAATGCCGGGTTATTCTCGCGGCACGCCTGTCCCCCCAACGGAGCCCGACACCATGCGCAGCGAGCATCAGACCATGCCCGAGCCGCTTGAGACGCTGGGCCTGGGCCCCACTCAGACGGCCCTCTACGCAGCCGTGCTGCGCCTGCACCGGGCCACCAGCAGCGAGCTCGCCGCGGCCATGGACGATCCGGTAGAGAAGGTCGGCAGGGAGCTCGACGATCTCGTCAGGCTCGGCGTGGTGGACGAGGAGTCGGGCGAGTACCTCGCCAGGCATCCGGCGGCGGCGCTCGGCCGGCTGATCGCCGAGCGGCTCGACCGCCTCGCCGAGGAGAGCCGCCGGATCGACTCCGCGCTCGGCTCGATCCGGGGCCTGATCCGCGACTACGACGCCGGTCGCGACTACCAGAGCGGCCCCTTTCCCGTGGAGCTGGTCAGCGGGGCCGACGTGCTGTACGAGAGCGTCGTGGGCATGGCGGTGCAGGCGCCGCCGATGACGCTGCTGAGCGCCATCCCGGACGAGCGAACCATGATCGACTTCGCCCGCAAGTACGCCGACACGTGGATCAACGCTCAGCGGCAGGGGCTGCTGCTCGTGCGGGTGGTCATCCCGGTCGGCACCCTGGTGCTCCCCGGCGTACGCGACCAGCTCACCCGCATGATCGAGGCGGGCGGCCAGGTGCGCACGCTCGACCAGGTGCCGAGCTGGTTCGTCGCGGCGGGCCCGGACGCGGCCGGCCTGCCCGCCCTGTGGGGCGGCAACCTGCCCGACCACGCCTACAACTTCTATCTGATGCGCACCCCCATCGTGGTGGGCATGCTGCACTCCCTGTTCGACGAGCTGTGGGGGCGCGCCATGCCCCTGCCGTGGCTGCCGTCGGGCCGCGAGGGCGGCGGCATGGTGCAGGTGCTGCGACTGGCCGCACAGGGCATGTGCGACGAATCCATCGCACGCCACCTCGGCGTGTCGGTCCGTACGGTGCGCGCGCGGTTCGCCGACGCCATGTCCGAACTGGGCGCTCAATCACGCTTTCACGCAGGTGTGGAGGCCGCCAGGCGCGGCTGGCTGCGTCAATGACCGCCGCCGGCACCGCTTCGGTCATATGGTGGGAAGGTGCTGGAAGACGTCCCCCGCGACCCGTTCGCGGACGACCCTGACGACCCGTCCTCGGCGATGGGCGAGCTCGACGACACCGAGCCTCTCACCGCCGCCGAGCGGGACGAGGCGGTCACCGACCTGGCGGACGTCGAGGTCTTTCGCTCGGTGCTGGAGCCGCAGGGGGTCCTCGGCCTCGTGCTCGACTGCCCCGAATGCGGTGAGCAGCATTTCTTCGACTGGGACCTGCTGCGCGGCAACCTGCGCCAGATGATCGAGCTCGGCCGGCCCCAGGTGCACGAGCCGGCGTACTTCCCGGACCCGGACGAATATGTCAGCTGGGAGTACGCCAGAGGCTACGTCGACGGCGTCATCGACACCGAAGAGCGCCGCTGACCGACCGCGTCCTCAGCGCACCCCGGACCGACCACGTCGCCGGAGCGCCCCTGATGGACCCGGTCACCGGAGCCCCGCTGATCGACCACGTCGCCGCGCAGGACGGCGAGCACCCGAGCCGCGGGATCCCGGCAGTCGGGTGACTCCCCCGCGGCGAGCGCGTCGAGCAGCGCGTCGCTCTCTTCCTCTGGCGTCAAGCCGACTCCAGCTCGGCCATCTGCCTCAGCCTGGCCAGCGCCCGATGCTGGGCGACCCGGACGGCACCTGGTGACATGCCGAGTACATTACCCGTCTCCTCCGCCGACAGGCCCGACACCACCCGCAAGAGCAGCAACTCCCGCTGATTCGGCGGCAGCCGGGCGAGCAGCCGGCGCGCGTGCTCCACCTCGATGTAGCGGACCACCGTCTCCTCCGGCCCCGGCCCGTCGTCGGGCCCGTCCGGAAGATCCTGAGTGGGTACGGCCGAGCGCACGGAACTGCGCAACGCGTCGGCCACCTTGTGCGAGGCGATCCCGAACACGAAGGACGCGAAGGGCCTCCCCATGTCCCTGTAACGCGGCAGCGCGGACAGGACCGCGATGCACACCTCCTGGGCGACGTCATCGGCAATGTGATATTGCCCGGTAACGCGGCCCAGCCTGGCGCGGCAATACCGCACCACCATCGGACGCAACTCGCCGAGCAAGGATTCGATCGCACTGCGATCCCCCTGCACAGCGAGGCTCGTTAGTTCCCTAAGGTCGGAGTCATCCGTCCGTGCCGGAAGTCTCGACGCGAGCCTTACCCCAATTTTGGCGTCGGCGACGCTTCCCTCGCTCACGTTAGGCATGATGCCCGCACTGATCCGGCCTGTCGTCATCGCGAACGGCTACGGATTGGTCACATTGAAGAGACGATAACCGTCAGTAATCGCACGACAACACTAAGCCTTTCTACCTGGCAAGATATTTCACCTCATAACCCGAAATGCACGACATTCGTCAGATGCAGACGCTTAACACCTACTTCAGGTTTACTCCAATAAACCCGCATTCTTTCCCCAAGTTCCCCCACAACACAACAACCTGCGCTACATGACATACCGCCCTCCGACCGGCCGGTGTCCGGCTCCGGTACTGACTCCGGCTCCAGCCCCTCAGGGCGCGCCCTCGCGGCCCACAGACCCGCTCACCCGGCAGAGACCACACGAGTGCCTGTCCCGGACCACCGAACCAGGCCGGGCACCCCAGGCGCGGGACGAGCGCGCCACCGACGACTCACTCACCGCAGGAACTCGTACCGCCATGCGGTGAGGCCAGTGGCTGTAGAAACACGTACGGCCCGCACCGAGGGATCGGAGCGAGCCGTACGCGGTGCAGGCAAGGCCGGTCACCGCGGAAACGCGTACGGCCCGCGTCCAGAGCTCGGAGCTGGCCGTGCGGCGGTGCGGCGGTTCAGGCCGGGCCCGTCACCGCGGGAACGCGTGCGGAAACGCGTACGGCCCGCGCCGACGTATCGGTACGGGCCGTGCGGTGGTGCGGGTGGGGCTAGTGGCCGTGGCCGTGGCCGTGGCCCTGGCCGGCGGAGGCCTCCTCATCCTCGGGCTTGTCCACCACGAGAACCTCGGTGGTGAGCAGCATGCCCGCGATGGAGGCGGCGTTCTGGACGGCCGAGCGGGTGACCTTGACCGGGTCGATGACGCCCTGCGAGAGCAGGTCGCCGTACTCGCCGGTGGCGGCGTTGAGGCCGTGACCGGGCTTGAGCTCGGCGATCTTGTGCGTGACGACGTAACCCTCAAGGCCGGCGTTCTCGGCGATCCAGCGGGACGGCTCGACCAGCGAGCGGCGCACGATGGCGACACCGGTGGCCTCGTCGCCCGTGAGGCCGAGGTCGTCGAGCTCCTTGGAGACGTGGATCAGCGCGGAGCCACCGCCGGAGACGATGCCCTCCTCGATCGCGGCGCGCGTCGCGGAGATCGCGTCCTCGAGGCGGTGCTTCTTCTCCTTGAGCTCCACCTCGGTGGCCGCGCCGACACGCAGCACGCACACACCGCCGGCGAGCTTGGCCAGGCGCTCCTGGAGCTTCTCGCGGTCCCAGTCGGAGTCCGACTGCTCGATCGCGAGCTTGATCTCCTTGACCCGGTCCTCGATGGCCTTGGCGTCACCGGCGCCGTCGACGATGGTCGTGGCGTCCTTGGTGACGACGATGCGACGGGCGGTGCCGAGCACCTCCAGACCGACGTTCTCCAGCTTGAGGCCGATCTCCTCGCTGACGACCTGGCCACCCGTGAGGATGGCGATGTCCTGCAGCATCGCCTTGCGGCGGTCGCCGAAGCCGGGGGCCTTGACGGCGACAGAGGTGAAGGTGCCGCGGATCTTGTTGGTGACCAGAACGGCCAGGGCCTCGCCCTCGACGTCCTCGGCGACCACCAGCAGCGGCTTCTTGCTCTGCGCGATCTGCTCCAGCAGCGGCAGGAAGTCCGCGATGGAGGAGACCTTGCCCTGGGTGAGCAGGATGTAGGCGTCCTCCAGGACGGCCTCCATGCGCTCGGAGTCCGTGACCATGTAGGCCGACAGGTAGCCCTTGTCGAACTGCAGGCCCTCGGTGAACTCGAGCTCCATGCCCATGGCGTTGGACTCTTCGACGGTGAGCACACCGTCCTTGCCCACCTTGTCGAACGCCTCGGCGATCAGCTCGCCGATCTGGGCGTCCTGCGCGGAGATCGTCGCGACATTGGCGATCTCCTTCTTGTCCTCGACCGGACGGGCGCTGGCGAGCAGCTTGTCGCTGACGGCCCTGGCGGCCTGGTCGATGCCGCGCTTGAGCGACAGCGGCGAGGCGCCGGCGGCCACGTTGCGCAGGCCCTCGCGGACCATCGCCTGGGCCAGGACGGTCGCGGTGGTGGTGCCGTCACCTGCGACGTCGTTGGTCTTGGTGGCAACTTCCTTGGCGAGCTGGGCGCCGAGGTTCTCGTAACGCTCCTCCAGCTCGATCTCACGAGCGATGGTCACGCCGTCGTTCGTGATCGTCGGTGCACCGAACTTCTTGTCGATGACGACGTTGCGGCCACGGGGGCCGAGGGTAACCTTTACGGCGTCCGCGAGGGCGTTGACGCCGCGCTCAAGCGCGCGGCGGGCGTTCTCGTCGAATTCCAGGATCTTCGCCATTTTGCTGAGAGTCCTCTCCTGGCGTCGAAGGCCCCGAACGCGGTATGCGCCCGGGGCCCCGACACAACCGGCTTACTTCTCGATGATCGCGAGAACGTCGCGGGCGGAGAGCACGAGGTACTCCTCGCCGCCGTACTTGACCTCGGTGCCGCCGTACTTGCTGTAGAGGACGATGTCGCCCTCACTGACGTCGAGCGGAATCCGCTTGTCGCCGTCCTCATCCCAGTTGCCGGGACCCACCGCGAGGACCTTGCCCTCTTGCGGCTTCTCCTTGGCGGTGTCCGGGATGACCAGACCGGAAGCGGTGGTCTGCTCTGCCTCAAGCGGCTGAACCACAATGCGGTCGCCGAGCGGCTTAACGGGAACCTTGGTGGCGGTCGTCACGATCGGACCTCCCCTTCAGATTTGAATGATCTAGAAGAGGCGACCAGCGGGGCCTGCCGTCGCGGGTGCCAGACCTGCCTCGTCGCACATTGGCACTCTCAAGGGGAGAGTGCCAACAGGAAACATATGCAAGAGGGGCTTGACAGTCAACACGAACTCGTCTGCTGAGAGCGATCAGGGACCCAAGTCTTCCCCGAGGTGACCCCAGGTTGGCGCACTGCCTGGAGTCCCAGCCTAGGGGCATTCGGGACGATCCCCCCGCACGTCACGTCGGCGCGCCGCACCGGCTCGCGACCTCCAGGAAGTACGGCGGACCGGCGGGTCCGGTGCGGGCGCTAACGTCGTATGTCGTGGACCTTGAGGCCTTTCGTGAGCTGCTGACGCCGCGCGGCCTGCGGGCGCTCGGCGAGGCCGAGGAGCTCGTGGGCGCCGACCCGGTCGTGGCCGCCACGAAGCTGCGCAGGACCTACGACGCCGCCCTCACCTCGGCCGCGCTCACCCAGGCCGGGCTCAGGGACCGGGCGAGGGCGAAGTTCGGCGCGGACGCGGCGCGGATGTACTTCACGCCGCACGGCCTGGAGCAGGCGACCCGCGCCGAGGTGGCCGAGCACCGCGCCCGCCGCCTGGCCGCCGGGACCGGCCTGCGGGTGGTGGACGCGTGCTGCGGCATCGGCGGCGACCTGGTGGCGCTGGCCCGCGCGGGCTGCACCGTGGACGCGGTGGACACCGACCCGCTGACCGTCGCCGTCGCCACGGCGAACGCCGAGGCGCTCGGCCTCGCCGACCGGGTCACGGTCACCCTGGCCGACGCCGCGTCGATTACGCCAGAGGCGTACGACGTGCTGTTCGCCGACCCCGCGCGCCGCACCTCCAGGGGCAGGACGTTCGACCCCCTGGCCTACTCCCCGCCCTGGCCGGTGGTGCTGGATCTGGTGTCCAGGTCGCGGCGCGCCTGCCTCAAGGCGGCCCCGGGGATCCCGTACGAGTTCATCCCCGATGACGCCGAGGCCGAGTGGGTGTCGTACCGGGGCGAGGTCAAGGAGGCCACCCTCTGGGTCGGCCGTCCGGCCGACGCGGCCGAGCGGACGGGCGGGAGCGGGACGGGCGAGAGCGAGGCGGGTGAGGAGCGGATCGGCAGGCGGGCCACGTTGCTGCCCGGCCCGCACAGCCTGGCCGCCACCGGCGTACGGGCGTCCACGGGACCGGTCGGGCGTTATGTGTACGAGCCCGACGGAGCCGCCATCCGCGCGCATCTCGTCGGCGAGGTGGCCGAGCTGGTGCACGGCCGGCTCCCCGACCCGATGATCGCCTACATCTCCGGCGACGAGCCGATCGACACCCCCTGGGCCGCGAGGTACGCAGTCGACGAGGTGCTGCCCTTCTCACTCAAACGCCTCCGCACCGCACTCCGCGACCGCCAAATCGGAAATGTCACCATCAAAAAGCGCGGCTCGGCGGTAGATATCGAGCGCCTGCGCCGCGACCTCCGACTTTCCGGCGATAAATCCACCGTAATCATCCTGACCAGGATTATGGACCGGCCGTCAGTCATCATCTGTGACCCCACCCCACCTGCATAAATGACAAAGCAGGGCGATTCATCGATAAGCACGACGTTCTCTCTCGCCCCTGACGGACCTTGATCGAAAGGCTATGGTGGCGGGCGGGAGTTCTCCCCCTATCGCGGTGAGCCGTGTTCTCCTTCTTCCATTTCGCAAACCGGACTCGCTACGCGGCAGACCGTCGACGAGCGAAGGAGCCTTTCGGTGGATCATTCGAACCACACCACCCTTCTGCAAGCAGGCGGCCAGACCGCCATCTCCGACAGGATGCGGGAGCTGCTGGCGCGTGCCGCGCAGGATCACGTGTACGAGCAGCGCACGCAGGGAGCCGTCCTCGACGAGATCCGCCAGCGGCTTGAGGGGATGGAGTGGCTTCTTCGCGAGGTGCGCGAGCGCGAGCTGGGAGGTCTCAGCGGCACCCTTGAGACGGTGAGCGGACGCCTCGACGACATCGCCGCCAAGCCGCCGATGTGGGCCGAAGGACTGGCCCAGCACGTCGAGGCGGTGCGCGACCACGTCGACGCCGTCGGCGAACAGGTCGACGGCGTCGACTCCCGGGTGGAGTCGGTGCACGAGCGCGTGCACCCGGTCCTGGAGCTGCCGAAGCTGCGCGCCGATCTCAGCGTCGTGAGCGAGGGGGTCGAGGAGACGCTCAGCCGGCTGCAGTCGGTGCTCGAGGTGACCGACGGCATGACCCGGCGGATGGGCGACTTCACCACCAGGCTCGCCCAGGTGAGCGCCGGCATGGAGGTCGCCGCCGGCCGGTTCAACCGGATCGACAAGTCACTGGCGGAGCTCAACGCCCGCACCGACCGCGTCGAGGGGGTGGTGCTGGACCTGTCCGACAGCTTCGACGAGCGGCTGGCCGCGACCGCCGAGCAGCTCACCGCCTCGACGGACCGGGTCAGCGTCAAGGTGGACGCCGTCGAGCAGCGCCTGACCGGCCGCCTGGACGACACCGAGCAGTCCCTCGGCGCCCGGCTCGACGACACCGAGCAGCGCCTCGCCGGCCGCGTGCACGACCTCTCGGGGCGCGTCGACAGCAGGGTCGACAAGGTCGACGGCCGGCTGGTCGCCATCGACTCCCGCCTGACCAGCGTCGACAACCGCTTCGAGAGCGCCGACGAGTCCCTGACCGACCTCGGCACCCGCCTGGCCGGCGTCGACAACCGCTTCGAGAGCGCCGACAGGTCCCTGACCGACCTCGGCACCCGCCTGCAGGGTGTGGACTCGCGGCTGACGTCCGTGGACACCCGGCTCGTCTCCATGAACGACGAGCTGGACGCCCGCCTGGCCGGTCACGACGGGCGCTTCGACGCCCTCGACGAGCACCTGACCGAGACCGCCGCCCGCGACGAGGACCGCTTCAACGGCCTGGACACGCATCTGAAGTCCCTGGACGAGCGGCTGGAGGCGGCCGAGGAACACCTGACCACCCGGGTCGACGGCCTCGACGCCCACCTGACCGGCCTCACCACCCACTCCGAGCAGGTCGGCGAGACGCTGGAATCCGTGGGCCGCCGCATCGGCCAGCTCCCCGAAGCGCTGGCCATCGACGAGCGCCTCGGCGAGCTGCTCGACTCCCACCGGGCCGACCACGCCGAGCGCCTGGCCGAGGCGGCCGCCGCGCTCACCGAGGCGGTCAGCTCCCGCCCGGACCGCGAGGCGCTGGCCGAGACGGTGACCGAGACGGTGACCGGCATCGTCGAGCCCGCCACCGCCGACCTCAACAAGCGCCTCGGCGCCCTGGAGGAGACCATGCTGGCCCTCGCCGAGGCCCTCCTGCGGCCCACCCGCGCCAAGGACTGAGAGCCGCGACGGGCAGACTCAGACGTGGACCGTCGTGATGGGCAGGCTCAGACGTGGACCGTCGTGATGGGCATCGAGGAGTCGGCGGGGATCTCCAGCGACGACGGGGTGACACCGGCCGCCACCAGGTCGGAGCCCAGCGCGGCGACCATGGCGCCGTTGTCGGTGCACAGCCCGGGGCGGGGGACGCGCAGCCGTACGCCGGCCGCGTCGCACCGCTCCTGGGCCAGGGCGCGCAGCCGCGAGTTCGCCGCCACACCGCCACCGATCAGCAGGTCGCCCACGTCGTACTTGCGGCAGGCCTGCAGCGCCTTGCGGGTCAGCACGTCGACCACCGCCTCCTGGAACGAGGCCGCCACGTCCGGCACGTGGATGCGCTCCCCCGCCGACTCGCGCGCCTCCACCCAGCGGGCGACGGCGGTCTTCAGCCCTGAGAAGGAGAAGTCGAGCGTGCCGTCGTCCATCTTGCCCCGGGGGAAGGCGACCGCGGTGCCGGAGCCCGAGGTGGCGGCCTTGTCGATGTAGGGGCCGCCCGGGAACGGCAGCCCGAGCACCCGCGCCACCTTGTCGAACGCCTCCCCCGCCGCGTCGTCCACGGTGGAGCCGAGCGAGATGACGTCCTGGGCCACGTCGGGCACCAGCAGCAGCGAGGAGTGGCCGCCCGACACCAGCAGGGCGATGCACGGCTTGGGCAGCGGCCCGTGCTCCAGCTGGTCCACCGCGACGTGCGCGGCCAGGTGGTTGACGCCGTAGAGGGGGATGCCGAGGCCGAGCGCGTAGGCCTTGGCCGCGGCCACGCCGACCAGCAGCGCGCCGGCCAGCCCCGGCCCGGCGGTGACCGCGATCGCGTCGATGTCGGAGAACTTCAGCCCGGCCTGGGCCAGCGCCGCCTCCACGGTGGGCGTCATCGCCTCCAGGTGGGCTCGCGAGGCCACCTCGGGCACCACGCCGCCGAAGCGGGCGTGCTCGTCCATGCTGGAGGCGATCGTGTTGGCCAGCAGGGTGTGACCGGTGACGATCCCGATGCCGGTCTCGTCGCAGGACGTCTCGATGCCCAGGACCAGCGGTGCGTCAGCCATCCAGCTTTCTCCTCATCATGATCGCATCGGTGCCGTCGTCGTAGTAGCGGCGCCGGACGCCGATCTCCTCGAACCCGAAATGCTGGTAGACGCCACGAGCGACCGGATTGTCCTCCCGGACCTCCAGAAAGACCTCCCGTGCGCCCCGCTCCCGCGCCTCCCGCAGCAGCTCGGCCAGCATCGCGCCGCCGATGCCGGTGCCGCGGTGGGACTCCAGCACCGCGATGGTCTGCACGTCGGCCTGGTCGGCGGCGACGGCCAGCCCCGCGTAGGCGACGATCTCGCTGTCGGCCTCGGCCACCACGTAGTGCCTGGTGCGCGGCTGATCGGCGAGCTCGCCGCGCATCATGCCCTCGCTCCACGCGTCGTACGGGAACGTCGCCCTCTCGATCGCCATCACGACCGGCAGATCGGCCACGGTCATCGGCCGCAGCTTCACGCCGTCACCCTCTTGGGCGCGCCGGGCACGACCGCGTCGGGCCGGCGCAGGTAGACCGGGTGCGGCTGGTCGAGCGGCGTCCCCGCCGCGATGCGCTCGGCCGCGAGCGCGGCCAGGAAGCCGGCGTACGGATAGGCGGGGTCGTGTGCCTGGCCGAGTGTCTCGGGGTAGAGCCCGGCGCCGGCGCCCACCACCGGCAGCCCGTCGACGGGGACGTCGGCGGGCCGGGCGACGGACGGGCCGTCGAGCCTGGTGCGCCGGTCGGCGTAGCGGGCCCAGAACACCTCCTTGCGCCGCGCGTCGGTGGCGACCAGGAACGGCTCGTCCAGGCCGCTGCCGAAGGCGACGGCGTCGAGGGTGCAGATGCCGTAGGCCGGCACGCCGAGCGTGGTGGCCAGGCCCTGCGCGGTCATCAGCCCGACCCGCAGGCCGGTGTAGGGGCCGGGGCCGCTGCCCGCGACCACGGCGGTGACGTCACGCAGCGACACGCCCGCTTCCGCCAGCACCCGCTCGACGGTCGGCGCCAGCAGCTCGCCGTGACGCCGGGCGTCGATCGTGGTGGATTCGGAGAGCACTCGCTCCCCGTCGTGGAGCGCGGCGGTGACGGCGGGGGTAGCGGTATCGAAAGCCAGGACCAGCACGACTGACTAGCCTACCCGCAGCGCAGGTCAGACCCAGCCGGTTCGTCGCCTGAGCCACTCCAGCGCGACGACGCCCTGCGCCCGCTGGAACGCCCTGAGCGTGGGCAGGCCCGGCGGGGGCGGCTGCCGGCCCTGGCTGACGAAATAGCCGGTGAGCGCGGCGATCACCTTGGTGACGCCGGGATCCGGGTCGGAGAAGAGCTCGTGCGGCGGCGGCCCGCCCTGCATGCCGATGGACGGCAGCATGGCCACCACGTCGAACCAGGGCGCGCCCACGCAGGCCCACGGCCAGTCCACGACGTAGACGCGCTCGGGGGTGAGCAGGACGTTGTCGGCCCGCACGTCACCGTGCAAAAGTGTGTCGCCCGCCGCCGCCTCGGCCCAGCCGGACTCCAGCCCGGCCAGCGCGTCAAGGTGGCGCAGCGCCCACGGGTCCAGCCCGGTGGCGTCCCCGGCGCACAGCCCGCGCCAGCCGTGGAAGGAGGCGCCGAACGCCTCCGCGATCGGCGGCGCGTCGATCGGGGACGGCGTCAGCTCGGCGGACATCCGCTCGACCGCCGACCTGACCCGGTCGAGCTCGTCACGGCGCCACGGCAGCGCCGGGTGGCGGCCCTCGACGTCCTCGAACGCCAGCACCACCCAGCCGTCGACCTCGAAGCTGGTGAGCAGGCGGGGAGCCGGGACCGAGGCGGGGAGCGCGGCGGCGATCCGGGCCTCGGCGCGGTAGATGCGGACGGCTTCGGGGTTCGGCTCGGGGCCGACGGCCTTGACGAAGAGCCGGCGTCCGTCGGCCCCGCGCAGCCGCACCGCCGCCGCCGGGGAGAACCCGCCCTGCTGCGTGACCGCCTCGGCCACGGGCCCGCCGAGCAGCTTCTCGACCGCGGCGCGCACGCCCGGGTGCACCTCGGCCCACGGGACTCGGGCTCCCGCCGCGGGCGGGCTGGTGTCGACGCTCATGCACCCCATGCTCCCGGAGCGCGCAACCGAATTTCAGGCGCGGGAGGCGTAGACGATGATGTTGTCGAGGTACTCGCCCGCGGCGCGGTCGAACCTGCCGCCGCAGGTCACCAGCTTGAGCCCGTCGTCGACGTACACCCGCCTGAGCGGGAAGTCGTCCTTGTGGACCTGCTCGACGTCGTCGACCTTGTACGTGACGACCTTGCCGTCGCTGCGCTCCACCTTGACGATCTCGCCCTTGCGCACGTTCCTGAGCTTGTAGAACACGGCCGGCGCGGTCTTGGTGTCGACATGGCCGACGATCACCGAGGCGCCCTTCTCGCCCGGCACGGCGCTGCCGGTGTACCAGCCGGCCATCTCGGGCTTCTCGTAGGGCGGCAGCTCGACCTCGCCGTCCTTGAGCCCGAGCTTCATCAGCGGGGCCTCGATGTCGATCGAGGCGATCTCGATGCTCTTCGGCACGATGGCGGCCGCCGTCTCGGGGGTGGACTGCATGCTCTTGCCGAAGGCGACCAGCACCAGCCCGGTCACGGCGCCGGCGAGCACCACCCGCCCGGGACGCGCCATCGCTAGGACCGGCTGCGGCGCTTGACCGCCACCCCGATCCCGACGGCCATGGCCAGGCCGAGCGCCAGGCCGACGCCGCCGAGCGGGATGGAGGAGCCTTCGTCGACCTCCTGGCCGAAGGTGCCGCCGCCGCCCGCCCTGGGCGCCCTGGTGGGCACGTCACTGGGCAGCGGGTCGGCTCGGGTGACTCTCAGGGTGGCCCGGCCGACGTGGTTGGTGCCGTCGCACTTGACGTCCACGGGGTAGGAGCCGCGCTTGACGGTGCCGGAGACCTGGGCCTGGCCGCGCACCCACGCGCCGGAGGGCGAGCCGGTGGCGGCCGGGGTGGCGGTCGCGGACGTGGCCGGGGATAACGAGACCCCGGACAGGAAGGCTCTGGAGGTGGCGGTGCCGGTGTGGGCGGGGCCGCCCGAGGGCTCGGGGCAGTTGGCCAGGATCCACACGGTCGAGGTCTCGCCGGCGGTGACGCTGTCGGGGTTGAGCTGGACCGAGATGGCCTGCCGGGTGGCGGTCGCCGTGGGGCCGGCCGACGTGGTGGCCGTGACGCTGGCTGTGGGGCTGGCCGTCGCGGTCGGGCTTCCCGAACTCGCCGGTGGTGTTTGTGCCTCCGCCGCGCATCCCACGAGGCCGATCATGACGATGGCTCCCGCGTACGCGACTCGCCTGACCCTGAGCACCCGTCGCACCCCACTCCGCCGTCTTTCACCAAGCATCCATCAAACTATGGATGCCGCCCCTCCTGAATACCCAGAATTTCTGGGCCAACCCTTACCAATGATCATGTTTCCTGGCATCGGCGAGTCGCGTCAAGGGTGACAGGATGATCGGGGCTTGGTGGCGGTTTTACTCTTAGTCCGTTTCAGACGGCGTGTCGTCCACCTTCACGCCCGCCCATCTGGGTCCGACGCCGCGCAACGTGACCGTCCGCGCCTCGTCGCCGGCCTCGCGGTCGATGTGGATCTCCAGCCGCTCCTCGGACAGTCCTTCGACCAGACCCTCGCCCCACTCGACGACCGTCACCGACTCCTCCAGGGAGGCGTCGAGGTCGAGGTCGTCCACTTCGAGGTCGCCGCCGAGCCGGTAGGCGTCGGCGTGCACGAGCGGCGGCCCGCCGCACAGCGACGGGTGCACCCTGGCGATCACGAAGGTGGGCGAGGTGATCGGCCCCCGCACCTTGAGCCCTTCGCCCACGCCCTGCACCAGCGTGGTCTTGCCGGCGCCGAGCGGGCCGGACAGGACCAGCAGATCGCCCGGCCTGAGCAGGGCCGCCAGGCGGGTGCCGTACGCGCGCATCTCCTCCGCGGTGGGAAGTCTCACTGGATCTCCACCTGCTTGATCAGGTCGCGCAGCGCGTCGTTGACCACCCCGGGGCGCTCCAGCTGGATCAGGTGGGAGGTGTCGGGCACCTCGGTGAGCTGCGCCTTGGGCAGCGCCTCGGCCATCGCCCTGCTGTGGTCGGGCGGTGTCAGCCAGTCCTTGTCGCCCACCACGATCGCCGTCGGGATCGGGTCGAGCACGTGCAGCGCCGACAGCTTGTCGTGGTTCATCAGCGCGGGGTAGAAGTCGGCGACGACCTCGGTCGGCGTCCCCCTGATCATGGACTCGGCGAAGTCGACCAGGGTGGGGCTGATGTTGCGTGAGTCGCCGAAGCCCATGTAGCGGGTCATCAGGAAGGCGATGTCGCTGCCCACGTCGCGGGTGCGGTCGACCAGCGCGCCCCTGCGGCCCAGGAGGGACACCGTCGTGGGCGCCACCTTGTGGACGACCTTCGACACCAGGGCGGGCAGCCCTAGGGTCAGCTCGGCCAGTTTGCCGGCCGAGGTGGCGATCAGCGCGACGCCCCGGATCCGGTCGCCGAACAGCTCGGGCCGGCGGTCGGCGAGCGCCATGACGGTCATGCCGCCCATGGAGTGGCCGACGAGCACACACGGCCCCGGCACGAACCGCTCGATCACCTCGGCCAGGTCCTCGCCGAGCCGGTCGATCGTGCTGTCGTCGGCCGCGCCGCGCTGCGAGCGGCCGTGGGAGCGCTGGTCCCAGAGCACCATGCGGTGAGTGTCGCGCAGGTCCTTGCGCTGGTAGTGCCAGGACTCCAGGTTGAGGCAGTAGCCGTGACAGAACACGATCGTCAGCGGGGCGTCCTGCGGGCCGTCGACCTCGACGTGCAGCGCCTTGCCGTCGGAGGTGGTCAGGGTGTGCTCGGTGCCGCCGAGCTCGCCGAACGGCTCGTTCGCCTCAAGGTCCGGCCGCAGCCTGATCCGGCCCACGGCGTAGCGCTTGGCCAGCGCCGCCGCGGCCACCCCGGCGGAGGCGGCGCCGACGATCGCGCCGGCGATTCCGACCTTTCGGCGTGTTGTGGTCGTCATGGACCCCATCCTTCGTACACCCGCGGCACCCGCGATCCGATCCTGGTCACGATCTCATGCGTGATGGTGCCGAGGTTATCGGCCCACTCCTGAGCGGTCGGCTCGCCCTGGGTGCCCGGCCCGAACAGGATGACCTCGTCGCCCGCGACCATGGGGTCGTCGCCCATGTCGAGCACGAACTGGTCCATGCAGACCCGGCCCGTCACGAGCCTCCGGCGGCCGCCGGCCAGCACCTCGGCCTTCCCCGTCGCGTGCCGGAGTATCCCGTCGGCGTAGCCGAGCGGCACCAGGGCGAGCGTGGTCTCGCGATCGGTGACGTAAAGGTGCCCGTAGGAGACGCCGGAGCCCTCCGGGACCCGCTTGGCCATCGCGATCCGCGCCACGAGGGTCATCGCCTGTCTGAGCCCGAAGTCGCCCTGCTCGGGGATCGGGCTGAGGCCGTAGGCGGCGATGCCGCATCTGACGAGGTCGTAGTGGGATCTGGGCAGGGTCATGGTGGCGGCGGAGTTGGCCAGGTGCCTGATCACGTGGGATCCGGCGGCCCCCGCCTGCTCCGCCAGCTTCAGTGCCGTCTCGAACGCCTCCAGCTGCGCGTCGATCGCCGGGTGCCCGGGGATGTCGGCGCAGGCGAAGTGCGACCAGAGCCCGGCGATCTCGACGGCGCCCTCGGCCTGCAGCTCCAGCGCCCGGCGCAGCAGGCCGGGCCAGGCGGCGAGCGGCGCGCCACCCCGGCTCATGCCGGTGTCGGCCTCCAGGTGGGTGCGGGCGGTGCGCCCGGTGCGCCGGGCGGCGGCGGCGATCTCGTCGAGCAGCCGCTCGTCGGAGGCGGACAGCTCGATGCCGGCCTGGAGCGCCTCGTCGAGCGGCTCCTCCGGCGTGATGAGCCACGACAGCACCGGCGCGGTGATCCCGCCCGCGCGCAGCTCCAGGGCCTCGGCGATGAACGCGGTGCCGAGCATGGCCGCCCCGCCCGCCAGCATGGCCCGGGAGGAGGGCACGAGCCCGTGCCCGTAGGCGTCGGCCTTGACGGCGGCCATCAGCTCGGCGCCCCCGGCGCGCTCCTTGAGCAGCGCCACGTTGTGCCTGATCGCGGCCAGGTCGACCCGCGCCTGCGCGGGCGTCGCCATCGGGTTGTCCATACCTACCAGTCTGTCAGTTCGTGCGCGTGGTCGAGCGAGGTTTCGCCGCTCAGCGCCCGGATGGCGGCCGGCACCGCCTCGGCCACCTCGGCCGCGGTGAGCGGCGCGCCACGGGCCGCGATCCGGGCCGCCAGCCCGTGCAGATAGGCGCCGCACGACCCGGCGTCGTAGCAGCTCAGCCCCTGGGCGAGCAGCGAGCCCGCGACGCCGGACAGCACGTCTCCGGTGCCGCCCGCCGCCAGCCAGGGCGTGCCGGTGCCGTTGACCCGCGCCGGCGAGCCCTCCTCGGCCACGACCGTGGTGGACCCCTTGAGCAGCACCGTGACGCCGAGACCGGTCGCCGCCGCACGGGCGTGCTCCAGCCTGCCCGCCTCGATCTCGGCGCGGCCGGCTCCGGTCAGCCGCGCCAGCTCGCCCGCGTGCGGGGTGATCAGGACCGGGCTGGTACGGCGCAGCGACGCGACGTCCTTGGCCACCAGGTTGAGGCCGTCGGCGTCGACCAGCACGGGCACGTCCGAGGCGAGCACCCTGGCGACCAGTTCGCGCGCCCAGCGGCCGGTGCCGAGCCCGGGGCCGAGCACCCACGCCTGCACGCGGCCGACGCCGTCGATCGACGGCTCGTCCAGCTCGGTGATGACCGCCTCCGGCCAGCGGGCGCGCACCTGCGCCGCCGGGCGGCTCGGACCGGCGTAACGCACCATGCCCGCGCCGGCACGCAGCGCGCCGCCCACGGCGAGCACGGCGGCGCCGGTGTACTGGTCGCTGCCGGCGGCGATGCCGACCACGCCCCTGCGGTACTTGTCGGATTCGTTGCCGGGTCGCGGCAGCCGCCCGGCGACCTCGGCGCGGGTCAGCGCGGTGGCGTCCGGGCCGGGCAGGTAGGCGTCGAGCCCGATGTCGACCAGCTCGATCCGGCCCGCGAAGGCGGCTCCCGGATCGACGAGCAGACCGGTCTTGCGGGCCCCCATCGTCACCGTGAGCAGCGCCCGCACGGCCGCGCCCGCCACCCGCCCGCTGCTCGCGTCCACCCCGCTGGGCACGTCCACGGCGACGACCGGGCCCGGGGCGGCGTTGGCGGCCTCGGCGAGGCGGGCGTAGGGCTCGCGCAGCGCGCCGGACGCGCCGATCCCGACCAGTCCGTCGACGATGAGGTCGGCCGCACCGACGGCGTCCTCGCCCGCGACCACCCCGCCGGCCTCCTGGAGGGCGCGCAGCCCCGCCTGGTGCGTCCTGGAGCCGGCGAGCACGGCCTCGACCCTGGCCCCGCGCCGGGCCAGCACGGCGCCGGCGTAGAGGGCGTCGCCGCCGTTGTCGCCGCTGCCCACGAGGAGCACGACGCGGCTGCCGTACACCTTGCCGAGCAGGCCGGCGCAGACGGCGGCGAGGCCCGTCGCGGCGCGCAGCATCAGCGTGCCCTCGGGCAGTCGTGCCATCAGCGCCTGTTCGGCGGCCCTGATCTGGTCGGCGGAGTAGGCGGCGATCACCTGCACCAAGCTATCCCTCGGCGATCACGTAAGCCATCGCCACACCGCCGTCATGGCTGAGTGAGACGTGCCAGCGTTTCACCCCGAGCCCGTAGGCGGCCTCGGCGACCTTGCCGCTCACGTGCAGCTCGGGCTTGCCGCTCTCGTCGCAGCGCACCTCGGCCTCCAGGTGCCCGAGGCCCTTCGGGGCGCCCAGGGCCTTGGCGACGGCCTCCTTGGCCGCGAACCTGGCGGCCAGGGAGTGTGTCGCCAGCGGCCGCTCGATCTCGGTGAACAGCCTCTCGCGCAGCGCCGGCGTCCGCTCCAGCGCGGCCTCGAAGCGCGCGATGTCCACGACGTCCACGCCGATGCCCAGGATCATCCCACCAGGCTAACCAGCTAGAAAGCGCCTCGCTGCCAAGGACCCCAGATGGCGAAGGACCGGCCCTGCTTGGACTGCACGTTCACGTACAGGGTGTGGCCGCCGGGCCCGAACGTGGAGCCCGCGAACTCCGCCCCCGCGTCACCCGCGACCGGGGCGAGGCGGCAGAAGTCGAAGACGCCGCCCGCGCGGGTGAGCCCGCGCAGGTAGTTGTCGCCCTCACCGTCCTCGGACAGCACCAGCGTCCCGCGTCCGCTGACGGTCACGTTGTCCGGCAGGTCCAGCGTCGCCGCGCGCGGCGACTGGTAGGCGAGCTTGAGCCTGCCGCTCCACGTCTCGTACGCCCACACCTGTCCCCTGCCCTTGCCGAATCCGTCCGGCGGGGTGTCGCCCGGCGCCGTGTCCCCGCCCTGGGTGGAGACGAAATAGACGGTCCCCTGGTGGTAGACGGCGCCTTCGAGCCTGGAGAAGATCGCCCCGCCCGCGGCCCGGCCCTGCTTGCCGACCGCCTGGACGGCGTGGTCGTTCGACGGTCTGCCGGTGAAGGACGGGTCGGGCTCGTCGATGTCCACCCATTCGGTGCCGAAGGCGGCGCCCGGCGGGTGGCCCACCGAGAGGTCGGCGCGCTTCCTGCCCTTGACGGCGAGCATCTGGAGCCTGCCGCCGTCGAGCAGGCGGCCCGCCTGCGCCGGATGCCGCGGCGGGATGTACCGGTAGAAACCCGAGGGAAAGCCGAAGTTGTCCTCGGTCAGGTAGAGGGTGCCGGTCTGGGGGTCGAACGCCACCGACTCGTGCGCGAACCGGCCCGCGGACCTGATCGGCCTGGCGGTCGCCCGGCCCTTGAGCGGCACCTCGAAGATGTAGCCGTGCTTCTCGGTGAGCTTGGAGTTGTCGCCGCCGGTGTGGTCGTCGCCCACGTCGGGGCCGTTGACGGTCTCCTCGCAGCTCACCCAGGCGCCCCACGGCATGGGGCCGCCCGAGCAGTTCATCATGGTGCCGTTCAGCGACGGCAGGCTCTTGAGCACCTCGCCGTAGCGGCTCACCCGCAGGGTGGCGGTGCCGCCCCCGGCCATCGGGTCGTAGGCCCTGGCCCGGTCGCCGAAGGCCCCCACGGGGCCGTTGACCTCGTGGTTGCGGACCAGGATCGCGCTGCCGCGCGGCCCGGCGAACGCGGCCATCCCGTCGTGCCGGCCCGGCACGGCGCTGCCGTCGGAGAACTTCTCCCCCGCCGCGTTGAACGACCTGTACTTGAAGCCGTCCGGCAGGTGGAGCCTGACCACGCCGTCACGCTGGTCCCGCACCGGCCGCAGCCGCCCGTATCCGGGCGCCGGCCTGGCGCCTCCCTGGGCTCCCGCGCAGGCGACGCCCGCGAACGGCCCGGCGATCCCGGCGGCGATCGTGGCCGTGCGGGTGAGGAAACGACGACGGTCCACATGGCCTCCAGGTGAGTTTGCTATGGCACATTAGCCGCAGGCCCGTCGACATGCCGACGATTCGACCGGGCGGCCCCCTTTCCCCGAACTGACTATCGGTAATCCCCCGTTTTCATCCACAGCCTGTGGATATCCCCCTCCACCCCCGGCCGGAGCCCGGCTGTGACGCCGTCGCTACGCTGCCAAGGTGAACAACGGCTACGTTGAACTGAGCAGGGAGCAGTGGAGCGAACTCCGCAAGAACACGCCCTTGACTCTCACGGCGGAAGAGCTCGAAGAGCTACGAGGCGTCGACGACCCCATCGACCTCACCGAGGTCACCGACATCTACCTGCCGCTGACGCGGCTGCTGAACCTCCATTTCACCGGTTCCAAGGAGCGCAGCAGCGTGCTGAGCGCGTTCCTGGGCCACGCCGAACAGCGAGTTCCGTACATCCTGGGCATCGCGGGCAGTGTCGCGGTCGGCAAGTCGACCACGGCGCGACTGCTGCACACGCTGCTGGCCAGGTGGCCCGAGCACCCACACGTGGAATTGATCACGACCGACAGCTTCCTCTACCCCAACGCGGTGCTGGAGTCCAAGGGCATCATGCACCGCAAGGGCTTCCCGGAGAGCTATGACCGCAGGGGGCTGGTGCGGTTCGTGGCCGAGGTGAAGGCGGGCGCGCGCGAGGTGCGCGCTCCGGTCTACAGCCACCTTGAGTACGACATCGTCCCCGGCGAGGCGCAGATCGTGAAATGTCCCGATATTTTGATCATCGAGGGACTCAACGTCCTCCAGCCGGCCCCGCCCACCTCACTGGCGGTCAACGACTACTTCGACTTCTCCATCTACGTGGACGCCAAGGTCGAGAACATCCGCAACTGGTACGTCGACCGCTTCCACAAGCTCCGTCGCACCGCCTTCGAGGACCCCAAGTCCTACTTCCGTCACATCGCCGAGTTGTCCTACGAGGAGGCCACCGCCTTCGCGGTCAACGTCTGGCGCGACATCAACGAACGCAACCTGATCGAGAACATCGCCCCCACCCGGGGCCGCGCCGACCTGGTCATGCACAAGGGCGCCGACCACGCCGTCACGCGGGTACGGCTTCGCCGCACCTGAAAGCCTCCTCGAACAGGTAGGTCGCGAACCTGCCCGCACACTCCTGATCGTCGATGTCGGCGAACCAGCACTCCTCGCCGTGATCGTGGCACCTGTAGATCTGCAT
Source organism: Nonomuraea sp. ZG12 (assembly GCF_052068115.1). Taxonomy (NCBI): domain Bacteria; kingdom Bacillati; phylum Actinomycetota; class Actinomycetes; order Streptosporangiales; family Streptosporangiaceae; genus Nonomuraea; species Nonomuraea sp. ZG12. The sequence continues at coordinate 134,631 of NZ_JBQHCW010000018.1, forward strand.
GGTCGGCAGCTTCGCCGACCAGAGTCAATGAGAATTCAACGTTTGATCGACAGGTCCGGGACTCCACCCGTGGGCGCAGCGCGAATTCCAGCCCCAGGGAGGACGTCGTTCATCCTTTTGACCGACGCCGCGTCCATATCGCTGCCGGTAGGGTCCCGGACATGCACATCCTCGCTACCGAGGGGCTGACCAAACGCTTCCCCACCGTCACGGCGCTCGACGGGTTGTCGGTGACCGTCGGACCCGGCGTCACCGGCCTCGTCGGGGCGAACGGCGCGGGCAAGTCGACGCTCATCAAGATCCTGCTCGGCCTGCTGCCGGCGTCCGAGGGCACCGCCAAGGTGCTCGACCTGGACGTGGCGACGCGCGGCGCGGAGATCCGCAGGTTCGTCGGTTACATGCCCGAGCACGACTGCCTGCCGCCCGACGTGTCCGCCACCGAGTTCGTCGTCCATCTGGCCCGGATGTCCGGGCTGCCGCGCACGGCGGCCCGCGAGCGCGCCGCCGACGTGCTGCGCCACGTCGGCCTGGCCGAAGAGCGCTACCGGGCGATCGGCGGATACTCCACCGGCATGAAGCAGCGCGTCAAGCTGGCCCAGTCACTGGTCCACGACCCCAAGCTGATCTTCCTCGACGAGCCCACCAACGGGCTCGACCCACGCGGCCGCGACGAGATGCTGGCGCTGATCAGGCGCATCGGCACCGAGTTCGGCATCAGCGTGCTCGTCACCTCCCACCTGCTCGGCGAGCTGGAGCGCGTCTGCGACCACGTCATCGTCATCGACGCCGGGCGGCTGCTGCGCTCCTCCGCGATCGCCGAGTTCACCCATGCCACCGAGTCCATCACCGTCGAGGTCGAGGACGGCGCCGACCTGCTCGCGGCCCGCCTGGCCGAGCTCGGCCAGACCGTCACCCCGCACGGCCGCCTGCTGGCGGTCCAGGTGCTCGGCCCCGAGACGTTCGACGCCGTCCGCGACGCCGCCGCCGACCTGGACCTCTGCCTGATCCGCCTGGAGCAGGGCCGGCACCGCATCGAGGACGTCTTCAGGGAGGAGGCGGCCCATGTCTGAGATCTACGACATCGGCTACCGCCACTACGACGGCCCGCGCCTGGGCCGCGGCCACACGGTGCGAGCCCTGACCGTGCACAGCCTGCGCGGCATCTTCGGCCTCGGCCGCACGGCACGCAGCAAGATCATGCCGTTCTCGCTGGTCACCATCATGCTGCTGCCCGCCGTCGTGTCCATCGCGATGATGGCGCTGGTCCAGCAGCGGGGCCTGGTGGCCTACAGCGGTTTCGCCGTTCTCATGCAGGCGGTCGTGGCGATCTTCCTGGCCGCTCAGGCGCCCACGGTCGTCGCCCCCGACCTGCGCTTCCGCGTCCTGCCGCTCTACCTGTCCCGGCCCGTCACCATCGGCGAGTACGTCGGCGCCAAGGTCGCGGCGATGACCGCGGCGCTGTTCCTGCTGGTCGCGGTGCCGCTGACGCTGATCTACGTGGGCGAGCTGCTGATCGACCTCCCGGGGCCGCCGGGGACCGGGGAGTACCTCGGCGCCGTGGCCATGGCCCTGGTCCTGGCGCTGCTGCTGTCCACCTTCGGCCTGGCGATCTCCTCGCTCACGCCCAGGCGCGGCCTCGGCGTCGCCTCCGTCATGGCCGCCTATCTGCTGTCCTCGGCGGCGGTCCCGGTCATCTACGGCACGCTGGAGATGTCGGGCTACAGCTCCGAGGCCCGCTGGGCCTGGCTGGCCAACCCGTTCTGGCTGGTCGACGCCGTGCAGTCCTGGCTGTTCGGCACCCCGTCCCACGCCGAAGGCCCCTATCCCGGGGGCCCTGTCCCCGCTCTCCTGGTGGCGGCCCTCATCGCCGCCGCCCTTGCGGTCCTGGCACTGCGCTACCGGAAGGCGGCCTCGCGATGAAGATCGAGCTCTCGCAGGTCTCGCGCTGGTACGGCAACGTCGTCGCGGTCAACGACGTCACGATGACGATCGGTCCCGGCGTCACCGGCCTGCTCGGCCCCAACGGCGCCGGCAAGTCGACGCTGCTGCACATGATGGCCGGCTTCCTGGCCCCGTCCGGCGGCACGGTCACGCTGGACGGCGCCCAGGTGTGGAAGAACCATCACATCTACCGCAATATCGGCTTAGTCCCGGAACGGGAGGGCGTTTACGGCTTCCTGACCGGCTGGCAGTTCGTCCTGTCCGCGGCCAGGCTCCACGGCCTGTCCGACCCTGCCGGAGCCGCCGGCAAGGCCCTGGCCACGGTGGAGATGGAAGAGCCCAAGGACCGCCGCGTCGAGACCTACTCCAAGGGCATGCGCCAGCGGGTCAAGGTCGCCGCCGCGCTCGTCCACGACCCGCCGGTCCTCCTGCTGGACGAGCCCTTCAACGGCATGGACCCCCGCCAGCGGATGCACCTGATGGACCTGATCCGGTCCATGGGCGCCGCGGGCAAGACGATCCTGTTCAGCTCGCACATCCTCGAAGAGGTCGAGCGGGTCGCCCAGCAGATCGAGGTCCTGGTCGCGGGCAGACACGCGGCCACCGGCAACTTCCGCGAGATCCGCCGCCTGATGACGGACCGGCCACACCTGTTCAAGATCCGGTCCAGCGACGACCGCAAGCTGGCCGCCGCCCTCATCATCGACAGCTCGGCGGGCGGCGTCACACTCGGCCCCGACGGCCTGGAGGTTCAGGCCGCCGAGTTCCGGCGCTTCGCCCAACTGCTCCCCCGGGTCGCCCGAGCCGAGGGCGTACGACTGCACCAGGTGTCCCCCGCCGACGAGGACCTGGAGAGCGTCTTCTCCTACCTGATCAACAGGAGCACCTGATGAATACCGTGGTCGCAGGCATCACCTACCGGGCGCTGCTGGGCAGGCGCAGGATCCTCCTGCTCCTGCTGCTGCCGCTCGCCCTGATCGGCCTGGCCATCCTGCTGCTCTTCGTGGGCAGCGCCGACCAGCGCTCGGCCCTGCTGCTGATGGACAAGTTCGCCATCGCCACCATGCTGCCGCTGCTCGGGCTCATCGCGGGCACCGGCGTCATAGCCCCCGAGATCGACGACGGCACCATCATCCACCTGCTGTCCAAGCCGATCTCCCGCCCGATCATCGCCGGCACGAAGTTCCTGGTGGCGGCCTCGGTCCTGGCGCTGTTCGCCGCCGTGCCCACCTACATCGCGGCCTGGCTCCTGGTCCGCAACGAGGACGGCATCGCCTCCGGCTTCGCCCTCGGGGTGCTGGTGGCGGGCATCGCCTACGCCGCCGTCTTCCTGCTGCTCGGCGTCATCACCCGGCACGCCGTCGCCATCGGCGTCATCTACGCCCTCGTCTGGGAGACCCTCGTCGGCAGCTTCATCACCGGCGCCCAGAAGTTCTCCATCCAGCAGTGGGGCCAGGCCATCGCCGCCCAGATCTCCGACTCACCGTTCCTCGACGCGAAGGTCACCCTCGGCTTCGCCATCCCAGCCCTGATCATCGTCACGGCCGGCGCGGTCTTCTGGGCAGGCCTCCGCCTGCGCAAGTTCTCCCTCACCGGCGACGAGTAACGGGCGAAGCCCAGGCATGACCTCCGGGTGCGGTGTGCCGCACCCGGAGGGTGTGTCAGACGCAGGCGACGCGGACGACGTCCGCGAGGCGCTCGGCGACCTTGGTGGCCTGGTCCTTGGAGGAGGCCTCCACCATGACGCGGATCATCGGCTCGGTGCCGCTCGGCCTGATGAGGACCCGGCCCGTCTCCCCGAGCTCCTCCTCGGCCACCGCGACCGCGGCCGTGAGCTCGTCGGCGGCGGATTTGCCCCGGTCCACGTCCTTGACGTTGATCAGGATCTGCGGCAGCGGCGTCATGATCGACGCCAGCTCCCGGAGCGACCTGCCCGAGCGCGCCACCACCGAGAGCAGGTGGAGCGAGGTGAGCAGCCCGTCGCCCGTGGTGGCGTGGTCGAGCATGATGACGTGACCCGACTGCTCGCCGCCCAGGTTGAAGCCCTCGGACTTCATGCGCTCGAGCACGTAGCGGTCGCCCACGGCGGTCTCGATCACGTTGATGCCCGCATCACGCATCGCCAGCTTGAAGCCCAGGTTGGACATCACGGTCGCGACCACGGTGTCCTTGGCCAGGCTGCCCTTGGCGTGCATGTCGGCCGCGAGGACGGCCATGATCTGGTCGCCGTCGATGATGGCGCCGGTGTGGTCGACGGCCAGGCAACGGTCGGCGTCACCGTCGTAGGCGATGCCCACGTCGGCGCCGCGTGAGACGACCACCTGCTGCAGCTTGTCCAGGTGGGTGGAGCCGTGACCGGCGTTGATGTTGAGGCCGTCGGGCCTGGCGCCGATCGCCTCCACCCTGGCCCCGGCCCGCAGCAGCGCCTCCGGGGCGACCATGTGGGCGGCGCCGTGAGCGCAGTCGACCACGATGTCCAGCCCGTCGAGCTGCCCGTTGACCGTCGTCAGGACATGGGAGATGTAGCGGTCCGCCTCGCCGTAGGCGTCGCGGACCCGGCCGACCGCAGAGCCGACCGGCCGGTCCCAGTCCTCGTCGAGCCGCCGCTCGATCTCGTCCTCGACCGCGTCGGACAGCTTGAAGCCGCCACGGCCGAGGAACTTGATGCCGTTGTCGGGCGCCGGGTTGTGCGAGGCCGACAGCATGACGCCGAAATCGGCGCCGAGCGCGGCCGTGAGATGGGCGACGGCGGGAGTGGGCAGCACGCCGAGGCGCAGCACATCCACTCCGGACGACGCGAGGCCGGCGACCACAGCGGCTTCGAGAAACTCTCCCGAAGCTCGTGGGTCCCGGCCTACGACCGCTACTGGCCGTTGCCGACGAGCGGCAGAGCCAGTAGCGGTGAACACGCCTGCATCGCCGAGGACGTGAGCCGCCGCGACCGAAAGGGCCATGGCGGTCTCGGCCGTGAGGTCGCGACCCGCGACCCCACGCACCCCGTCGGTGCCGAACAGACGCGCCAATTTAGCGCTTGCTGTACTGCGGAGCCTTACGGGCCTTCTTGAGGCCGTACTTCTTCCGCTCCGTGGCGCGCGCGTCACGGGTGAGGAAGCCGGCCTTCTTGAGCGGCGCACGGTTGGTCTCGACGTCCAGCGCCGTCAGCGCGCGGGACAGACCCATGCGCAGCGCGCCGGCCTGGCCGGTCACGCCGCCGCCGTCGATGCGCGCGATGACGTCGAACGCCTCTTCGGCACCGAGCACCACGAAGGGCTCGTTGACGATCTGCTGGTGGACCTTGTTGGGGAAGTAGACGTCAAGCGAACGACCGTTGATCGTCCACTTGCCGGTGCCGGGGACGATGCGCACGCGGGCGATCGCCTCCTTCCGGCGACCGGTGCCGTACGAGTTGCCCGTGGTGATGGGCTTGCGCACGGGAGCGTCAGCACTTGCGGTGGACTCGGTGGTGTACTCGGAAGGGAACTCCTCGGTGGGGAACTCCTCCACCTGGGGCTCGACGGCCGTCTCGACACCGGTGGGCTCAGCCACGGTTCTCCTCTAACTCTTTCTCGGACTACTACTGGGCGATCTGGGTGATCTCGAACGGCACCGGCTGCTGAGCCTTGTGCGGGTGCTCGGCACCCGCGTAGACCTTGAGCTTCTTGGCCATCTTCCGGCCGAGAGAGTTCTTGGGCAGCATGCCCTTGACGGCCTTCTCAACAGCCTTGTCCGGCCGCTTCTCCATGAGCTCGCCGTAGCTCACGGAACGCAGACCACCTGGGTAGCCGGAGTGGCGGTAAGCCTTCTTCTGCTCGAGCTTGTTACCCGTGAGCGCGATCTTGTCCGCGTTGATGACGATGACGAAGTCACCGGTGTCGACGTGGTTGGCGAAGATCGGCTTGTGCTTGCCTCGGAGCAGGATCGCGACGTGACTGGCCAGCCGGCCCAGCACGACATCGGTCGCGTCGATGACGTACCACTGACGCTGGACGTCGGCGGGCTTCGGTGAGTACGTGCGCACGGTCGTAGCCTTCTTATGCTCGCGTCTTCGGCGCGCTGCCGGATGCGACAGCGCTGGGGTCGGTCGGTGCGGGCACACGACGGCCCGGACCTTCCGTCTCCTCAAGTGATGGGAGATGACGCCGGACGCGCCGCGCATCGGTCACGCTGGACCTATGCACACAACGAACGATTAGGTTACCCGCCCTGATGGACGCTGGTCAAAAGACCGGTAACTCCGCTGAGTCTACCCGACCACAGAACAGTTCTATTTCGTTTCCCTGCTATCCCTTCTTCACCACGACCCGACTTGCCTATCGTTGGTGGCGGTATGTGGCAGAGTTTTCACACCCGGCACACCCAGCGGAGCGCACGGCGCCGGAACCACCTGGGCGCGCTGGCCTGCCTCCTGGCGGCGCTGTTCACCGGAGTTCTGCTCGGCCGCATGGCCGGCGACCCGGTGCCGGCCGGCCACATCTACCTCAACGAGGCCACCCCCTCCCCCACGGCGAAGGCCTCCGTGCCCGCCCGCAAGAAGCCGCAGCCGCTGGTCGAGGCGTTGCCCAGGCAGACGACCACGATCGCCCCGCGCAGCAGGAACAGGGTCCGGCCGACCAGGAGCGCCGACGACCAGATCCCCGGCTACACCACCGACGACCTCACCCGCATGCACGGCGACGAGCAGGCGCCCAGGAGCCTGCCCGGCGCGGCCGCCGAGGTCGTCCGCCTCACCAACGCCGTCAGGGCCAGGCACGGGTGCGGCCCGCTCAGGAGCGACGTACGGCTGAACAGGGCCGCCCGTGCCCACTCGCTGGAGATGGCCCGCTCCGGCCAGTTCACGCACGAGTCCCCCAACGGCTCGACGCCGTGGGACCGGATGGAGCGCGCCCGCTACTACGCCGGCGCCGCGGAGAACATCGGCCGCGGTTACGTCTCCGCCGAGGAGGCCCTGAGCGGCTGGCTCGACAGCCCCGACCACCGTAAGAACATCCTCAATTGCGAGTTCAGGGCGATCGGCGTCGGCGTCGTGTCCGGCCCCGACGGCCCGTGGTGGACCCAGGATTTCGGACGCTCGTGACCCACGCACGGTAATGTCTCCGCATGGGTTTTCCCAATGAACGTGAAAGTGGCACGGAGAGCACCCCCCGCCGTTCGCGCCGTGCAAAGGCCCCGGAGAGCGCTCCCGGCGGTGAAGGCATGCCGGAGAGCACCCCGCGCCGGGCTCGCGGCGACGGCGATCCGGAGGGCACGCCGCGCCGCTCGCGCCGTGCCGCCGAACCCGAGAGCGCCCCGCGCCTGTCACGTAAGGAGCGCAAGGCCGCCGACACCGAGAGCGCCCCGCGTATGTCGCGCAAGGAGCGCAAGGCAGCCGAAGCGGCCGAGGCCGACGCCAGCACCTTCGCCGGCGCCTTCACTCCTGCCGACACCGCAGCGGCGCCCCCGTCGGGCGCCCCTCCTTACGGCCTCGCGCCCGGCCCCGCCGCCGGCTCCGGCTCCCAGCCCAAGCCCGACGACCGCGTCGAGACCGGGCCGACCCACCGGACGTGGAGCCCCTACGACGACGAGAACCGCTCGCGCGGCCCGCTCTGGGCGGTGCTCGGCGGCGTGGCGGTGATGGGGCTCCTCGGCGCCGGCCTCGCGGTGATGTGGAACGCCGACGATCCGGACGCCGCCGCCACCGACGCGGGCCGCCGCACGTCCGCGCCGATCCCGTCGGCGCCCCCTGGCAAGTTCGGCTACGCCGGTGAGCGTCGTACGGACCCGGACCCGCTCACGGTCAAGGAGCTGTTCACGGCCAAGAAGTTCACCATCGCCGGTCGCTCGTACCAGATGACCATCACCAGCAAGGACAAGAAGTGTGGCGATGGCGTCCTGGGTGACAAGATCGCCAAGGCGCTCAAAGCGGGCAAGTGTACGCAGATGATGCGGGCCAGCTTCCGCGACAAGTCCGGCAAGGTGATCGGCACCGTCGGCGTCGCCAACCTCAACACGAGCAAGAACGCCTCCAAGGTGGCCCGCGCGGCGGGCACGGCCGACTACGTCAAGCCCCTGGCGGGCAAGGACGAGGTCACCAAGTTCCTCGGCTCGGGCAGCGGCGGGGCGAAGGTGTGGACGCACGGCCACTACGCGGTCATGGTCTGGTTCCAGAGCAAGGACGGCATCAAGCCCGACAAGAAGGCGTCGAAGACGCTTTTCCAGGCGGCCGACGACATCACCAAGGCGACGGTCTTCAAAGCGCTCGACTCCCGTACCTTGACCGGCACCCGGGCCACCTGAAAATCGCCCTTTCGCCGAGTTAAGGTCGCAAACAGGACGATCAATCCGCCGGGAAGGTCCATACCTAGGGAACGATCTAGCGACTCTCGCTAGGCTCACCTTATGCGTGGCCACGGACCCGGGTCTGAGCACGAGCGTCGCAGGGATAACGACGGCTCGGCCGCACCGTCGACGCCGCCGCCCAGCTTCGGCGGGCGGCCGTCGGGCGAGCAGCGCGTCCCGCGGTCGTACCCCGAGCCGCCGTCCGTCGAGGAGTCGGAAGGCTGGCTTTCTGTAGAGGGTGAGACGGGCGCCGTCGACGGATGGCAGCCACGGGACGGCGGGCCGCCCGCCGAGGCGTGGCTCTCCGTCGAGGACGAGCCCGCCGCCCCGGGGAGCGAGACCAGCCCGTCCCTCCCCCGGCCCCCCGTCCCCGGCGAGACCCGACCCGCGATCGCCTGGCCCGGCAAGGGCGACCGGACGCGCCCCGCCGACGCCTGGCCACCGGTGGCCGCCGACGGCCCCACCACCTGGCTCCCCGCCAAGGGCGGCGCCCACGCCGCCGCCGAAGCCGAAACCCACCCCGCCCCGGCCCTGCGGCCCGCGACCAACACCGGCGGGACCGAGCCCCACCCCGCCTGGCACCCCGCCGACAGCGGCGCACAGGCCGCCGCCGGTCCCGCCTCCGAAGGCGAAACCCGGCCCGCCGCCAGACCACCCTCGGAAGGCGAAACCCGACCTGCCGCCTGGCACCCCGCCGAAAGCGGAGCGCAGGCCGCCGCCCGTCCCGCCCCCGAAGCCGAGACCCGACCCGCCCCGACCCTGTCGCCTGCGAAGAACACCGGCGAGATCCGCCCTGCCGGGGCTTGGAGCGGTGCACAGGCTGCCGCCGCGCGATCGCAGGGTGAGGCCTCCTCCACGCCGCCTCCGGGTGTGGACGACGTGCGGGCCGCTCAGGGCGAACGGCTTCCCGCGCTGCCCGACTTCCCCGGCGCGCAGCCGTGGGAGGTGCGAGAGGGCGACGCCGCGCCGTACGACTGGTTCGCCGGACCGGACGGCTCGGAGGAGCCGCCCGTGTCAGGTGCGGGGGTCGACGCGCCCGCGCACCCAGGTCACGAGGCCGCCATGCCCCAGCCCGCGAGGGAGCCGTGGGCCCCGGAGCCCGCGGTTCCGGGCGCGCCCCGGTGGGAGCCGCCGCCGGCGTTCACCGCTGCTGCGGCGGGCATGCAGGTGTGGCCCGCACCCGTCACCGACACGCCCGCCATGCCGCCCTGGCCGGCCGCGACCGGCGAGCTCGACCCCGGCGGCGAGGAGGGCCCGCACGACACGCCCCAGAGCGTCGGCCCCACGCGACGCGAGGCCGACGCTCCCACCGCCCCGGCGGCCCGCTTCGACCCGAATGCCACAACCCAACACCCCCAACCGGCGTCACCGTTCGCCACCGGCGAGATGGCGCCGCCCCCCACCGCGCAGCCCACCACCGGCGAGAAGGCGCTGCCACCCGCCGCCCAAGCGCCCACCCCGCCCTTCAGCACCGGCCAGACCGCACCCCCGCCCACACCACCGCACGGGGCCGGCCAGAGCGCGCCGCCCCCCATCCCACGGCAGGGCAGCGCGCCGTTCACCACCGGTGCGGTCGCCGCGCACGGAGCGGCCGCGCCGTTCAGCGCGCCGGTGCCGGCCGACACGGACGAGGCCGCCTCGCCGTCCGCCGCCAGGAAGGCCATCCCGGGCAGGACCACCCCGACCCCGGGTCCCAAGCTGCCTCCGTCGCCGCTGTTCAACCCCAACCAGGGCAAGGAGCAGGCGGATCAGCCCGCCGGTCCCGGCGACGTCCCCGTCTGGCCGCCGACCCCGCACGGCGCGGAGCAACAGGACAAGCTGCCCGATCTCCCGTTCGACCAGGAGACCTGGGGCCAGCGCCCCGCCCTGGCCCTTCCCCCGGGCGGCGCCCCGTCCGCCGACCTCGTACCGCAGGGCGGCGCCGCGTTCAGGCAGCCGCCGTTCGCTCCGCTGCAGGTGGTCGAGCAGCCGGGCAAGAGCAAACGGGCGTTGTTCGCCACCCTGGGCGTGCTGGTGCTGGCGGGCGTCGCGACCGGCGGCTTCTTCGCCGTCAGGTCGGTCGGCGCGCCGACTCCGGAGGCGGCGGCCCCGATCACCTCCGCCGCGCCGTCGGCGACCCCCACGGCAGCCCCCGCCGTCCCGACGCCGGCCGAGGCCGCCGGCACCGCCATGCTCAACTCCGAGATCACCGATCCCAAGAAGCTGTCGCTGTCGGAGGCGTTCCCGAAGAAGAAGGTGAGCGCGGCGGGCGCCACTTTCACCAGGGTCAAGTCCGACGTGGCCGCCAGCTGCCAGGAGGCGGCCGCGGGCGCGTTCGCCGAGGCGCTGCGTGAGCAGAAGTGCAGCCGCGTCCTGCGCGCCACGTACGTCGACGCCAAGCGCCGCTGGGCGGTGACGACCGGCATCGCGGTGCTGCCCAGCAAGGATGCCGCCCTGCGCGTCGACAAGGCCAAGAACCTGAGCCGCAACCTCTGGTTCCGCGCCCTGCCCGGCTCGCCGGGCTCAGGCGGCGACCGCGTGCACATCGCGGGCGGCTACGCGGCGGGGCTGGTGTGGGGCCGCTACATCGTCTTCAGCTACGCCACCCACGCCGACGGCCACACCCCGGAGGCGAAGGAGAAGACGCTGATCAAGGTCAGCAGCGCCTTCCGCGACCAGACGTCACTCGTCCTCGAGCGCCGCGTCACCGACAGCTGACGATGATCCGACCTGAGTCCCGACCCGGGTCCTGACCCGCCGGGTGGCCTTCGCCCGAGCCGCGAGCTCCGCCTCCGGCGGGTAGCTCACCTCTTCCAGGCACAGGCCGTGCGCGGGCGCCACATGCACCCCGGAGTCGCGTACGGCCTTCGCCAGCACCCGCGCCGGCCACTCGACCGGCCGCCGCCCGTCACCCGCGGCCAGCAGGGAGCCGACCAGCGCCCGCACCATCGAGTGGCAGAACGCGTCGGCCACGACGGTGGCGACCAGCACCCCGTCGCCGCCACGCACCCAGTCGAGCCGCTGCAGCTCCCTGATCGTGGTGGCGCCCTCGCGCTTCTTGCAGAACGCCGCGAAGTCGTGCTCGCCCAGCAGCCGGGCGGCCGCCGCGTTGAGCGCGTCCACATCGAGCGGCCGGTTGTGCCAGACGACCTCCTGGCGCCGCAACGGGTCGACGCCCCCCACGGCGTCACTCACCCGGTACGCGTACCGACGGGACATGGCCGAGAACCGGGCGTCAAAGCCCTCAGGAGCCACTGTGACCCGAAAAACCCGTACATCTGGAGGAAGGACACCCCCGAGCCGTCGCACGAGCGCAGAGAGCCGCTCATCCGTTTCCAGCGGGCCGGCCCGGTTGCCGTCGAGCTCGGCGAGCGCCTCGTCGGCCACGTCGACGTGCGCGACCTGACCGCGCGCGTGCACGCCCGCGTCCGTACGCCCCGCCACCGTCAGCATCGGCGGCTCGCCGAGCCGCAGGATCCGGCCGAGCGCCTCCTCGATCTCCCCCTGGACGGTACGCAGGCCTGGCTGCCTGGCCCACCCGGAGAAGTCGCTCCCGTCGTAGCCGAGGTCGAGTCGGAGCCGTACCACGATCATTCCTCCAGACAGTCCCAACAGACGCTACCGCGCACTCAGGCGCGCGTACCCGCACATGAAAAGGGCCCGGCCCCCGCGAAGGGGTCCGGGCCCGATTTCTGTCGGCCTGGATGGATCAGGCCTCGTCCTTCTTCGCCTCGTCCTTGGCCTCGGCGGCGGGAGCCTCGGCGGCGGCGGTCTCCTCGGCGGGAGCCTCCGTGGCTTCGGCGGCCGGGGCCGTCTCCTCGGTCTCGGCGGCGGCCGGGGTGGTGTCCGCGGCGGCCGGAGCCTCGGTGGTGCGCGAGACGGTGACCGGGTTCAGGGGCTCGGCCACCAGCTCGATGACCGCCATGGGGGCGTTGTCGCCCTTACGCGCACCGATCTTGGTGATCCGGGTGTAGCCGCCCGGACGCTCGGCGAACGTCGGCGCGATCTCCGTGAACAGGTGGTGCACGACGCCCTTGTCCTTGACGACGGTCAGCACCTGGCGACGGTTGTGGATGTCGCCCTTCTTCGCCTTGGTGATCAGGCGCTCCGCCAGCGGCCGCAGGCGCTTGGCCTTCGTCACCGTGGTGCGGATCTTGCCATGACGGAACAGGTCCGTGGCAAGGTTGGCCAGGATCAGCCGCTCGTGCGCCGGGCTGCCGCCAAGACGCGCGCCCTTGGTGGGCTTGGGCATTGCTCTCTCCTTGTGAGTTCACCCGCCCCGGCCGTACCAGGTACCGGAGTCGGGCCGGCCGCGTCGGGCGACGCGGCCGTCAGTGTCCCCCGCGCCGGCCGGACGGGCCGTCCGGCGCGGGGTCGTGAGGGCCGGAGCCCTCTCAGGTCAGTACTGCTCGGTCTCGACGTACGCGCTGTCGTCGTCGTCGTAACCGGCACCGGCGACCGCGCTCGGGTCGAACCCGGGCGGGGAGTCCTTGAGGGCCAGCGTCATCTCGTGGAGCTTCTGCTTGACCTCCTCGATGGACTTGGCGCCGAAGTTCCTTATGTCGAGCAGGTCCTGCTCGCTGCGGGCGACGAGCTCACCCACGGTGTGGATGCCCTCGCGCTTGAGGCAGTTGTACGACCTGACCGTGAGGTTGAGCTCCTCGATCGGCAGCGCCAGGTCGGCGGCCAGGGCGGCGTCGGTCGGCGACGGGCCGATGTCGATGCCCTCGGCCTCGACGTTGAGCTCACGGGCCAGGCCGAAGAGCTCGACGAGGGTCTTACCGGCCGAGGCCACCGCGTCGCGGGGCTTCATGGCCGGCTTGGTCTCGACGTCCAGGATCAGGCGGTCGAAGTCGGTGCGCTGCTCGACTCGGGTCGCCTCGACCTTGTAGGTGACCTTGAGCACCGGGGAGTAGATGGAGTCGATCGGGATGCGACCGATCTCCTGGCCCGGCTGCTTGTTCTGCGCGGCGGAGACGTAGCCGCGACCGCGCTCGACGGTCAGCTCCATCTCCAGCTTCGCCTTGCCGTTGAGCGTGGCGATGCGCAGCTCGGGGTTGTGCACCTCGACACCGGCCGGGGGCGCGATGTCGGCGGCGGTGACCTCACCCGGGCCCTGCTTGCGCAGGTACATCACGACCGGCTCGTCGTGCTCGGACGAGACGACCAGCTCCTTGAGGTTGAGGATGATGTCGGTGACGTCTTCCTTGACCCCGGGAACGGTCGAGAACTCGTGCAGCACGCCCTCGATCCGGATGCTCGTCACGGCCGCGCCCGGAATGGACGACAGCAGCGTACGGCGGAGCGAGTTGCCGATGGTGTAGCCGAAACCCGGCTCCAGCGGCTCGATGACGAACCGGGAGCGCGTGTCGTCGATCGACTCTTCGAGAAGAGTCGGACGCTGAGCGATCAGCATGAGTGGGTTCTCCCCTTTTTCGTGTGGCGCCCGCTATATGACGCCACTCCGATAAACAGCCTAGTTCGCGTACGGAATCCGTACGCGAACCAGAAGACGAGCTACTACTTGGAGTAGTACTCGACGATCAGCTGCTCCTGCACCTGGGTGTCGATCTGCTGGCGGACCGGCAGCTGGTGGATCAGGACGCGCAGCTTGTCGGGCACGACGCCCAGCCAGGCGGGGACCGTGCGGTCACCGGCGGTGGCGCGAGCCACCTCGTAGGGCAGGAGGTTGCGCTTGGTCTCGCGGACCTCGATGATGTCGTGCTCGCGCACGCGGTAAGAAGGAATGTCGACCTTCTTGCCGTTCACCATGATGTGACCGTGGCGGACCTGCTGGCGAGCGGCGTCACGCGACTGGGCGAACCCGGCGCGGTAGACGACGTTGTCGAGGCGGCTCTCCAGGATCTGGAGCAGAACCTCACCCGACTTGCCGCTCTTGCCCGCGGCTTCCTCGTAGTAGTTGCGGAACTGCTTCTCGAGGACGCCGTAGATGCGACGGGTCTTCTGCTTCTCGCGAAGCTGAAGCTGGTACTCGGACTCCTTGGGGCGTCCGCGACCGTGCTCACCCGGGGGGTAAGGACGGATTTCAATGGGGCACTTGGCGGACTCGCACTTGCTGCCCTTGAGGAAGAGCTTGGTCTTCTCGCGACGGCAGAGCTTGCAGTCCGCGCCCGTGTAACGAGCCATTTCTCAATATCTCCTGGGAATCAGACGCGGCGGCGCTTCGGCGGACGGCAGCCGTTGTGCGGGACGGGCGTGACGTCCTGGATCGAACCCACCTCGAGGCCGGTGGCCTGGAGGGAGCGGATCGCGGTCTCACGGCCGGAGCCGGGACCCTTGACGAACACGTCGACCTTGCGCATGCCGTGCTCCATGGCGCGGCGAGCGGCGTTCTCGGCGGCCATCTGGGCGGCGAACGGGGTGGACTTACGGGAGCCCTTGAAACCCACGTGGCCGGCGCTGGCCCAGGAGATCACGTTCCCGTTCGGGTCGGTGATCGAAACGATCGTGTTGTTGAACGTGCTCTTGATGTGGGCGTGCCCATGAGCGACGTTCTTCTTTTCCTTGCGGCGCACCTTCTTGGGCGCACCCTGACGGCTCTTAGGAGGCATTGGTTGCCTTCACTCCAGGTGGTTCGGTCGCGGCTGCGAGGATTACTTCTTACCGGGCTTCTTCTTGCCGGCCACGGTCTTCTTCTTGCCCTTACGGGTGCGCGCGTTGGTCTGCGTGCGCTGACCGTGGACGGGCAGGCCCTTGCGGTGCCTGATGCCCTGGTAACAACCGATCTCGATCTTGCGACGGATGTCGGCCTGAACCTCGCGGCGCAGGTCACCCTCGATCTTGAACGTCGACTCGATGTAGTCACGCATCGGGACGAGCTCGGTGTCGGAGAGCTGGTGCACACGGAGGTCGCCGCTGATCCCGGTGGCCTGGAGGATCTCCTGGGCGCGGGTGCGGCCGATGCCGTAGATGTAGGTGAGAGCGATCTCCAGCCGCTTGTCGCGGGGGAGGTCGACGCCAACCAGGCGAGCCATGGTCGGGCATTCTCCTTCGTTGTGGCGGAGGTCTTGCGCGCCACTTCCCCTCCCCATGCCCGGGGTGAGGGCCCCGGCCTCCGACCGGGGGTCTCCCGAGTGGTCCGTGCCGGTGAGGGCACGCCTGCTCGGGTGTAGCACGCGATTACTGGCTCAGGCTCCTCATGCGTCGAGTCCGCTCCCTGCTGGGGCGGACTCGGAGAAGCCTTGCGGCGACTAGCCCTGGCGCTGCTTGTGGCGCAGGTTGTCGCAGATCACCATGACGCGACCGTGCCGGCGAATCACCTTGCACTTGTCGCAGATCTTCTTAACGCTCGGCTTTACCTTCATTGTCCTTGTTCCTCAGACGTCTTACTTGTATCGGTAGACGATCCGCCCGCGACTAAGGTCGTAGGGGCTCAGTTCAACGACTACCCGGTCGTCAGGAAGGATTCGGATGTAGTGCATCCGCATCCGTCCGCTGATGTGGGCCAGGACCTTATGGCCGTTATCGAGCTGCACCCGGAACATAGCGTTCGGGAGCGACTCAACCACAGTGCCCTCGATCTCGATGGCGCCGTCTTTCTTGGCCAAAATCCCTCGCGTTTCACTGATCGGTCGTCTGAGGCTCCGGTTCACTAAGCAGCCGCGACCTCACGCTTCGAAGAGAGCGGCGACCGCCAAGGGTCGCCGACGCGTGGTAGTCATAGTGAGCCGACTAAGGAGTGTACGACACCTGAGAGTAGAACGCGAAACGCGTGCCAGGTGTCCTGACACAACCAGAGGCCAGTCTACCCGAACAATCTCCCACCTCACGCCATCTTCCCCTGCGCGGTGGGCGTTTCCTCACGGACGGCCGGACACGGCGTGGGGCCCGCTACTTCTTCTCCTGCGACCCACCGCCGAAGACGGTGCTCACCAGCAGGATCGCTCCCCAGGGTCCCATCACCCACAGCGGCCAGGGGTAGACGAAGTCGCCGGCCGTGAGGCTGATGATCAGCCAGATCGCCCAGTTGATGGCGCTCGCCCCGGCCCACGCGCTCCAGGCGGCCCGCATGCCGGGGTGCATCCCCGCCTGCTTGGCCACCGGCTGTGGCGTGATCTTCGCCGGGCGGTTGTTGCGCAGGTCCACGTCCGGGAGGTCGGCCGTCAGCCGGGCGAGCTCACCGTAGGTCTTGCTCTTGTAGAGCTGTTCGAGCCGCTCGTTGAACTCGTCCATGGTGATGCGACCCTCTGCGGTGTGTTCACGCAGCACTGCCGCCACCTTGTCCCGGTCGACATCGGAGGCACGCATCTCGGGGCTCTGCGCCATACCACCACTCCTGGCCTCGTTTACGGCTGCGCCAGGCGCTCTTTGCCCCCATCCAGGGCGGTCAGCACCCAAGGACCATTATGTGTCACGGCGACGCTGTGCTCGAAGTGCGCGGACGCCTTACCGTCGACCGTCACGACGGTCCAGTCGTCGGCCAATACCCGGGTGCGGTCCGAACCGAGGTTGACCATGGGCTCGATGGCCAGGCACATGCCGGGCTCCAGCACGGGGCCTCTGCCGGGCTTGCCATGGTTGGCGATCCACGGGTCCATGTGCATCTCGGTGCCGATGCCGTGGCCGCCGTACTCCTGAGGGATGCCGTAGCGGCCCTGAGATCTCACGTAACGCTCGATCTCGTAGCCGATGTCCGACAGGTGCCGGCCGACGGTGAGAGCCCTGATGCCGCTCCACATGGCCTCTTCGGTGATCCGCATCAGCTCGGTCAGCTTGGGGTCGACCTCGCCCACCGGGACGGTGACCGCGGAGTCGCCGTGCCAGCCGTCGAGGATGGCGCCGCAGTCGATCGAGATGACATCGCCCTCGCGAAGCTTGCGGGCGTTCGTCGGGATGCCGTGCACCACCTCGTTGTTCACCGAGGCGCAGATGGTGGCGGGAAAGCCCTGATAGCCCTTGAACGACGGGATGGCGCCCTCGCCCCTGATCGCCTTCTCAGCGATGACGTCGAGGTCGAGCGGCGTCATGCCCGGCTCCACCGAACGCTTCAGCAGGTCGAGCGTGCGCCCCACCACCAGTCCCGCCCCGCGCATCTTCTCCAGCTGCTCGGGCGTCTTGATCTGAATCCCATGCTTGTTTCTCTTGAACACGTACGGCACCCCCAGGCGCTTTCAACGGGCTGAGGCGGGAGCCCAATTCCCCCCACAATAGCCGCGAGGTGGCACGGAAATCCGTGCCACCTCCGCAGTCGGTCGTCACATCTAACCTATGTAGGGCCGAATGGCATCCATGGCCCGTTGGGTTACCTCTTCGACCGGGCCAGTCGCATCGACCCCGACGAGGATGCCCTCGTCCGCGTAGTAGGCGATCAGCGGCGACGTCTGCTCCTGATAGACCTCAAGGCGGTGCCTGACGGTGTCTTCTTTGTCATCGTCACGCTGGAACAGCGCGCCGCCACAGGCGTCGCACTTGTCGTCCTGCTTGTCGTCGAACTCCACATGCCAGATGCGGCCGCACTGGCTGCACGTGCGCCGGCCCGCCAGTCGCCTGACGACCTCGTCGTCGTCGACCACCAGCTCCAGGACCAGGTCGAGTGCCTGTCCCCAGTCGGCCAGCATCTTCTTGAGAATCTCCGCCTGCGGCACGTTGCGCGGGAAGCCGTCGAGCAGGAAACCGTCCTGCGCGTCGTCCTCGGAGAGGCGATCACGGACCATGGCGATGGTGACCTCGTCGGGCACCAGATCGCCACGATCCATGTATGTCTTGGCCAGCTTGCCGAGCTCCGTGCCGCCGGAAACGTTGGCACGGAAGATGTCACCTGTCGAAATCTTCGGGATGGACAGGTTCGATGCGATGTACTGGGCCTGAGTCCCTTTACCCGCTCCAGGGGGCCCGACCAGAACGAGACGCACTACCGGAGGAAACCTTCGTAGTTACGCTGCTGCAGCTGAGCCTCAATCTGCTTGACCGTGTCAAGGCCGACACCAACCATGATCAGAATGCTCGTCCCTCCGAACGGGAAGTTCTGGCTCGCACCGGCCACCGTCAGCGCGACGATCGGGATCATGGAGAGCAGACCCAGATAGAGCGAGCCAGGCGCGGTCAGCCGGTTGAGCACGAAACCCAGATACTCAGCCGTCGGCCGGCCCGGGCGGATGCCCGGAATGAACCCACCGTACTTCTTCATGTTGTCCGCTACTTCAGCGGGGTTGAAAGTGATGGACACGTAGAAGTACGTGAAGAACACGATCAGCAAGAAGTAGGTGGCCATGTAGATCGGCGTGTCGCCGGTGGCCAGGTTCTGGGAGATCCACTGCACGACCGGGTTGGGGTTCTCGGCGTTGGCGAACAGCGAGGTCACGAGCTGCGGAAGGTAGAGCAGCGAAGAGGCGAAGATGACCGGGATGATGCCGGCCTGGTTGACCTTCAGCGGGATGTAGGTCGAGGTCCCGCCGTACATCCGGCGACCCACCATGCGCTTGGCGTACTGCACCGGGATGCGGCGCTGCGCCTGCTCGACGAAGACGACCGCGGCGACCAGGAAGACGCCGACCACCAGGACCACCGCGAAGGAGAACTTGTTGGCCTGGAAGATGTTGGCGAGCTCGGAGGGGAAGATGGAGACGATGGAGGTGAAGATCAGGATCGACATGCCGTTGCCGACGCCCCGGTCGGTGATCAGCTCACCCAGCCACATGATCACGGACGTGCCCGCGGTCATGATGAGGACCATCGTGACGATCTGGAACACGTTGTCGGGATCGAGCAGCACGTCCTGCTGACAGTTGGGGAAGAGCTGCCCCGAGCGCGCCAGCGCGATGAACGCCGTCGACTGCAGGACACCGAGAGCAACCGTCAGATAACGGGTGTACTGTGTGATCTTGGCTTGCCCGGACTGGCCCTCTTTCTTGAGCGCTTCCAGGCGTGGAATCACGACGACGAGCAGCTGCAGAATAATGCTCGCGGTGATGTAGGGCATGATGCCCAGCGCGAACACCGACAGCTTCAGAAGCGCGCCGCCGCTGAACAGCTGCACCATTCCGTAGATGTTGCCGGTGTCGCCGGTACGGGCCTGATCGAAACAGGCCGCGAGGTTCTGGACGTGAACGCCCGGAGTCGGAAGAACCGAGCCGAGACGGAACAGCGCGATGATGCCCAGAGTGAAGAGCAACTTCTTGCGCAGGTCCGGTGTCCGGAACGCCCGGGTAAACGCGGTCAGCACGGTCCCTCCTGCGCGCCTATAAGGCGGTGTGAGTATGCGATGGTGCGGGGATCTGCCATCTGAAGTCTCAGGTCAGTCGAGCAGGACAGGATCCTGCTGTCTCGCGAACTCTAACGCACTACGGGCGTGGGGGCCCATTGTCAGAACCCCCACGCCTCGTAATGGCTCTTACAGCTCGGTAACGGAACCCCCAGCAGCGGCGATCTTCTCCTTCGCCGTGGACGAGAAGGCGTGAGCCGTCACGTTCACCGCGACCGAGATGTCACCGGTGCCGAGCACCTTGACCGGCTGGTTCTTGCGGACAGCGCCCTTGGCGACCAGCGTCTCGACGGTGACTACGCCACCGTCGGGGAACAGCTCGCCGAGCTTGTCCAGATTGACGACCTGGTAGGTCGTCTTGAACATGGCGTTGGAGAAGCCCTTGAGCTTCGGCAGACGCCTCTGCAGCGGCACCTGGCCACCCT
The DNA here is from genome assembly GCF_052068115.1 of Nonomuraea sp. ZG12. Lineage (NCBI taxonomy): Bacteria > Bacillati > Actinomycetota > Actinomycetes > Streptosporangiales > Streptosporangiaceae > Nonomuraea > Nonomuraea sp. ZG12. Next base: position 154,512 of record NZ_JBQHCW010000018.1, read on the forward strand.
CGAAACCGAGGGGGACCGTCGTACGGGCGCGACTGCCCTTGGTGCCGCGACCGGCGGTCTTGCCCTTGGACGCCTCGCCACGGCCCTTGCGGACCTTGGACTTGTTGGAGCCGGGGGCAGGACGCAGGTCGTGAATCTTCAGCGGAGCCTTGTCAGTCATGACTAGTCGACCTCTTCCACGGCGACGAGGTGCGTCACCACGGAGACCATGCCACGAATCTCGGGCCGGTCCTCCTTGACGACGACGTCGCCGATTCGCTTCAGGCCAAGCGAACGCAGCGAGTCACGCTGGTTCTGCTTGCCACCGATCTTCGAGCGAACCTGAGTGATCTTCAGGCGTGCCATCGACTAGCTCACCGCCTTAGCCGCTGCGGCCTCCGCGATGCCCTCACGCTGAGCCCTGAGCATCCGGGCCGGAGCCACGTCCTCAATCGGCAGGCCACGGCGGGCGGCGATCTCCTCGGGCCGGGAAAGGCCCTTCAGAGCCGCCACGGTGGCGTGCACGATGTTGATCGGGTTGTCCGAGCCGAGCGACTTGGACAGCACGTCGTGGATGCCGGCGCACTCCAGCACCGCACGCACCGGGCCACCGGCGATGACGCCGGTACCGGCCGAGGCGGGGCGCAGGAAGACGACACCGGCCGCCTCCTCACCCTGCACGATGTGCGGGATGGTGCCCTGGATCCGAGGCACCTTGAAGAAGTGCTTCTTCGCCTCTTCGACGCCCTTGGCGATGGCCGCGGGAACTTCCTTGGCCTTGCCGTAGCCGACGCCGACCATGCCGTTGCCGTCACCGACGACGACCAGGGCGGTGAAGCTGAAGCGACGACCACCCTTCACGACCTTGGCCACTCGGTTGATCTTCACTACGCGCTCGATGTACGAGACGCCCTTGTCGGCGGCGCCGCCGCGGCGATCGTCACGACGGTCACGCCGCTCGCCACCGGTGCCGCCACCGCGACGCGGAGCTGCAGCCATCAGTGGTTCCTCATCTCAGTTGCCAGTATCAGTTGCGATTGCCGGGCCCGCATCAGAACTCGAGCCCGCCTTCGCGAGCGCTGTCCGCCAGGGCCGCGATGCGCCCTGCGTAGCGGTTGCCACCACGGTCGAACACGACCGCCGTGATCCCGGCTTCCTTGGCCCGCTGAGCGAGGAGCTCGCCGACCTTCTTGGCCTTCTCGGTCTTGTCCGCCTCGATCGTGCGCAGCGAGGAGTCCATGGTGGACGCGCTCACCAGAGTGTGGCCGACGGTGTCGTCCACGATCTGCACGAAGAGATGACGGGTCGAACGGTTGACGACCAGGCGCGGACGCTGGGCCGTACCGACGACGTTCTTGCGGACGCGGCGGTGACGGCGGGCCCGCGAGACGGTGCGGGCAGCCGTGTGCTTGCCGAACGCAGTCTTCGGAGCCATGCCTACTTACCAGCCTTTCCGACCTTGCGGCGGATCTGTTCGCCCTGGTAACGCACGCCCTTGCCCTTGTACGGGTCGGGCTTGCGCAACTTGCGGATGTTGGCGGCGACCTCGCCGACCTTCTGCTTGTCGATGCCGTCCACATGGAACAGGGTCGGCTTCTCGACGCGGAAGGTGACGCCCTCGGGGGCGTTGACGATGACCGGGTGACTGAAGCCCAGCGCGAACTCCAGCTGCGTCGGGCCCTTGGCCTGAACGCGGTAACCGACTCCGACGATCTCCAGGGTCTTGGAGTAGCCCTGGGTGACGCCCTGCACCATGTTGGCGATCAGCGTCCTGGAGAGTCCGTGCAGCGCACGGACCTTGTTCTCGTCGTTGGGACGAGTCACTGCGATGGCGCCGTCGTCATCGCGGCCTACCGCGATGGGCTCGGCGACCCTGTGAGAAAGCGTGCCCTTCGGGCCCTTGACCTGGACATCCCGGCCGTCGATCGTGATGTCTACGCCGCCGGGCACAGGGATGGGCAGCCGTCCGATTCTCGACATGCTGTATTCCTCCCCTCTACCAGACGTAGGCGAGGACTTCCCCGCCTACACCACGCTTGCCGGCCTGCTTGTCAGTCATGAGACCGGCGGACGTCGAGATGATCGCGACGCCCAGCCCTCCCAGGACTCGGGGCAGGTTGTCCTTCTTCGCATAGACCCGCAGTCCGGGCTTCGACACCCGGCGCAGGCCTGCGAGCGACCGCTCACGGGTCGGACCGAACTTGAGCTCCACCACGAGGTTCTTGCCAACCTTGGCGTCTTCGACGGTCCAAGCCTGGATGTAACCCTCCTGCTGGAGGATCTCGGCGATGTGCGCCTTGATCTTCGAGTACGGCATCGTCACGCTTTCGTGATACGCCGAATTCGCATTGCGCAGACGTGTGAGCATGTCTGCGATCGGGTCGGTCATCGTCATGGCCAGTGGCCTTCCTCGCCGCGGTTTCCAGTCGGCCAAGTTTCAGCGTCCGGCACTGCTGCCGGGCACTGCTCTGCCGGTGGACCTTCGGCGCGGTCATGGGTGCTCTCTGCGAGAGCCCCCTGGAATTGACATTTACGGATATGTACGGCCAGCAGCCGCCTTCGGGGGCGACACACGCCGCCCCCAAGGGTAACTACCAGCTGGACTTGGTGATACCAGGCAGCTCGCCCCGGTGCGCCATCTCGCGGAAGCACACACGGCACAGGCCGAACTTCCTGTAGACGGCCCTGGGACGCCCGCAGCGGGTGCAGCGGGTGTAAGCCCGGACGTCGAACTTCGGCTTGCGCGCCGCCTTGGCGATCAGCGACTTCTTCGCCATATCAGGCCTCCTTGAACGGGAAGCCGAGAAGCTTGAGCAGCGCCCGGCCCTGGTCGTCGGTCTTCGCGGTGGTCACGACCGTGATGTCCATGCCCCGCGGCCGGTCGACCCTGTCCTGGTCGACCTCGTGGAACATGACCTGCTCGGTCAGACCGAAGGTGTAGTTGCCGTTGCCGTCGAACTGCTTCGGCGACAGGCCGCGGAAGTCCCTGATGCGCGGCAGCGCCAGCGACAGCAGCCGGTCAAGGAACTCCCACATGCGGTCACCGCGGAGAGTGACGTGCGCGCCGATCGGCATGCCCTCACGCAGCTTGAACTGCGCGATGGACTTGCGGGCCCGGACGACGGCCGGCTTCTGGCCGGTGATCACGGTGAGGTCGCGGACAGCGCCCTCGATGAGCTTCGAGTCGCGAGCCGCCTCGCCGACACCCATGTTGACCTTGATCTTCACCAGGCCGGGGATCTGCATGACGTTCTCGATGCCGAAGTCCTCGCGAAGCTGAGCCGCGATCTCCTCGCGGTACTTCGTCTTGAGGCGCGGCGTCGGGCGCTCGGTCTCAGTGGTCGTGGCAGTCATCAGCTGTCCTCACCCGTCTCGTCGGCCTTGTCGGCCTTCTTGTCGGCGGGCTTTTCGGCGGGCTTGTCTTCCTTGAGCTTCTTCACGTTGCTCACGTGAATGGGAGCCTCCATGGTCTGCACGCCACCCGCCTGGGTGCCGCGCGGACCCTGCTGCTCCTTCTGGTGCTTCTTGATCATGTTGACGCCCTCGACGACCACGCGGTCCTCGCGCGGGAAGGTGGCGATCACATGTCCCTTGGCACCCTTGTTCTTGCCGGCGATGACCTGGACCAGGTCGCCCTTCTTCACATGCAGCTTCGGCATTACAGCACCTCCGGCGCGAGCGAGATGATGCGCATGAACTTCTTGTCGCGCAGCTCACGGCCCACCGGGCCGAAGATACGAGTGCCGCGAGGGTCACCGCTGTCCTTGATGATGACGGCGGCGTTCTCGTCGAAGCGGATGTAGGAGCCGTCGGGCCGGCGGCGCTCCTTGACCGTGCGGACGATGACAGCCTTGACCACATCGCCCTTCTTGACGCCCGTGCTGCCGGGCAGGGCGTCCTTGACAGTGGCGACGATGACGTCACCGATACCGGCGTAGCGTCGGCCCGAGCCACCGAGAACGCGGATGCAAAGAATCTCCTTGGCACCCGTGTTGTCGGCGACCTTGAGCCGCGACTCCTGCTGGATCACGTTTTAACTCCTGTTAGTCGCGCCGGTTCTCATCGCTGAGCCTGGCGGAACCCGATGTTGTCTTGTTCCTCCGGCCACAGCGCCACGCGCACGCTCGTCCGTACCTCTCGATCCGGACGGGCGGCACACGCGGCGCCGCACCGCAGGCGACGCGAGGCCTTGTTCGTGAACACGTTCTTGAACACGGCCCCGCGTCCTTGGACGCCGTCATGGGGATGTCGCCATCCCCACGAGGCGCGGTATATCCGAGAAGCGAGTGTTACTTCGCCTTCTCGAGGATCTCCACGATCCTCCACCGCTTGGTGGCGGAGAGAGGGCGGGTCTCCATCAGAAGCACGCGGTCGCCCACGCCACAGGCGTTGGACTCGTCGTGTGCCTTGTACTTGGTCGTACGGCGGATGACCTTGCCGTACAGACGGTGCTTGACGCGGTCCTCGACGACGACGACGACGGTCTTGTCCATCTTGTCGCTGACGACCAGGCCCTCGCGGACCTTGCGGAACTTACGGGCGTCGACTTCGGCGCCCGTCTCGGTGGTCTCGGTCTCAGCCATCGCTCGACTCCTTCTCGACCGTGACGATGCGAAGCTCGCGCTCGCGCATCACGGTGTAGATACGGGCGATCTCGCGGCGGACGGCCCGCAGCCGCCCGTGGCTCTCCAACTGACCGGTCGCTGACTGGAAGCGGAGGTTGAACAGCTCCTCCTTGGCTTCCTTGAGCTTCTGGACCAGAGTGTCCTGGTCCTCCACTCGCAGCTCGCCGGCGGTCAGGCCCTTAGCCATCACGCCTCACCCACTTCACGCTTAACGATCTTGCACTTCATCGGGAGCTTGTGAATCGCGCGCTGCAGCGCCTCACGCGCCACAGTCTCCGTCACGCCGGACAGCTCGAACATCACGCGTCCGGGCTTGACGTTGGCGATCCACCACTCCGGAGAACCCTTACCGGAACCCATGCGGGTCTCGGCGGGCTTCTTCGTCAGGGGACGGTCGGGGTAGATGTTGATCCACACCTTGCCGCCACGGCGGATGTGACGGGTCATCGCGATACGAGCGGACTCGATCTGGCGGTTGGTCACGTAGGAGTGCTCAAGCGCCTGGATACCGAACTCGCCGAAGACGACCCTGGTGCCGCCCTTGGCGGCTCCGCTGCGGTCAGGCCGGTGCTGCTTGCGGTGCTTGACCCTGCGCGGGATCAGCATGGTCAGCTCCCTTCAGCACCCGGCTGCGCAGCCGGGCCGGTCTCGGGGGCGGCCTGAGCGGCCGCCTCAGTCCTGGGGGCACGGTCGCCACGGCCACCACCACGGCGAGCGCCGCCACCGGCGCCACCACCACGGCGGGGACGGTCGCCGCCGCCACCCCGACGGTCGTCACGCTCACGACGCTGGCCGGCCCGAGCACCGGCGGCAGCCGCCTCGCGCTCGGCGCGGCTCGTCGGAGCCTCACCCTTGTAGATCCACACCTTCACGCCGATCCGGCCGAAGGTGGTACGGGCCTCGTAGAAGCCGTAGTCGATGTCCGCGCGGAGCGTGTGCAGCGGCACCCGGCCCTCGCGGTAGAACTCCGACCTCGACATCTCGGCGCCGCCCAGACGACCGGAGCACTGGACACGGATGCCCTTGGCGCCGCTCTTCATGGCCGACTGCATCGCCTTGCGCATGGCACGACGGAACGAGACACGGCTGGAGAGCTGCTCGGCGACACCCTGCGCGACGAGCTGGGAGTCGATCTCGGGGTTCTTCACCTCGAGGATGTTGAGCTGAACCTGCTTCTTGGTCAGCTTCTCCAGGTCGCCGCGGATACGGTCGGCCTCCGCGCCGCGGCGGCCGATGACGATGCCCGGACGCGCGGTGTGGATGTCGACCTGAACGCGGTCGGTCGTACGCTCGATCTCGACCTTGGAGATGCCGGCCCGCTCCATGCCCTTTTGCAGCATGCGACGGATCGCCACGTCCTCGGCGACGTACGCCTTGTACAGCTTGTCGGCGTACCACCGGCTCTTGAAGTCGGTCGTGATGCCGAGGCGAAACCCGTGCGGGTTAACCTTCTGGCCCACTATCGGGTCCTTCCCTTCGGCTCGCGGGACTCCACGATCACGGTGATGTGGCTCGTCCGCTTGTTGATCCGATAGGCGCGACCCTGTGCGCGCGGCCGGAACCGCTTCAGGGTCGGGCCCTCGTCGACCCACGCGCGGCTCACGACGAGCGTCTGGGGGTCGAGATCGAAATTGTGCTCTGCGTTCGCCATGGCGCTGGAGAGCACCTTGTAGATCGGCTCGCTCGCCGACTGGGGAGCGAACTGCAGCACGGCCTGCGCCTCCGAAGCGGGCAGCCCGCGAATAAGGTCCACCACACGGCGGGCCTTGAGGGGCGTGACGCGGACGAACCGCGCCTGAGCCCTGGCTTCCATCGCTTACTCCTCTTACTTCTGAAGGCGCTTATCGCCGGCTGCGGCGGTCATCCTTGACGTGGCTCCGGAACGTCCGCGTCGGGGCGAACTCTCCGAGCTTGTGGCCGATCATCGACTCGGTGACGAACACCGGGACGTGCTTGCGGCCGTCGTGCACGGCGATCGTGTGCCCGAGCATGTCGGGGACGATCATGGAGCGCCGCGACCACGTCTTGATGACGGTCTTGGTGCCCTTCTCGTTCTGCGTATCCACCTTCTTCTGAAGGTGGTCGTCAACGAAAGGACCCTTCTTAAGGCTACGTGGCATTTCGGCTGCTCCTACCGCTTCTTCTTGCTGCGCCGACGGATGATCAGCCGGTCGCTCGCCTTGCTGGCCTGACGGGTGCGGCCCTCGGGCTTACCCTTCGGGTTGACCGGGTGACGACCACCGGAGGTCTTACCCTCACCACCACCGTGCGGGTGGTCAACGGGGTTCATCGCGACACCACGGACGGTCGGGCGCTTGCCCTTCCACCTCATGCGGCCGGCCTTGCCCCAGTTGATGTTGGCCTGCTCGGCGTTGCCGACCTGGCCGACCGACGCGCGGCAGCGCACGTCGACCATGCGCATCTCGCCGGAGGGCATACGCAGCGTGGCGTACTGACCTTCCTTGGCGAGCAGCTGGATCTGCGCTCCCGCGGAGCGGCCCAGCTTGGCGCCACCGCCGGGACGGAGCTCCACCGCGTGGATGAAGGTACCGGTCGGGATGTTGCGCAGCGGCAGGCAGTTGCCCGGCTTGATGTCGGCCGCGGGGCCGTTCTCGATGCGGTCGCCCTGCTTGAGGCCGGTCGGCGCGATGATGTAGCGCTTCTCGCCGTCGGCGTAGTGCAGCAGAGCAATATTGGCGGTGCGGTTGGGGTCGTACTCGATGTGAGCGACCTTGGCCGGAATGCCGTCCTTGTCATGCCTACGGAAGTCGATGATCCGGTAGGCGCGCTTGTGACCGCCGCCCTGGTGGCGTGCGGTGACCCGGCCGTGTACGTTACGGCCGCCCTTGCCATGAAGGGGTGCAAGCAGCGACTTCTCAGGCTCGCTGCGGGTGATCTCGGTGAAGTCCGAGACACTCGAGCCGCGGCGACCTGGGGTCGTCGGCTTGTACTTACGGATGCCCATCTTTTTCGTTCATCCTTCGTCGATATCCAGAATCCAAGAACTCTGGATCTCTTGTCTCAATCGTGCGAGACCCCAGGCCGTCGTCGCCAGAGGCGACACCATGGGGATCGCGGGGGGCAGCGCCCCCCGCGGATCAGCCGATCTGACCGAAAATGTCGATCCGATCGCCCTCGGCCAAGCTCACGATCGCGCGCTTGGTGTCGGGACGCTTGCCGAAACCGGTCCGGGTGCGCTTGCGCTTGCCCTGCCGGTTGATCGTGTTCACGCTGGTGACCTTGACCCCGAAGATCTTCTCGACCGCGATCTTGACCTCGGTCTTGTTCGCGGTCTTCTTCACCAGGAACGTGTACTTGTTGTTCTCATCGATCAGGCCGTAGCTCTTCTCAGAGACGACCGGCTTGATGATGACGTCACGCGGGTCGACGACCCTCGCCAGGCGGCCCACAGGCTTCTCGGCGGTAGGGACGGCGGCCTGCTGGTCGGTGCTGTTCTCCATCAGGCGTCTTCCTTCTCGCCCTGGCCCAGCCGAGCCACGACCTGGTCGTACGCCTCCTGGGTGAAGACCACGTCGTCATAGCAGAGCACGTCGTAAGTGTTGAGCTGCCCGGAGTCCAGCAGGTGGACCTCGGGAGCGTTACGCAGGCTCAGCCAGGTCAGCTCGTCGGTGTCAGCGACCACGACGAGCACGGACTTGGCCTGGGTGATCGCGCGCAGCGCCTGGAGAGCGGTCTTCGTCTTCGGCGTCTCACCGGAGACGAGGCTGCTCACCACGTGCACGCGACCGCCGCGAGCCCTGTCGGACAGGGCGCCACGCAGGGCGGCGGCCTTCATCTTCTTGGGCGTCCGCTGCGAGTAGTCACGCGGAACCGGACCGTGGACGACGCCACCGCCGGCGAACTGCGGCGCACGCGTCGAGCCCTGACGGGCGCGGCCGGTGCCCTTCTGGCGGTACGGCTTCTTGCCGCCGCCCCTGACCTCACCACGGGTCTTGGCCTTGTGCGTGCCCTGCCGGCGAGCGGCGAGCTGGGCCACGACCACCTGGTGGATCAGCGGAACGTTGACCTTCGCGCCGAAGATGTCCTCGGGCAGGTCAACCGTGCCGGTCTTGGCACCGCTGGCGTCGAGGACGTCAATGCTGGTCACTTGGCAGCCCCCTTCTTGGCAGCGGTGCGAACGAGAACCAGGCTGCCGTTGGCGCCGGGAATCGCACCCTTGATCAGGATGAGACCCTTCTCGGCGTCCACGGCGTGAACCTTGAGGCTCTGCACGGTGGTGCGGACGTTACCCATCCGGCCAGCCATGCGCAGACCCTTGAATACGCGGCCCGGGGTGGCGCAGCCACCGATGGAACCCGGCGAGCGGTGCTTGCGCTGCGTACCGTGCGACGCGCCCAGACCCTTGAAGCCGTGGCGCTTCATGACACCGGCGAAGCCCTTGCCCTTGCTCTTGCCCGTCACATCGACGAACTGGCCGGCCTCGAAGGTGTCGGCCAGCAGTTCCTGGCCCAGGTTGTAGTCGCTCGCGTCGTCAGTGCGGATCTCCGCGAAGTAACGGCGCGGGGTGATGTCGTGCTTGCGCAGGTAGTCGCCGAGCGGCTTGTTGACCTTCCGCGGGTCGACCTGTCCGAAGCCGAGCTGAATGGCGGCATAGCCATCCTTCTCGGCGCTGCGGACGCGGGTCACCACGCACGGACCGGCCTCGACCACGGTGACCGGAACCATCCGGTTGTCCGCGTCGAAGACCTGGGTCATGCCGAGCTTCTTGCCCAGGACGCCCTTGATCGTCTTAGCCATGTCAGTGCGTTCCCTCAGAGCTTGATCGAAATGTCGACGCCCGCCGGGAGGTCGAGCCGCATGAGCGAGTCAACCGTCTTGGGCGTCGGGTCGATGATGTCAATGAGCCGCTTGTGCGTGCGCATCTCGAAATGCTCGCGGCTGTCCTTGTACTTGTGCGGCGAGCGGATGACGCAGTACACGTTCTTCTCGGTCGGCAGCGGCACCGGGCCCGCGACCTTCGCGCCAGTCCGCGTCACCGTCTCGACGATCTTCTTGGCCGAGCTATCGATGACCTCGTGGTCATAGGCCTTAAGCCGGATGCGGATCTTCTGTCCCGCCATAATGGCCTCGGTGTCCTTCGCTGTCGTCTGAAAAAGTATCGTGCGGCCTTTTGCCGCGTGCGGGTCGAGCCCGCACGACTCCACGAAGCAGACGCAATCGATCTGCCTTTTCTTCCGTGATCCGGCAGCTACTTCGGTCACTGGACCGAAGCGACTGCTGGATCACGGCTTTCCCCGTGAAGCCTTCCGGAACGGAAGCCGTATGGACTCCTGTCCCGATCGTGGCGCGGCGGCCGGCCCCTGATGTGGAGGCCGACCGCCACCCCGCGGTCGAACTACTTGATGATCTTCACAACCCGGCCGGCGCCGACGGTGCGGCCACCCTCACGGATCGCGAACTTGAGGCCTTCCTCCATGGCGATGGGCTGGATCAGCTCAACGCGCATTTCGGTGTTGTCGCCCGGCATGACCATCTCGGTGCCCTCGGGGAGGTTCACCACACCGGTCACGTCAGTCGTACGGAAGTAGAACTGCGGGCGGTAGTTGTTGAAGAACGGCGTGTGGCGGCCGCCCTCGTCCTTGGACAGGATGTAGACCTGGCCCTCGAACTCGGTGTGCGGGGTGGTCGTGCCCGGCTTGATGATGCACTGGCCGCGCTCGACCTGCTCGCGCTTGATGCCGCGGAGCAGCAGGGCGGCGTTGTCGCCGGCCTGACCCTCGTCGAGCATCTTGTTGAACATCTCGATGCTGGTGACGGTGGTGGTCGTCTTCTCCGGCTGGATGCCGATGATGTCGACCTGCTCGTTGACCTTGACGATGCCACGCTCGATACGGCCGGTGACGACCGTGCCGCGACCGGTGATCGAGAAGACGTCCTCGACCGGCATGAGGAACGGCTTCTCCGTCTCACGCGGCGGCTCGGGGACGTTCTCGTCCACGGCGTCCATCAGCTCGACGATGGTGTCGGCCCACTTCTGGTCGCCCTCAAGAGCCTTGAGCGCGGAGACGCGGATGACCGGCAGGTCGTCGCCGGGGAACTCCTGAGCGGACAGGAGCTCGCGAACCTCGAGCTCGACGAGCTCCAGGATCTCCTCGTCGTCCACCATGTCGGACTTGTTCAGAGCCACAACGATGTAGGGGACGCCGACCTGGCGGGCCAGGAGGACGTGCTCCTTCGTCTGGGGCATCGGACCGTCGGTGGCGGCGACCACGAGGATCGCGCCGTCCATCTGAGCGGCACCGGTGATCATGTTCTTCACGTAGTCGGCGTGACCGGGGCAGTCCACGTGAGCGTAGTGGCGCTTCTCGGTCTGGTACTCGACGTGCGCGATGGAGATCGTAATGCCCCGGGCCTTCTCCTCGGGCGCCTTGTCGATCTTGTCGAAAGGCGTTGCCGCGTTCAGCTCGGGGTAACGGTCGTGGAGCACCTTGGTGATCGCCGCGGTCAGCGTGGTCTTACCGTGGTCGATATGCCCAATGGTGCCGATGTTCATGTGCGGCTTGTTCCGCTCGAACTTGGCCTTGCCCACTGGTTCTCTCCTTGAGAATCTGACTGACTTTCGTCTGCACACTCGGGCCCGGGTGATCCCGAACCCCTAGGCGGCGGGACGGTCTCGCGACCATCCCGCCAGGGACCGGAACTATTCGCCCCGGGCCTTCGCGACGATCTCCTTGGCGATGCCCGGAGGCACCTCCGAGTAGGAGTCGAACTGCATGCTGTAGCTCGCGCGTCCCTGCGTCTTGCTACGCAGGTCGCCCACGTAGCCGAACATCTCAGACAGCGGCACGAGCGCCTGGACGACTCGGGCGCCGGCCCGCTCGTCCATCGCCTGGATCTGCCCGCGGCGACCGTTGAGGTCACCGATGACGTCACCCATGTAGTCCTCGGGCGTGGTGACCTCAACGGCCATCATCGGCTCGAGGAGCACAGCGTCAGCCTTGCGCGCGGCCTCCTTGAAGGCCATCGAGCCGGCAATCTTGAAGGCCATTTCCGAGGAGTCGACGTCGTGCGCGGCACCGTCGGTCAGCGTCACCTTCACGCCCACCATCGGGTAGCCCGCCAGCACACCGAACTCGGCGGCCTCCTGAGCGCCCGCGTCGACCGAGGGGATGTACTCCCTCGGGACACGGCCACCCGTGACCTTGTTCTCGAACTCGTAGCCGTCGTTGCCTTCGCCCAGCGGCTCGAGATTGATGATCACCCGCGCGAACTGACCGGAACCACCGGTCTGCTTCTTGTGGGTGTAGTCGACCTTCTCCACCTTGCGGCGGATGGTCTCACGGTACGCGACCTGCGGACGACCGACGTTGGCCTCGACCTTGAACTCGCGCCGCATGCGGTCGACGAGGATCTCCAGGTGAAGCTCGCCCATGCCCCAGATGACCGTCTGACCGGTCTCCTCGTCACGGCGGACCTGGAAGGACGGGTCCTCCTCGGCCAGTCGCTGGATCGCGATCGACAGCTTCTCCTGGTCGCCCTTGGTCTTGGGCTCGATGGCGACGTTGATGACCGGAGCCGGGAACGTCATCGACTCGAGCACGACCTGGTGGGTCGGGTCGGAGAGGGTGTCACCGGTGGTGGTGTCCTTCAGACCCATGACCGCCACGATCTGACCAGCGATCGCCGACGGGCGCTCTTCGCGCTTGTTGGCGTGCATCTGGTAGATCTTGCCGATCCGCTCCTTCTTACCCTTCACAGAGTTGATGACCTGTGAACCGGTCTCGAGCGTGCCCGAGTAGATGCGGATGTAGGTGAGCTTGCCCAGGTGCGGGTCGCTCGCGATCTTGAAGGCCAGGGCGGAGAACGGCTCGGTCGGGTCCGCGTGCCGCTCGACGACCTTCTCCTCGTTGCCGACCGCGTGGCCCTTGAAGGCCTTGAGGTCGGTCGGCGCGGGGAGGTAGGCGACGATCGCGTCGAGCAGGGGCTGCACGCCCTTGTTCTTGAACGCGGTGCCACACAGGACCGGGTTGATGGCGCTGGCCAGCGTCGCGCGGCGCAGGGCCGCGACCAGCTGCTCCTCGGTGGGCTCGATGCCCTCGAGGAAGAGCTCCATCAGCTCGTCGTCGTTCTCGGCGACCGTCTCGATGAGCCGGTCACGCCACTCGCGAGCCACCTCGGCGTGGTCGGCCGGGAGGTCGACGACGTCGTACATCTCGCCCTTGGCCGCCTCGGCGCTCCACAGGAGGCCCTTCAGCGCGATGAGGTCGATGACGCCCTTGAAGTCGGCCTCGACGCCCCACGGCAGCTGAACGACCGCCGGAGTGGCACCCAGCCGGTTGATCATCATGTCGACGCAGCGGTGGAACTCCGCGCCGACCCGGTCCATCTTGTTGACGAAGCAGATCCGGGGAACCTCGTAGCGGTCAGCCTGCCGCCACACCGTCTCCGACTGCGGCTCGACACCCGCGACGCCGTCGAACACGGCGACGGCACCGTCGAGGACGCGGAGCGAACGCTCCACCTCGATGGTGAAGTCGACGTGCCCCGGGGTGTCGATGATGTTGATCGTGTGACCGTTCCACTCGCAGGTCGTCGCGGCAGACGTGATCGTGATGCCGCGCTCCTGCTCCTGCTCCATCCAGTCCATCGTGGCTGCGCCCTCGTGGACTTCACCGATCTTGTAGTTGATGCCGGTGTAGAACAGGATGCGCTCGGTCGTGGTGGTCTTGCCCGCGTCGATATGGGCCATGATCCCGATGTTGCGGACCTTGGCCAGGTCAAGAGCGGTCGTGGTGGCCACTTCTCTCGCGTCCTCGTCGTCTCGTCGAACCCGCCGGGTTACCAGCGGTAGTGGGCGAAGGCCTTGTTGGACTCGGCCATCTTGTGCGTGTCCTCACGCTTCTTGACGCTCGCCCCGAGGCCGTTGCTGGCGTCGAGGAGCTCGTTCATGAGGCGCTCGGTCATGGTCTTCTCGCGGCGGGCGCGGGAGTACTGCACCAGCCAGCGCAGGGCCAGGGTGGTGCTGCGCGCGGCGCGCACCTCGACCGGCACCTGGTAGGTCGCGCCACCGACGCGACGGCTGCGAACCTCGAGGGTCGGCTTGACGTTGTCAAGCGCGCGCTTGAGGGTGACGACCGGGTCGTTGCCGGTCTTCTCCCTGCAGCCCTCGAGAGCGCCGTAGACGATCGACTGCGCGATGGAGCGCTTGCCGTCCAGAAGCACCTTGTTGATCAGAGCGGTGACCAGCGGCGAACTGTAAACCGGGTCAGACATGAGCTGACGACGGCCAGGAGAACCCTTACGAGGCATAGTTAGCTCTTCTCCCTCTTCGCACCGTAGTGGCTGCGGCCCTGCTTGCGGTTGCGGACACCCTGGGTGTCCAGCGAGCCGCGGATGATCTTGTAACGAACACCCGGCAGGTCCTTCACACGACCGCCACGCACGAGCACGATCGAGTGCTCCTGCAGGTTGTGTCCCACACCGGGGATGTAGGCCGTGACCTCGATGCCGTTGGTGAGCCGTACACGGGCCACCTTGCGCAGTGCCGAGTTGGGCTTCTTCGGGGTCGTGGTGTAAACACGCTGGCACACACCGCGCCGCTGCGGACTCCCCTTGAGGGCAGGAGTCTTGGTCTTGGAGACCTTGTCCTGCCGGCCCTTGCGGACCAACTGCTGAATAGTGGGCACTGCCACTCCGTTTCGTGCTGGCCGGTGTTACGTCTTGTTGTGCAATTCGCAGGTTCTGCCGGTGTCATGACCTGCGCATTCGCTGTGCTTCCGCGCCCCCGCGCTCGGGCGTGTCGCGCTATCCGCAAACACATCCCCGAGGACTACGAGCCAGGAAGCCGACCCGCGCTCCGATATGAGCGCACGGTCGAGAGCCCGCTAGCAACGGGCACGAAGCTCTAGACTACCCAGGCCCGCACGACACGTCAAAACGGCGCGGGCAGGCTCTTGAAGCCTTCCCACTCCGGCCGGCGGGACCCATCCATCAAAGGCCCGGCTGCTGCTCCTGGACAATGATATAGGCACCGACCACATGCCGTCCCCCATACCAAAGAATCATCCGTTCCACACACCTCTCGGCCGGCTTCGAGCGTGTCGGCAGCGCCCGGTACCCTGCGGACCGGCCTCCAGGGGACCACCCGGACCATTCATCCCCGCACAGCGCCGTACAGCCCCGAAGCCGTACAGACCGAAAAGCGCGCGCCCGGACCCCTCGGAGAGGGACCCGGGCGCGCGCCACGGCTACTTACGAGATGTTCACCGGTTGTACTGACCGAAGTCGTACTCCTCCAGCGGCACGGCCTCGCCGCTGCCGGTGCCGAAGGTGTAGTCCGCCGCGGAGCCGTCGTAACCGCCCACGGTGTACATGGCGGCCTTGGCCTCCTCGGTCGGCTCGACCCGGATGTTGCGGTACTGGGGCATGCCCGTACCGGCCGGGATGAGCTTACCGATGATGACGTTCTCCTTCAGGCCCAGGAGCGAGTCGGACTTGGCGTGGATCGCCGCGTCCGTCAGGACCCTGGTGGTCTCCTGGAAGGAGGCCGCCGACAGCCACGACTCGGTGGCGAGCGACGCCTTGGTGATGCCCATGAGCACCGGACGACCGGCGGCCGGAGAGCCGCCTTCAGCCACCGTCTCGCGGTTCATCAGCTCGAAGCGCGGACGCTCCACGAGCTCGCCGGGCAGCAGGTCGGTGTCACCGGACTCCAGCACGTTCACGCGCTTGAGCATCTGCCGCACGATGATCTCGATGTGCTTGTCGTGGATCGACACACCCTGCGAGCGGTAGACCTGCTGCACCTCGGCCACCAGGTGCAGCTGCACGGCCCGCGGGCCGAGGATGCGCAGCACCTCGTTGGGGTTGACCGCACCGGCGACGAGCTGCTGGCCCACCGTCACGCGCTGGCCATCGGTGATGAGCAGGCGCGACCGCATGGAGACCGGGTAGGCGATCTCCTCCGAGCCGTCGTCGGGAGTGACGACGAGCTTGCGGGACTTGTCGGTCTCGTCGATCCGGACCCTGCCCTCGGCCTCGGAGATCGGGGCGACACCCTTGGGGATGCGCGCCTCGAAGAGCTCCTGGACTCGGGGCAGACCGTGGGTGATGTCGGCGCCCGCCACACCACCGGTGTGGAAGGTACGCATCGTCAGCTGCGTGCCGGGCTCGCCGATCGACTGGGCGGCGATGATGCCGACCGCCTCGCCGACGTCCACGAGCTTGCCGGTGGCCAGCGAGCGGCCGTAGCAGGTCGCGCAGACACCGATCTTGGCCTCGCAGACGAGCGCGCTGCGGGTGCGGACGGTCTCGATGCCGGCCTCGACCAGATCGGTGACGTGGATGTCGTTGATGTCGACACCCGCGGGCGCGATGACCTTGCCGTCGACCTCGACGTCCTCGGCCAGGATGCGGCCGTGCACGTTGGACTCGGCGTTCTCGGCCTTGACCAGGTTGCCCGACGCGTCGCGGTCGGCGACGTGCAGCGGGACGCCACGGTCGGTGCCACAGTCGATCTCGCGGACGATGACGTCCTGCGCCACGTCCACCAGACGCCGGGTGAGGTAACCCGAGTCCGCCGTACGCAGCGCGGTGTCGGCCAGACCCTTGCGCTGTCCGTGGGTGGAGATGAAGTACTCCAGCACCGACAGGCCCTCGCGGAACGAGGCCTTGATCGGACGCGGGATCGTCTCACCCTTGGTGTTGGACACCAGGCCACGGATGCCGGCGATCTGACGCACCTGCATCTTGTTGCCTCGGGCGCCGGAGTTGACCATCATCCAGACCGGGTTGGTCGCCGGGAAGGCGTTGACCATGTCGGTCTCGACGTCGGCCGTGGCGTGCGTCCAGATCTCGATGAGCTCCTGACGGCGCTCCTCGTCGGTGATCAGGCCGCGCTCGTACTCACGCTGCACCTTGTCGGCGCGGCGCTCGTAGTTCTCCATGATGTCGGCCTTGTTGGGCGGCGCGACGACGTCGTCGATCGAGATCGTGACGCCGGAGCGGGTCGCCCAGCGGAAGCCGGCGTCCTTGAGCGCGTCGAGCGCGTTGGCCACTTCGACCTTGGGATAGGTCTCGGCCAGCTCGTTGACGATCGTGGACAGCTGCTTCTTGCCGACCTGGAAGTTGACGAACGGGTAGCTCACGGGCAGCGTCTGGTTGAACAGGCACCGCCCGAACGTCGTCTCCAGGCGGATCGGGTCGCCCTGCTCCCAGCCCTCGGGCGCGACCCACTCACGCGGCGGCAGGACGTCCTTCATCCGGATCTGGATCTTCGCCTGAATCTCCAGCTCGCGGCGGTCGAAGGCCATCTGAGCCTCGGCGATCGAGCCGAAGACCCGGCCCTCGCCGATGGCGCCTTCCTTGTGCGTGGTCAGCCAGTAGAGGCCGATGACCATGTCCTGGGTGGGCATCGTCACGGGCTTGCCGTCGGCCGGCTTGAGGATGTTGTTGGTCGAGAGCATCAGGATGCGTGCCTCGGCCTGGGCCTCAGCCGACAGCGGCAGGTGCACGGCCATCTGGTCGCCGTCGAAGTCCGCGTTGAAGGCGGTGCAGACGAGCGGGTGGATCTGGATGGCCTTGCCCTCGACGAGCTGCGGCTCGAACGCCTGGATGCCCAGACGGTGGAGCGTGGGCGCGCGGTTGAGCAGCACGGGGTGCTCGGTGATGACCTCTTCGAGCACGTCCCACACCACGGGCCTGGCGCGCTCGACCATCCGCTTGGCCGACTTGATGTTCTGGGCGTGGTTGAGATCGACCAGCCTCTTCATCACGAACGGCTTGAACAGCTCCAGCGCCATCTGCTTGGGCAGACCGCACTGGTGCAGCTTGAGCTGCGGGCCGACGACGATGACCGAACGGCCGGAGTAGTCGACGCGCTTGCCCAGCAGGTTCTGGCGGAAGCGGCCCTGCTTGCCCTTGAGCATGTCGCTGAGGGACTTGAGGGGCCGGTTGCCGGGACCGGTGACCGGGCGGCCACGACGGCCGTTGTCGAACAGCGCGTCGACGGCCTCCTGCAGCATCCGCTTCTCGTTGTTCACGATGATCTCGGGCGCGCCGAGGTCGAGAAGCCGCTTGAGGCGGTTGTTGCGGTTGATGACCCGGCGGTAGAGGTCGTTCAGGTCGGAGGTGGCGAACCGGCCACCGTCGAGCTGAACCATCGGCCGCAGGTCCGGCGGGATGACCGGAATGCAGTCGAGCACCATGCCGCGCGGCGAGTTGGTGGTGCTGAGGAACGCCGAGACGACCTTGAGCCGCTTGAGGGCGCGGGCCTTCTTCTGGCCCTTGCCGCTGCGGATGGTCTCGCGGAGGTTCTCGGCCTCCTGAGCGAGGTCGAAACTGATCAGGCGGTCCTGGATCGCCTGCGCGCCCATGCCGCCCTTGAAGTAGCGGCCGAAGCGGTCGCGCATCTCGCGGTAGAGCAGCTCGTCGCCCTCGAGGTCCTGGACCTTGAGGTTCTTGAAGCGGCTCCAGACCTCCTCGAGCCGGTCCAGCTCACGCTGGGCCCGGTCGCGGAGCTGACGCATCTCGCGCTCAGCGCCCTCACGGACCTTGCGGCGCTGGTCGCCCTTGGCGCCGGCGGCCTCGAGCTCGCTCAGGTCACTTTCGAGCTTCTTCTGCCTGGCCTCGACGTCGGCGTCACGGCGCTGCTCGATGTGCTGCCGCTCGACGGAGATCTTCGCCTCGAGCGAGGGCAGGTCACGCTCACGCATGTCGGTGTCGACCTGCGTGATCATGTACGCCGCGAAGTAGATGACCTTCTCCAGGTCCTTCGGGGCGAGGTCGAGCAGGTAGCCCAGGCGCGACGGGACACCCTTGAAGTACCAGATGTGGGTGACCGGCGCGGCCAGCTCGATGTGGCCCATCCGCTCACGACGCACCTTGGCGCGAGTGACCTCGACGCCACAGCGCTCACAGATGATGCCCTTGAAGCGGACGCGCTTGTACTTGCCGCAGTAGCACTCCCAGTCGCGGGTCGGGCCGAAGATCTTCTCGCAGAAGAGTCCGTCCTTTTCCGGCTTGAGAGTCCGGTAGTTGATGGTCTCGGGCTTCTTGACCTCGCCGTGCGACCACTGACGAATGTCGTCGGCCGTCGCCAGCCCGATCCGAAGCTCGTCGAAGAAGTTGACGTCCAGCATGCTTGCGATCTCCCCCTCAGACTTCTTCCACGCTGCTCGGCTCACGCCGGGACAGGTCGATACCGAGCTCCTCCGCGGCGCGGAAGACGTCCTCGTCGGTGTCACGCATCTCGATGGACATGCCGTCGCTGGAGAGCACCTCGACGTTGAGGCACAGCGACTGCATTTCCTTGATGAGGACCTTGAAGGACTCCGGG
>NZ_JBQHCW010000019.1:0-166420 GCF_052068115.1 Nonomuraea sp. ZG12
TCGCCGCTGTCGCCGCAGGGGCCCCCGCTGGGGGTGCGGCCCTGGCGGATCGCCGCCGGGATCTGCCTCGGCGCGGCGATGGGGGTCAAGTGGTCCGGCCTGGCGTTCGCGGTCGCCTTCGCCCTCTTGTCGCTGCTGTGGGACTTCGGCGCGCGCCGCGCCGCCGGCGTGCGGCACCCGTACCTGGGCGCCATGTCCAAGGACGTGCCCCACGGGCTGATCGCCTTCGCCCTCGTGCCGTTCGTCACCTACATGGCAACCTGGACCGGCTGGTTCGCCACCGCGCTCGGCTACGGCCGCAACTGGGACCAGGCCACCTCCTCCGGCCCGTTCTACTTCGTGCTCGACTCGGCGCGCTCCTGGGTGCAGTACCAATGGCAGGTCTTCACCTTCCACAACGGCCTGGAGACCTCCCACCCCTACATGTCGGAGCCGTGGTCCTGGCCGCTGCTGCTGCGCCCGGTCGCCTTCCACTACGAGAGCAGGAAGGGCGCCTGCCCAGGCGCCACGGACTGCTCCGAGGCCGTGCTCGGCGTCGGCACGCCGGTCATCTGGTTCGGCGCGCTGGCCGCGCTGGTGGCGCTGGTCGTCTGGTACGTCGCCACCCGTGACTGGCGGGCGGGCGCGGTGCTGCTGGCCTACGGCGTGGGCTGGCTGCCCTGGTTCTACTTCGCCTTCGCCGCCAACCGCACCATGTTCCTGTTCTACGCGATCCCCATGGTGCCGTTCATGGTGCTGGCCATCACCTTGTGCGCCGGATGGCTGATCGGCCCGGCGGTCAAGACCGCCGACGGCAGGCTCCCGGCGCGGCGGACCTTCGGGGCCGCCATCGTCGGCGCCTACGCCCTGCTGGCATTGATCAACTTCTGGTGGCTGCATCCTGTACTGTCGGCCGAACTGATTCCCTACGCTGAGTGGAAGGCCAGAATGTTGTTCGACACACGATGGATCTAACCCGGTCACAGTCCGCCAAATAGTGGTTTCGTAGGGTAGTCGCTGTGCAAGACCCAATACGCACCGGATTCGGTCATCGTCAGGCCTGGGGTCCATACGGCAAACTTCGTGGCATGAGTGCACCAGACGTCACCGCGCTTCTCGCCGAGTTGGAGCGGTCCGCCCCGGACCTCGCCGACGACGCCAGGACCGCTGTCGAATGGCTGACCGGCGGCGAGCCGCTGGAAACGGTGACCCAGCTCGATGTCTGCGAGTTCCTCTGGTACACGCTGCCGCTCAAGGTCGGCGGCGACCACGAGCGGCTGGCCCACTCGCTCGGCCGCCTGCTGAAGCTCGGCGGCCTCGACCGCTACGCCGCGCTCTGCACGTCGCCGCTCACCACGCGGATCCTGCACGCCTACGCCCACGAGGGCGAGGAGGCGGGCACCGGCGCCTACCAGGAGGCGCTCCAGGCCACGGGCGTCCTCCCGCCTGACGTGCCCGAGCTGCAGTGGAGCATGATCATGGGCCCCGAGGAGCTCGGCGCGCACGTCGCCTGCTCGGCCGCGCTGGAGCTGGCCATCGTCGCCGGCGAGACCGTCGACCGGGTCGCGCTGACCCAGCGCTGGCTCACCGAGCCCCGCACCGACCTCGGCGGCGACAGCTGGCTGCATCGCGTGCACGGCGAGCGGCTCAATCGCTGGGTGCTCGGCCGCGGCCCCGCCAGGCGCGAGCTCGCCCAGCCCTTCGAGGTGCGGCTGTACGCGCCCGTCACCCCGCAACCGCTGCCGGCCCTGCACGGGCTGCTCTCGCTGGCCGAAGGCAGCCTGCCGCTGCGGCTGGCCCCGTCGCCCGAGGCGCTCAGGCTGCGCGAGCTGGCCGAGCATGAGCTCGGCGCGCTCAGCCGCGACGGCTCCCGGCTGGCCCTCACCGACCACGGCCGGTTCCTGCTCAGCTCGCCCGAGGCCATGTGGGAGTCGGTCACCAGGCTGCTGCTGGCCAGGGGCGAGCACGAGTTCGAGGTGTCGGCCCGCGAGGCCGCGCTCATGCTGCTCGCCGACGGCGTGCTGATGTCGCCGGCCCAGCTGCGTGAGCGCGTCGCGGAGGTGGTCGGCGGCGAGGGCTGGCACCCGGCGACGGGCCTGGAGGACGTGTCCGCCCCGATCACGGCGCTGATCGGCCAGCTCACCGCCCTGGAGCTCGCCTTCGGCGACGACCTGGCCATCCGGATGACGCGTCCCGGCCAGTTCGCGGCCCTGGCCGCGCTGCGGGCGCACGCGCTCCGGCCCAGGAAGTACGTCAACTCCACCTGACGGCGCTGACCCCTCAGTCGCGGACGGCGTGCTCGGCGCGCCGATCCGCCCGGGCGACCGGCGCCGGATCGGGCACCGTGGAGCGGGCCGCCCACAGGGCGATGGCGATGTAGAGCACCTGCTCGGGGATCCGCAGCCACAGCGGCGTGGCCGTCCCGCCGTCGAATGGGGCGTCGGAGAGTGCGGCGTGGACGTTGGCCGGGAGCAGCAGCACGAAGAGCACGGCCAGGCTGATCCCGGCGGCTCGCCGGGCGCCGGTCAGGACGAGCCCGGCTGCGCCCAGCAACTCCAGCACGCCGCTCGCGTACACCATGAAGCTCGGGAACGGGACGAACGGCGGCACCATGCGCGCCATGTCGGCGTGGTTGGGCATGAAGGTGACGTCCGCGGGGACGAAGTGCGCGCTGGCGGTGAGCACGAGCATGGCGGCCAGCGCGTGCGCGGCACTGACCCGCCAGGTGGCGAACCGGCGGACGCCCAGCGCCCCCAGCAGCCGGAAGACCAGCAGGCTGACCACGAGTACGCCGATGACGACGAACATGACCCCTCCTCTAGATAGGGAAGCTATCCAATAATTGGATAGTAGCACTATCTATAAGGGGCGCACGCCTCCTTCACCGCTGTCGCATACACCGTCACACCGCGACCCGCCCCAGCCCGAGCGACGCCCAGCTCCGCTCGTCCCCCCACGCCGACGCCAGATCCACATACGGCCGCAGCAGCTGGACCAGCTCCGTGTCGCCCCGGCCGTTGAGCTCCTCCTCCGCGATCTTCCTGGCCACCCCCGCCAGGAAGTCGGCCACCTGGACGCGCGGCTCGTAGAACGAGTCCGCCAGCCGCAGCCCGGCCAGCGGCGCCACCCGCCGGATGTGCGCGATCCGCTCCTCCGTCAACCCGTTGTGCTGGTCATGCATGATCGAAACGGGCCGTGTCCCCTCACCCCAGTGCGCCACAGCCTGGACGATGGCCGGAATCAGCGGGTCGAGCAGCGGAATCGCCCCCCGCCGCGCCGGCAGCCCGCCGAGCGACCCGACGAGCTCCCCGGCGCGTCCCCCCATCCCGGCCAGGCTCGCCACGACGAGATCGAACGCCTCTGGGTCCACCCTGCCGCGCATCACCTCGTTGAACGCCTCCAGGAACGCCGTCCACCGCTCCCGCCCGAACGCAGCGGGACCGATGCGGTAGAGCTCGACGGCCGACGCCTGTCCGCGCGGACCGTCGTACGCGATCTCGAAGATCTTCTGTACGGCGAAGAACGCCTTGTCGGCGAGGTAGACGCGCGCCCGCCCGTAGATCGGCCCCGTCGGCGCGAGCAGCCACACCAGGACCGCGCGGTGCTTGCTGCGCAGGAGATGGTTGGCTTTGTACTCCGTGGCGGGGGAACGGATCCGATCGCGCGTCTCCCTGATGCACTCGGCCGCCGCCTCCTCGCTCAGCAGCACGCCGGCATGCGCGAAGACCTCCGTGTTGCCCCCGATGAGCTTCTCCCCCTCGGAACCGGACTCGTCGCAGGCGATCTCAAGGGTTCCCATCTCACGAAAGCTACGCCCGCCCTCCGCGATGCGCCAACGAGTAAACCCGCGATCTTCTATCCGAGAGCGACCGGCGGCAACATTTCTCACATCGAGCTAAGTGGACCACCTCGTCCGTTTTGTCGGCTAGCTTGGCAGTCATGGCGCCCGTGACCTCGGGATACGCCTCGATGGACGGGATGACGATGAGCGAGATGCGTGCGGCGATGTTCGCCGAATACGGCCCACCCGAGGTGCTCTACGTGAGCACGCTGCCGAGGCCGGTCGCCGGTCCCGGCGAGGTGCTGGTGCGGGTCCATGCCACCAGCGTCAACGGCGGCGAGGTCGCGGGCCGGGCCGGCAAGCTGAAGCTGGTGACGGGCCGGAAGTTCCCGCAGCGGGCGGGTATCGACTTCTCCGGCGAGGTCGCCGCCCTCGGTTCCCCTCACCCCGGGCTCAAGGTGGGCGACCGCGTGTGGGGAGCGTTGCCGCGCGGGGCCTTCGGCAGCGCCGCCGAGTTCGTGGTGGTCCGTCCCCGGCAGGTCGCCCTCGTCCCGTCCGGCCTCGACCTGGTGGAGGCCGCCGCGTTGCCCGCCGGCACGACCGCGATCACCGCGCTGCGCGACAAGGCCCGTCTGAAGGCGGGCGAGCGTCTGCTCGTACGGGGTGCGAGCGGCGGAATCGGCTACGTCGCCGTCCAGCTCGGCCGGGCCTGGGGCGCGCACGTCACCGCGCTGGCCGGGGCCAAGAACCTCGACCTGGTACGGGACCTCGGCGCCGACGAGGCGCTGGACTACGCCACCACCGGCCCTGCCGACCTGCTTCGGGATGGCCCGTTCGATGTCATCTTCGACTCCGCGGGCACCGACATGAGCGCCTACCGCCGCCTGCTGGCGCCGGGCGGGCGGATGGTGTCGATCACGTTCGACACCCGCCGGATGGCCGCGTCGATCGCCTACATCCTGGCGTCCACGGTGTACGGCTCCCGCCGCGTGCGGTTCTTCAGCGGCAACCCCACCCACCGGCTCTTCGCCGACCTGGCCGGCCTGGTGGAGAGCGGGGCGCTGCGCCCGGTCGTGGACACGGTGCGCCCCCTCGACGACATCGCCGGCGCGCACCGCGCACTGGAGGCCGGCGGCGTCCGCGGGAAGCACCTGGTCCAGGTGGTGTGACCGCTCACCCCGCGCCGCGGCTTGTTTCCGATGGCGGCGGGTCATCGCATCACGGAATGGAGGAGCCCGATGATGGCGATCGTCGTCGTGAGCCCCCAGGGGAGGGCCCCGGCGGCGTTTCCCACCATCGCTCCGCCCAGGGCGGACGTGACGAGGATGACGACCCATCGCTGTGGGATCGGCTCCTTCTCCGCTGCGTACTTCGCTTCCGGCTCGGGGCGTTGTCCTAGTAGTCTCTTCATGCGGTTTTCCTTCGTTGAATTCGTGGCTAACCGTGCGAGCGGCCTTTCTGCCTCCAACAGAAGGGCCGCTCATTCACTGAGCAGCCCACGCCGCATGCGCGCGATTTGAGAATCGCACAAGATCAGCATTCCTCGGCGCTCAATGTCCCGCCTTAGGATCATAAAAACCGCCCAGAGGTAGAAATCTCTGTGCGGGTAGAGGATTCATCCACCCCAGAGGTAGCTACTTCCTCTCACGACGCCCGCTCAAATTTGCACTTTCCGCACTCTTCGGTGAAAGCTCTTCCCCATGGAAGAGATCGCAAGGGAGCTGGCCAAGATCCTGATCCCCACGCCCATCCGCAGCTGGGACGAGGGAGAGGAGCAGTTCGCGGAGCGTTTCAAGATGGCGCACGAGCAACGCCGCACTCTGGTCGGCGAGCTGTTACTGGCCGCGCGAGCCTCGGTGCTGGACGACCCGGTTCTGGCCAGGCTGAGCGAATTGGCCACGCAGAAGCAGGACATACAACGCCAAATACGATTAATCATCGCATATGGCAGAGAATTCATCCGCCCCGAACCGTACCGACTGAGAACACTGGCAGCCGCCGCAGGGCTCTCCATTTCCGGTACGCGTACCCTGTATTCCCCCGAAGACCTTGCCGCGATAGCCACGCAAATAGGGCGCACGGATAACAAGGGGAGCATCTTTCCCCAGTCTCCTGGAAAGCCGACGACCACCCGGGCATCGACGTTCGACGGCGAGCAGTGGTGGGTTCCCGGCGGCCAGGGCGCGGCCGATCAGCCGGGTTGACCTCAAGTCGACTTGGGGTTCTACCGTCATCTCCATGACGACGACACAGCCGGCCTCCGCGCCCGACCTCGACCACGACCTCGCAGCGATCAAGCAGGTGGTCGCCACGGTCGAGCACGCGCAGAACCACGAGCTCCCCGACGAGTTCCTTGCCCTCTTCCACGCCGACGCGATCTGGACGACGGGCCACGGCAAGCGTCTCTTCGGCCGCGACGCGATCTCGGCCTTCACCCATCAGGTGCTTCCCGGCGGGATGCAGGGGTCGACGGTCACGTTCGAGATGGAGCACGTGCTGTTCATCCGGCCCGACGTCGCCGCCGTGAAGGTCCGTCAGGTGTACCGGACGTCCGACGGGACGAACGCGGGCTCACCGCTGTTCGTCATGGCGAAGGAGGACGGGCGGTGGCTGCTGACCGCCTGCCAGAACACCTTGGTGGTCGAGCCCTCGGACGGATGACCGCTCGGCGGTGACGACGACGTCGAGCAAGCCGGGGAACACCTCGTCCAGTTCGGCCCCGCGCAGCGTCCATTCGCGCAGCGTCCATTCGCGAGGCGCCGACGTGGTCTCCCGCTGAATCGACGTGTCACCGGCTGTGGGTCGCCTCAGTGACGTCCCATTCGAGCTCACCGCCGACCGCCCGGGGCCGCCAACGGCCGACGGAGCCGCCGTTCTCCATGGCGTCGGCGGTGCTCTTCAGCAGGGCGTAGTACGAGCGGATCCGGACCTCTCCGGGCGTGAAACTCATGGTGCCCTCATGATCGGTCTCCCCGACATCGCGCATCAGCGAGTCGGCCACCAGGTCGTTACCCACTCCGTCAGCGGCGAACGGAATCATTCTCCCGTCCCACCATTCCGCTCGCGGATCGGAGAAAACCTCGTCCTCCCCGTCGATCTGGCAGAGAGATGCCCATTCGTCACGGATCTGCCGGACGCTCAAGTTCGAGTGGCCCAGGAAGCCGAAGGCCCGGGTGTTCTCCGAAGAGTCGGCCCCGTCGTGGCGCAGCAGTGAGGCCCGCAGAGGGTCAGGGAACCGCAGGCCCATGTGCGCCTCCGCCGCGGCGATGGCCTCGGCGTCTCCCGGTTCGCCGAGCGTGCGATACGTCGCGGGTGCGTTGGTCTTCAGCCAGGTCTCGATCCGCCGCCATTGCCGGTTGACCGCTTTCGTCACCTTCGTGCTGATCTTGCGTACGCGCGGACTGGTGCTCTTGGGGTTGCAGTCCTCGTCGGCGTCCGGCGGTTCCTCATTCGTGACGGGTTGAGGAAGGCGATCGCCATTCGGAACGTCCGAGTAAGGCTCTTCGCGGACGACCGTCGCCGTTTCTTTGGAGAAGACCACGGATTCCAGCATCTGAGTGCCGGCAACGAGCAGGACCAGCGCGAACCCGGCCACGCCCCAGCGGATCAGGCGGCGTCGGACGGGCTCCTCAAGCGGCTCTCTCGGCTCACGGGGCTCGAAGAACTTGATGAACCCGGGACGGTCTAGAACGGACGGCCTGGCGGCGAAGCGGCTGAGGTCCTCTGCGGTGGGGGCACCGAGAATGGGCGTGGGAGGCCACTGTTCCACCGGTGCCGGAGTTTCGCTGGGCCGGACCGGACCGGTCGAGTGCCGGCGGGAACGTACGAACACAACAATCGCCGCCGCCACCAAGGCAGCCAAAAGCCCGAGCCATACCCCACGAGACCTGATCAATTGCCGCACGTCCGGCAGAGTACCCTTATTTGATCTCCACAGAGATCCGGATTCAGGGCCACAAGCGCCTGGGCATTTTCTGTCGGCCGCGTGCGCAAGGATCAGTGGTCGTATCTTCTCGGACACCGCCCAGAGCCGGCCCAAAGGAGTGCTCGTGCGTCGCTATCGCTTCGGCCTCCTCGCCGCGTCCGTCGCGGCGGTCTACCTCGTCGCCATCGCCGTGCTCACCGTCGTCACGCTGGTCACCGGCGAGGAGGACCTCCTCTGGCAGGTCGTCACGCACGAGCCCGCGGCCGACGGGCTCACCGCCGTGTGGTGGGTCGTGCTCGCGCTGGTCCTGATCGGCGCGGTGCAGGGCGTGGCCTGCTGGCAGGTGCTGCGCGGCCGCCTGCGCGGCACCCCTGCCGACGGAGGCGGCCAGGTCGCCTGGCTCCGCGGCACGCTGTACGCCACCGTCGTGCTCGCCCTGCTGCCCTCGTCGTCATGGCCGACGGGTCTGCCGGCCGCTCTCGCCCAGATGCTCATCGTCTGGCTGTTCTTCCGGGTGCTGGACGGCGCCATCCCCACCTGGGCGCGGATCCTCATGCTCGTCACCGGGACGATCGAGGCGGTGGCCGAATTCGGTCTCACCCTCTCCCACACCCTCGGGCTCGAAGCCTTCGCGCAGGTTCTCAGCATGGTCAGGCTGGACGGCCTGCTCGAGGTGGCGTGGGTGGTGCCGATCCTGGTGGCCCAGGCAAGAGATCCCCGCTGGACCCGTGCCACCGTGTGGATGGGCATCCTCTCCCTGGTCACGTCGTTACTGCACCCCTCGTCGTATGTGACGTTCGCCTACGGCGAGGTGTCGTACACCGTCGTGGCCCTGTCGCTGCTCCGGGCGCTCAGCGTCTTCGGGCTGGTCTGGGCGGCCCGTTCCGCGCACGAGCTGACCGGGCCGCGCCCGTGGCCGGCCAAGCCGCCACCCGTCAGCGCGCCGTCCCGACGGTGGCCGCTGCCCGCGCTGGCGATCGCCCTCCCGCTGATCCCCGCGGCCGTCAACCTCGCGCACGGCATGCCGTTCTGGATCGGCCCCAGCGGCCCGATCCAGAGCTACCTCCTCGGCATCGCCGGCGACACGGCGGCCCTGTCCTGGCTCGCCCTCGACCTGCTCGTCGGGGTCGGCGCCCCCGCGCTGCTCATCCTGGCCGCCGTCCTACACCGCACCAGGCGCCTCGTCCACGCCACAATCCTGACCCTGACCTTGATCGCCGTGGCCGGCGCGCTCCCCGCCGAGCCTCATCAGGCCTGGGGCTTCGGCCTCCCCCTGTACCCGGACGGCCTGTTCGGCACCGGCCCGCAGGGCGAGCTCGCCTTCGGCCTCTCACCGCTGTGGTACAGCGCCGCCCTGCTCGGCTCCGCCCTCCTCCTGCTCTTCCTGTACGCCGCCCGACCCGCCCGCATTCTGCGCCCCTGATCGCTCAGGCGTCACCTGGTCCCGGCGCGCGGACGTACCGGCGATGAGGATGAGCCCGGCTATGCCGCCGTAGAGGAGAAGCACGAACAGAAGCCCCTGCGAGCCCGAAGGACAGTAAGGGAAGAAGAAGGCGAAGACCGAGAGCGCGTAGTAGGCCGCCGTCATGACCGCTCCCCCGGCCGCCAGCCACGTCAGCAGGCGGCCCTTGCTGTACGACACGCGCCGTACGACCACCGCCGACACCATCAACCCGAAAGGCAGCAGCGTGGCCAGAACGCCGAACCCCAGGCCGAGACCGGCGTGCCCGCCTTCAGTTTCCGGATAGGCGCAGATCCGCACCCCCCAGTCGGCGATCAGCAACCCGCCATGCGGAAGGAGCGACAGCAGCGCGGCACTCGCCCAGCACAGCCTCGTCCGTGTCAAAGCCCTCGTCCTCGGTGGCGCCGGCTCCTCGCGTGTGGACACTGCACCTCCGGGCGGCTGAGGGGGTCACCGGCCGTTGAGAGCCGGCGCGCCCACCGCCGGCCTCACGGGACCTTCGATCGTGCGTGACCGGCGGACGCGACCTGACCGCGATTCATCCTACGGTCACGCTCATGACCGAGAACACCTCCATGATCCCCTTCCATATCGACGTGCCGCAGGCCGAGCTCGACGCTCTCCGGGACCGGCTGGCCCGGACCCGCTGGCCCGCGGAACTGCCCGGGGGCGGGTGGAGCCGGGGCACGCCGGTGGCGTACGCCAGGGAACTGGTCGAATACTGGCTCACGGGCTTCGACTGGCGGGCGCAGGAGCGCAGGCTGAACGAGGTGCCGCAGTTCACGACCGTCATCGACGAGCAGACCATCCATTTCGTCCACATCCGTTCGGATGATCCCGGCGCGCTGCCGTTGCTGCTCCTGCACGGCTGGCCCGGCTCGTTCGTCGAGTTCCTCGACGTGATCGAGCCGTTGACCAAGGAGTTCCATCTGGTGATCCCCTCGCTTCCCGGGTTCGCGTTCTCGTCGCCGCTGGCCACGCCCGGCTGGACGGCCGCGCGGATGGCCGGGGCGTTCGTCGAGCTCATGGCCGTGCTCGGGTATGAGAGGTACGGCGTTCAGGGCGGCGACACCGGCGCGTTCGTCGCCCCGGAGATGGGCCACCTCGCCCCCGAGCACGTCGTCGGCATCCACCTCAACGGCGTCCTGTCGTTCCCGGCGGGGATCGAGGAAGAGGACGCGCGGCTGTCCGAGATCGAGCGCCGGCGCTCGGCGGACCTGGAGGAGGCCACCGCCGGCTACGTCCCCATCCAGTCGCGTTCGCCGCAAACGCTCGCGTTCGGCCTGACCGACTCCCCTGCCGGGCAACTGGCCTGGATCGCCGAGATCTTCCACCGCTGGGCCGGGGCTCCCGTCGACCGTGACCGGTTCCTGACCAACGTCAGCATCTACTGGCTGACGGGCACCGCGGGCTCCTCGGCCCAGATCTACTACGAGCAGATGAACGACCCGATGGCCTGGGTGCCGAAGCCGCGCGGCACCGTACCCACGGGCGTGCTGCTCGCCGGGTCGCATGAGTACGCCATCCGGCCCTACGCGGAGCGCGACCACGCCATCGTGCACTGGTCACAGAAGGACGAAAGCGGTCATTTCTTCGCCATGGAGGAGCCTGAGGTGTTCGCCGAGGACGTGCGGCGGTTCTTCGAGAGCCTCGGATGAGACCTGTCGCGGTCATGTTCTGACCGCGATCGGTGCCAGCATCATCGTGTGTTGGAAACCTCGGCCCGACTGCTCCGCCTGCTCGCCTTGCTCCAGATCCACCGTGACTGGTCGGGGAAGGAGCTGGCCGATCGTCTCGGCGTGAGTCCCAGAACCGTTCGGCGCGATGTCGACAAACTGCGCACTCTGGGCTACCCGATCAACGCGATCGGCGGCGTCGGGGGCGGCTACCAGCTGGGCGCCGGCGCGTCCCTGCCCCCTTTGCTGCTCGATGACGAGGAGGCGGTCGCGGTGGCGGTCGGGCTGCGCACGGCGGCCGGCGGCGCGATCACGGGCATCGGCGAGACCTCCGTGCGGGCGCTGGCCAAGCTGGACCAGGTGCTGCCCGCGCGGCTGCGCCACCAGGTGGACACGCTCAGCTCGGCCATGGTGATCTTGCCGATGCCCGGTTCGACGGCCGATCCGTCGACGCTGATCGCGATCGCCTCCGCGGTGCGTGACCACCAACGGCTGCGCTTCGACTACGTCTCGCATGACGGCTCCGCGAGCGTACGGGATGTGGAACCGTACAGACTGGTCCAGAACGGGCGGCGCTGGTATCTCTTCGCCTGGGACACCGGTGCCTCGGACTGGCGGAGGTTCCGGGCCGACAGGTTGTCGACGCGCGTCCCCACCGGCCCCCGGTTCGTCCCGAGGCCGCTGCCCGCCGGGGACCTGGTGGACCACTTCGCCATGAGGACGCCCGCGAACGGCCACCGCTACCGGGCGGTGCTCACCATGCACGGCTCGGCCGCGGAAGTGGCCGAGGAGGTGCCGCCCACGCTCGGCGTGGTCGAACCCGTCGACGACGGTACCTGCATCCTGCGCATCGGCTCGGACAGCCTCGACCACCTCGCGGTGTGGGTCGCCGCGTTCGGCTTCGAGTTCGACGTCCGCGAACCGCCCGAACTGGTGGACCACCTCCGCACGCTGACCGCCCGCCTGCAGCGGGCCGCGCAGCGGAACGGCTCAGCCCCTGAGCCCGGCTCCTCTTTCCGGCCCACCTGATGATCCCCTCACTGGACCGAAGCGAGAAGAGCGGTCTTCTCGGCCATGAACAAGGCCTTGGCCAGCCGCTCGGGTGATCATGCTTGAGACTCAAGCCCCCCTACGGTCCTCGTTTAGGTTGCCAGCCACGTAAATCTCTACGTACTATGTGGCTAGCCACTTAAACCTGGACCGTGAGGAAGAACCATGAGCATTCCGTACCTGGCCCGACCCGAACAGCAAGAGACGATGAAATGGCTGGCCGGGAGCACCTTCTCCGTGCTGCTGGACGCCGCCGCCACCGGTGGGCAGCTCACCGTCGGCCGGTTCGCCTCCCCCAAGGGCGCGGCGGCGCCCTTCCACATGCACACCAAGGAAGACGAGATCTTCCTGCTGCTCAACGGGACCGCCCTGGTCTGGGTCGGCGACCAGGAGATGGAGCTGTCCGAGAACGGCATCGTCTACCTGCCCCGCAACATCCCGCACAGCTACCGGATCACCTCCGGCCGGGCCGACCTGCTCATGATCGCCACCCCCGCCGGGATCGAGGACATGTTCCGCCAGGCCAGCCATGACCTGTTCACCGACAGACCCGACGGCTCAGTCATCTCCCAGGAGGCGTTGGCCGCCACGGCCGCCGCCCACGGTCAGGTCGTCCTCGGCCCGCCCCGCTGAAGGAAGCGACCATGAAGAGCAACAGAGCCGGCCGGGAACGTACGAACGAACGGAAGACCATGACCTACCGCGTCGGCTACATCGTCGGGAGCCTGTCCCGGGACTCGATCAACAGAAGGCTGGCGCGCGCACTGCACCGGCTGGCGCCGGGCGAGCTCGAACTCACCGAGATCCCGATCGACACGCTGCCCCTGTACAACCGCGACCACGACGCGAACTACCCTCCCGCTGCCCAGGACTTCAAGCATGCGGTCGCGTCCACCGACGCCATCCTGTTCATCACCCCCGAGTACAACCGCTCCATTCCCGGGGCGCTGAAGAACGCCATCGACTGGGCCAGCCGGCCGTACGGGTCCAGCGTCCTCGACGGCAAGCCGACCGCGACGATCGGCACGTCGCCCGGCTCCATCTCCACCGCGGTCGCCCAGCAGCACCTGAAGGGCATCCTCACCTTCGCCAACATGCCGGTGCTGGCCCAGCCGGAGGCCTATATCCAGTTCACCCAAGGCTTGATCGACGAGACGGGCACGGTCACCGTGCCCGCCACCGCCCGGTTCCTGTCCGACTACATGTCAGCGTTCCACGCACACATCCAGCGCCACCACCTCCGGGACTTGCGCCCTGCCTCCGTCGGGTGAAGGGTGATCGCCACTCGACCGAAGCGCACTAAAGTGGACCGCCAAGTGCAGCAAGGCGGGGAGCGAGGCCATGCAACGTGTGCTGACGCCGAAAGGGCAGGCCACCCGGGCGCGCATCATCGAAGGCGCCGCCGAGATCCTCCGGGAGAAGGGGGTCGCCGACGTCACCTTGGACGACATCCGATCGCGAACCGGCACCAGCAAGAGCCAGCTCTTCCACTACTTTCCCGAAGGCAAGGACGCCTTGCTGCTCGCGGTCGCGCGGTACGAGGCGGACCAGATACTGAACGATCAGCTGCCGCGTCTGGGCCGCCTCGACACCTGGGACGCCTGGTACCGCTGGCGGGACACCCTCGTGGAGCGCTACGAGTCGCAGGGCGACCAGTGCCCGCTGTACGGTCCAGGCCGACATGTGGCTCAGCCTCCCCGATCTCACGCATGCGGAGGCCGTACGGTGGGTTGATCGTTCACCGGGAAACGTGGTGACGACAAGATCGTCGGGATGTCGGACACTGGCCGGATGGACGCCGCAGCGGATGAGATGTCCGACCCCGACAACCTTGCCCTGTGGGCGCTGCACTGCTACTGCCCGAATGCGAGACGAACTCCCCATCAGGTGGTGTCCGACGGCAACAACGGACGGGCGTTGTACGCGGCACGTCACGGTGCCTTGAGAGGCGATGTGGACGTCTCCGACGCGCAGCTCTCTCAACTGTTGGAGTTCCGGCTGCTGGAACGCGATGGCGAGATGCTCCGGACCGCTTTCCCCGTACTGGGCGTGCGCGAGATGGTGCCGCTGCGGGCGGCTCTACGGCGGCTGGCGGCTCCTTTGGCGGACGCCGTAGCGAAGCCGACGCAGGACATCGCCGCTGAGCTGCGGCGCCTCGGGATCGGTCACAGCTTGTATGCCATGGTGTTCGGCTACGCGCTGGACCTGCTGTTGTGGCGGCAGTTGCGCGCCGAAGACGCCGTGCCCGACACCGCACTGACTGCCGAGCGTCAATGGTGGAACGGGGCGTTCTGGGCTATCCACCCACCACGCGCCGGCGGTTCCGGCACGAACTTCTACCGCCTGGACGAAGACCTCACCCTGGTGGCCGTCTGGTCGAACGCCACCCTGCGCGACCTCCACGACCTGGCCACCACGCCCCGGCTGGCCGAGTCGCTGCGAGATCGCCACGTGACCGCGATCACCGACGCGCAAGGACGTCGCCGGCAGGTGCGGCTCGACGACGGCCGCCCGGCGATACCGCTCGTCGGGACGGGCGAGGTCCTCGACGAGCTCGCCGCCGCAGTCGCCGCTCCCGTCTCCGCCTTCCTGCTGAGCCGAGCCTGCCAGGAGGCGCACCGGTACGTCTCCACCGATGATCGGGCCGTAGCCACCGTGATCATCTCCCACGAGCTGATCTGGGAGATCACCGAACAGCTCATCGCACGCGGAGCCTGCACTCGCGCGCCCCAAGGCGAAGATCTGACCGGCCTGCTGTTCCTCCTGGCGTCTTAGGTCGATCTGGTTCAGTGATCTTTGAGCCAAGATTCCAGGACATTCAGCTCGCGCGATGGGAAGGCTTGGCCTCCCCACTGCCGGGCGTACTCCTCCTCGCCCATCTCGGACAGCAGCCGTCTCACTGACCGGACCACCGCCCTCACAAGAGGACCCACCTCGCACAGGAGTGTGAAGACCTCCCGCCCCGCCTCATCCGGCTCCGGCCTCATCCTGTCTGTGAACGTAAGAATGCGCAGCCGTACCGCACCGCCCTCATGTGCGAATACCCATCGATACTCGGTGGGCTCGTCATCCCAGGAGAAGCGGAAATCATCCCCCTGAGTGATCCGCACCAGGCCGTACAGGAGATCCCGGAGAGCATCCGTCACATAGGACACGACCATCCTGGCTTCACGATTCTCGTGAACAATGGTGACGACAGCCCATCCATGCTTTGGCACTCCGTAGGAGAACTCGATTCTCGACATGGCGGTCATCGTCTCGCCCCGGGAAGTAAGTCACCCTGCGTTGAAGGCGGTTCCGTACGACCTCCACAAGGGTGCGGACTCTTACGCCTCACGACCTGCCCCCACGAATAGTCAGTCCCGACGAGCTCACTGCTTCAGCTTGAGCCTCTTCCTCGACGTACCCGGGAACACGACGACCAGGTGCTCCTCCCCTGCATCGCCGACCCGCACGTAGACCCGGAGCCGGTAGCGGCCCTTCCCCCTGATCGCCAGGTTCGGCATCGGGGCACCCGCGCCCACGTCTCCGCCCTCGCCCTTCTCCGGCACGGTGAGCCGGCCGCTGCGGCTGACGATCGGCACCTCGGTGACCTGATCCCACCCGGCCGTCCGCCGTGGCGGCGCGGTGCGGAAGGCCTTCACCGTAAGGCACACATCGGAGACGTCTTCGAGATGCCCGACGAGCACCGCGCTGCCGGCCACCCCGACGAGGGCGCGGTCGTCGTAGAGCTTGTCAATCGCCTGCTCCGCCGCCTTGTCGGCCGCTTCGTCCCTGGGGTCGTGGACCAGATAGCCATGATCGCCGTCGACGAACAGGAAGTAGTTGGCCGTGGCCTGGACGACACCCTTCTTGCGGGGCCACGGGTCGCGGCACCTCGCGTTCTGCTCGGCGATGTAGGCGGCGTTCGCCTCCTTCGTCTCCCTGGAGGACCGCAGCAGCTCCGGATGGGTCGCGCCGACGATCTCCGGGCAGACGTAGACGAGATCCCACGGGTCCGCGCCCGAGGCGGGCCGCGCGCTCCCGGCCCGCGTCAGGATCGCCTCCTGCTCGTCGCGGTCCTTTGCCCGGCACAGCGCCCGCCCGTACGCGAGGACCTCCTGGTCCGCCAGGCTGTCCGGGAACATGGGCGCGACTCCGGCCTCTGTGCTCCGCGCCCGGCACAGGAACGCGGCGTCGCGTTCCGCAGGTTTCAGGTCGCCGAAGCTGGGCCGGTCGTAGCAGTCCATCGACCAGCCGGTGTAGGTGAGGTGCGCGGTCCGCTCCGGGGGGATCAGCGCGATGATCGGCAGTACGACCACGGCCGCCACCGCGACGCGGAGCACGCGCCGCCGCGCGGGCGGAAGGTCGACCGGGCGGTTCTCGGTGGGCATTTCCCGGGCAGTCGCCGCGAGGCACACGGTGCTGACGAGCCCCAGCGCGTCCATCATGACCAGCATCGCCAGATTGCCGTCGCTGAAGATCCGCACGAAGAGAAAACTGAACGCGATCGCCAGCACGTAGACGCCCACCGACAACCACCCGGCTGCCTGCGTGCCCCGGCTCCACCGGCCGTCGCGCCGCTGCCCGACGACCGTGATGATGATCGCCGTCACCCCGCTCAGTAGCAGAACCAGTACGAAGATTTCGCCCGATCCAAACTCTGGTAGGTCGAGTTCGTCGAGCAGTTCGTTGGCCGTCCCGGCCAGGTCGACCGCGAATATCACTGCGGCCGCCACACGCAGCATGCGGGACCGCCAGCGGATGACGAGCAGATAGAGGACGTAGATCGCGGTCCACAGCGCGAGCTGGAATGCCGCGTCCACCACGTCGGGAAGCAGCGCGATCGGGTACCACAGCATGGCGTACGCCACCGCCAGGTACAGCAGCCGACGCAGCGCCTTCTCCCGGCGGTCCAGCGGTCCAGGCGCGGGGGCACGCAGGATCAGCCACAGGAGCGCGGCCTTCACCAGGGCGGCCACGAGCAGCGCACCGGTCGTCAGAGTGTCGAACCCGCCGCGCTCGTAGAACCCCGCATAGGCCGGCGGCGACCATTCGACGGCCACCCAGAGCCAGGCGTCGCCGAGCGCCAGGCCCGCGACCGCCGCCGCAAGAATCAGACCTACTAATCCAATTCTTATAATCCGCCAGAAACCATCCGAAAGCACGGGACGCGATCTTAGCGCGGCACCGGCGCACAGGCGTACCCCAACGGAACAAGCGGTCCCACTCCGTTATTGTTTTCGACGCGATGCTTGTTTCAATGATGGTGAGGCGCTGGGGGCCCAGCATTTCGCAGGCGACGTAAACGCTGTCATGCGGAGCCACGGCAGCAAGAGCTCTCGTTTTCAGTAACACACCAGGCCCAAGCTTTTGCTGCGATAACGCCGTGGCCGACGATGTCCAGGGCGAGCGAGGGCGCGCATTGATCGCTCGGTCACTGCTGCCCGATCCTCCGCTGCTTCTGCTGGACGAGCCGTCGACCGGCCGGGACGTCGCGGCCCGCGAGCGGTTCCTCTCGGCTGAGCGCTTCTCCTATCCGATCGAGATCGAGCACCGCGTGGGACGCCGGCACGCCCGAGCAGCGCAACCCCAGGGTCAGGCGGACGTCAGCTCTTGGCGAGTGCTTCGCGGCGGATCCACTGGAGCAAGGTGGGATTGTCGACGGTGGTGATGACGCCCACGGTGGCGCGGACGTAGCGGTCGCCGTCCAGCAGGGCCAGCATGCTCGCGGCCAGGTCCGCGCGGGCGGTGAACCTGCCGTCGGCGTGGCCCTTCACGAGGGTGTAGTCGGTGATCGACGGCAGGTGGTAGAGCCCGCTCGGGCGCACGATCGTCCAGTCCAGATCGCTGGCGCGGACCAGCGTTTCCATCCGCCGCATGTCGTCGTACAACGTCTTACCGAGCACCCGCGTCACGTATGGCAGGAATAGCCGGTTGAACAGGAACCCGCCGTCGGAGTACGGGTGCGGGTCCACCCCGCTTGAGCTGACCACGGCGAGCCGACGCACCCGATGCCGTTTCATCGCGGCGACGATATTGGCCACACCCTGCGAATAGGTGCTGATCGGTTCCTTCCCGGCGGGTACCCCGAGCGTCGACAGCACCGCGTCCCGCTCCGCCACGGCGGCGTCGACGGCCCCCGGATCGAGCACGTCGGCCCCGACCACCACGAGCCGGTCATGGCGCAGTGGAAACGAGTCCGGCCGCCGGGTGACCGCGGCGACCTGATGTCCGGCGGCGAGTGCCTGGTCGGTGAGCAGGCGGCCGGTGGGGCCATTGGCCCCGAAGACTGCGATACGCATGACGACTGTCCTTCTCTGGTTATGTCCGAATTTCCGATTCCTGTCCCCCGAGACGAGACAGCCCGGCCGTTCTGTGACATCCGGGCTGCGGTCGGAGATTCAGGGCAGCCCCGCCTCCCATGTCACAGGCGGCCGGGCTGTCTCGTCTCGGGGGGAGACAGACGCTTACATCAGGAAGGTGATGATCATGCGGGTGTTCGTAGCCGGCGGGGCCGGGGTGTTGGGGCGGCGGCTGGTGCCGCAGTTGGTCGCCCGTGGCCACCAGGTGACGGCGACGACGACCAGCACGGCCAAGCTGGGCCTGCTGGAGCGGCTGCGCACCGAGGGGACGGACCACCTGCTGGCCGCGGCCGAGGCGGTCGGCGTAGTCCACTTCGTCGCGCAGAGCTACGCCGCCTGGAACGGCATCCGTAAGGGCGGATGGGTGAAGACCGAGCAGGACCCGCTGGACCCGGCGAGCACGGGGAAGGGCGGCGGCTACAGCTCGTGGTTGCATCTCGACGACGCGGCGAGCGCTACCGTGCTGGCCGTTGAGCGGCAGGCGCGGGGCGTGTTCAACATCGTCGACGACGAACCGGCCCCGGCCAGGGAGTGGCTGCCCTACCTGGCCACGTGCGCGGGAGCCAAGCGGCCGATGCGAGTCCCCACGTGGCTGGCCCGGCCGCTGGCGGGGGAAACGACGGTGACGATGATGACCGAGGGGCGCGGTTTCTCCAACGCCAAGGCCAAGCGGGAGCTCGGCTGGAAGCTGCGCTACCCCTCTTGGCGCCAGGGCTTCAAGGAGGTGTTGGCGTGAGCAGGGCCGAGGAGTTTCAGGAGCTGCGGCCTCTGCTGTTCTCGATCGCCTACCGGATCCTGGGCAGTGTGAGCGAGGCCGAGGACGCGGTCCAGGAGACCTGGCTGCGCTACGAGGCCACCCCGGCACAACCCGCTTCGGCCAAGGCGTTCCTGTCGGCCGTGGTGAGCCGGATCTCGATCGATGTGCTGCGGTCGGCCCGCGTCCGGCGGGAGGAATACGTCGGGCAGTGGTTCCCGGAGCCGCTGCTCACCGACCCTTATGCGGACCCGGCGCGGTCGGCGGAGCTGGCCGACTCGGTGTCGATGGCGGCCCTGTTGCTGCTTGAGCGGCTGAGCCCGCTGGAGCGGGCGGTTTTCGTGCTGCGCGAGGTGTTCGGGTTCGGCTTCGGTGAGGTCGCCTCGGCGGTGGGGCGCTCGGAGGCGGCGTGCCGCCAGCTCTCGGTACGGGCGCGCCGCCACATGGACGCGGGCCGGCCCCGGTTCGAGGCCGACCGCGAAGAGCGCGAACAGCTCGCCGAACGGTTCTTCGACGCCTTCAGGGAAGGGGAGGTCGACGGGCTGCGGAAGCTGCTCGCCGCCGACGTTCGCCTGATCGGCGACAGCGGCGGCAAGGCCCCGCTCTGGAAGCCCGTCTTCGTCGGCGCCGAGGACGTGGCCGGGGTGCTCGCCACGCTCGTCTCGCTGTTCGTCAGGGCCGGCGCCGTCGTGGAGCCGCGCGAGGTGAACGGCCAGCCGGGCGCGATCTTCCGCGACCGGGACGGCAGGGTCCTCAACACCTTGGCGCTCGACATCCTCGACGGGCAGATCCAGACGATCCGAACGGTGA
Organism: Nonomuraea sp. ZG12; assembly: GCF_052068115.1. Classification (NCBI taxonomy): domain Bacteria; kingdom Bacillati; phylum Actinomycetota; class Actinomycetes; order Streptosporangiales; family Streptosporangiaceae; genus Nonomuraea; species Nonomuraea sp. ZG12. Next base: position 19,782 of record NZ_JBQHCW010000019.1, read on the forward strand.
TCAACCCCGACAAGCTCCGGCACCTGGGCCCGGTCGGGGACGCCTGGGCGGTCATCCGCGCAGCGAACCAGGCCCGCCGGCCCACGGATTGACCAGAACGGCGCTCCTGCCGCTCTGTGAGCCATGCCACATGCAGTTCCTGTCAGCAATCGGGGCGCCGTTCCGCTCAACTCACAGAAGCCAGCGAACCGACAGGAGCACCACATGAAGCATCGCATCGTCGTCCTCGGCGCCGGCTATGCCGGGGCCTACGTAGCCGGGAACCTGGCCCGCCGGCTGTCCCCGGCGGACACCGAGATCACCGTGGTCAACGCCGAGCCGGACTTCGTCGAGCGGCTGCGGCTGCACCAGCTCGCGGCCGGCCAGGAGATCGAGGCTCAGAAGCTCGCCGACGTCTTCGCGGGCACGGGGATACGGCTGCGCCTGGCCCGTGTCACCGCCGTCGACCCCGAACGCCAGGCCGTCGCCGTGGCCGACGCCGACGGCGGTGGCGAGCTCGCCTACGACACGCTCGTGTACGCACTCGGCAGCCACGGCGCCGACCGCGGCGTCCCCGGCGTGGCCGAGCACGCCTTCGACATCGCCGCCCGGCCCTCGGCGCTGCGCCTGCGCGAGCGCCTCGACAGCCTGGACAAGCGAGGCGAAGGCGGGAATGTGCTGGTCGTCGGCGACGGGTTGACCGGCATCGAGACCGCCACCGAGATCGCCGAATCCCGGCCCGGCCTGTCGGTGGCGCTGGTCGCCCGCGGCGAGCTGGGCGCCCAGCTCGCCGCCGGAGCCCGCAGCCACCTGCGTCAGGCCTGCGACCGGCTGGGCGTCACCGTCCTGGAGCACACCAGCATCGAAGCCGTCGAAGCGACGCGGGTGCTGTGCGCCGACGGCACCTCCCTGGCGTCCGACGCGACCGTGTGGACGGCCGGGTTCGCGGTCAATCCCATCGCCGCCGCCGGCGGGCTGGAGGTCGCCGAGAACGGTCAGATCATCGTCGATCGCACCATGCGGTCGGTCTCGCACCCGAACGTCTACGCCGCCGGCGACAGCGCCCACGCCATCGGCGACAACGCTCGGCCGCTGCCGATGTCCTGCGCTTCGGCCGGCTTCACCGGCGGGCAGGCGATCCACGCGATCGTGGGACGCCTGACCGGCCGCAAGATCGCGAACACCAAGCTGGTCTACTCCTACAACCACATCAGCCTCGGGCGGCGGGACGGGATCCTGCAGATGGTCGACGACGAAGGGCAAGCGAAGCCGAAGTACATGGGTGGCCGGAAGGTCGCGCGGATCAAGTCCGGCATCCTCAAGACCTCGCTGTGGGCGACCTCGCACCCGACCTTCGGCCTGCCCAAGCGCAAGCTCCGCCTGGCCGCCGCGCCGGATGCCGCCCGCCGAGAAGGCGCTCGCGTAGGTGCCTAGGGTGGTCTGCGTGGACAGCACCGCCGCTGAGCGCTTCGACACCAGCCGGTTCGAGGCCAGCCGGAACCGGCTGGCCTCGCTGGCGTACCGGCTGCTGGGCTCCGCCGCCGACGCCGAAGACGCCGTTCAGGATGCGTTCCTGCACTGGCAAGCCGCCGACCGGCAGCTGATCAAGGTGCCGGAAGCATGGCTGACCAAGGTCGTCACCAACCTGTGCCTCGACCGACTCCGCTCGGCACAGGCCCGGCGCGAACGCACCGTCGGCGCCTGGCTGCCCGAACCGCTCCTCGACGGCGACCCGATGCTCGGCCCGGCCGACACTTTCGAGCAGCGCGAATCGGTCTCCCTGGCCGTGCTGACTCTCATGGAGCGCCTGTCACCCTCCGAGCGGGCCGTCTACCTCCTGCGCGAAGCCTTCTCCTACAGCCACGCCGAGATCGCCGAGATCCTCGACATCACCGAGTCCGCAAGTCAGCAGCACCTCCACCGGGCCAGGCGCCGCATCACCGCCGCGCACCGCCGCGGCGGGGAAGTCGACCCGGCATCCGCCCGCAGGATCGTCGAGGAGTTCCTCGCCGCTGTCTCCTCGGGCCGCACCGAACGGCTGGTGGCGCTGCTCACCGACGACGCCACCGCGATCTCCGACGGCGCCGGCCTGGCGGAAACGCTGCTGCGGTACGACACTCCGCAGCGTATCGCCGCCGTCGCACGGGCCGGCTTCAAACCCACACCCGCGAAACGGCGCTTCGCCGGCGGCACGCCCGCCATCCACTACGCGCTCGTCAACGGCGCCCCCGCCCTCCTGTTCGTGCTCGGCGACGACCGGGTCGTCGGCGCCGTGGCGTTCGACCTCGCCAACGGGAAGATCGCGACCGTGCACGGCATCGCCGCCCCCACCCGTCTCGCCCGACTCAACGAAGCCTGGCGGCAGCACGAACCGGACACACCGCTCATCGCCCAGTGGTGACCCGACACCGACCGCGACCAGGCGCGGTGCGAACCACCGGAGGGTCAGCGACCTTCTTGATCGAGCTTGCCGTGAGCCTCCACCGAAAGGTCCTGCCAGTCGGCCCAGGTCTTCAGCCGCTCGGCGTAGACCTGCTGGAGCAACGGGTAGAAGCCCTGGCCGAACAGCACCCTCAGGGGCGGGCTGTCGGAGTCGACGATCTTGAGGAGTGCCTGGGCCGCGGCGGCCGGGTCGCCGGCGGGCTGCCTTCCCGCGAACTGGGCGATGCGCTGACGGAGGCCGTCGTAGACCGGGTCGGCCTCGGCCATGTGGCCGTTGTCGAGGGGATCCGGGTTCTTGCCGGATCTGGTGGCGAAGCCGCCGGGCTCGACCACGGTCACCTTGATGCCGAAGTCGGCGACCTCTTGGGCGAGGGAGTCGTTCAGGGCTTCCAGGGCCCACTTGGAGACGTGGTACGCGCCGCCGAGCGGCATGGCGATGAGCCCGGCGGCCGAGGAGAGCTGGATGATGTGCCCGGCGCCCTGCTCGCGCAGGTAGGGCAGGGCGGCCTGAATGACCCACACCGCACCGTACAGGTTGGTCTCCAGCTGGTCGCGCAGGTGCTGTTCGGTCAGCTCCTCGATCGCGCCCAGCTGGGCATAGCCTGCGTTGTTCACGATGACGTCCAGACGGCCGAAGTGTTCCTTGGCCCGCTTCACGCTCTCGAAGACGACGGCCTTGTCGGTCACGTCCATCTCCAGCGGGAGCACCGCGTCGCCAAAGGCGGCGACCAGCTCGCCAAGACTTCCGGTGCTCCGGGCGGTGGCGGCCACCTTGTCACCGCGAGACAGCGCCGCCTCGACGAAGTCGCGGCCCAGGCCGCGGGACGAGCCGGTGACGAACCAAACCTTGCTCATGATGTCTTCCGTTTCTTTCCGCGCGGGCACGGTCGCTCGTGGCGTTGTGCCCCGCGCGGATCGTTCGTGCTGTGTTCTGACGAACATGAGGCGCCGGCGGCCCGATCCCTGTGACAACGCGCTCTTGTGACGTACGCCACCGATCGCGGATGTCACACAGCGGCGAGGGCCGGCGTCTTGTGCATGAAGCAGGAGTTGAGAGCCAACAGGCAGGAGCCGGGCCATGAACGAACGCAGCGAGCCGACGACGGGCGCGGCCGAGCCCCTCGCCGGTGGCGACCGGGTGGACTCGGCCACCGAGGCGTTCGTCGCCCACCGCAACCTGCTCTTCACCGTCGCCTACGAGATGCTCGGATCGGCGGCCGACGCCGAAGACGTTCTCCAGGAAACCTGGCTGCGGTGGATGAAGGTCGACATGGGGCAGGTACGCGACCAGCGCGCTTACCTGGTCCGGATCACGACCCGGCGCTCGCTCGACCGGCTGCGCACCATGAGGCGTCGCAAGGAGGCGTACATCGGCTCCTGGCTGCCCGAGCCGCTGCTCACCGCGCCGGACGTGGCCGAGGACGTCGAGCTCGCGGAGAGCGTGTCGATGGCGCTCATGCTCGTCCTGGAGATGCTGTCGCCGACCGAGCGTGCCGTCTTCGTACTGCGCGAAGCCTTCACCGTCAGCTACGACGAGATCGCGTCCGCCGTCGGCAAGAGCCCCGCGGCCGTCCGCCAGATCGCGCACCGCGCCCGCCGGCACGTCGATGCCCGCCGCCCTCGGGAGGTCGTCTCCCCGAGCCAGGCGCGGGCGGCCCTGGAGTCGTTCCAGCGCGCGCTCGAAGCCAGAGACCTGCAGGGCCTCCTTGACGTGCTCGCCCCCGAGATCGTCCTGGTGAGCGACGGCGGCGGCGTCAAGCGGGCCGCGCCGCGGCCGATCACCGGTGCCGACAAGGTGGCCCGCTTCATCGTCGGCGGCCTGGGCAAGGCCGAAGTCGCGCTCACCGGTGAGTCCACCGTGGTCAACGGCAACCCGGCACTCCTCGTCCGCGTGGACGGCGAGATCGACGGCGTCATAGCGATCGACGTAGAGGGCGCCCGCATCACCGGCCTCTACTACGTCCGCAACCCGGCGAAGCTGACTCGCATCGCCGCCGAGAATCCGCTCACCCTGCGGTGAACACCGGCGCCGAGCCGGCCCGCGGCCTCGGCGTCGATCATGCTCCCGAGGCCGCCGACGAACCCGACCAACTCCGCCAGATCCATTACCAGGAGATCATTCATGACGAAGAACGTCGCCGACGAACTCGCCGGCCTGGAACTGCCGGTCGAGCGGGGCTGCCCGTTCGCCCCGCCCCCCGCCTACGAGCGACTGCGCGAGCAGGCGCCGATCAACAAGATCCGCCTGACCAGCGGTGGCGAGGCGTGGTGGGTGTCCGGGCATGAGGAGGCCCGTGCCGTCCTCGCCGACGGCCGCTTCTCCTCCGACAAGCGCAAGGACGGCTTCCCGCTCTACACCCTCGACGCGGCGACCCTGCGGCAGTTCCGCAGCCAGCCGCCGTTGATGCTCGGCATGGACGGCGCGGAACACGCCGCGGCCCGCCGCCCGGTGATCAGCGAGTTCACCGTGAAACGACTGGCCGCGCTGCGCCCGCGGATCCAGGACATCGTCGACCACTTCATCGACGACATGCTCGCCGCCGACCAGCGCCCGGTCGACCTGGTGCAGGCGCTGTCCCTGGCGGTGCCCTCACTGGTGATCTGCGAACTGCTCGGCGTCCCGTACGCCGACCACGACTTCTTCCAAAGCCGGACCACCATGATGGTGAGCCGGAACTCGATGGAAGACCGCCTGCGAGCCCTCGCCGAGCTGCGCGCCTTCATCGACGACCTGATCACCCGTAAGGAGTCCGAGCCCGGCGACGACCTGTTCGGCCGGCAGATCGCCCGGCAGCGCCAGGAGGGCACCCTCGACCACGAGGGCCTGGTGAGCCTGGCCTTCCTGCTGCTGACCGCCGGCCACGAGACCACCGCCAACATGATCTCGCTCGGCGTGGTCGGGCTGCTCTCCCATCCGGAGCAACTGGCCCTGATCACGGCCGACCCGAGCCGGACGCCCATGGCCGTGGAGGAGCTGCTGCGCTACTTCACCATCGCCGACGGGGTCACCTCCCGGGTGGCCACCGAAGACGTGGAGATCGGCGGAGCGAGCATCAAGGCCCGCGAGGGCGTCATCGTCTCGATGCTGTCGGCCAACTGGGACCCGGCGGTGTTCAAGGATCCGGCCGACCTGGACATCGAGCGCGGGGCCCGCCACCACGTCGCCTTCGGGTTCGGCCCGCACCAGTGCCTCGGCCAGAACCTGGCCCGGATGGAACTGCAGATCGTCTTCGACACGCTGTTCCGCCGCATCCCCACCCTGCGGCTCGCCACACCGCCCGAGGACCTGCCGTTCAAGAGCGACGCCGTCATCTACGGCGTTCACGAACTCCCGGTCACCTGGTGAGTAGGGCTCCTGTCCATCCTGCCGGAGTAAGCCTTTCGCGCCGGTCGGAGGCCAACTCACCGAACCGGGCCCCTACAGGCGCCGACGATCGCCTCCTGTTCCCCCGGCTCCAGGTCTCCTTCACCGGTTCCCTCGCGTCAGGCGGTCAGGCCGGCGCTGGTGAGCCAGATGTGTTCGCAGGTCGAAGATGCCTTTTGCAGCTTCTCGCGGGACTCTTGCGAGGCGTGGTAGAAGGTCCGCTCGATCATCCAGCACAGGGCGCGTGCCATCGCTGACGCCTGGTCTGGTTCGGTGCCGGCCTGAACGCCGGCTCGTTCCAGGACAGCGGTGATGGCCTTGGTGAACAAGTCAGCTGTACGGCTCCACAGCTCGCCGATCTCCGGCACGGTCAACGACAGGTCGATCGCCGTGCGCATGACCAGGCCGTGCTCGTTCCACAGCTCGACCGTGCGCTGCATGGCCGCTGTGATGGCCTGGCGCGGCTCGTCGGTCTCCGCGGTGGCGCGGGACCGCTCCCACAGGTGCTCAACGGTCCGGGCCACGAGTGCCGTGACCACTTCCTGCTTGGAGCCGAAGTAGAAGTACAGGGCGCCGCGGGTGATGCCGGCGCCCTGGGCGATGTCGGCGACGGTCATGGCGTCATAGCCCTTCTGCGCCAGCAGGGCTTCGCAGGTGTCCAGGATGGCCCGCTCCCGGACGTCGCCCTTGCGTTCGGTGGTGCGTCGGCTGCGCGCGGGGTGGTGGCCGGGCATCAGAGCTGAGCGCCCTCGGCGAAGTCGGTCGTACGGGAGAGCGTCTCCCATGCGCGAATGTCCTCGTCCACGGCCGTGCGCGCGGCGGTGACCAGTCGCAGCGCGTCCGAACCCAGGACGAGATGGGCCGGCGGCCGGTCGACCGACGCGATGTGCACGACGGCGTCCCCGGCCTTGGCCGGATTGCCCAGCTGGTTCCCGCTGGCCTTCTGCCGCTTTTCACGAATGGGGACGAACAGCTCGTCGTAGTCGTCGATGGACCGCGTGGCGCGTGTCATGGACCGTCCGGCCCAGTCGGTGCGGAAGGAGCCGGGCTCGATCGCCGTCACGTGGATCCCGAACTGCGCGACCTCCTTGCCCAGTGCCTCAAGGATGCCTTCCAGGGCGAACTTGCTGCCGCAATAGGCGGACATGCCGGGCACGGCCATGAGCCCGCCCATGGAGGTGACGGCCATCAGGTGCCCGCGGCGGCGCCGGCGCATGTGGGGCAGTGCCGCCTGCAGGGTGGCCACGGCCCCGAAGACGTTGACCTCGAACTGCCGCCGCACCTCGGCCAGCGGGGTCTCCTCGAAGGTGCCCTCCAGGCCGTAACCGGCGTTGGCGACGACGACATCCAGAGGGCCGACGCTCTGCTCCACCTCGGCGACCACCCTTGAGACGGCGTCGTCGTCGGTCACATCCAGGATGCGGCCGTGAGCGTACCCGGGTTCGAGCCCTTCGAAGGCCCGCAGGTCCTCCTCCGAGCGGACCGTTCCGACGACGGTGTGCCCGGCGGCCAGGGCGGCCTGGGCGAAGGCACGCCCAAGGCCCGTACTGACGCCGGTGATGAGCCACTTCTGCTTCCGCATTACTCCTCCAGAGAGGACTCGACATGGGCAGGGATCGCCCCCTTAGCCCAAAGTCTACACTACGTCGATTTTTACCGACATCACGTAGATCCCGCCCAAGGACCGGCTGAAGGCTCCTCTCACTACTTGTCGGCGGGCCAGGCTGCCAGCGCGGTATCGGCGATCGCTTCCAGCTCGGTGCGGGTCGCGCCGTCGCATGCCTGCTGGGACATGCCCTGCAGGACGGTGGCGAAGAACCGGCCCAACACCGCAGCCTGGGTGTCGGCGGCAAGCCGGCCGGCGTCGATGTCGGCCTGGATCTTGGCCTGGACGTCCCGGACGGCTGAGCGTCGCCGCACGGGCGGCCACGCTCGCGGACGCGAGAGGGGAGATCGACGGGCTGGCAGGGATGACCGCACGCAAGGGGTCGAGCCTCGTGCTGCACGAGGCCCGGCACCTGTACGAGGTGCTGTCCGGATAACGTCCTTATGCCAGGGCGCAGGTGATGAGTTCAAGGTCGGCACCTCGAAGGCAAGGTGCCCTACCAGGTGCCTGGGGCCTGGAATTAACCACTTGGCGATAAAGTCGGTGCTCGCCGCCAGCGTGGACGTCCGCATCGTCGAACACAGCCACCACCGATCGAGTGAGGCCATCTGTGACGCAGCCGACAATCCAGGATTACCTCTGGTGGGAGGAATTCCGAAGCAGCCTCGACATCTCGGGGTTCTGCTTCACCCTTGTTGCGGGCCTGCAGCCCGCGGAGGTACTGGAACGCCTCGCGGTCAAATCAGATGCGCCCCTGCAGGCAGAGGGCTACATCGAGGTGGGCCCTGCGGAGGGCGGCTCGGTCATCGTCGAGCCCGCAGGTTACATGGGAATCATGCGTGACGCGGTTCGCCTGCTGTCGACGGCCACGGTGCTGGCCAGCGTTCACAACAACGTCGAACAGCATGCCAGATTCATCTACGCCGCCGATGGGAAGGTGATCACCGGTCTCGACCCGATGTTCCCCGATGAGCCGCGCTGGGGCACCGAACCGGATCGGCTCCTGCCGCATCTGGAAGACCTCGGCCTGGTCGATGAGTTCGATAAGGATGAGGAATCGCAAGAAGCCGGCGAGCGGTTCGTCGAGGCGGCGCTGGCGCTGGCCGAACGTTGTACTGGCATCCGGCTGACACCCGAGCAGGTACGCGGCCCGCTGCCATACGCAGCCTCCGTCGCGCATCTGTATGAGGTGCGGGACGGGCAGCCTCCCGCGCTGGCCTACTGATGGCTAGCACCTATCTGCGGCCCCACGGTGTTGCGCTCGCGCGGCGTTCGTTGACTTTTCGCTGACTCCCCCTCCCATTCCGCTCCCCAGATCGGACACCGAGGAGGTGGCCGAGGGGCGGCGCATGAACGGTTCAGGCCGCATTGCCTCCGGCAGTGTGAAGTTGCAGCCACGCGTTGAGTGATGCCGGCCTCGCAGCGCATCAACCGAACGGCTGATTTTGGCGTCAGCCGCATCCATGTCCGATCATGGCCGCTCAGTCGATTCGCCTGCTGACCAGGTGAAAGATGCTTGAGGCATGGCAGTCATCGAAGTCACCGACCTCACCAAGAGGTACGCGGATCTGACGGTTCTGGACGGAGTGTCGTTCTCGGTGGAGGACGGCGAGATCTTCGGCATCCTGGGCCCCAACGGCACCGGCAAGACCACGACCGTGGAGTGTGTGGAAGGGCTGCGGCGGCCGGACGCCGGGCGGATCCGGGTGCTCGGGCTCGACCCGGTCAAGGACGGCCGGGCGCTGCGCGAGCAGATCGGGGTGCAGCTCCAGCACACGCAACTGCCGGAGAACCTCAAGGTCTGGGAGGCACTCGACCTGTACGCCTCCTTCTACGCCAAGCCTCGTGACTGGCGGGAGCTGCTGGAGCAGTGGGGGCTGGCCGATAAGCGGAATGCCCGCTTCGGCAAGCTGTCGGGCGGTCAGAAACAGCGGTTGTTCATCGCGCTGGCGCTGGTCGGCAATCCCCGGGTGGCGTTCCTCGACGAGCTGACCACGGGACTCGACCCGCAGGCCCGCCGGACGACTTGGGAGCTGATCAAGCAGGTCCGGGCGAGCGGCGTGACCGTGGTGCTGGTGAGCCACTTCATGGACGAGGTGGAGGAGTTGTGCGACCGGGTCGCCGTCTTCGACAGAGGCTCCGTCATCGCGCTCGACAGCCCGGCCGGGCTGATCGAGGGGATCGACGCCGAGCACCACATGCGGTTCACGGTGATGACGGAGAACGGCGCCGACCCGGCCGGCCTGTTCGACGGCGTGCCCGGCGTCTCCGGCGTGAGCAGGACGGGCAACCGGGTGGTGGTCACCGGCCGGGGAGATTTCGCCACCGCCGTGACCGCCCGGCTCGCCCGCCACCACGTGCTGGTCAGCGACCTGCGCATCGACAAGCGCACGCTCGACGACGCCTTCCTCGCACTCACCGGCCGCTCGTTCACCTCTGACAACTGATGGAGAACCCCTCATGACCGCTCTCGCCAAACTCACCTCCGTCGAAATCAAGCTGTTGGTCAGGGAGCCGGGGGCGATGTTCGCGCTCCTCATCCCGCTGTTCATCCTGGTGGTCTTCGGCAGCTCGATCGAGCCGGGAGACACCGTGCTCGTGCCGATGTCGCTGGCCATCGCCGTAGGGCTGGTGGGGCTCTACCTGATGCCCACTACCCTGGCGACCTATCGCGAAAGGGGCATCCTGCGCAGGCTTTCCACCACCCCGGTACGTCCCGGCAGCATGCTGGTGGTGCAGTTGATCCTGCAGCTCGTCCTCGTGGTGGCCGCCTGCGGGCTGCTCCTGACGGTCGCCGGCACCGTGCTGGGCGCCCGTCTGCCCGGCGCGGCACTGCCGGCCGTGGTGACCTTCCTGCTCGGCACGGCGGCGATGTTCGCGGTCGGCCTGCTCATCGCGGCCCTGGCCCCCAACGGGCGGGCCGCCAACGGGATCGGCGTCCTGCTGTACTTCCCGATGGCCTTCCTCGCCGGCCTGATGCAGCCCGTTGACCAGATGCCCACTATCTTGGCGTCAATCGGCCGATACACCCCTCTGGGGGCATTCAGGCAAGCGTTGCAGGACGTCTGGGCGGGTAGTTCGCCCAGCCTCCTCCTGTGGGGGGTTCTGGCCGCGTACGCGGTGATCATGAGTGTCGCCGCCGCCAGACTTTTCCGATGGGAGTGAAAAGGTGACCTCGGTGAACGGGCATCTGGACCTGTGGGAGAGGCGTCTCGCGCGTCAGATGGCCGCCGCGCCGTACGTCCTGCTGGTCTTCTCCGCCGGGCTCGTCTGGGTCACCGGGGAGCAGGCGTGGAGCCACCGCTTCACCACGCTCGGCCTGACTCTGCTGGCCGCGGCCTGGATCTGGGTGATGTCGCGGGGCGACAGGAAGGGTCTCTACGTCGCCGGGTTGGTGATTCTCATCGCGGTGCTCAGCACGCGGGGGATGTGGTTCGCGAGCTTCTTCGGCTTCACCGGGTTCTTCCATTCGTCGCAGTACCTGCGGGGGAAGGCCCGACTCGCCGGGATCACCGCCACGGCGGCGATCAGCGTCATGGCCTACAACGGCAAGCCGCCCGAGCTCACCCCGTACGGGATCCTCACCTTTCTGTTCTTCACGGTCGCCATCGTGCTGGCGGTCAGCCTGTTCAGTTTCGTCGGCGAGATCACGGCCGAGCGCAGCGCCGAGCGGAGCCGGATGGTGATCCAGCTTGAGGAAGCGATGCGGGAGAACGCGGGCCTGCACGCCCAGTTGCTGGTCCAGGCGCGGGAGGCGGGCGTGCTCGACGAACGCCAGCGCATGGCGGCCGAGATCCACGACACCCTCGCCCAGGGGCTGACCGGCATCATCACCCAGCTCCAGGCGGCGGAGCAGGCCGAAGACTGGCGGCGCAACGTGGGCAACGCCGTCCGGCTGGCCCGCGAGAGCCTCGCCGAGGCCCGGCGCTCGGTGCACGCGGTCGGCCCCGGCCAACTGGAAGCCGCGCCCCTGCCCGAGGCGCTGGAGGCCGTCGTCGCCCAATGGTCGGAGCTCAACGCGACCCGTGCTGATTTCACCACAACTGGTACGGTCCGTCCCATGCATCCGGAGGTCGAGGAGACGTTGCTCCGCACAGCTCAGGAAGCCCTGGCCAACGCCGCCAAGCACGCCGGCGCCCGCCGGGTCGGACTGACCCTGTCGTACATGGACGACATGGTCACCCTGGACGTGTGTGACGACGGCGCCGGATTCGACCCCGAACGCGTCACCGACGGCGGCGGCTTCGGCCTGACGTCGATGCGCAAGCGCGTGAGCCGCCTGGCCGGCACCCTGGAGATCGAGTCGGAGCCCGGAGGCGGCACCGCGATCTCCGCGAGCGTGCCCGCGATCGCGCGGGAGACCGTACATGGCTGAGACGCCCATCCGGTTGCTGATAGCCGACGATCACCCCATCGTGCGCGACGGCATCCGCGGCATGTTCGCCGGCGACCCGGACTTCGACGTGCTCGGCGAGGCCGCCGACGGCGCGCAGGCCGTCGAACTCGCGCGGGCGCTGAACCCCGACGTGATCCTCATGGACCTGCGCATGCCCGTCATGGACGGCGTCGCCGCCATCACGGAGCTCGCCAGGCTGGGCCTCCCCGCCCGGGTCCTGGTCCTCACCACGTACGACACCGACAAGGACGTCCTGCCCGCCATCGAGGCAGGTGCCACCGGCTACCTCCTGAAGGACACCGGACGCGAAGATCTCGTACGGTCGGTCCGCACGGCGGCACGGGGCGAGGCCGTGCTCTCCCCATCGGTCGCCACCCGCCTCCTCGGCCAGGTACGCGCTCCCGCCGATTCGCTGAGCGCGCGCGAACTGGAGGTACTCCGCCTCATCGCGCAGGGCTCCACCAACCGCGAGGCGGCCCGCAGCCTGTTCATCAGCGAGGCCACGGTCAAGAGCCACGTGCTGCACATCTACGCGAAACTCGGCGTGAACGACCGAGCGGCGGCCGTCGCCGTGGCCTTCCGGCGCGGCCTGCTCACCCTGGAGAACGACTGACCCGGCGCGTCGCGGGGAACGGCGTCACAAGGACGAATGGTCACCCAGTGCCACAGGGGGTGTAGAGCATGACCCAGTGGTCCCTTTCGGGGTCGTGCAACATCTCGATGTCGAAGTCCAGCCACCCCCGGGTCGGGTGATGCACGCGTTTCGCCGCCGACCGTAGTGCTCCGACCTCGCCTTGCTCCCAGTAGCCACGGAAGGCGGCGCTGGTCGCCGACAGCTCCTCGAACAGGGACCGCAGGTACCCATCATCCGGATATCGGCCCAGGGCCGAGCGGAGTTCGGCCGTGGCCACCCGGGCAAGCTGGTCGGCCCCTTCATCGCCGAGGACCTCGCACAGCGCGGTAGCGGTGAAGCATTGATGGACGATGTTGCGTCCGTACCGCCCACTGCCCGAGAGCGGCCCAAGGAGGTACGCGGCGGCGGCGTTGCGTGCCAACAGGTCCAGGCGCCCGTCGTGAACGGTGACCGGCATGGTGTCCTCAAGGCTGCGCAGCAGTCGCAGGAGTCCTGGCCGGATCTCGGTGCCGGGCGCGTGGATCTCGGGGGGCAGCTCACCAGCGAGCCGATACAGGTGATCTCGCTCGGCGCCCGAGAGCTCGAACGCTCGCGCCAGCGCCGCAAGGATTTCGCGCGACGGACGCGGCGCCCGGCCCTGCTCAAGGCGGGTGTAGTAGTCAACGGAGATCCCGGCGATCTCGGACAGTTCCTGGCGCCGCAGTCCCGGAACCCTCCGGTGTGACGTCCGCCCGTTGCCCGGCCGGTCCGGGGGCGGCATCGCAGCTCGCCGACGACGCAGAAACCCGCCGAAGTCCACCCGATCATTTTTCGGCACAGTGCCATTGTGCCGTCTGCCGTCGGCTGCGGAGCTCACGTGCCTGGTCCTGCCGGTACCAGGCTCGACGAGGTCTTCCTCACCTACGTCAGGTCCCGCAGAGTCGTCGAGGACCACGAGGCACAGCGCCGCCCGGACCGACCACCTGGCGGTCCTCGCGCCCGCACCCCACATGGAGTCAGCACATGAGCGCAGCCACCCGGACCATCGTCATGACCGGCGCCACCCGAGGCATCGGTCTCGAAGCAGCGCAGGACGTACTCCGCCGCAGCCCCGAGACCCATCTGGTGATCCTCGCGCGAGGAACCTCCGGCGCCAGAGCACTGCCTCGCCTGCGAGAGGTCTCCCCGCACGTTTCGCTGATCGACACGGATCTTGCGAGCAAGGCGAGCGTCGAAGCAGCCGCTGCACAGGTGGAGGACCTGCTCGAGGCGGGAGATCTCCCCCCGCTGCGAAGCATCGTCTGCAACGCCGGCGTCCACCTCTCCAACGCCCTCACCACGAGCGTCGACGGATACGAGTTGACCTTCGCGGTCAACGTCATCGCGACCCACCTGCTGCTCAGGCGGCTACACCTCCACCTCCAGTGTCCGGCGCGCGTCGTCGTCACGGTCAGTGACGCCCACTTCGGCGACCTCCGGCACACGGGTGGCACGATGCCGGCGCCTCACTGGGCAGGTCCGGAAACCGTCTCCAGACCGGGCGCGTTCGACCGCCCCGCACGCATCAGGGCGGGCCGCCGTGCGTACACCACGAGCAAGCTGGGCGGCATCCATCTGGTCCACGAGTGGGCCCGTCGCCTGCCCGACGGCATCGACATCGTCTCCTACAACCCGAGCCTGGTGTCGGGCACCGGACTCGCGCGGGACGCCGGACGGAGGCTTCAGTTCGCGATGACATGGATCGTCCCGCTGTTCCTGGCCACACCTCTCGTCGACACCCCGCGGGTCGCAGGCCGCAAGCTCGCTGACACCATCCTTGGCCTCACACCCGCTCCCACCGGCGCCTACATCCACCGCACCCGGGCCACAAGGTCGTCCGCCGAGTCCTACGACGCCGGACGTGAGAAGATCCTTTGGGACTGGCTGGAACAGGTGTAGCGCGCAGCCGAGTCCGCGGTCCGGTGACTGTGTACGCCCCCCGGCGGGCCCGGCTGAAGGCTCCTCTCACTGCTTGTCGGCCGGCCAGGCTGCCAGCGCGGTATCGGCGACCGCTTCCAGCTCGGTGCGGGTCGCGCCGTCGCATGCCTGCTGGGACATGCCCTGCAGGACGGTGGCGAAGAACCGGCCCAACGCCGCAGCCTGGGTGTCGGCGGCAAGCCGACCGGCGTCGATGTCGGCCTGGATCTTGGCCTGGACGTCCCGGACGGTCTGGTTGCGGTGGCCGCGCAGCCGCTCGGCGATGCCGGCGGTCTTGGCGCTGACGTTGGTCGCGGCGGTGATCACCAGGCAGCCGGGCGGATGAGAAGGATCGGTGTACTCGGCGGCGGCCTCGTACAACATCCGGGCGACCGCCTGGCGGGCGGTGGATTCCTTGGCGAGCGCGCGGTTGGAGAAGTCGCCGTACGTGCGTCCGTAGGTCTGCACGACCTCCTCGAACAGCGACTCCTTGTCGCCGAAGGCCGCGTACAGGCTGGGGGCGCCGATGCCGGTGACCTGGGTGAGCTTGGGAAAGGAGGTCATCTCGTAGCCGTGCTCCCAGAACTGGCGCAAGATCACCTGCAGCACGGCCTCCCGGTCGAACTCGCGGGGACGTCCTCGTCGGTGGGTGGCCATGCCCTCATTCTATGACGGTCTTTACAGAATCTGCTACGGTCCCTTTCTGTAAAGACCTTTAGAGAAGCGGAGACGGCGATGACCGCACACCCCACAACCCCCGAGCCCACTGCGTCCTCCACGCCCGAAGGCCCTAAATCCACCGGGCTGGCCGGCAAGACGGCGCTGGTGACCGGGGCCACCCGGGGCATCGGCCGGGCGATCGCGCAGCGGCTCGGTCGCGACGGCGCCAACGTGGTGGTCAACTACCGAGCGGCCCGGCAGGGGGCCGCCGACCAGGCGGACCAGATTGTCGACGAGATCGCCCGCACGGGTGGCCGCGCGGTCGCGGCTCCGGGCGA
Source organism: Nonomuraea sp. ZG12 (assembly GCF_052068115.1). Lineage (NCBI taxonomy): Bacteria > Bacillati > Actinomycetota > Actinomycetes > Streptosporangiales > Streptosporangiaceae > Nonomuraea > Nonomuraea sp. ZG12. Next base: position 35,136 of record NZ_JBQHCW010000019.1, read on the forward strand.
CGTGGGCCGGGCCGCCGATGTGGCGGGCCTGTTCGACGCGGCCGAGCGCGAGTTCGGAGGCGTCGACATCCTGGTCAACAACGCCGCGATGTTCGCGGGGGCGCCGATCGAGTATCTGCCCGAGGAGGTGTTCGACGCCCTGGTCACCACCAACCTCAAGAGCGTCTACCTCACCGGGCAGCAGGCGGCCTCCCGGCTGCGCGAGCAAGGCCGCGTCATCAACGTCTCCGCCGGCATTCCCAACGGCGCGGTGGCCTTCATGGGCGCGTACGGTGCCACCAAGGCCGGCGTGGAGATGCTGACCCGGTCATTGGCACACCAGCTCGGCCCACGGAAGATCACCGTCAACGCCATCGCTCCCGGCCCCACCGACACCGAGATGCTCGCCGAGGAAGCGCGTGCGATGGTCGAGCAGATCATCGGCTCCACACCGCTGGGCCGCCTCGGCCTGCCGACCGACCTGGCCGATGTGGTCGCCCTGCTGGCCTCCGACGACGCCCGCTGGATCACCGGCCAGGTCATCGGCGTCAACGGCGGCTTCGAGTGAGCCTGAGAACGGGCGACCAATCCGCGGGCCGGGGGCGGAAACGGGGAGCTGAGGCGGAGACCCCGGCACAGGCTCGGGCAGGAAGGAGCCCCTGGACGACGTTCTCGGTCCTGGCGCTGATCGAGTTCATGACCGTGCTCGACACCTCGGTCGTCAACGTCGCCCTGCCGTCGATCCAGCACGACCTGGGATTCTCCACCGGCGGGCTGGCCTGGGTGGTCGACGGCTACCTGCTCGGGCTGGCCGGGTTCCTCCTGCTGGCCGGCCGGGCCGCCGACCTGGTGGGCCGACGCCGGCTGTTCATCACCGGAACGGTGCTGTTCACGGTGGCGTCGCTGGGCTGCGCGATGGCCGCCAGCGACTGGCAACTGGTCACCGCGCGGCTGGCCCAGGGACTGGGCAGTGCCCTGGTGATTCCCTCGGCGCTGGCGCTGATCACCGACCTGTTCCCCGAAGGCCCCCACCGCGCCCGGGCGTTCGGCATCTTCACCGGCATGGGCGGCGTCGCCGCGGCGGCCGGGGTGCTGCTCGGCGGCCTGCTGACCTCGGTCGGCTGGCCCTGGATATTCCTGGTCAACGTCCCTGTCGGCGTGGCCGTGGTCGCCGTCGGGCTGCGTACACTCCCGGCTACCCGGCCCCAGGCGAGCGGGGGCCTGGATCTGATCGGCGCCCTCACCGGCACCGCCGGTGTCACTGCGCTGACCTACGCCGTCACCCAGGGCCCCGCTCAGGGCTGGACCTCCGGCCCGATGCTGGTCGTCCTGCCCCTGGCGGTGATACTGCTGGCCGCCTTCGGCATACGCCAGCGCACCGCCCGCGCCCCCCTGCTGCCCACCGAACTGCTGCGCCGGCGGGATCTGGTACTGAGCAACGCCATCATCGCCCTGGTGGGAGCGGTGATGATCGGCACGTTCTTCCTGATCACCCTGTACCTGCAGCAGGTACGCGGCTACACCCCCCTGATGACCGGGGTGATCTACCTGCCGATCCCGCTGGCGATGCTGGCGGGCACCCAGCTTGCCCCCAGACTCCTCCGCCGGGGGCCCCGCAACGCGCTGCTGGTCGGCCTGGCGATCCAGGCGGCCGGGCTGGCCTGGTGGGCCACCGCGGTCGGCTCGGACGACCAGTTGGTCACCGAGTTCCTCGCTCCTACCGCGCTGTGGTCGCTCGGCGCCGGCATCGCCCTCGTCAGCGCCTTCGCGGCCTGCACCGCAGGGGTCACCGGCCCGATCGCCGGAGCAGCCTCCGGCATGGCCACTACCAACCAGTACGTAGGCGGCGCCATCGGCCTGGCAGCGCTGGTCGCCATCGCCACCACCGGCCAGACCGCCGCACAGGTCTCCGGCTACTCCCCGGCCCTGGCCACCGCTGCAGGTGCCGCCCTCGCCGCCGCCCTCCTGACCCGACTCATCCGCCCCCCGATGACACACCCGCGAGAATGACATGCGCAGCACCAGCGGAATCCTGCTCATGCGACCCCTTCTGCCCTGCTGCGAGTCTCCGGTGAGATCCGGCCCGCCCGGTGTCTCGCCGATGGCGCCACATCCACCAGCCTGACAACCACCCAGGCCTTCCCGACCACCTGCTCCGCAGCGACCAAACCAGGACGAACCCGATTCGGAAACCCTTGAAACGGCGAGATCCCGCCTGATCGCGATGATCAGACGGGATCCCATCAACTTCAGTCCAGCCAGTTCACGTACGACCCCTTGTGGGGTCTTCATACCGCGCAGGCCTGCGGCGCCGCGCGCATCATGCGCCAGATCGATGAGGCGAGAGCGCGGCTTCAGACCCCCGGTGATGTCCATGAATAGGTCCGACCTGGGACGGTCGACCGCGCACCTACACCGACCAACAACCCTCCCCTTTCGCCCACCCTGCACGCGAGCTCGGCTACGGACTCGCACCCGACGCTGCGCGGGGATCACGTCGTGGCCTGGATGCCGGACCTCAAACCCCGGTGTCCGGTGACGGAGGCGGGGTTCAAGCACAAGAAGTTCGCCATCCACGGGTGGCGAGCCGACCGGGAAGGAGGTGACACCAAGACCCGCAAGTCCCGGCGCACGCTGGAACTCCCCAAGCTGGCCGCTGAGCGCTCCGGCAGCACCACACCCGCCAGACCGCCCACAAGCTCCGGGCCGGCGAGCCTGGCAACGCCATGATCGTTTCCTGGCCGAGCTTCCGGGGGTTCAGCGTGCTGCGTCGGGCATGCGGACCGTTATGTACGGATGTGGTTGCTCCAGCCACTCGCTGGTCAACCTTGCTCCTGTGGTCTGGTCGATGACCGCGAGCATGGCGGCTCGCCAGTCGTAGTCCTCGTCGCGTTCCTCGAACTCGACAAAGAAGTCCGTCATCGCCTGCAGTTGCGGCCATTGGCCGATGCCGGCATGGTCTTCCGGGCGCCCGGGGCCGAACGCGTCGATCGTCAGGATGAGCTCGCCTCCGGTCGCGAAACTCAGCCGGTTGTGGGCGTTGACGTTCCACCAGGCGCTGTAGACCCGGGCTTCCTGACTGAGTCGCCGGAGCACGGCCGGGGTTGATCCGAGGTAGTCGCCCTCCACGAGCATGGCGGCGGATCCGCACCAATCGGCGAACACGGGATTGTCGGTGTCGTAGGGGAGTATGACGGCTCTGGGCAGCGCCGGCTCATGGAGCCGGTGTGGCGCAGAGCCGCTGAGCCGGGCGGCGAGCTGGTTCAGAAGGAGCGCTTGTCCGCTGTCTGGGACCACTACGGTCCAGCACATGGCCACGTCGAGCCATGGCTGGCTGAAGCGGAGTTGCCGGTAGTGCTCGCGCAGGTCGGCAGTCGGGGGCTGTCCGGTGTTCACGCATTACTCCTTCGGCTTCCCGTAGGACGGCTGCCAACGCACCGACTTCAGCGGCAACGACCTGTGCCGCCGCCTTGGGCAACACCACGCGCGCCAGCTCGTCCGACGACATCTCGGTCCGCGCTGATCCCGCCTCTCGGCCGAAGTCTGCCTCACGCATGCGTTCGGTTGGTCCAGGAAGACGCGACGTCCTCGGGAACACGATCCTGGGGCGGCGCGCTCAGGATCGCCCGGGACCAATGATCACCATGGCCATCGCCGCCGGCACGAGCGCGGCGATGGCCGACAAACGCGGCTGCTCGTCGACTCATGCTCCCAGGGTGGTCTGGGCGGCCGGTTGGTGGCGGGGCGCGGCAAGGTCGTGGGCGGAGCGGGCCAGCCAGATCATGATCAGGACGCTCGAGACCACGCCGAGAGCCTCGACGGCGCTTCCCTCGTCCGGAAGCGGCAATGCCGCCAGTACCACAAAGATCGGCGTCACCAGGGCGGCGATACCGTACGCGACGGTCGTCTTCCCCCAGCGGTCGTCGTACCCTTGAGCCCGCAGGACCAGCACCGTCCAGGCCAGGCCGGCCAGGCCGCAGATCGGCTCCGCCCCGTCCAGGACGGGCCAGCCGACGAGGTCGAGTACGCCGATGACGGTGAAACCGCCGTACCCCAGCACCCCCGCACCCCGCGTGTACGGCCGGTCCCCGCCCAACACCCGCATGAACAACAACACGACCACCCACATCGCCGCAGAATCGATCACCGTCGCATCCGCCCAGGTCAACGACGCGGTGGCGTGGAGCAACCACATCGTAGCCGTCGCGGCGTAGAGCGCCACGCGCAACCGCACGGTGTTCCGGTCCTGCTGAGGCGGCGGCCCCGCCAACGGCCCGCGCAGGATCTGCCAGATCCCCCATGCCCAGGACAGCCCGGCCAGGAGCAGAAGGAGCAGGTTCTGCCCTGTCGCCGTGACACCTTCGGTCACGGTCGCGAACAGCGTCAGCATCCACAACGGGCCGAGGTCGCCAGAGATCAGGGCGACGACGGTGGCGACCGTCAGCGCGGCGCCGTACAAACCGGTGACCAGCAGGGCGGGCAGGGCTGAACGGTGACGACGTAACACGGGACGCTTCCTGAGGGTTCGGAGGGGATGGCAGCGAACGCCTCACCCTACAATCGATCATGAGGAGTGGCGCCAGGCGGAGGGTGCGCGTCCGCGGGCGCATTTGAGCGCCATGCCGCTCTCGCGTCCAGGTCGGCCATCTCTCTACGCTGACCTCGTGACGTGGCGTTCTGTGTCATGGCCAGCGTTTTGATCGCCATCCTGCGCTTCCGTGTCAGCGGGCCCGCTGACTTTCGCCGACTCCGCCTGGCCTCTCAGCGACCGGTATGACCATCGGAGAACGCCGCCCTCTTACGGCAACGACTGCGGCCCCAGCCCGAAGTTGTCGGTCCCGTACATCATGATCGGCGGTCAAAGATCCCATACGTCCCCCAAGGAGTGTCATGGTCGTCAACGATGGAATCGGATGGTCCGGCATCGGCTGGGAGGGCTGGACGAACCTCAGCCTGATCCGCACCCGGCTCGACGCGGGCGCCGATCCCAACACGGGCGTGTACTTCCATGAACGGCCGCTGCACGCGGCCGCCGAACGCGGTTCACCCGAGGTGGTCGCGGAGCTGTCCCGGCGCGTCGACGACGTCGATGCTGAACACGAGGGCCGTACCGCCCTCTGGGAAGCCGTCTTCAACAACCGCCCCGACAACGCCCGCAGCCTGGTCGCCGCCGGAGCCGACCCGTGGCGGCCGATGATGGACGGCTGGTCCCCCGGACGACTCAGCCTGGCCACCCCCACCCCTGATCTGTTCACTCTTCCTGCCGGCGAGGCTGACCTGTCCGCCGCCGAGACCGCCGCCGTGGCCGAGGCCAGGCATCTGATCACCGCGCTGGGCCGCTTGGAGCATGACGGCTTCAGCGTCGCCTGTGTGGCCGGCATCGCCGCCGCCGAGGCGGCCCGGCGACTGGAGGCCATACCGGCCGATGACGACGACATCGAAGAGGTCATGGATGATCCCTTCTCGGACCTCGATGGCAGTCTGGCCATCATCGGCATCACGGACGTGCCCGGCGGATGCGTCGTTTTCCAGCCGTGGGGATACAACGCGTCCACCCCCGGCGTCATGGAGCGCTTGTCGGTCAGCACTGTCTGCTACGGAATGTACGCCAACCCCAAGAGCGGCAATCAGGGAGCCGTCGCCCGCGACGGCGTCATCGAGGAATGGGACACCCACCCCGGCGGGGGCGGGGTCTCGGCCGACGAACCCGCGGAGGCCATCCTCGCCGCTTACCTCTACCACCGCCAAGCCGTGGCCTACTGCTTCGCCGGTGCAAGCCTGCGACCGACCGACGCCAGATCGATCACAGATCAACCTGACGTGTGGCTCACGCTGCCCGACAGAGACTGGTGGAGCTAATCAGCGGCATGACGAAAGGCCCGGCTCCATGTTCTGGAACCGGGCCTTCCCACCTGCTGGGGCGTTCACGAACAGGGCTGGCCTGGGGCGCAAGAGGGGTTACCCGGTGGTGCGGTCGGATGACCGCGAGGCAGGCGGCTCTCCAGTCGTAGTCGTCGAGGTCGTCTTCGTCCTCGTCCTCGTCGAGGCCCTCGGACAAGGGCTCGGCGAAGAAGTCCGTCACCGCCTGCAGCTCGGGCCATCAGGCCAGACCGACATGGTGTTCCTGCCGCCCGGGGAGTGCGTCGATCGCCAGGAGGTGCTCGCCTGATCTCTCCCCCACCAGCGGCCTGACACCACTCGGACCTTCCCAGACACCCGCTCCACGGTCCCCAAACCAGGACGAACCAGATTCGGAAACCCCTGAAACGACAAGATCCCGCCTGATCGCCCTGATCAGACGGGATCCCGTCAACTTCAGTCCGGCCGTCTCAAGAACGGCCCTGGGTGGGGTGTTCACGAATAGGGCTGGCCTGGGGTGTAAGGATGGCCGAGAAGATCGCTTCCCGAAGGGGGAATGATCGTTTCCCGGGCCATTTTGGGCATCGCCTCGATGGCCCTCTACAGCTCCAGAAGCTGGGGGCGGGCGTCAGGGCGACCGTAGGAAAGAATGCGGCGCAGCCCACGCCGAAGCTGTTCGACGGACTGCTCGTCTGTATCGAGAATCGCCTCAATCTCGGGCTCGTCTAGCCCGAGCGCCTCCAGTGCGTCGAGGTCGAAGACAACGCGCAGCACGTTGGCTTGCAGAGTCAGTTCCTGGACGGCCCCGTAGGCGGTGCCCTGGTCCGCGGTGACAACGCAGTAGGTGTCCATGCTCAAGGCGATGTCTTGGTCATCCGGCTCATAGGTGCAGCACTGGAAGGTGAGCACCATGCCGTCGCCCTTCTCGGTTTCGCTGACACCGGCGGAGATGCACTCATCCTCGGGGTGTTCCCAGGCTCCGGCGATCTGAGCGGTGAATCTGATCGTCATGGTGGGAGGGTAGCTGCGCACGGGAGAGCGCCGAGTGTGGCTGAGCAGTGATGATGACGCCCTACCAAAGATCGCTTCCCAGGCTTCGCCTGATCGTTTCCCAGCCAGGTTTCCAGGCATTCAGCGTGCGGCGTCGGACAAGCTGACCGTCATGTACGGATGCGCCTGTTCCAGCCAGTCGCCGGTCAACCTTGCTCCTGTGGTCTGGTCAATGACCGCGAGCCAGGCGGCGATCCAGTCGTAGTCTTCGTCACGTTCTTCGAAGTCGACGAAGAAGTCCGTCATCGCCTGCAACTCAGGCCATTGGTCGATGCCGGGATAGTCTTCCGGATCCCCAGGGAAGATCGCGTCGACCGCCAAGATGAGCTCGCCACCGGCCGCGAAGCTCAGCCGATTGTGGAGGTTGACGTTCCACCAAGCGCTGTAGACCCGAGCTCCCTGGCTGAGCCGCTGAAGCACCGAGGGGACTGATCCGAGGTAGTCCATCTCCCAGAGCATGGCGGCGGAACCGCACCAATCAACGAACACGGGATAGGCGTCCCCGCTGACAGGCCCGGCCGCCTGGAATGATGCCGGCTCATGAAGCTGGTACGGTGCGCCCCCGCCGAGCCTGGCGGCGATCTCGTCGAGGTTGAATGCATGTCCGCTATCCGGCACCACCACCGTCCAGCACGTCGCCTCATCCAGCCATGGGTGGCTTGAACGGAGTTGGCGGTAGTGCTCGCGCAAGCCGGTGGTCGGCGGTTCACCAGGATTCATGCATGGCTCCTTCGCTCCGTCGGACGGATCTTCGAGATCCTTACAGGCTGAACGGATCTTGCAGACTTTGGGGTCAGCGATGCCATTGCCGCCTACAGTTTGGAGTTGCCGCCATGCGTTAAGTGATGGTGGTGTCTGGGATTGCCGTGAGGGAGGCCATGGTGACGTCACTGCTGGCAAAGCTAGAGCGGGCCGAGGAGTCTGCACGGCAGCAATGCGCTGAGCTGTCCGGGCAGATGGAGGAGCTGCAGGAGCGGCTGGCCGTGGCGGAGCGTCGCCTGGAACGGTTGTCCATCGCGCGTGAGGAGTTGACCGCGCTGGAGGCGGCCGACGGGCCTGCTGAAGTGGAGGCCAGGAAGGTCGCTGGCACCCATCCTCAGGGGGCGGGCGACACCACGCCGGGAACTGCTCGGCACGCGGAGGTTCCCCAGGAGCGTCCGGTACTGCGGGGGCTGCGCAAGGACGCGGTGGTGCTGCTGGCCAGTTCCGACAAGCCGTTGCGGGCGCGGGATGTGGTGCGGGCGCTGGGACAGCAGGATGTCCGCGGTCAGGTGGAGGGGATGCGCGCGCGGCTCAAGCGGCTGGTGGACGATGGCTGGCTGGCCGAGCGGGAGCAGGGCCTGTTCACGATCGGGGCCGGGGTGAACGGGTTCGCCGGTGAAGGGAGCGCCGCCACGAGCTGAGTACGGCTTGCCGGTCTGGTGACTGGGTCAAAAGTGGTGCCGCCGAGTTACAGCTCGACGGCACCGGGTTGCGTGAGCGCCCAACAGGTCCTAACTCTTTGAAGGCTCGCGCCTTCCGAGCGTAACGCGATAGGTGATCGCTTGGAGGCTGTCGAGCCAAATGACGGCCGCTCCTGCCCGGGTGTCCGGGTTGTCGGGGCGGCGGAGAGAAGGCTCGACCATGCCGTCGAGGTCATCACAGCGTCTTACTCCGGGCTCGGCGTCGTCATCGGGGCGTCGGGGTCCCCTGCGGCCACAGTCGGACCGCGAGCGCGGTCTCCAGCAGGGCGATGGTGGCCACGTCCGGCCAGGACCTGCCGGCCAGCAGGTCGGCGATGGACTGGCGGTTGACGCCGGAGGAGGCGGCCAGAGCACGCAGGCTCAGGCGACGTTCGGCCAGGACGCCGGCCAGACCGGCGGCGATCTGCTGGACGACGGCCGCGGCGGGATGGCAGGCCAGGTCCGCGTGGGGCCAGGCCTGCGGGTCCTCGGCCAACTCCCGGGGGGCGGCCGATCGCGCGCGTCCTCCGACCATGACAAATCACTTCTTTCGGTGGATGTTGTCGCTCTGCGTAACGGCTGCTTGTCCTGCCACTATGGATGGGGTGTGACCCTCGATCCCGTGACCTCGGCGAAGATCACCGGCTACCGGCCGCAGCATGCTCCGCCGGAGTGGGACCGCATCTGCGGGCATGTGCGCATGTTGGTCGCCGCCAGCGCCGACCGCTCCCCCTACCGCATCGAGCGGCTGCTCACCGCTACCACCCGCTTGGCCGTGTGGTGTCACCGCTCCGGCCTGCCGGATGACCCGGAAGTGTGGCTGCGGCACGAGACGATCGACGCGTTCGTCCTGACCGGCTGCACCGACCTGGCCCCGAGTTCGGCGCAGACCTACCGCAGCTGGCTGCGGCACATGCGCGCCACGCTGGCCTGGCTGGAACGCGGCGAACAGACGCCGCCGCCGATGACAGCCCCAAGACGGTCAGCCCGCCGTACTCGCCGGCCCAGCTCGGCCGCCTGCGCGGCTGGGCCGAACGCCTGCCCGGCCAGGCCAGAGGCGACGCGCTGGCGCTGATGGCGCTCGCCTTCGGCTGCGGGCTGACCTCTGGGGAGGTGGCCGCCGTCCGCCCCGTGCATCTGCGCCGCCTGACCTGCGGCGCGGTCGTGGTTGCCGTCCCCGGCACGCAGCGGTTGATCGTCTGCCGCGCAGCCTGGGAGGACGTCCTGGCCCGCGCCACCAACCAGCCGGGCGACCGGTTCGTGTTCCGGCCCGGGCGCGCCGCCCGGCACGCCAAGAACCTGTTCAGCTCCTGGACGGCCCGCCACCGGCCGACCGGCGGTCTGCCCGCCCTGTCGGTGCGTCGGCTGCGCTCTTCCTGGATCATCGAGCTGCTGAGCGCGCGAATCGATCTGGGCGTAGTGGCTGCCGCAGCCGGGATGAGCGCCTCCGCGCTGGCCCGCTACACCCATTTCGTCCCCGCCTTGGACGAACCTACCGCGGTCGCGCTGCTGCGCGGCCGCGCCAGGTGAGTACGGCGAAGCCACGCGCCTGGCCGCCGCGCACCACCCGAGCCCGAGCCGCCCGGCCCCGGCCTCCCGCCAAGCAGACAGCACAGATCCCCGACGCCGTCATCAGCCACTACGCCCGGCTGCTGGACGACGCCGGCATCATGCCGCTGATCGATGCCGAACTCGGCCTGCGCCCCGGACCGGCGGGAGTGCCGATCCGGGCAGTGCTCGCCTGCCTCATGGTGTCGATCCACCACACCGGCAAAGCCACTCTGGCCGAAGCCTGGCGGCTGGCCGCCTTCTGCCTGTCTCCGAACGCCCGTGAGCATCTGGGACTGGACGCCGACCCGCCATCCGCCGACGATGCGCACGCCTGCCTGGCCGACAACCGGCGTTTCTACCGCGCCTTCGACCGGCTCACCAGCCTGCTGGACCCGGCCCGGCACGATCGCCGCACCCGCCTGCACCAGCACGAGGCCGACCTGCTCGCCACTGCCTGGGAAGACACCGATCCCGACCACGCCCGCAAGCGGGACCTGCTGCAAAAGGTCGTCACCGCACTCGTGCTCACCCCGGTCCGCTGGGGCAAAGGCCGCGGCTACCTGGCAGAGTTTGGCGGCGACGTCGGCATCGACACCACCGCCGCCCCGGTCTTCGCCCGCCCACCCCGCACGCGCCGCTCCACTGGAGAACTGTTCGCCTCCACCGAGATCACCGCAGGCTGGCACCACTCGGCCGGCAACGGCCCGCCCGAGTACGGCTACAGCGCCACTCTCACCGTCGCCGCCCGCACCCGCTCGGTTCTCGGCTCCTTCCCGCAACTGGCGCTCGGCCTGGTCCTCGACACCCCGCACAAACGCATCGGCGCCAACGCCATCACCACTCTGCGCCCACTGGCCAAGCTCGGCCTGCCCGCCGCTTTCGCGGTCGTCGACCGCGCCTACACCGACCAGCAACCCGCCCACTTCGCCCAACCCGCACGCCAACTCGGCTATCGGCTCGCACTCGACTACAAAGTGGACCAGCGAGGAGTGCAGGGCAGCGCCCACGGCGCCCTGCTCATCGACGGCTCCCTGGCCTGCCCGCTGATGCCCGACCGGCTCGCCCACGCCACCACCGGCCTGGACGACGCCGCCATCCGCACCCCGACGGAAGAACTCACCGCGCTGATCACCGCGCGAGAGCCGTACTTGCTGCGACTCAAACAGAGCGCGAACGCAGACGGCAACATCCGCTTCCAATGCCCAGCAGCAGGCACTTCCCCGTCGGTCACCTGCCCCCGCTTCGACCACCTCCACCGGCGCGGGCCCAGCCGGCCCACCGTGGTCGACCTGACTGACGCCCGGCAACGAGCCGCCCACCCCGCGGCCAAACCCCGCGTCTTGCCCCCGGCCTCCGACCACAAGAGCGGCGAACTGCCGAAGATCTGCCACCAGCACACCATCACCCTGCACGCCGGCGACCTCGGCCACCTCGACAAGTTCCGCCAGGATCTGCCCTACCTCAGCCCTTCGTGGCGGGGGACGTACTCCGCTGCCAGGGCGATGACGGAGGGGCTGAACGGCCGTCTCAAAGGCCACGACCTCGACCTGAGCGATCCGAAGAACCGGCTCGCCCACGGCCGCGTCGCCCAGACCATCCTGCTCGCGCTGCTCGTCGCCGTCGCTAACGACCACTTCCTCGACGCCTGGCGCCACACCCACCAGCCCCCAGACGAGCCCGACACATCCGCCGAGGCCTCCGAGATCCCAGCAGAGCACCTCGACCGCTCGCCACTCACGGGCCGGAGCCGGCCACCACCCATTCCATAACGCGCAATTCAGATCACCTTGTCGCAGCACCCAGCCCGGAGTCGGCCTCGCCATGCCCAGCGACGCAAACCCAGTCCTCCACCAGCGACCAGACACCACCCGGGCCTTCCCGAACACCCGCTCCGCAGCTTCCAAACCAGGACGAACCCGATTCGGAAACCCCTGAAACGACAAGATCCCGCCTGATCGCGATGATCAGACGGGATCCCGTCAACTTCAGTCCAGCCGTTTCAAGAACGGCCCCTTGTGGAGATGAGGGGATTCGAACCCCTGACCCCTTCGATGCGAACGAAGTGCGCTACCGGACTGCGCTACATCCCCAAGGACTCGACCAGGTTAGCAAACTTTCAGGGGTCCCCGCGCCACACTTACCCGTCGCCCACCGCTCGCCTGGGCGGTTCGGCGTACTGGTCGAAGAGGACGTCCCCCTGCCGGGCCGCGAATTCGATGATCTCCGCCTCCGCCTGCGCCGCCATCTCCACCGCGCGCCGCTGTGCGCGCACGCGCCGCGCCCGCTCGCGCGCCTGTACGGCCCGCTGCCGCCGTTCGCGGTCCACCTGTACGGCGATCCGCAGGAACACCATGTAGCCGAGCATGATGCCGCAGGCCGGCGCGACGGCCCACCAGGGGATCACCCGCACGGCGGCCGTCACCACGGTGGCCACCACGAGCAGGCCGGTGAAGAAGAGCAGCCGGCGGCGGCGGGCGACGATGATGGCTCGCCGTCTGGCCCGGAACTGGCGCGGGTCGACGCGCTCGTACTCCGCCGGTGCGGTCTCGAACTCCTGCGTGCCGTCCGCCTCGGCGAGGTCGGGGAGCTGGTGCTCGCCGGTGTAGTGTTCCTCGAGTTCGGCCAGTTCGGCGAGGTTTGTCTTGTCCCTGCGCAGCCACATCGGGATCAGGACACACAGCCACATGACGACGATGGCGAGGTAGAGGAAGGCGCCGCTCATGGGCACCTCCGGGCAGCACGAAAGCGCCTCTGTGCTTCTGGCGCCTTCAATGTGCTCACGTCACGCACCGTAAGACCGTGTGTCACTAGTTGACGAGCATTCGATGCGGTGTGTCGCGAGATCGTCAAACCTCTTCTACTGGAGACCCGCCGTGAGCTGCTGCCTCACGAGCGCGACGCCACTGCACGAGCAGCCCGCCAGGAACGTCCTCAACGGTCAACGCATAACAGATGTGGTCGCGCCAGGCTCCATCGATGTGGAGTTGACGACGCCGAATGCCTTCTTCCCTGAATCCGAGTTTCTCAACCACCCTACGGCTGGCCTGGTTCTCGGGTCGGATGTTCGCCTCCAGCCGGTGCAATCCCGTGGTGAAGAAACAATGGTCGACCGCCAGGGCGAGGGCGGTGGGGGTGATGCCCCGACCCGCGAGCGCGCCGTCGATCCAGTAGCCGACCTGTGCGGAGCGGGCCGAGCCCCAGACCATCGCGCCGATGGTCAGCTGTCCCGCGAAGCGACCACCGTACGTGACCACCCAGGGCAGGGCGAGGCCCTGCCTGGCCTCGCGGCGCAGCGTGCCGACCATGGAGATGTACGGTCCGAGTCCGGTTTTGAACAAGGGCGTTTCGGGGTTGCTGGGCTCCCAGGGGCGTAGCCAGTCGGCGTTGCGCACCCGGGTGTCGCGCCATGCGCGCACATCCCCCAGCCGGAGCGGCCGGAGGCCGACCGGACCTTCGCTCAGCGTCGCAGGCCAGCCGCGTAGTCGATCCACATCTCTCATCATCCCCCTATCACGCCCGATGCCGCCACGGGTCGATTCCGGTCACTTCGTGCACTCGGGAATCAGTGGGGATCAACGGGGGTGGTCGCCGCCGCGAATCTGGTCGACGGCGTGCTGGAGGATCGGGGCGAGCACGGCGACGCCGTCGCGTACGCCGCCGCTGGATCCGGGCAGGTTGACGATCAGGGTGGCACCCGCCTGACCGGCGAGGCCGCGGGAGAGGATCGAGGCGGGGACCTTGTCGCGGTTGGCCGAGCGGATGGTCTCCGCGATGCCGGGAATTTCCCGGGTGATGACTCGGGCGGTCATCTCGGGCGTCAGGTCGGTGGGGGTCAGCCCGGTGCCGCCCGTGGTCACGATCACGTCGTAGCCTCCGGCGACCCCGTCGCGCAGCGCGCCTTCCACGGGCTCGCCGTCGGGCACCACGACGGGGCCGTCGACCGTACAGCCCGCCTCGCCGAGCAGCGTCACCAGCAGCTGTCCGGATTTATCCTCGTAAATCCCGGCGGATGCCCGGTTCGACGCCGTGACCACCAGCGCCCGGATCATGGCCGCGTCCAGAGGCCGGTCTTGCCGCCGGTCTTCTCCTCGACCCGCACATCGCTGATCACCGCGGCCGGGTCGACGGCCTTGACCATGTCGATCAGCGCCAGCGCCGCGACCGTGACGGCCGTCAGCGCCTCCATCTCCACACCCGTCCGGTCGGCGGTCTTGACTCGGCAGGTGATGCCCACGCCCCAGTCCTCGACGTCCAGCGTCACCTTCACCCCGTGCAGGGCGATGGGATGGCAGAGCGGGATGAGGTCAGGTGTCCGCTTCGCCCCCATGATGCCGGCGATCCGCGCCACCCCCAGGGCGTCGCCCTTGGGCACCTCGCCGGAGCGCAGCAGCTCGACGACCTCGCCGGTCAGCAGCACCCGCCCGGTGGCGGTGGCGGTGCGCGCGCTGACGTCCTTGGCCGATACGTCGACCATCCGCGCGGCCCCGGTCTCGTCCAGATGGGTGAACTCACTCACAGCCTGATCACCTGTACTTTCTCGCCGGCCGGCACGTCGGTGACGTCCTCGGGCACCACGATCAGGGCGTTCGCCGAGGCCAGGGCGGCGAGCTGGTGGGAGCCCTGCCCGCGCAGGGGCGTCACCTCGCCGCCGTCGTCGAGCTGCCCGCGCAGGAACGACCGCCTGCCCGCGGGCGAGCGCAACGCTCCGGCGACCCGGGCGGTGACCGTCTCGGCCTGCCTGGTGGGCAGCCCACGCATCCTGCCGAGCGCAGGCCGTACAAAGAGCATGAAAGAGACGAACGACGAGACCGGATTGCCGGGCAGCGCGAAGACCGGCACCTGGTCGTCGCCCACGACGCCGAAGCCCTGAGGCATGCCGGGCTGCATGGCGACCTTCTCGAAGCGTACGGTGCCGAGAGGCGCGAGGGCCTCCTTGACCGGCTCGTAGGCGCCCATGGAGACGCCGCCGCTGGTGATGACGGCGTCGGCCCTGAGGAGCTGGGCGTCGAGCTGCTCCAGGAAGGCGGCCGGGTCGTCGCCCACGGTCGGCGCGCGGAAGGCGTCGGCGCCCGCTTCGAGGGCGGCGGCGGTCAGCGTGAAGCTGTTGGAGTCCCAGATCTGCCCGTGGCCGAGCGGAAGTCCGGGCTCGACCAGCTCGGCGCCGGTGGCGAGCACGACGACGCGCGGCCGGGGACGAGCCAGGACGCGGCGGCGGCCCACCCCGGCGATGATGCCGAGCTGCGCGGGACGGATCACCGTGCCGGCCTCCAGCACGACCGCGCCGGACGGCACGTCCTCGCCCGCGTGCCGGATGGCGTTGCCGGCCTCGACCACGCGGTCGATCCGGACCGAGGCCGTGCCGCCGTCGGTCCACTCCACCGGCACCACCGCGTCAGCGCCCGCGGGCAGTGGGCCACCGGTCATGATCCGCATCGTGTGACCGGGGCCGATGGCACGTAGCTCGCCGGAGCCCGCGGCCACGTCGTCGATCACCGGAAGGGTGATCGGCACCTGCGTGATGTCGACCGACCGTACGGCATAGCCGTCCATGGCGGAGTTGTTGAACGGCGGCAGCGGCACCGGGGAGGTGATCTGCTCGGCCAGTGTCGCGCCGAGAGCCTGCTCCAGCTCCAGCTCAAGCGGCGCGAGCGGGCGCACCGTGGCCAGGATGTCGGCCAGGTGCGCGTCAACTGATTTCATCGAGGAACTCTCGCAACCAGGGCAGGAAGTCGGGCGCGAGGTCCGGCCGGTCCGCCGCGAACTTCACCACCGTGCGCAGATAGTCGAGCTTGTCGCCGGTGTCGTAGCGACGGCCGCGGAACAGCACACCGTGCACCTGCCCGCCCTCCGCCGCGCTCTGCCCGGCCAGCGTGCGCAGCGCGTCGGTGAGCTGGATCTCGCCGCCACGGCCCGGCGGGGTGTTCTCCAGCACCTCGAACACCGCAGGGTCGATGACATAACGGCCGATGATCGCCCAGTTGGAGGGCGCCTCGTCCACCGGCGGCTTCTCCACCAGGTCGGTCACCCGCACCACGTCGTCCTCGCCGGTCGCCTCGATCGTGGCCACGCCGTACAGGGAGACCTGCTCCTTGGGGACCTCCATCAGGGCGATCACGCTGCCGCCGTACATGTTGCGCACCTCGATCATGCGCTGCAGGAGCGGGTCGCGCCGGTCGATGAGGTCGTCGCCGAGCAGGCACGCGAACGGATGGTCGCCGACGTGGTGCTTGGCACAGAGGACCGCGTGGCCGAGCCCCTTGGGCTCGCCCTGCCGTACGTAGTGCAGGGTCGCCAGGGCGGCCGGCTCGCGGACCTGGGAGAGCCGGTGCTCGTCGCCCTTCGCCTCGAGCACTTCCTCCAGCTCGAACGCGCGGTCGAAGTGATCCTCGATCGACCGCTTGTTCTTGCCCGTCACCATCAGCAGGTCGAGCAGCCCGGCGGAGGCGGCCTCCTCGACGACATACTGGATGGCGGGCTTGTCGACGATGGGCAGCATCTCTTTGGGTGTCGCCTTGGTCGCCGGAAGGAACCGGGTGCCCAGACCCGCGGCGGGCACGACGGCTTTCGTCACAGGGTCGAAGTCAGCCATGAGTAGACCCTAGTGGAGGTACCTGTGGACAAGCTGAACCTGCGCCGTGAGCTGATTTCGGCGCGCGCCTCACTCACACCCCAGCAACTGCGCTCGAACGCCACCAATATCCGTGAAACGCTCCTCGACCAGCCATGGGCGCAGATGGCCGGGCTCGTCGCCTGCTACTGGTCCATCGGCACCGAGCCGGAGACGCACGGGCTGGTGTTCGCCCTGTGGAAGCACGGGGCCACCGTGATGCTGCCGGTCCTGCGGGAGGACAATGATCTCGACTGGGCGGTGTACGACGGTCCCGACACGCTCGCGCCCGGCCGGTCCGGCCTGATGGAGCCGGTGGACACGCGGCGTGGGATCGACGCGATCCGCACGGCGGCGCTGGTGATCGTCCCCGCGCTGGCCGTGGACAGAGTGACCGGGGTACGCCTCGGCCGGGGCGGCGGCTCCTACGACCGCGCGCTGAGCCGGGTGGGGCCGAACGTGCCCACGGTCGCGCTGCTGCACGACGGCGAGCTCAGGGACGACGTGCCGGCCGAGCCGCATGACAGGCCGATCCGCTTTGCGGTCACACCATCGGGACTCATTAGTCTTAAGTGACCACACACACATAGAGGGGGCCAGATGACGCTTGATGTCTGGCTCCTTCTTGGTGCCGCGATCGTCATCGCGGCCATCGTCTCGGTACGGGTGGCGCATCGCAGCGGTCTGCCGAGTCTGCTGTTGTTCCTGGGACTCGGTCTCGTCCTGGGCGATTCCGTGGCCGGCATCCCGTTCAGCGATCCGGGGATCGCGAAGGAGATCGGCTTCCTCGCGCTGGCGATCATCCTGGCCGAGGGCGGCCTGACCACGAACTGGACCCACGTACGTGGATCGGTCCCCATTGCGCTGATCTTGGCCACCTTCGGCGTCGCGGTCAGCATCGCGGCGGTGGCACTGCCGGTGCACTTCCTGCTGGGCGTCGACGTCACCACCGCGCTGATCCTGGGGGCCGTGCTGGCCCCCACCGACGCGGCCGCGGTGTTCTCCGTGCTGCGCAGGCTGCCGCTGCCGCCCAAGCTGGCGGGCATCCTGGAGGCCGAGTCCGGGTTCAACGACGCGCCCACGGTGATCGCCGTGGTGCTGCTGAGCAGCGCCTCCCACGCGGTGCCGAGCGTCGGCGTCTTCCTGCTGGAGACGACGGTCGAGCTGCTGATCGGCGCCGCCGTCGGCCTCGCCGTGGGCCCCGCCGGAGCGTACGCGCTGCGCCGCCTCGCCCTGCCGGCCTCCGGCCTCTATCCGATCGCCGTGCTCGCGCTGACCATGGTCTCCTACGCCGGGGCCGTGCTGCTGCACGGTTCGGGGTTCCTGGCGATCTACCTGACCGCCCTGATCCTGGGCAATTCGCGACTGCCGCACCGGGCGGCGACCCGAGGGTTCGCGGAGGGCTCGGCGTGGCTGGCGCAGATCGGGCTGTTCGTGATGCTCGGCATGCTGGCCAGCCCGAAGGAGATGCCGTCGTCGATCCTGCCCGGCCTGATCACCGGGACGATCCTCGTGCTGGTGGCGCGGCCGCTGACGGTCCTGGCCAGCTCACTGGTCGCCCAGCTGGCGCGGCTGGGCACGGTGAGCCTGCGCGAGCAGGCGTTCCTGTCCTGGGCGGGGTTGCGCGGCGCCATCCCGGTCGTGCTGGCGACCATCCCATGGGCGGCCGGGGTCGACGGCTCGAAGGACATCTTCAACCAGGTCTTCGTGATCGTCATCGTGTTCACGCTGCTCCAGGGGCCGACGCTGCCCCTGGTGGCCCGGCTGCTCAGGGTGACCGCCCCCGGCGAGGCGCACGATCTGGAGGTGGAGGCCGCGCCGCTCGAAGAGCTGAACGCCGACCTGCTGCAGGTCAGGGTTCCTCCCGGCTCCCAGCTGCACGGCGTGGAGATCTTCGAGCTGCGGCTGCCGCCCGGGGCCCAGGTGACGCTGATCGTCCGCGAACGAAAGTCGTTCGTGCCGTCGCACAACACGAGGATCAGGTCGGACGACCAGCTCCTGATCGTGACCACGGTGGCCTACCGCGACCAGGTCGAACACCGTCTGCGCGCCGTCAGCCGCCGCGGGAAACTGGCCGGATGGTACGGCGAGCGGGGACTGGAATAGGAGTTTGGACGCATCAGTTACCATTAGCAGTCGCATCACTCGAGTGCCAAAAGCCTTTAGGAGGAGCGCGTGCCGACCTACCAGTACGCCTGCAACGACTGCGGTGAGCAGCTCGAGGTCGTCCAGAAGTTCAGCGACGACACGTTGACCGTATGTCCGAGCTGCGAGGGAAACCTGCGCAAGGTGTTCTCTGCCGTCGGCATCGTGTTCAAGGGGTCGGGCTTTTACCGCACCGACAACCGCTCGTCGTCGACCTCTTCGGCTCCCTCCAGCAAGCCCGCCGAGACCGGCTCATCGTCGTCCAGCGACAGCAAGCCCGCCGAGAGCAGCAAGCCTGCCGCCTCGACGCCGGCTCCCGCCGCCGCCGCCAACTAGCGAGGCCGGTCCCCCAGCGCCCCGAGCAGCTCCGGAGCGATCCTGTCGAGGAGCTGCTCGAGCTGTGGATCAGGCCCCCAGTCGGCCACCAGCCGGCTGAGCGCCTCGCGCGAGCTGCGCAGCAGCCGCAGCGCGGCCTCCTGGCCGCGCGTGGTGAGCCGTAGGTGGTCGCCGTCCCGTGACCGCTCGACGAAGCCGTCGTCGATGAGCCGGTCGACGTACGGCCTGCCGTGGCTCCTGCTGACCTGCGCGCGCTCGGCCAGCGACTGGGCCGAGACCCAGTCCTCGCCGCCCAGCCTGGCGATGATCCACACCCCTTCGGGCGACATGCCCTCCAGCCCCGCCAGGTCGCCCATCCGCGTGTAGTACCCCTTACGCAGGTTGGCGTCGGCGAGCCGGACGAGGCCTCGCTCGACCTCCGCCAGCGACGACCGCTCTGCGGACGTGGCGCCCAGCCCTTCGCCGATGTCGGCGGCCTTGGTGGTCTGCCGCAGCCGCTGCTGCGGAATGAACCAGGTCAGGACGAACGCGGCCAGCATGATGGGCGCCGCCACCCGGAACACGGTGGCGACGGAGTCGGCGTACACATGCAGGAACTCCGCGGCCAGATCGGACGGCAGCCGCTGGATGACCGTGGGGTCCTGCTGGACGGTCGCCGGATCGAAGCCCGCCGGCAGCGTCGTCCTGGTGAGCACCTCGCTGACGTCGGCGGCGAGGCGCCCGGTGAAGACCGCCCCGAGCGTCGCCACCCCGAACGAGCCGCCGATCGACCGGAAGAACGTGGCGCCCGAGGTGGCGACGCCGAGATCCTTGAAGTCGACGGCGTTCTGCACCACGATCACCAGCACCTGCATGGTCATGCCCAGGCCCACTCCGAGCACCAGCAGGTAGGCGCCCAGGGCCGCCAGGCTGCTGAACTCGGTGAGCGTGGACAGCAGGAACATGCCCACGGTCGCGAACGCCGTGCCGGCGATGGGGAAATAGCGGTATTTGCCGGTCTTGGAAATGACCTGCCCGCTGATGACGGACATCGTCAGCATGCCCGCCATCATCGGCAGCAGGTACACCCCGGACAGCGTGGCGCTCACCCCGTGCACGATCTGCAGGTAGAGCGGGAGATAGGTGAGCGCGCCGAACATGCCGAACCCCACCACGAACCCGACGATCGACGACATCGTGAACGCCCTGGTCCGGAAGAGCTCCAGCGGCAGCACCGGCTCCCGCGCCCGCCGCGCCACGATCACCCACCCGGCCAGCATCGCCACGGCCGCCACGGCGAGCCCGGCGATCACCGGATCGCGCCACGGATAGACCGTGCCGCCCCAGGTGGCGATCAGCACCAGGCATGAGGTGGCGCCACCGAGCAGCACCACGCCGGCGTAGTCGATCCGGTGACTGGTGTGGGTCCTGTCGCCCGGCAGCACCGCGACGATCACGAACAACGCGACCGCCCCCAGGGGCAGGTTGACGTAGAACACCCAGTGCCACGACAGATGGTCGACGAACAGACCGCCGAGCAGCGGCCCGACGATGCTGGAGACGGCGAACACAGCACCGAAGTAGCCTTGGTACTTACCCCGGTCGCGGGCCGACACGACGTCGCCGACGATGGCCTGCGCCAGCACCATCAGCCCGCCGCCGCCGAGCCCCTGGATCCCCCGGAAGACGATGAGCTGCGCCATGCTCTGGCTGAGCCCGCACAGCGCCGAACCGGCCAGGAAGATGACGATCGCGGCCAGGAACAGGTTTTTGCGGCCGTACTGGTCGCCGAGCTTGCCCCACAGCGGGGTGGAGACCGTGGAGGCCAGGATGTAGGCCGTCACCACCCACGACAGGTGCGCCAGGCCGCCGAGGTCGCTGACGATGGTCGGCAGCGCCGTCGACACGATGGTCTGGTCGAGCGCGGCCAGCAGCATGCCGAGCATGAGCGCGATGATGATGAGCCCAAGACCCCGATGCCGCATGCGCCGATCATACTCTCTGTGCCGGAACGATCACTTTACGGAGTGAGGGTTGTCCACAGGCTGAAAAGTCGTTATCCACAGAACTCCGCTCGGCCCCTCCTGGCCCGACCACGATGCGGCTACCCTCTGCGCCATGGTTAATCGCGCAGATATCGGCGTCATCGGCGGTTCCGGCTTTTACTCCCTGCTCGACGACGCGGAGGAGGTCGAGCTCAGCACCCCTTACGGCCCGCCCAGCGATGTCGTCACCGTCGGGCGCATCGGCTCGCGCTCGGTGGCGTTCATCCCCCGGCATGGCCGCGACCACCGCTTTCCCCCGCACCGCATCCCCTATCGGGCCAACCTGTGGGCGCTGCGCTCCCTCGGGGTGCGCCAGGTGCTGGCGCCCAGTGCCGTCGGTTCGCTGCGGGCGGAGGTGGGTCCGGGCGCGATCGTGGTGCCCGACCAGCTGGTCGACCGGACCTCGGGGCGCGTCCAGACCTATTACGACCTGGGCGGGGCCGTGCACGTCTCGTTCGCCGACCCCTACTGCCCGTCGGGCCGCGCGGTCGCCGTGGCGGCCGCCCGCTCAGGCGAGTGGGACACGGTCGACGGCGGGACCCTGGTGGTCATCGAGGGCCCGCGCTTCTCCACGCGGGCCGAGTCACAGTGGTTCCAGGGCAACGGGTGGACGATCGTCGGCATGACCGGCTTCCCCGAGGCGGTCCTGGCCCGGGAGCTGGCCCTGTGCTACACGTCGCTGTCGCTGGTGACCGACCATGACGCCGGAGTGGAGGCCGGGCAGGGGGTCACCCACGAAGAGGTGCTGGAGTTCTTCGGCCGAAACGTGACCAGGATGCGGACCCTGGTGGCCGAGGCGGTGCGGGCGCTGCCCGAGCACCGGACGTGCGCCTGCGGCTCGGCGCTCGACGGCGTCAAGCTCCCCTTCGAGCTGCCGTGATCCGAATCTGGCTACGACGGTGCGAGCGGCGGCGCCGGCTCATCGCCGCCGCGCTCGCCGCCGTCGCCGTCATATCCGGATATTTGGCGCTACGTCCGGCGGTCGGCCCTGCGGTGCTGGTCGCCGCCCGCGACCTGTCCCCCGGCGTACTCCGCCCTGGAGACCTCCGCGCTGCCTCCCTGCCACACCCGCCCGACGGCGCCCTGCGCACCGGCGCCACGGGCCGTGTGCTCGCGACCGCGATGCGGCGCGGCGAGCCGCTCACGGACGTGCGACTGCTGGACTCCCTGCGGCTGCCGCCGGGGGCCGTGGCGACGCCCGTACGGATCGCCGACCCCGACGCGGTGCGCCTGATCTCCCCCGGCTCGACGATCAGTGTGCTCGCGGCCCACGAGGGCCGGCCCGCCAGGCCGGTGGCGGAGCAGGTCACCGTGCTCACCATCCCGGCCGCCAAGGACGACCACGGCGCCCTGGTGGTGCTCGCCACCACCCCGTCCCAGGCGAACGAGCTGGCAGGCGCCCAAGCCGGCGGCCACCTGTCGATCACGATCCAACCACACTTAAAGTGATCGATCATTTACCATCTGTAGCCATGAGTGGTTTCAAGAAGTTCCTCATGCGCGGAAACGTCATCGACCTCGCCGTGGCGGTCGTCATCGGAGCGGCCTTCACCGCCGTGGTCAGCTCCTTCGTGAGCAACCTGCTGACGCCCCTGATCTCGGCGTTCGGCGGGTTGCCCGACTTCTCGTCGCTGAGGCTCACCGTCGGCCGGTCCAACTTCATGTACGGCGACTTCATCAACGCCATCATCTCGTTCCTGCTGGTGGCGCTGGTGCTCTACTTCCTGATCGTCAAGCCGTACACACACTTCAAGGACCGCACGCAAGCCCAGGAGGAGCTCACCCACCGCGACTGCCCGGAGTGCCTGTCGGAGATCCCCCTGGCGGCCACCCGCTGCGCGTTCTGCACCACCGAGCTCGACGCCGCCGCCTAGGGCAGCTTGTCCATCTTCGGGTCATACTCCCAGTGCCACGGCTCGAACGGGCTGCTGTAGGCCCAGTCCGGGTGGAACCAGCCATACCTCTTGCCGTTCTTCTCCATCCAGTTGAACTCCGCCGACCGGAATCTCTCCACCCCACCGCAGAGGTCCACGGCCAGCCCCAGCCCGTGGTTGCTTCGCCCGGGCACGGCCGCGAAACCGGGCCGCCGATAGTAGATCGACTGCTGCTCGGTCAGGTTCCGGTAGGCGTCGGTCACGCAGATCGGCCGCCCGAAGGTCTGCTTGTAGGCCTCGTTCAGGCTGACGAACGCGATCGTGGCGTCGGCCCGCAGGCTGTGGCCCTTCTGCTGCAACGGGCAGAGCATCGCCCGGGGAATGAGCCCGTTGGGATAGTTACCGGCTGTCGCCGCCCTCAGCGGATTGCAGCCGAGCGCCGCCCGCCCCACCTTGTCAATCTTGATCCCCAGCTTCACCAGGGCCGCGGTGAGCGACTTGACGATCTTGTCCGACTGCTTCCTGAGCAGGTCCACCTCGGCCGCCAGCTGCGCCTCGGCCAGCAGGTTGCCCGCCCTGAGCTCCTGCGCCTCGCCGGCCAGGATCTCCGTCTGCTGAGCCAGGGCACTGGTCCGCTCGACCGCTTGCTGGCGGACCGACAACATGTAATTGACGCTGCCCATGGCCGGCAGCATGTCGGTGTCGGCGTCACCCGACAGGAAGGGCACGACCCCGTCGGCTCCGACCGGCTGCTCGTAGAGGAGCTCGGCCAGCTCCGACACCGGCTGGCGGATCCGCCCCAACTGCAGCTCGGCCTCCCGGAGGAGCCTCAGCTTGGTCGTGAGCTGATCCCGGGCCGCCTTGGCGGTGGCCTGCCGCTTCTCCAGCGCCTTGGTCGCGTCTTCGAGCTTCTTGGCGGCCTGCTCGGCCTCCTTGCGGAGCTCGGTGAGGTTCGAGGGGTCCTGCCGGCGCTGCTTCGCCGTCTGGCTCCGATCCTCGGCCTGGGTGTCGACCTGAGCCTGTGCCTTGTCGGGCAGCACGAACAGCGAAGTCATCGCCATGACGACCGCGATCAGACCTGCTGATCGAGGGGCTGGCACGTTCGACTCCTCCGTTTGCAAACTCGTGACCCGGGTCCGGCACGCACGTTACTACAGCCCTCCGAGTGTCCGGACCGAACTCCGAAGAGCCGTTAGGACACGAACGACGCTTTTGTACGGCTCGGCCGTGAAAGCTCCTTGTCTGCGCCCGTGGGGCCCTCTCGGGGGCTCGGCGCGGTTCATGTCGGCTCTTACATGGTCAGTACGGCTGGGAAGGTGGCCGGGTTCGTTCGCCCACTCAAGCTTTCGCTCGCAGGGCGGCCCTGACGGCGTATCTCTGACCCATGCCGCAGAGCAGGACGGCGTCTCCCTCAAAGCCCACCGAGCAATCCCCCAGACTCCCCCCGCCCGGGCCGCTGCTCATTCTCCCGGCACAACTCCCAGAGCCACGTGTCCTCCCACGCCCCCGGACACTGAGGCCGGGAGGTCGCAGACGCATCGGGACTCGCCTCCACGGTGGGAGTCGGCACAGACTCCCGCGCCGGCACGGACGGCTCAGCCTGCCGAGGCGCCGCGACCACCCGGACCACCGGTGCCTCCACCACCGGCGCAGGCACCGCGGCCACATACCGCCGGCTGGGATGAGCAGGCGCGGGCACGAACACGGGCTCGAACGCCACCCACCCCTCCCCCCTGGAGTCCAGCCGCACCTTCGAGCCCTCGTACCGGCCCGCCTCTCCCGCCATCAGCCCACCGGCGAAGATCGCCGGCGCCAGCAACGCCGCAAACAGCACGACGGGCCGCCTGCGCACCTGTGTACGTCGCCTCGCATCCACGGCGCCGACGGTACCCACCGGACACACACCGGAAGGTGATCACTTGTCATGGCTTTACCGCAGCTCACACCACCCATAACCAACGCCCTGGAACTCACCCCAGCCCGACGGCACACGCACTGCCGAACTTTCGCTAGGCTTACGTCGTCCGCCTCCGTAGCTCAGGGGATAGAGCACCGCTCTCCTAAAGCGGGTGCCGCAGGTTCGAATCCTGCCGGGGGCACCAGGTTCCATCAGCAGAAGTAAGCCCCTGACCAGTGGGAACGCCGGTCAGGGGCTTCGTTGTGTGTCCGACTGTGTCGGGCTATCACCGATCGTTCGCGGCCAGTCTTTCCCAATACCTTCCCGCAAAACCCAAGCACATCCGACCTAGAACCGGCCCGGCTGCACGGCATGGAAGGAGATCCCAGACAAAGAAGAGTCTTCTTCTCGTTCGGCTCATCCCTGATGTCATCACGACACGGTGCAAGCCCCCGGTAGGACAGGGTCTGAATGGCCTCGAAGAAGGGGCAGCGCGCTAGGGACATCGCGACGGGAGACCAGAACGATCTGCTGCTCGGCTCGCAGTGTGGCAGCCGGCGTCACCTTTCCTGCCACCATCGGCCACAGTGAGATAGCACCCGAACGCCGCGGCCGCAGCGAACGGGACACCCATCGGAAGCCCCGAGGCCGACCCCACCGCCTGGGCATGACCATATCCCCCCACTTTGTTGCTTCAGTAGGCGTACTGTCCTCGGACAGAAATAGCGGGAGGCTGTGAGAGAACCGACCGGCACAGATGGCAACGAGGTCGCACGATCACACTCTTCGCACACAGTTCTTACTAATCAGTCCGGCTCTTCCCGATCAGCACGAATCCACACCTGCAAGCCAAGTGTGCGCCGGTTCTCGTAAGAGTACTTCTGCACTTTGGGCACCAGATCTTATCCCACAGATCCAATACCACCTGCGCAAATTGCTGTGATTCCGTAAGAGTTACACTCTGGGCCCACTCGTTATAGTGGGCTCCTATGAGATTACGCAACGGG
The DNA here is from genome assembly GCF_052068115.1 of Nonomuraea sp. ZG12. NCBI lineage: Bacteria > Bacillati > Actinomycetota > Actinomycetes > Streptosporangiales > Streptosporangiaceae > Nonomuraea > Nonomuraea sp. ZG12. The sequence continues at coordinate 60,907 of NZ_JBQHCW010000019.1, forward strand.
AAGTAAAGATCTACATTTTCGGCGAGCGTCGACGTGTCAAACCGGCGCAGGACCTTCAGAATTCCAGGCCAAGTATCACCGAGAGTATATTTATCGTCAGGCCTTCTGGTGACCGATGTTCCTAGAGACTTACTCAACCAATCGCATGAAGTCTCGAGCAGTAGGCCTGCTTGAGATGCAATAAGGGAGGGGGAATCGCTGCTCATGACCGATCTAGTGGCCATTGATATATCGGCCCCTACTTGAACCAGAATTGGTCCTTGACTAAACTCCCACTTCGTGATGTCGCGAACTGTTACTCTATGACCCTTCTGTGCACAGAGGGTACGAAATTGCTCACGCCAGAACCGATCATGAAAGGTAAGGATTAGTTGCCAATCACCAAACTCATCCAGTAGATATCGAGCTACTTGAAGCCTGATAGTTCCATCAACACTCTGCAGCACATCGTCGAGTATTAGTATCTTGGCCTGACCTCTACTCGCTGCCTCTCTCAGGAGCCCTAGAAATAGCAGGAGTGCCAGCAAATCCAGGCTGGCCTCACTAAGATAGTGCTCAACGGGAACGATCGAGCCATCGCCCAACCGCGCCTCAAGTATGATCTCATCCTGATTATCGCCAAGCGAAATGACTATGTCGCTAATAAAGCTGCTACTTGGGGATAGTCTCTTGAAATCACGACTTACCGTGCCGCTGATCTTTGCTACAAGGCGTGCAACCGGCTTGTACTGTGCTCGCTTTATGGCGTCGCGAACTGCAGCGACTGCGGCCTGGTGCTCCTTTGCACCTGCCGTGAGCTTATTCCTCAGATCGAAGAGTTCTTCTTCTTCTGGTTTGAGTCGAAGGCTTCTACGACGACGTTGTAGGGCATTGCGAATCAGGCCGCGCTCGACGAAAATCGAGTCAAGAGGGCTTTTGGGGTTTAGCGGCTGCAGGGTCTCTGCGTCAACCTTGAGAACCATAGATAGCTGCTTGGCGATCGCGAATTGCTTTACCCTAAGCTCTTCCGCTTTTATCTTGGCTGACTCTATAAGCTCCTCGTCATCCGCACTGTGTCCCTCAAGTGAAGCAACAGACCGAAGGAACGCGGCAAACATTTGGGTCCTTCGATCTGCAGATGCCCTCAGAAAGCTCAGAATGTCCTCGCGTCGAAGCGCAAAGCAAGCTCCTTGAAAACCTGGAATCGCGTCGGGCGACGATGACGCCCAGTGCCCCCGCGAAGGATCCCACTTAACTTCCCTCATGACTAGGGATTTGTCGGAAAGCCGAACCTCCGCCATGCATTTCCCTGATGCTTTGAATGCCAAATTTGGGAGGCGACCAATGTTTGTTCTTGTCGAGACCCCAAAGAAGGGATGCACGCGACCCTGCAGAGCGAACTCAATACCATCTACAATGGATGACTTGCCAGTCCCATTGTCTCCAAGAATCAGACAGCTCGAAGGCCTCTCACCGTCCGCATTCGAGAAGCTGATACGCAGCTCCAGCGGGACTGCCCGGAACGATCTGAGCCTCAACTCTGCAATCCGAAAATCCACCATGGCCTTTCTTTTCCCGGAAGCCTTAGCCGTGTATAGATTCCCAAGTATAGTGCCGCAGGCACCCGACACAATCGACTTAACCAAGGAAGTTCGCGATCGTACAGTGTCGCCACACAGCTGCACTGGCCTGCTCGGGATGCCGATCCCGAGCAGGAGAGATATACCTGTGTCGACTGCGCGCCCAAGCAGACTGTGACTACCACGCCCTTGACCTTTCCACGTTCGCCGAGCGATTCGGTCCGCCACAATAGTTCGCTCGAACATACGTGCTACCGGAGAAGGTCGACGGCCGCGACGCCGCGAAGCCTCTCGCAAGCGGCTTAGAAGGCACCGCTGGTCGGCAGCTCTGCCTTCGACGACTCCTACTGCCGCAAGCGCGGCGAGCACCTGTTCATTCCCGCGCATGCAGTTGGGTTCGAGTTCAAGTTGCGCCGTATTTCTCGGTCGCTGCTTACCAGAGGACCGTACTCCACCTGCGTGACACTCCGCACGAGGTGTACGGGTAGTCACATGCAGTGTGGATCGTTTAGGTTGGGTGAAGTTCACGGCAGGGCAGCTCGACGATGAGTACGCCAACGACGCCTACTCTGGAACACGCGAATATGGATCTCGAAGACCTGTTTCGACTCATCAAAGGGCTTCGAACAAAAGGACGAGTCACAGCCGATAGAGACGACGGCTTGAGGAGGACCTCATGGGCGCGCCATGGGACTGGGTCAACGATCGCTCGCATATAGAGCTACTGTCCGAGATAATTGGTATTAAGCTTGGCCTAGCAGCCACCAGCGATCAAATAAAACAAGCCACCAAAGAGAACTTACATCGAATAGAGCCCCATCTGGGGACCAGTGCTGAATATAAGGCCGTGAACTCCACACTAAGGGCGGCGGTGCTGGAGAAATTTGGATACCACGGTGCCCTGCGAGCAACCGGCCAACCGATAGTCACTGGGATTAATGAAAGGCTAAATAACCTCGATCTAGCTATCCAAGCTGCGGAGTTCATGATTGGGCGCATTTATTACCCTGTCGGGCAGCCTCACCCAGTAGACCTGGGCCCATCGCCGCTAGCTGCTTACATTACTCCGATCCATGTCGAACCGGACCGCACTCGCGAACTCGTCGAAGAAGCCCGAAAACTTGCGGGTCAAGCGCTGGCGGATGCGGTCGCGGTGGCACTGGACGAGATAGCGTTTCGATACGCAAGAGGAGTGATCCCATTAGGTGCCTCTGAAAGAGCTTGGGAGAACTCGCTAGAACTTGCCGAGCTATTCAAATCAGAATCCGCCACAGCAACGTATGGGCGATTCTTCGATCAGCGCTTTATAGATTACCTGGCCGCCAACTTTGACCAGCTCGGGCAGATCAATTGGAGGAAGTTTGAGGCCCTCACGGCCGAACACTTCCATCGACAGGGCTTTGAGGTTGAACTCGGTGCGGGAAGAAATGACAACGGCGTTGATTTGAGAATATGGGAATCCGGGGCACAAGGGGAGGATGCAGCACCAACAATCATCGTGCAGTGCAAGCGCGAAAAAAAGAAAATTGAGAAAGTTGTCGTTAAAGCACTAGCGGCGGACGTGGCATGGGAAGGAGCTAGGCAAGGACTGCTGGTGGCTACGGCTGAATGGTTACCCGGAGCGAGGGAGGTCGTAAAGACCAGACGCTACCCAGTTAGAGAGGTCAATCCAGCTGCTCTGAAGGAGTGGCTGATGACAATGAGAAGTTCCGGCAGTGGTATCTGGTTGCCGTGATGAGCGAGAATGCGACATTTGTAGGCGTGAGCGAGGCGGGGAGCCCGAAACTTCCATCGGACTCCCCCTCCCCCAGCCTCATTCGGCAAGGGCAACAGCGATTCGACACTTGGCCGCCTCAGCCTGGCCGACGATACACTTGGCGTAGATGCGCAGGAGTACATCCACGCTATGTCCCGCCCATTCGGCTACTTGAGGTGCGGGAACTCCGACGTTGAGCCACATGGACACGCAAGCGTGGCGCAGGTCATACGGCCGAGCGGCCAGCGGTGAGGCGATCTCCTTCTCTGTTAGGACTGTCTTGCGGGCGGCCTTCCAGGCGCGGCGGTAGGTGATGAACGGCAGTTCGCCGGCCTTAACGCCGTAGAAGAGGCGTCCTTGCGATCCCTTGTCGAACATTGCGAGGTGAGCTCGCAGGATGCGCACCAGGGGTGGCGGGATCGGCACACTCCGGCTGTGGCCGACCGCCCGGTGCTTGAGCGCGCGTTCCTCTCGGGCCTCGCCACTGTCCGTCCAGTCCCGACCGGCGTACGGCGCGGCCTTGAGGAGGTGTAGTTCTCCCCAAGCGTTGGTTGGTTCCTCCATGTGCCCGGTCTCTGTGTTCTTGCGCAGGGGTGGAAGGGTGACGTTGTCTCGGCGTAGGTTGACGACCTCCTCGGGGCGCAACGCGGCGTAATACATGAGGGCGAAGAACGCCACGAGTCGCTCGCCGCTCGGCTTCTGGGCAGCTACGGCCGCGAGCAGGGCTTTGGCCTGCGTGTGGTTGATGACGCTGCGCCGGTCCACCTCGTAGGCGTTGGCCGGCGGCTTCCACTTCAGCGTCTTGAGCGGATTTGCGGGTAGGAGCTTGAGTTCCACGGCGTAGTCGAGGGCGTTGGACAGCAGCATGCGGTGCTTGCGCACGGTGCTGGGAGCGGCGCGGGTGCCGTCCAGCAAGGACGTGGCGGACTCCAGCAGGTCACGAACAAGGCCAGCGTCGTCAATGAGCGCCGAGACGGGCTTGGTGTTGTCGGCCAGCCAGCGCAGCATGGTGTCGGTCTCCTCGGGTGCCTCCTGGCGTTGCTTGGTGTTGAAGCCCCAACGGTGCATAGCTGAGCGCAGCGCGCGGTCATCAGGCTTCCCACGTGTGCTGGCGTACATAGCGGGTGTGGCGGCGGTGAGGGCGCGGGCGATGTCCTGGCGGTACTTGGGGGCGGCGTTCTTCCATTTCATGTCGGCGAACTTGCAGGCGAATTCGTACCAGCTCATCTCCCGGCGGTCGGTGCGTCCCCAGGAGACGGGCTCACCCGTGAGCGTGCTGAAGGCTTCGCCGCTCCGGGCAGCGGTGAGCAGGGAGCCGCGGAAGGTGTCGGCCTGGGCGGCGTTCTTGAACGAGCGCTTCCAGGTCTTCGTGGTGGTCTGCCAGGCCACGCGGTAAGAGGTGACCTTGCCGGCCGCGTTCTTGCGCGTCTCGATCGCGTAGACGCGGACGTTGTAGGTGATGTCCTTCATCAGGCGGCCTCCTCCATCGTGGCGAGCCAGCGGTCCAGGTCCGTGCGGCGGATACGGAGATCGCCGTTGGGCAGCTTGAGGCAGCGCGGGGCGCGGCCCTTGGCTCGCCAGTCGTAGAAGGTCGAGCGGGAGATCTGGAGTTCGGTGCAGAGGTCGGCGAGGGTGAGCATTCCTCGTTGGGTGGTGCCGGTGGCCAAGTGCGGCTCCTTGCGGATCAGGACGGTTGGGTGTGTTCGGCCCCGTGCTTGGTGGCTGTGGGCCGGATGGTGATCAGGACGAAGAAAGAAGAAAGAACGGGCCGGTACGTGCTGGGGCCGGGATGGTGGCGATCGGCTTTGTTTGTTGTCGACGAAAGAAGATCGGTCCTGCCGCGATCGCTTCTCTCCCGCTGAACGCTGGGCTGTGCCGGTCATGAGAGCTTGTTTCTTCTTTCTTCGTCAGGGCTCGTGCGGCGGTAGCGGACGGACGGGCGTCCGCCGGTGGGCGTGGTGAAGGTCTCGTACTGGCCGGTGGCCGTCAGGCTGGTCAACAGCTCGTCGAGGGTCTGCTTAGGCACGTTGCGCGAGAACAGGGCGGAGAGCTCCGAGCGGGTCAGGCCGGTGTCGGCGGCCTGGTCGAGGGCGCGGCGGATGCGGTCGATCTTCGGGTCGCGCATCTGCTTGTCCAGGACGAACACGGCTGAGGCGATGGAGTAGCGAACCAGCGCGGCGGCGGCGCCGAGGTCGGTGGTGGTGATGTGGGTGCGGGCGTCGAGGGCGGCGTACAGGGCGGCGATGCGCAGGCAGTACGGAGCGGAGCGGCGGGTGAATTCGGTCCAGGCGTGGTCTTCGTCGTCGGCAGCGGTGAACTCCTCGTACAACTCGGCCGACCAGAAGGCGCGGGCGTTCTCGTCCAGGGCGATGCGCCTGATCTGACGGGCTGCCTTGACGGCGTCGTGCAGCCTGCCGCTGAGGCTGGCCAGCAGGTCGGGGGCGACGCCTTCCGGGATGGGCAGGCGCTTGGACCGCTCGACGTAGACCGGGAGGAAGCGGTTGTAGGAGCCGCCGGCCATGTCCGCCTCGGCCACACGCAAGCGGAATTCTTTGGGCGTGATGTGGCCGATGATCGCGATGTGTGGGTTGGATGCTCGATAGGCGTTGCGGGTGAGCACGGCGAGCGTGCGACCGTCCCATGCCTGGCGGAGCATCGTGCCGAGCGTGGAGCCCTCGCGCTTGGCGCGGGCCATGACGGTGGAGAACTCCGGCTCGGTGACCGATAGGCGCTTGTCCATGGTGCCGCCGGGGTCGTCCGGGCTGTCGGGGTCACGGATGCGTTCGATCAGCCCTTCGCCGGATGACAGGCCGGTGACGCAGAGGTCGCCGTAGCCGATGCCTGCGTGGTGCAGGAAGATCTCGGCGGTGTCGGTGGCCTGTCCCTTACGACCAGAGCCGGTGCGGCCGAAGAGAAGCGGCCAGATCAGCAGCGGGTGGCGGGTGTTGCCGATCTGGACGAACGGACCGGGGCCGATGACCGCGCCGCAGGCGGACAGGGCCGAGACCAGGACACCTACGGGATCGGCTTCGGTGGACGGGTCGGCGGCTTTCACCAGTTCGCCGGGCAGGCCGTAGAACATGGCGGGGTCGGCGGCCGGTGGCGGGACCGGTAGCCCGATGGTCAGGTCGCCGGACTGGTCGCGGTGCAGGCGGGTGATGGCGGCATGGGCGTCGAGGTTCTCCAGGATGGCGTGGGCGTCGAGCGGGTTGGTCATGCGATCCCCCGGCGTGGCTGGCGTGCTCCGGCGGTCAGGCCGGAGCGGATGGTGGCGGTGGCCTCTCGGGGGGACAGGCCGATGGCGCAGGCTGCGGTGTGCAGGGCTTCCTCGGTGAGTCGGTGCGGCAGCAGGCCCGTGGCGATGAGTTGGCCGAGGGCGAAGGCGGCGGCGTTCAGGGTGTGGTTGCGGGTGCCCGGCGTGGCGTCGAGGACGTGCTGTAGCTCGTTGTGGAGTGCGGTCAGGACGTAGCCCGTGGACTGGTTGCCGAGCGTGGCCAGGACGTCGTGGACGGAGGCGCGGACCGGCTGATGGTCGTGGTCGGATCGTACGAGTCGTTCGGCCAGCCACGCCGGCAGCAGCGCGGGTGCGGTGGTGTGGATGGCGTCATACGTTCCGGTGCCGTCCGGGAGGTCGACAAAGCTGCCCGGCGCGACGACGTAGCCGCCGCTGGCGCGGGTGTCGATCAGCCATCCGAGTCCCTGGCCCTTGGCACCGGACGTGTTGCCGAGCGTCATGCCGTGAGGTGCGGTGAAGTACAGATGGGTTCCGCCGCGCCGGGTGCGGACTTGGAAGGTCTCCAGGGGCAGCGACTGGCCGGCCTGCTCGCAGAGCAGGGCCAGAACGTCGGCCCCGTCGTTGACTCCAGGGCGGTTCCACGGTGGTGGAGGCTGCTCGCCGTTCTTCGGGGTGTCCAGGTCGATCACGACCAGGCTGGACGGGCCGGTCGCGATGCCGATGTTGTACGGGGTACCACTCCAGAAGCGGCGGATGGTGTCGGCGTCGGTGGTGTGGTGCTCTTTCCACTTCCAGCCCTTGAGCGGCACCTTGTCCCCCGGAGTGAGCGGGAAGACGTGCCAGCCTCGGGCGGCAGCGGCCAGCGCGTAGGACAGCGTCTGGCGGGGTGGATGAGGTGTCATGCTGATGGTTGCTCCTTGAGTCGGCCTTGCGGGGCCGGTGATCGGTTGGGGCAGGGCCCCGGCGTCGTGCTTGGTGACTGTGCGCCGGGGCCGTTCTTGGTCAGCGGCCGTCGTGGTGCAGGCGGCGGACGTAGTTCCAGGCGTGACGACCGAGGCGCAGGCGCAGGCCGGTGGCGTCGCAGCGGCGGCAGTATCGGGTGCCCCGACGATGCGGGATGCGGCCCTTTCCCTGGCACTTGCGGCAGCGTCCGAACGGGCTCGCGTAGCACTGCGAGGCGTAACAGAGAGTTCCGATGATCGTGGCGATAGCGACGAGCAGGGCAGGGTGCACAACAGCCTCCTGGGCTGGATTCCGGGCGTGGTCGATTAAGGCCGCTAGCGCGCTAACGGCCTGGCCAGGGCTTGTTTCTGGTGCTAGCGGGGGTGCTAGCGATAGCAGGGTCGGCTGCTATCGCTAGCACCCTGTGACGGGTCAGCCGGAGCGCTTCTGACGGTTACGTTCGGCGATGGTCTCGGTGAGGTCGTCCAGGCGGATACCGCGCCGGGTGACGGGCTTGCCGTCGATGCGGCGGCCGATGTCGCTAACGCGCAGGCCGTGCGGCTTGAGTGCGCTGGTGAGCTGTTCGGACTTCCAGCCGGTGTAGACGTCGGGCCGTAGTTCGGCCAGGCGGTTGCACAGGGTCTCGTTCCATGCCGCGTTCTCCCCTGCGGGCCAGACCTCGGCGAGGTCGGCCAGGACGTCGAAGACGGGCGCGTCCTCGCGGGCCTGGGTGCCAGGCTCGGGCAGGGTTCCGGCCAGGCCGCGGAGCCGCTTGGCGCGGGCGATGACCTTGTCGGCGTCGTTGGTGTCGAGGTAGTACGAGCGGCGGGCGGCGGGCTTGCCGAGGCCGGCCAGGATGCCCCATCCGGCTTCCACCACCGGCTGGAACACCGTGGCGCGGTAGCCCTGCTTGTACATGGAGGTGCCGAGGATCATGTCGTTCGCGGTCTGGTCGGCGACGCTCATGCAGTAGCGGGTGTTGACATTGCGGGTGATGCCGGTCGGCAGGCTGTCTTTGTCCGGGATCTGCGTGCCCAGGAGCAGGATCACGCCCAGGGCACGGCCGAGCTTGATGACCTTCTCGCAGATCTCTCCGGCTTCCTTGCCGTACTGCGGGTGCAGGAAGAGCTCTTGGATCTCGTCCACGGCCACGATCAGCGGGTGCAGTCCAGAGCCTTTGAGCGAGGCCAGCTCAGGCGTGACCTTGTTCTCCGGGGCCTTGCCGAGGGCGTGGTAATGGGCGATGCGCTTGGAGCGGCGTTCGCACTCCTTGTACAGCCAGGCGAACATCGCGGCGCAGCGGGCGATCGTCTCGTCATCGAAGCCGTTGCCGTACTCGGTGCAGACCGGTTCCAGGACCTTGAAGTCACCTACTCCCTTCAGTTCGTAGATGCGTAGCTCGGCGCGCGGGTCGAGGGCAGCGGCCAGGACCGCGAGCCTGAGCCCGAACGTCTTGCCGGAGCCGGGCTGTCCGCCGACGAGCCAGTTACGGAACACCAGCTCGGCGTTGACGGTCTCCATGCGCGGGGTCGTAGCGAACGGGAACGGCTTGAACACGTCCACCTGGCCGTCGCGCAGCAGCGGCCAGGGCGGCTGCTTCATCTGCGAGGCGGGCTCGTACCCGACCCACAACGCGAGGCGTCCTGGGTGGCCGGCGGCCGGTTCCGGCCAGACCTGGTCCAGTGGGAGCCGCATGGCCGAGGCGAGGCGGCCTCGGCGGGCCACTACCTCGGCGGCCTCCACACCGAACGGCAGGTCGATGATGGCCAGGTGGCCGGGACCGTCGCGGTGGATCTCCTGCGGGAAGCTGATGGCGTTCGGGTCCTTGCCCACGGCCTGCGTGATGCCGGAGATGCCGCAGGACAGCAACGCCCGGCGCACCAGCTCAGCAGTGAGTTTGCGATAGCGAGGGGCCTCGCTCACGCGGTCGGTGATCGGCCTGTCGGTCGGACGTCCAGCACGGGCCAGCAGCGGGACGGCCAGCACGAGCGCGCCGAACCGGACCCAGACGGGGACGTCGGCGACCAGGAAGGCCAGCAGACCAACGAGGGCGACGATGGCCAGCACCAGCACGACCGACCAGCGCCAGCGGGACTGGCGTTGGCGCTGCCTGTCGAGCTTGAGCCAGGTCTCGGCATCGTTGCGGTCGGCGGCGTGCTGACGCAGCGCCCAGTTGCCCTCTTCCGCCGTCGCCCAGAGCAGCAGCCGGCCGATGGACTTGAAGACGCCGGGGATCGCGTACCAGAGCGCCTTGGCCAGGTACTTCGGTGAGCGCACGGCGTGGTAGCCGAGGACGTACGCGACATCGCGGGCCTGCCAGGCGACCATCGCGCGGACGGACTGCCACGTGCGCAGCCACGCCGGGATGATGGGCGCGCGGCGGCGCGCGGTGCCGGTGGTGACCGGTACGGCGTCCTCGTCGGGCGGATCGACCGGCGGACCGATGACCTTCTCCTCGGCGGCGATGGTCTCGCGGTCAAAGTAGTCGTCATCCAGGTCCGTGGGCTCGTCGCCCTGGCGGGCGCGACGGCGGGAGTCGAGCGGTACGACTTCGGCGTCGCTGCCCTCCTCCTGGGCGCGCTCGGTCCAGTCGAAGCCGTCGAGTTCTCGTCCGAGCGCCGGACGGCGGTCGGGCTCGTGGGGGTCGTGGGTCATGATGAGTACACCTCGTGTGCCTTGGCGGTAGCGGGGTGGCGGGGCGCGGCCACTGTTCTTGGCGGAGTGGAGGCCGTGCCCTGCTCGTGCGACAGTGCGCGGTCGGATCGCGCTTCGTCCGGTTGTTCGTCCGCGGTCGCGTCCTGCGGTCCGTCCGTCTCGGTGATGGCGGTCGGCCCGGTGGTCGCGGTCCGGTCCGGTGGTGCTTCCGTCCGCAGGCGGGCCAGGAGCGCTCCGGCGCGGTCGGTGGAGACGGACTGGCCGGTCTGCCTGATGGCGTCGCGGAGCCGGTCGCGGGTCAGCGGGACGTTGCGTGTCTTGTGGTCGGCGACGATCCGCCAGCCGAGCGGCATCAGGTCGTCCACGTCGACGCGGGGTCGTTGAGCGGGCCTCTTCGTAGCTCTGCGCTTGGGTGCCGGCAGCAGAGCGGGGCGCTCGGGCGGCGGTGCGAGCTGGACGCGGTCAGGAGCCAACTCGCCGAGCCGGTAGAGCGCTCGTTCGCGGCGCGTGGCCTTGAAGCGCCACAGCCAGCCGTACCGGTCCTGCAGATCGGTACGGGCGAGAATGCGGTCACGCTCGCGGCCAAGAGCGTTCGGGTAGGAACGGATCTCCCACAGCACCATCCGGCGCCACAGGGCGAAGGTGGACGGGAGGGCCAGCAGCCACCGGGAGAGCCGGATGGACTCCATGCGGTCGGGCTTGGTCAGGTCCGCGCGCTTGCGGATGGCGTACGCGCCGACCTCCACCGCCACCACCCACAGACCGGGAAGCATCGCGTGAGCGACGATCCCGAACAGGGTGTCCTCGCTGGCCACGTTCAGATAGACCGTGGCGGCCGTCAGTGACCAGGGCACCACCCGGAGGAGGCGAAGGCGCATGCCGAGCCGGGCCAGGACGATATCGAGCGCCGAGAAGACGGCGATGCCGAGGTCGATACCGAGTGGAACGATCCAGGCGAACCAACCGAAGGATGGTTCGGCGGCCTTCGCCACCGTGGCGAAGCTGATGACGAAGCCGAGCAGGCCGAGGCCCGCCACCGCAGCAGCGGTGACTGAGACGGCGGTCTGCTCCCCTTCGGTCAGGGGACGGGGTCCGTAGATGGCGGCGGTCATCGGCCCCACCGTCCCCAGCATCGCGGGCAGCCGGGACGGTCGCACCAGTTCGCGCGGCGGCTGGACCAGATGCGGAGCACCATGTCCGGTGAGCCGGCGGCACCGACGGAGAGGCGTACGGCCTGACGGATGCGGAAGCGCTCTTGGGCGATCCGCACCAGGTCGCAGGCGAGGAACCCGGCGGCGAACACCACCAGGTAGAGCAGTACGGCGATCATGCGGTCCTCCTGAGCGGGGCGTGGGTCTCGTGGTCGAGTTCGGCGGCGAAGACGGTGCGGCGGCACCGGGCGCAGAAGTACTGAACAGGGCCCCCGTCGAGCCGCGCCTTACAGCGCGGGCAGCAGGCGAACGGCCACGGCGATGGGTGAGCGACGATCTTCATCTGACCTCCCTTCAGGTACCGGACTGGGAGCGGACGAGGATGCGGCACACGCGGCAGTCGGACAGGCAGCGAGTGCCGTGCGCCGAGCAGATTTCGACCTGGCGGCGGACGCCACAACCACGGCACCGGAACGCGCTGCGCGAACGCTTGCCACAGTCGGAGCACTGGAAGCGGGCCATCAGGCGGCCACCTCCCGCATGTCGTGCAGTTCGCCTGCGGTCAGGCCCGCCCAGACGCCGGCCTCGGGCAACACCGCCAGGGCGTAGGCCAGGCATGCGGCGCGAGCAGGGCAGCCACGGCACACGACTTTGGCCTTCGCCTCGCGTGCCGCCCGTTCGTCGTCCGGCTCGTGCTCGAACAGGTCAGGGCCGGTAAAGAGGCCGGCGTCGCCGCTCTCACAGGCCGGGTTGGCGTTGAGCAGATCATCGCGGAGATCGGACAGCGTCTGGTCGCTCAGGACAACGGCGGACGGCTCGTTCATCGCCGCACCGCCCGCAGGGTGGAGACGGCCTCGGCGACAGCGAGCTGGTGGCAGGCCGGGCAGATCGGCGGAGTGGGAGCCTCCTCCTCCGGGGCGATCTCCTCGGCCCCACCGCAGACGAGGCAGAGCCACTGCACGGACGTCCACGTCACCGGGCGTGCGGGCAGGCCGAGGTCGTGGCTGGACTGGGTGTTGCTGGACCCGTGGGTCATGATAAAGACACCTCTTCTAAGGGGTGCCGGGGCGCGGATCAGGTTTGGCGACTTTGGGCCGCACCCCGGCTTGTTCTGGTTGGCGGGTCAGCCGAGACCGTTGCTGAACGTGGTCAGGGCTTGGGTGATCTTCTGTACGGCGTCCACGGCGGTGTTGACGGTGACCGCGGCCTTGTGCGGCTGAGTGACCACGAAGAAGGCCACGAGGATCATCAGCACCGTGGGCAGGAAGCGACGGGGTCGGAGAGCAGGCATGGGGTGGTGATCCCTTCTGGTCGTCATGGGGCCTGTCTCTCCTGGTGGACCGGCTCTCTCGCGAGAACCTGTCCTGTACAGGTATAGAACAGGCTTGGCGGCTCCGTCAAGCTCCTTTCGGGAGTCGCCGTGTTCGTGGCACCAGAAAACCGCGCAGGTCAGGGGGTACGGCAGCGTTCAAAAGACGGTGCAATTGAGCGGTTGGGGGTGCACGGCGGCCGGGAGGGGGTGCAAACTGTCGGCGACATCTTGATCACCTAGGGTCACAGACCCGTTTGCGCGCCGGGAGTCACATGAAGCTCCAAGAGCCGAATCACCAGCTCGCAGCGGTCATGACGAGAGCCACATGCTCCAACAAGGCACTCGCCCGGCGCGTACAGGACGTAGCCGCGAGCCACGGCGCGGACGTTCGCTGCGATCACGTGTCGGTGAAACGCTGGCTAGACGGAATGCACCCCCGCGGATTGACTCCGCACTTCATCGCTGAGGCCCTGAGCCGCAAGCTCGGTGAGCGGGTGAGCGTCCGCGACATCGGCATGATGTACGCCGAAGCGACGCCGTTCGCCCCTAACTCGCGCAAGCAGCAACAGGCCGACTGCCTGGCCGGCGGGGTGACGGCGCTCGTATCAGGCGACCTCTCGGCCAATCCTCAGGTGGTCGAGAGCGACGTCTCGGCGGACTCCTGGAACGACTCCATGGTCACATGGCTGGTGAACCCCGTACCGATCCCGAAACTGACGTCAGAGGGACGACTGGTCACCGCTTCGGGCGTCGAGGCCGTACGCGAGACGACGGCGATGTTCGCGAAGCTGGACTACCGGTTCGGCGGCGGTCACGCCCGATCCACCGTGGTCCAGTACATCGCCATGGAGGTGGAGCCACTTCTCAAGTACGTCAGGCCGGACACCGCACTCGGCAAGCAGTTCCTCTCCGAGACGGCTGCCATGCTGCGCCTGGCGGCTTGGATGGCGTACGACACCGGTCTGCACGGCCTGGCCCAGCAGTACATGACGAAGGCCCTTCACCTGGCGCGCGAGGCCGACAACCGAATGCTTGGCGGCCGCATCCTGGCCGGCATGAGCCACCAGGCCAACTACCTGGGCCACTACGGCATGGCGGTCAACCTCGCGCGGGCCGCCCAGATGGGCGCCATGGGTGCGGCCACGCCTACGGCCATGGCGCTGTTCAGCGCCATGGAGGCGCGGGCCCTGGCTTCCCAGGGTGACGAAGCCGCATGCAGTCGAGCGCTCGGGGAGGCCGAGCGCTGGTTCGAGCGACGGGCACCCGAGGACGATCCGGTGTGGCTGCGGTACTTCGACGAAGCCGAAATGGCGGCGGAGTTCGCTCACTGCTTCCGCGACCTCGGCCATCACCACCGGGCCCGCGACAGGGTCCTGGAGAGCGTGCAGCTCTCCGAAAGCCTGTACGTCCGCAGCCTGTCTTTTGTGCGGACCATCCTGGCCACGAGCCACGTGGCCGGCGGCGAGTTGGAGCACGGGCTCGCCATAGCGCGCGAGGTCGTGACCACGGTGGCCGACCTGCGATCGGCCAGGACGCGGCGCTACATGCGGGACTTCGTCAAGCAGCTCGCGCGCTTCGGGAACGATCCAAGGGTGCGCGAGTTTCGGTCGTTCACTGAGACACGGCTCGCCCGAGCAGGCTCAGAGGCGAGTGCGACGCGGTAGCCGCTCAGAACGGACTCCAGACGCGCGGGAGAACGTCGTGCCGCAGCGACGCCACACGCCGATCGAACTCCGCGCGGATCTTCGGACCGTGATCCACGTTCTGCATGAGCCACGTGGTCATCGTGGTCTCTCGGATCCTGCGCAGGGTGTGGAAACCTGGCCACTCGGTGACATCGAAGCCGTACGCGTCCACAGCCTGTGCGTATTCATCCGGCGCGACCCACCGGAATCCTCTGAACGGGATGCCGATCCCCGTGCAGAGATCCCACTCACGCGGCCCCCAGGCGAACGCCTCGAAATCGAGCAGGATCACACGCCCATCCGTACGGCGGAGGAGGTTGCTCTTGTGCCCATCTCCGTGGATGTGGCCGGCGGGCAGAGCGAAGTCGAGGGCGCTGTACTCGGCGTAGAGGTCCTTGACCCGCTGACGCAGGAACTCGATGTCCTCGTCCGCGACACTGGAGGCGCTGTTCAAGCGATCCTCCACGCGGGCCAGCGGGTCGAACAGCGGCAGCAGCAGGTCCATGGGCTTCGGGACGTCGTGCAACTGCCTGAGCATGGCCGCCATGTCGGCGAACCCAGGAACCGGCCCACCGCTGTCCGTGTACAGCCAGAACGTCACCACGCGACCGTCACGGACGATCGCCTGGGGGCAGTCCGGGAACAGGCGCACACTTGGAAAGTCGGCTTCTTCCAGCCACCTGGCGACCCCCACCTCCTTCTGGACATCGGACAGGCGATCCGCACTCCGCGCGATCCGCACCACCACCGGATCCGACACGAGCCGGTACAGCGCGTTCTCCCCTATCCGTATCGGCACGGCCGCGCGGCTCTCCAGCCCGGCATACTCGCAGGCTGCGACAAGCGCTCGGTGCGCGTCCTGCTGGCGGAAGCCTTGCGTGGTGGGGGTCTCGGTCATGGATCAGCCCTTCTGCTCGTGTTGCTCGGTGGCGAACTGGTGGCCACGAAACGGCCCTTGCTGGGGATGACGGTGATCAGGCCCTCCTGCTGAAGCACTTCCAGGGCCTTGCGTACCGTGATGCGCGCCGTACCGAACCTCTCGGCGAGGACAGGTTCACCAGGCAAGCGCACATCGGGAGGGAACTCGCCGGCCTCGATGGCGGCGCGAAGCTGGTTGGCCACGTCCTCGTAGCGGGTGGCCGGCTTCGCATCCGCTGCGGCCTGCCCCTGCACTCTGCGACCGCGGCCCATCTGGCTGACGACCAGGCCCTCTTGTTCCAACTTCACGAGCGCCTGACGTACGGTGCCGCGAGCGACGCCGTACGTCTGCATCAGAGCCGTCTCTGACGGGATCATCCCGCCTGGCGGATACTCGCCGGCAGCGATCCGCTGACGGAGGTCGTCTGCCAAGGTGGCGTAAGTGGGCTGAGCTTTGCCGCGAGTCATGAGGCTCCCTTGCCGAGCAACAACGGACTCAAGGCTAAGACGAGCGCTCATGAGCGGTGACGTGCGCAACCTAGATGAGCGGCGATATCTGACGCTCGTTCGGCCGCCGGCCCGGGGCCGGAGGCGATGAGACTGTGGCTTCTGCAGTCCTCGTAACCGAATAGTTTGCATGCGAGGCGACACCATCAGCGCGCCTCGCCCTTGAGGAGCAGGCGCCACATCTCCTCAGCTATGGCGCGCTGCCATGGACCGGCGTAGGCGACGACCTTGGGCGTGCTCCTGCGTATGCGCCGGAAGTGATACTTGCCTCCGATGCTCAGCAGCTCATACGAGGTCTCGGAGCAGGCGCACGTGTAGGCGAGGACTCGCTGCCGCTCTGAGCGATGGTGCGTCGAGCGGTCCTCGTGATCCCAGGTAAGAGAGACCTTCGGAGGTCCGGCCTGGTCGGAGGGATGAGCAGTGAATCCAGGACATGGCCACTCCTCCCTCTCCCGGTCTGCCGCTTCGGCCATTGACCTGCCCTCCTGCCTAGCGATGTGGCAACGTTCCTGCACGTAATCGCTTATGAGCATATGCCTACCAGAGCACATGAGGTAGTGAGGTTGTGATGATGATCTGCTGTGATCGACTTCGGTTCCGATCGACCGGTGCACCGCCAGCTCGCCGACATCATCCGCGCGGACATCGCAGCGGGCCGGCTGAAGCCTGGTCAAGCACTCCCTTCAGAGACTCGGCTGATGCAGCAGTACGAACTTGGCAGGGTCGCCGTACGGCAGGCGCTCGGGGTGCTGCGCAGCGAGGGACTGGTCGTCACCGTGAAGCGTGAAGGCACCTACGTCCGTCCACAGGTGCCTATTGAGCGGGTTGCCGTAGAGCGCGCGGCAGAGGTCACGGCTCGCATGCCGTCACCCGACGAGCGCAAGGAGTTCCACATTCCCGAAGGCGTGCCCGTATTCGTCGTCAAACAGCCAGGTAAACGCAACCAAGTCCTGCCAGCCGATCGAACAATACTCGTCTGGGCGGTAGAAGAGCACTAAAGCCCGCCCAACTGCGCTACTACACGCCCCAAGACGGAAATAACCTGCCGCAGAACGATATCCGATGCTTCAGGCCACACCAGCAGCATCAAAGTACGCAGGGTCGCCCATGGCCGTCTAGAACAATATGCGGTACGGCAGCAGCGTAAATACGAAGAAGATAATTGCCGTTGCCACCACAGCCCAGATCAGATGAATCGGACGCGGCAGTCCGGCTCGCTCAAGACGTCTGACCCCGAAGGCAAACCACACGGGAATGACAAGCCCTACCAGAGTGGCGATACGCAGCGGCACACTATTTGCCGAAACCATCTGAAACATCAGGCCCAAGTACGCAGGCCAGGCATACAGAATCAGTGGCCCAATGCACATTCCAACTATGCCTCCCCATCGCAGCCTACGATTATCTACGTAGGCAGCTATGCTTTGCGGCAAGTTGAGATCCGGCCTGCCTACCATATCAGCTACCAGGACATACACTCGCTGCGCCTCTACGAGCGCGCCCTCGAGCTCCTGGCATCTCTGTTCTGCGACTTCCTTGGCCGCTTCTGCTTCTTCCAAGTTGGCCCTCAGGCGATCAATCTCTTCCCTGATGTCCTCCTCCGTGCGAACGAGTGCTTTTCTGTCGACTTCGAAACGAACGAGTTCAGTCCGAGGAGCAGCCCTTATGGCTCTCTTTGACCACGAACTTTCTAGCGCACGGGTCTCCCCTTTCACAAGTCCCATTTCGTCATCGAGAGCTTCCATTAGATCGACCACATTTTGAATGCGTTCGTCGATCTCCGTCTTCTGAGCTTCGGCGATTTCTGCCTGGGCCTGAATTTCCTCTACCTTCAAACGAGCGTGCTCCACAGCCCGGAACGCCTCAAGCCTTACGTTTTGAGCCGCCCTCACTTCGTCTAGCCCTAGAGCTCTGCCTTGCTTCTCCGCCGCATGTGTGAGCAGCTTCGTAACAAAACCCGAAGGAGGGATCTTTTCCCCATACAAGTAGCGGCGAATCATTTTTGCATCTGTGCCAGATAGCCCAGCATAGTTACGTATGGAATCTTCCACCTCCGCGAAACGCTCCCTAAGATAGATCGCCAGTAGCCGCACTTCCTCCGGAAGATCATCGGTAAGAGGCTTCAATCGCGCAGGAGGCATACTTCACTCTGGCATGTACTCACATGCACTGCTAGAGGCGATCTCACTCGCCGCCCCAACCGCCCCAACTGGAACGGACTTCACACACATCCCATCCACAATGAAACATATGCCCCTTGCGCCATACAACAGGCTTCCCTCAAGACGCAAGCTTGCTAACTATCTTGATCTTTCGGACGATGTACGTGTGGTCGCGACTCCCGCCCCTCAACCGACCGTCACAGTTACGGAGACTGTGGCAGTGACACCGCCGGCACCCGTGATCCATGTCCAAGTTCCAGCCGAGCCATTCGACCTATGGAAGGACATCATTTTCAATGACTTCGGAGGAGCCTTCCTCGGCGTTCTCGGCGCAGCAACCGTTGCTTGGTGGCTAACACGCCGAGAGCGAGAAGCCCGGTTGGACGAGAGAAGGCGAGATCAGACAGCCCAACTATCTACCGGGCTACGCAACCTCTGCCATGCGACAAGTGAGGCCAACCCCGAAGTCGTGGTGCCAGCGTTAGAGGTTGTTGCAGGGGCTGCGGCTCCCCTACTTGCTCGCGTCAAGAAGGCCCCACATGCCGATTTCCAGCACTGGCTCGCCGCACAGATGGCTCTGTTACCAACGACATGGTTCGAGGAACTCCAGGCAACCAAGCGGCTAGAAACTCAGGGAAGAGCCAACAAGCGTAGAGAACTAGCAAGGCAGATCATCCGCCTGCAGGTGACCGTCGAACGGTGGGGCGTCGATCCCAAAGGCTGGCGCCCTGCGACGACAGATGACGACCTTCCTCGTACTGTGGGAGGCCGCCCCAGGAAGGGGCCTCGTCGTTGATCAACCACACCCATGGTGCTGTCACGTACCCGTCATCTCGTACTTGATCGTTCCCAATACCTTCCCGCGAGCCCTGGCTCGTCGCTCGACGTAACGCCAACACCCCTGGTCAGCAACACGAGGAGCGCTTCATGCTCATCTGACTCCTAAAGCGGGTGCCGCAGGTTCGAATCCTGCCGGGGGCACTCATCTCCACCAGGCTTTCGTACGCTGACCTGCGGTTTCTTGGCCGCAGGTCTTTGCTTTGTGTACCTTGATAGGCAGCCGACGGTGCCCGCATGCAGCCGTGTCACTCAGCGCCTCGCGCTATCGGGACCGGCACACGGTCTCCCGCAAGAAGTCCGACCGGCAAGACGCCGTCGTCCTGACCAACATCCTGCGCACCGACATGGCGTTGCACCGGCCGCTGCCCGCCGACAGCCATCAGGCTCAGGCCATCGCGGTGCTGGCGCGCGGCCACCAGGACGCCGTCCGGCGCATCCACCGCGTCGGCAACGAGCTGCGCTCGCTATTGCGGTAGTACTACCCGGCCTTCCTGACACTGTTCGCCGACCAGGAAGGCGGCATCACCTGCCGTGAAGCCCGCGCTGTACTCACAATCGCCCCCACCCACGCCTCGGCGTGCTGGCTCAGCATCGCGGAGCTGGGGGCCGTGCTGAAGATCTGCGGCCGCATCTACCACCTGCGGACCTGGGCCGAACGTCTACACGCCGGCTTCCACGGCCACCAACTGCGCCAGCCAACCCCGATCGAGGAGGCGATGGGCCGGCAGGCACTGGCGTTGATGGTCGTTCTCGATGCCGCCTGCCAAGCCGCAGCCGACCTGCACCAGGCCACCGTCACAGCCTTCCGCGACCACCCCGACCACGACATCGTCACCAGCTTCCCCGGCCTGGGCGAGCTCACGGCGGCCCGGCTGGTTGCCGAGATCGGCGATGACCGCACCCGCTTCGCCGACGCCCGCGCCCTCAAGGCCTACGCTGGAGCCGCCCCGATCACCCGCGCCAGCGGACGCAGCCGGGCCGTCGTCCACCGCCGGGTCAAGAACCGCCGCCTGACCGCCTCACCCGGCGCCCGCGTTCACTACGACCGACGCAAAGAACACGATGATCGACATTCAGCCGCACTGCGCAACCTCTACAATCGCTTCCGCAGCTGCCTGTTCCACTGCCTGACCACCCGCCAGCCCTACAGCGAACCCTTCCTTTCCCGCCGCAGACCCTGGGGGCTCCATCGCGGGCCCCGAGCTCGTGGGCGTCGCCTCCCACATTCAAAAGTCGTTTCCCGGTGGACCGGCCACGCCGAACTGGCCGAGGCCATACGCGCTGAACGCCTGATGGTGGCACATCTGCTGGAGTCGCTGGCGGACCCTGAGTCCCGCATGTGACCTCGTCGCTGCTGCGGGCGGCGAGACATGCCATGAGGGCCGGGTCACCCATGGGTGACCCGGCCCTCCTTGTTCTGTCTGTGATCTAAGTAGGGCACGCTAGGTCGCTGATCGAAGCGATCGGGAGGCGGCTGTGGGGTGGCGTATCGCAGTCCTGATCGGCGTGGGTCTGGCTGCACTTCCGACGATTCCGGCAGCAGCACCAGTCGGCGTATCCTGCCTGATGTCGGTGTCATATACGGACAAGTTGATAGATGCCTGGATCGCTGAGAATGCGCCAGCGACAGTGCGGCAGCCCGCCCCTGAGATCACCCCGACGTTCTCTCCCTACAGCGACGTGAAGGTAATGGAGGGGCCGCCTCCCATGGGGGAGGAAAGCGTCACGACGGAAGAGTTAGCGCGTTACGTGGTGGCGCTGAAGGGGTGCAACAACGACACATGATCCTGCTAGCAGGCAATCGTGAGCGGCAGGTTCTCGGGCGCTGACTCCTAGGTCCAGCGGACTGGAGGAGCGGGTGGACAGCACGACCCGCCCTGCCAGCCGAACAAGCCCCGAGTTCAGATCACAATTGTCCGGGGGCTCGGCCCGCCAGGAACATGTCGAGCACGGGTATGAGAGCCGCCGCGGCCGCTGGTGGCCGAACCCAATGCCCCGGCAGAGGAACAGCCTCCCGCCTGGGTCTTCAACGAAGCGTATCGTCAGGTCCAGGTCCCTCCTTCCTGCGCCTCGTCTGAATGATCCTCTCCTCATCCTCCGCCTTCTCCGCATCGGTCGGCCTGAAGATAAGGCGGGCCGCTTCCGTCAATGCCTGGTAGGACACCGCGGCATGGTCAGAAATGTCGCCCATGAAATAGTCGGCGACCTGATCGACCTTGCTCGTCATGATCCCCGTAGGGGTGAACTGCGGGTCGTAATTCCCCATGGCGGTTCCGTCGCTGCCGCTGTAATACAGGTCACTGGTGTCTTCTGGAGCGGCTTCGGGAATCCACGAGAAGAAGGAGGTGAAAGCGGATCTGGCATCAGAGCCCGAATCCGCAGTCAGCGACCTGATCTCGAGGGTGTAGAGGGCCCTGCGGCAGTCGTCGCCCGGAAGACCGGCGAGGAACGCGTCGTGGGACGAGGAGGGGTGACGATTCTCGGAAATCGTCACCATCGTCGTCAACCCGGTCGGCGATGCGACGCAGCCAGGATCAGGACGCGGTCCCGCCCCCGGCCCGTCTGTGCAGGTCGGACCACGCCGGGCTGGAGGCGACCTTCTCCGTCGCTTCCGCCAGCGAGCAGCCCAGCAAGTCAATGACCGCGCGGATGCAATCGACCGGCGTAAACCCGTTCCTTCTCATGGACCCGATCAGCACGTTGACATCGACGCCCGCCTCCAATTCCTTCTTCGCGTTCGCGAGGAATTCGGCATGCTGTTCCTTGGAGAGCATTCTCTTCGCCTAGCTGTCTGCGCCCGACACCTTGAATTCGAGATCCGACCGGGCCCGTGACGCGTACTCCGCGAATTGGCAGGGACTTGAATCCCTGAGCGCCCAGCGCCGGATGGAGGACCTTGCGTACTTCACGGAGTAAGAGGGCCGCGTCTCCCGATCCGAGCGATCCACGTGCCATTTCACTCGTCATGCCAAAGATCGCGATGTCCGACGCCCATTGTCGATAGTTACCGTCGCCAACATCTCGATCTTGCCTTGAGGCGTGTCGATGGTGTGGTACAGCATCTTGCCATGGGCGAGGTTGCCGATGCCGCGAAGATCGTCCTTGTGGACGAGTGCGTCGGCGCCTCCGACGGCTACGTGGTAGGTGGGGGGCCGGCGACATCGAGATTGTAGACACGCTGACCGCTGTTGGAGCTCTTGGAGACGGCGCTCACCTGCACGTACGTACCGGTGCTGGTACGCAGCCACGAACCGGCCAGCAGATCCCCCGCCTCGACCCGGACGTGCAGGATGAATTGGGTTCGGGCGCGTGGGTTCGTCCGGCACCGATGTGGTGGAGCCGGCCGCCCGCATCGTGGGCAGCGGGAGGTGGCACCCAGATCGGCGTCACTAACTTGATCAGCAAAAGCAAGCGGCCCTGAGCCACTTGTGGAGCCGTGTCAGCGGTCGCGTCAGCCCGGCGACGGCCCGGTATCAGAGCGGTCGGCGATCGTAAAGGCCATGAACGGCGCAGCGCCTGCCCGTTCCACCGAAACGCTAAGGAGCACCCCCATCATGGCCATCACCCTCTCCGACCAGGACCAGCTCACCCTCCGCATCGGCGGCTGGGGCGCCGTCTGGCTGATGTCGGCCGCCGGCGCCGCCGGCTCGGCCCACAGGGCCGCCACCGGCGGCTCCATCGCCCTGACCTCCGCCACCGGCCTGGCCGGCCACGTCCTCGCCAAGGCCCCCAAGGGCCTGACCGGCAAGACCACCGCCGCGCTGGCCGACCGGGTGCTGCCTGCCCTGACCGCCTCCATCACCCTGCTCAAGCAGCAGGCTCCAGAAGAGGCCGGCAACTTCCGCCGCACTGTCACCGTCGCCGTCGACGCCGCCGTTCAGTCCCAGAAGGGCGAGCCCAGCCCCACCATGACCGAGATGGCTCGTAAAGTCACCGAGGCCCTCGACGCCGCCTGATGCCCCCCAAACTCCAGCACGCCACGGGGTCCCCTCCGGACCCCGTGGCACTCCTTGATCTCGACCCGGCCGGTACACAAGCGTGAGAGCTCAGTTGCCCACGCCGAGGTCGGGCAACCTCGAGCCTGAGGGCTTCGCCTGGCCGGACCCCGCCGGCTTCTACATCGACGTCGTCACCGTCCCGGACCCTGAAACGGTGAAGTACCGCGTGCACCTCGATCTCGCCACCACCTCTGCCGCACATCAGGCGGAGTTGGTCGCGCGCCTGAGGGAGCTCGGTGCGACGCCGGCCGATGTGGGCCAGAGCGACGTCCCGTGGACGGTTCTGGCCGACCCGGAGGGCAACGAGTTCTGTGTCCTCGGACGGGGCTGACGCAGAGCTTCTCACCGCCGCGAACGGGCGTCTCCACGTGCGCCTCGCGCAGCCCCGGGCGCAGCGTCGAGGTTGAGGCGTCCACCGCGACACGAACACCAGCAGGGCGCCCGCACCCTGGAGAGCGGAAGCATCTCGCGGCTCTTCCACCGCAGTGTCGTTCTGACCAAGCGAAACAGCAGTCAAACGGTGGATCACCAACGATCATCGACTCAGGGGCGGCACGCACCGAACGACCGCTACACATCCCTTGTTCCTAGGCGTACTGGAACCTATTCAGCTCGAGCTCTCCTGAAGAGGTCCTAACAGATGATCTGTGTTGTGCATTGATCGCACGAGAAAAGGCCTGCTGCGCGTTCTTCGCTTTCGACGTCACCGCTGAGGGCGACCAGGTGATCTGGGACTCCGTCCGCTTGTGGACTGGGCCTCAGTACGTGTGCGGTACTCCCGGACGGTCAGGGCGGCCGAGATCGTCGGGGCGGCAGCCTGCAGTTACGACGCGGGCGAGTCACGGCTTAGACCGCCGCGCCACCTGGACGCGGTCGCCCACGGCGCCGGCAGGGCGCTGACGTTCACCTGTTCCCGCGCGATGCGCACCGCGCCCATAAACGGCATCAGGTATGCGAGATGACCAGCACACCAGCCACGGTCATACGGAATCGGGCACCGCAAAAAATAGCATTTCCGGAAGGAGGTAGAGCAAGACATTATCGATGGCTATTGACGGCTCTCCTTCCCCTCGTCCACACTCCTGATGGATTGTCGAACGGCGTCGGCGCGCGCGTTTTCGTAACTCACCGTTAAAGCAATTGAGCGAATATCCGAACCGATGCGGAGCAACACCGGAACGCCTAATAGAGGGAGGATAAATGCGATTACCGACAGCCGTACGGCGGAGATCAGGAAACGCTCCACAAAGGAGCTGGTGGTCCGTTCTCGCGGCGGCTCTACTGGTCTGCGCCATCGTCCCGGTTATCGGGTCACCCGCCTGGGCCCGGACTGCAACCACCGGATACGCCTACGTCTGGGCAGACCAGCCCACAGCGTCCTCCTACACTCCCGCCGCCGCCTACAGCGCCAACTCCACGAACGCCACCAACACCGTGACCCGCACCGACGTAGGGCGATACAGCGTCACCATGCCCAATCTCGGGCTCAACGGGGGGATCGCCCATGTGACCAGTGTGGGTTTCGACGCGACCACCTGCACCGTGCAGGACTGGGTCCCCTCCGAGACCGCCCAGCTGGTCCGCGTGCAATGCTTCGACCCCGGCGGGGTGTTCGCGGACTCGATGTTCACCGCCTCCTTCGTCAACCTGGCGAGCGCGCAGCGCCACATCGCCTACGTCTGGGCGGACCAGCCCAGCGCAACCACCTACACGCCCAGCCCGGCGCACCAGTTCAACTCCACGGGGGCCACCAACACGGTGAATCGGGTGGGCCCCGGCTACTACAGTGTCCATCTGCCCGGCATGAAGGACGTCGTGGGCTACCTCCAGGTGACCGCGCAGAACACCACCGCCGGCCGGTGCAAGGCCCACTCGCAAGGGCCGTCGCAGGACTCCGACGCCATGGTCGTGGCCATCTTCTGCACGAACCTCAACGGAGCCATGACGGACACCGCTTTCACTTTTTCCTACAGCAGGAACGCCGGTTTCACCGACACGTTGCCGGCGGCGTACGCCCTTCCCAACCAGATCGACGCGGTCACCCCGTACGCCCCCACGCACCGGTTCAACTCCACCGGGGCCACCAATACCGCCACCAGGTTGGCGCCGGGGATCTACCGGCTCGCCACGCCCAACATGCCTCTGGACGGCGGTCACGTCCAGGCCGTCGCGTACGGGCCGGGCGGCGACGGATTCTCGAACTACTGCAAGGTGATGTTCTGGACGCCGGACTACATGCCGGGCAGCGGCCTCTACGTCGCCTGCTTCACCGTGGACGGCACCCCGGCCAACGGCTCGTTCAACGCCGTCTTCCTCGAGTGAGGACATGAGGTCGTAGGCTGCGGCTCCCTCGAGGCGACTCCGTCGAGAGCCGTGCGTCGCCGACAACGTCATGGGAGGAGGGGAGTTCGCCCGCGTGATCTCCTCTCCTCCCGGCGTTCAGCTCATGATCACCCAGTCAGGTGCGGGAGACCGCGTGGACGCCGGGTGGAGTTGTAAGAGCACGAGTCCACCAGGCGGCCGTTCGGGCGGCGCCAAAGCCTTTCGACAGCAGGCTCTAACCGGTGGCCGAGACCCGCCTGGCCGCTGCCATGACCGCGGCCGCGGCCAGGGTGGTGAGGGACGCCAGGAGAGCGGCGGCGGTCAGAGTCAGGGCGTCGGGGTGGATCAAGGGCTGGGCGCGCAGGGCCTGCCAGGTGACCAGGGCGATCAGGCCGGTGTAGCCCGCGGCTGCCACGTCGATCAGGCGAGCGCGGGTCCGGTCGTCACGTAAGAGGGGATAGCGAGCAGCCAGCGCGGCCAGGAGCAGGGCGGCGATCAGCATGACCTGCAAGCCGTGCAGGCCGACGAAATGGGGGATCCTCAGGTCGCCGCCGGTGGTGCTCCACTGCGTCAGCGGGAGGCCGGGGCCGCCGTCGGGTACGCCCACGCTGTGACCGCTGCTCAGGACTACCCTCTCACCGCTGGTGGTCAGCGCTGTCTCCGCCTTCCCCTGTATGGGGATGAGGAAGCCCAGGGCCATGCCGGCGACGGCCAGGGCCAGGCCTGTGTGGATCGCCCGGCTCATCGCACGGTCGGCGTGGACCCGCTGGCAGGCCAGGATGATGGCGAGCGCGAGGTTGGCCAGCACGATGCAGAGCACGGCATTGCCGAAGATGACCAGCATGATCTTCTCGGCCGCAGCGGTGGACTTGTTGAAATGGCTGAAGGTGCCGCGGGCTGCCTGGATCGCGACGATGACGGTGTCGACGAACCCGGTGACGGCGAAGACGGTGGCCAGGCCGGAGGTCCACTTCCTTCCTCGGTGAGGCAGAGACAGCATCCAGGCGAGGGTGGTTCCGTAGACGGCCATCGACACCGCGAACTTGAACGGCTTGAGCCAGACGGGGGCGCCGAGAAGCACCCGGTCGTCGAGCACGAGCCCGACCGCCGAGACGACCAGCAGAAGCAGCATCGAGGCGACCATCAGCATCAGCGGTCGATGCCACCCCATCACTCGGCGACCCGACGCACCAAGAACACTGGACACGGAACCTCCTGGAAACGACCGGAGCTATGGCCCAGACTCCCGGTCGCCGGCCGCGGCCACATTGCCGCACACCCCCTTGTCACAGGGAGGTCAGCCCTACCGCCCCTGCGTGTGCTCGCCGTAGTCGCCACCCATGCGCCGCCGATGAACAGGTCTTGGAACGGTTTCAGCCCATTGAACCTGTTTCGCCGTGGACGCGCCGTTCATCCTCTACGCACCACTTCCGCGATCGACGCCCAGTCGCGGTCGGCCATGCCCTGGTCGATCGCGGTCTGGAACGTCCGCTGCAGGGCGGGCATGGTGGGCAGTTCCAGTCCGATCTTGTCGGCGGCGGCCGCGGCCAGATTGAGGTCCTTGTCGCCCAGGACGGTGCGGAAACCGGCCGGCAGATACTCACGGTCCACGATCGCCTTGCCATAGCCCTCGTACACCGGCCCCGTCAGCAGGGTCTCCGTGATGAGCTCGTGCAGCTGGTGCGGGTCGATTCCGTGCCGTTCCGCCAGGGTGAAGCCCTCGGCCATCGCCTCCAGCGCGTGGATGATCAGCAGGTTCATGGTGATCTTCACGATGTTGGCCTGCCACGGCGGTTCGCCAACCCTCCAGGTACGCCGGCCGAGCGTCGAGAACACCGGCTCCAGGGACTCGATCACCCCGCTGTCACCGGCGGCGAGCAGGTTCAGCTGTCCCGCCTCCGCGGCGGACGGGCGCCCCAGCACCGGGACGGCCAGATAGCCGATGCCGGCGGCCTCGTGCCGCTCGGCCATGACGCGGCCGGCGTCGACGGAGATCGTCGACATGCTGACGTGGATGCCGTCCCGGCCCGCCGCGGCGAGCACCGCGTCGTCGAAGACGGCGGCGACGGCAGCGTCGTCGGCCAGCATCGACAGCACCGGCCCGGCGGCGAACAGGTCGGCGACGGACGCGGCGCGCTCGGCGCCCAGCGCGACGAGTTCGTCGACGGCCGCGGGAGACCGGTTCCAGACCGTGACGCCGTGTCCCTCCGCGAGCAGGCGGCGGACCATGCTCTTCCCCATGTTGCCGAGACCGGCGAAAGACACTCGTGCCATGCGATGCTCCTTCCTGATCGTTCACATCAAAGGGCCAGGTACGCGGCCCGCTCTGGGCGTACCCAGCGGCAGTGAGCAGCACCGAAGGGCCGTTCCCGGTCAAGGGCAGGAACAGCCCTGGGTTAGGTGTACTGACCACGGCCGGCGCGCGGCACATCGCCGATCCGGACCTGACGGTCTGCCTCAAGAAGGGCGCCGACCGAAGCCGAATGACAGCTTTGCCGGAAACCGGATGCTTCCTATTAATCCCGGCAACACTGTGGGCTTTTGTTATGAATGGCCGATAAAAGTACGCCCATAACCCTGCGAGGGCGGCAGTTGATAACTCTGCAAACGCCTGTTGATCGGGCCGCTGAGCTGGCGCGTGTAGACGAAATGTAGCTGGAATGAAGCCCGCGAGCACTGAAGCACACGAGACGGCACAGCACAAGAGGTTGCTTGCCATTCATCAGCGTGAGTAACTGTCGGTCAACGCCCGGCAGAGCCGGGAAGAAGATCCATGAGCTGCACGGACGGGTGCCGCGACCAACGATCCCCGTCCGTGGAGCACCCTTCGATGCAAAGGGAGCCTACCTGCAATGTTGCTGAAACGCACGCTCTGCGCATCCGTGCTCATGGCGCCACTCACGGCGCTGGGCGCGACTCCGGCCTTCGCCGACGACCCTCAGCCCATTCCCGATAATCCAGACATCGTCATCGGCTACGAGAACGAGACGGAGACTTTCCGCGCCAAAGTCACCCCTCCCCTGGTGACCATGGCCTGCCGGCCGGGAAACGTCTCCTACCGGGTCTCCAGTTACAGCAACAGCCACAAGGCGGTGGGCCCGACACAGTCCAATCACAACGGGACTTCCCGCACCGCGACATCGACCTTCAGCGCCACCGTCTCGGGAACCATCTCGATCGCCTGGAACGTCTCCGGCAGCCTGAAGGTGGACAGGCTCGTCGCGGGCGCCGAGGTGGCCACGGGCGTCAACCTGTCCGCCAGCCTGACGGCCTCGTTGGGCAACAGCATCGCGGTCCCGACGCCGGCCCGCAGAACGACCACCGCCACGTACGGCGTCTGGCGAAAGAAGACCAAGGGCAGCTACCACGTCTGCCCCCAGAAGCCGAGAAAAGTGACCGCGTGGACTCCGTGGCGCGTCGGCTGGTACGTCAAGCAAAGGTGATCTCAACATGACAATCCGACGGGTGGCGCTTCTCCTGATTTCCACCGGCCTCTTAACGGTGGCCTGCACGGCCGGGCCACCGGCCGACCCGGTCACGGAGCCGCGAGGCGCCACCTCGTCGGCCGCCCCGACGGAGCCTCCCACCGTGGTCCCCACCCAGACCCCCACCGAGACCCCTGCCGAGACCACGGTGGCCACGCCATCACCCGAACCTTCACGACTCCGCCTGCCGGGCATGGACGCCGGCACGAAGACCGTCCTCAAGGCGGGGCCGAGGAAAGGGTCCATGGTCGTCGGGGATGTCCCACCCGGCAAGGACGAACTGTGGGTCCTGTTCAAGTGCCGTGGACAGGGCAAGGCGGAGATCATCCTGGAGCCGGGCATCAACATGCCCTTCACCTGCCTCGACGACGTGATCAGCCCCATCATGAACCGCCTCGACCTCGGCGAGCGAAAGACCCTGACGGTACGCGTCCAGGCCCCGGACACGGTCGAGTGGGCCCTTCGCGTCACTCGCTGAACGGCGATATCAGGAGCTACGCGGCACGACCAGACCGGATTCGTACGCCAGGATCACCAGCTGGGCGCGGTCACGGGCATGCAGCTTGGCCATGGCCCGGTTGACGTGGGTCTTCGCGGTCATCGGGCTGATCAGCATCCGGGCCGCGATCTGGTCGTTGGACAGGCCCTGGGCGACCAGGGCGACGGTCTCGCGTTCGCGGTTGGTCAGCTCTTCCAGGCCCCTGCCGGTGCCCATGGTGAGCGGCTGGGTGACGTACCTGTTGATGAGTTTGCGGGTGATCGACGGGGCGAGCAGCGCGTCACCGCGCGCGGCGACGCGTACGGCGTGCAGGAGGTCTTCGGGCACGATGTCCTTGACCAGGAATCCGGCCGCGCCGGCGCGCAGGGCGTTGAAGACGTATTCGTCGAAGCCGTAGTTGGTCAGGATGACGACGTGAACGGCGGCCAGGGCCGGGTCGGCCGCGATGCGCCGGGTCGCCTCGATGCCGTCGACGACCGGCATTTGGATGTCGACGAGCGCGACGTCAGGCAGATGTTTCCTGGCCAGCGCCACGCCCTGCAGCCCGTCGCCGGCCTCGGCCACCACCTCGATGTCGTCCTCAAGGTCGAGAAGCGCGCGGAATCCGCTGCGGATGAGCGGCTGGTCGTCGACCAGCAGGACCCGGATCACGACGTCCGGTCCACGGGGAGTTCGGCCTGGACGGTGAAGCCGCCCTCGTCGCGCGGCTCCGCGCGCAGGCGGCCGCCGAGTGCGGTGACGCGTTCGCGCATCCCGAGCAGCCCGACGCCGGGCACCGGGGCGGTGTCCGGGCCGGCCTTGCCGTCGTCGTCGACGCGGATCGCGAGGGCGTCCGGTCGGCAGTCGATCCGGACGGACGCGGTAGCGGCGGCGGCATGCCGGGCGACGTTGGTGAGCGACTCCTGAACGATCCGGTAGACGGTCCGGCCCACCGCGGCCGGCACGTCGTGTGTCTGGCCCTCGATCGTCAGCGTCGCGTCCAAGCCGATGGCACGCGCGCGTTCCACCAGTTCGGGGACGTGGTCGAGCCCGCGTGGCGGAGTCGTGTCGTCGTCGCGCAGCGCCTGCAGGGTGGCGCGCAGCTCCCGGGTCGCCTCGCGCCCGGCCGCCTGAATCGCCAGCAGGGCCTCGGGGACCTGTTCGCCACGCCTGCGGGCCACGTGGACGGCGACTTCGGCCTGCACCTTGATGATCGAGATCTGATGGGTGAGCGAATCGTGCAGTTCGCGCGCGATGTGCAACCGCTCCTCGTCGGCGCGGCGGCGCGCGGTCTCCTCCCGGGTGCGCTCGGCCTCCTCCGCCCGCCGCTCGGCCTGCCGCAGCGCTTCGCCCGCGGCGCCGGCCGCGACCAGCCAGGCGATCTCCAGAGCACCTCGGGCCTGCGCGAACGCCTCGCCCGTGTCGTGCAGGCCCGAGGCCAGGGCCGCGAGCGGGAGGGCGGCCAGCATGGTCACGCTCGCGGCCACCGTGATGACGCGATGCCCGGCCCGTACGGCGGCGTAGACCGCGAACAGGTACGCGACGGCGGGCACGTCGAAACCGGCCGCCTGGTAACCCACCGCGCACAACCCGGTGACGATCAGGACGGGGACCGGAGCCCGGCGGCGCGCGGCCAGCGCCAGGCCGCCCGCCGCCAGCAGCGCGTACCCGAGCGGGCCTAGGTCCGTGCCGGAGCTCTGCCCGGACAGCCCGGTGACCAGCAGGACCGCCGTCACGCATGCGGCGATCGCGCAGTCGACGACCCAGGCCCGTCCTGTGCTCATGCGCGCACCTTAGCCGGATGCCCGCGCGGGCGAATCCTGCGGACGGATGACGGGCCGGATACCGCACCCGCGGTACGTCGGCGGATCATGCGGCGTTCGCGGCAGCCGGCTACGGCGTCGGCGGCAGCCCGAATCACCCACGTCCGCCGGACGACCGGCGACGGGTCCGCGGACATGCTCAGGTGCAGTCCCCCAGACCCCCAGACCCCCAGCACTCCAGCACTCCAGCACTCCAGCACCCCAGTCCACCAGCACAGCAGCCAGCAGCCAGCAGCACAGAAGTCAGCAGTCCAGTCGCAGGAGGAGAGCCTCATGTCAGTCAAATCAGTGCTTGTCGCAGTCGGTACCGGACCGGTGGTCGCGCACGTCCTCGCCCAGCCGGACCCGGTCAGCGCCTACTCCATGACCGCCGGCCGCCTCTGGTCCCTGGTGGCCGCGGGGCTGGGGCTGACTGGCGCGGTGATCGGCGGGCTGGCCCTGGCCCGCGCCGCCCGGCGTACCGGCCCCGGCAGAAAGGGAGCCGTCGCGGCCCTGGTGGCGGGGCTGGCCGGCGCGGTCATCGGCGCGCTGGTCGTGGCCGCCGCCGAGGGTGGCCCCGGCACCGGCTACGGCATCGTCGGGGGCTACCTGGCCCTGGCGGTGGGGCTGATCTCCATGGCCCTCGGCGGGCTGACCCTGGCCCGCTCGCGCCGCACCGGCTGAGGCGCAACCCTTCGCCAGTCCGTATCATCTCGGCATGGTGCTGCTGAACCCGGAGCCCTGGCTCAGCCGGCGGGCGGTGCTCCTGGCCGCCGGCGGGTTGCTCGCCGGTTGCTCCCAGCGGTCCGAGGTCGGCGAGGTCCGTCTGCGGCTGGCCACCGGGCCGGCGGGGGCGGTGTACCGGCGCATCGGCGGTTCGCTGGCCGAGCACATCTCCGAGCAGGTGCCGGGCGCCACGGTGAGCACCGTGCCGAGCGGGGCGTCCACCGACAACATCCGGATGCTGCGGGCCGGCGAGGTGCATCTCGGGCTGACGAGCCTGGACGCGCTGATCACGTCCGACGGCAGCGCGCCCGAGGGGCTGTCGGCGATCTGCCGACTCTATGACAGTCACCTGCATCTCGTGGTGATGGCCGGTTCGGCGATCGACGCGTTCGGGGACCTCAAGGGCAAGCGGGTCTCCCTCGGCGCCCGCGACTCGGGCACGGAGTTCACCTCGCTGCGGGTCCTGGAGCTCGGTCTGCTGGACGCGGACGGCCGCTACCTCAGCCAGGCCGCGTCGGCGGCGGCCCTGCGCGACGGTGAGATCGATGCGATGTTCTCCCTGACCGGCGTCCCGACCCCCGCCATCACGGACCTGGCGCAGCGGCACCTGATCCGGCTGATCCCGTTGGAGGAGCAAGCGGACGGGCTCTTCATCGCGTTCCCCGGCCCTTACACGCCGGCCATGATCCCCGCGACCGCCTACTCCGGCGTCCCGGCCACCCGCACCGTCGCGGTGCCGAACGTGCTGCTCGCGCGCAGCGACCTGCCCGACGATCTGGTGTACGCCGTCACCGACACGATCTTCACGCACACCGGTACGATCGCGTCCGCCTGGCACGACGAGACCGCGGCCGAAGCCGTTCCCGAAGCGGTTCCGGAGGCATGGCACATCAATGTCCGCACCGGGATCTCCACCGCGTCGATCCCGCTCCATCCGGGCGCGGCCGCCTGGTTCCGCGACCGCAAGCACTGACAGCACTGACCCCGAGCCGGGTCCTCAGTCGGGAGCCACCGGTAGGACGACCACCGCGGCGAATCCGTGCCCGGAGCCGTCCGGACGCGGCAGCCCCTCCTCCAGCCGAAGCTCGCCCCCGGCCGCCCCGACCAGGTCGGCGCAGATGGCCAGCCCCAGGCCGGTGCCGGACACGTTCTGGTGCCGCGGCGACCGCCAGAACCGCTGCAGCGCCTGGGCCCGCTCGGACGCGTCGATCCCCCGGCCGTCGTCCCGCACAGAGATCATGACCACGCCCGGACCGTCGGGGACCCGGGCGGACACCTCCACCACCTCCGCGTCCGACAGCCGAAGCGCGTTGCTGATCAGCTCGTCCAGGATGCTGCCCAGCCCGCCCGTCGGCTCCAGCAACCGCAGCCCCGGCGGCACGCCGACCGCCAGTGTCTGCCCGGCCGTCGCCGTCAGCGCCCGCCACCGGTCCACCCGGGTCGCCAGCACCGCGTCGAGATCCACCGGCGACGCCGTCCGTATGCTCTCCATCCGGGCGCTGGCCTGCAGCGCGTTCAGCAGCCGCTGCATCGCCTTCAGCTCGTCGACGGCGACGTCGTACATCTGCCGCCCGTCGCCGGCCGCGCGCAGATGCGGCTCCAGGCTCTCCACGGCGAGCCGGAGGCTGGTCAGCGGGTTGCGCAACTGGTGCGACGCGTCGGACACGAACGCCCGCTGCCGCTGCACGGCGTTCTCGACCGCGTCCATCATGGTGTTGAACGACCCCGCCAGCCGGCGCAGCTCGACCGGGCCGGCCTCGGCGTCCGCCCGGATGGTGAGGTCGCCCTGGGAGATCCGCGAGCTCGCCGCGTCCAGCTCCCGCACCGGCCGCAGCACCCAGGCCGACACCGGCCAGGCGACGGCCACCAGCGCGATCAGCGGCAGCAGGCCGAGCGCGGCGAGCCAGGCCCACAGGACGAGGATGCGCCG
This sequence comes from Nonomuraea sp. ZG12, assembly GCF_052068115.1. Classification (NCBI taxonomy): domain Bacteria; kingdom Bacillati; phylum Actinomycetota; class Actinomycetes; order Streptosporangiales; family Streptosporangiaceae; genus Nonomuraea; species Nonomuraea sp. ZG12. Next base: position 94,370 of record NZ_JBQHCW010000019.1, read on the forward strand.
GCGCGTCTTCGACAGGTCGGAGATCGTCACGACGGCGCCGACGACCTCGCTGTCCCGGCCCACCGGCTCCGCGACGACGAGCGCGGAGTCGTCCCACGGCGCCCATTCCCCGGACGGTTCGGGCCTCGTGCCGGCCAGTGCCGCGGTCACGATCCGGGGCAACGCCGGCTCGTCCCGCGCCGCCCGCTGGTAGGCGCCTCCTGGTCCGAGCAGCACCGTTCCGGAGGTGTCGATCACCGCGACGGGGATGCCGTACAGCTCGTGATAGCGCGCCAGCTCCTGCTGGAGCGCCTCGATCCGCCCGGTGGACAGCGCCGTCTCGGCCAGCGACGCGAACCGGCCGACGTCGTTGAGCCGGTCGACGTACGTCTCCTGCATCTCCCGCTCGGCCACGGTCACGCTGAGCGGGACCCCGAGCGCCGCGACGAGCAGCACCGCGAGGGGCACCAGGACGATGAGCAGGCGACGGTGCACGGCTGCGTCAGCCGATCAGCTCCGGCCGGTCGGCCAGGAGCCGATAGCCGACCCCGTGGATCGTGCGGATGAGCACGGCCGGCCCGAGCTTGTTCCGTAACGCCGCGATGTGGGTGTCGAGGGTGCGGCTGGAGGACTCCCAGGTCGCGCCCCAGATCTGGTCGAGGATGACGTCGCGGCTGACCACGTTCGGCGCCCGCCGGGCCAGCAGCAGGAGCAGTTCGAACTCCTTGCGGGTCAGCGTCACGGGCGTGGTGTCGACGGTGACCTCGCGGGTGCCGACGCCGATCCGCATCGGGCCGAGGACCAGCGGCTCGTCCGGGTGGCTCAGCGCCCGGGCCGCCCGGGTGCGCCGCAGGACGGCGTCGATCCGGGCCAGCAGCTCCGGGACGCCGAACGGCTTCACGATGTAGTCGTCGGCGCCGGCGCGCAGGCCGCGGACCCGTTCGTGCTCCTCCGAGCGCGCGGTCACGGCGATGACGGCGGTCTCCGGGCGGTCACGCAGCTTGCGGATCACGTCGAGCCCGTCGCCGTCGGGCAGCCCCAGGTCGACGAGGACCACATCGGACGGGGCGGCACGTACGGCCTCGGCGGCGGTGGCGAGGCGGTGGACCTCGAAGCCCGCCTGGACCAGGACGCTCACCAGACCCCGCGCGACGCGGTCGTCATCCTCGATGATGGTGATCCGCATACCGGATTGTACGACCCGGATCGACGCGCGCGTCACCCCTGGAGTTCTTGGGATTTCTCTGACGTTCAGCGCATTCCTTGGGATTCCTCTGACACTATCCGCGCCGCCGCCAGCCCAGACTTAGGCCGCGCACACACGAGGAGGCCGCGATATGAGAACGCCCAGCAGGTACGGGACCACCGCGCGGATGATCACCGCGATCGGCGTGGTGTCGCTCGTCGCCGCCTGTGCCGGAAACGGCGGCACGACGGGCGCGGGCCCCACCGGCGAAGGTTACCCGGACCAGAACATCACGTTCGTCGTGCCGTTCAGCGCGGGCGGCCCCACGGACACCGTCACCCGCATGATCGCCGCGCCGATGGCCGCCAAGCTCGGCGGCAAGGTCGTCGTCCAGAACGTCGAGGGCGCGGGCGGCACGGTCGGCGCCGGCGAGGTCGCGCGGGCCGATCCCGACGGCTACACCGTGCTCATGCACCACATCGGCATGTCGACGGCGCCCTCCCTGTACCAGAACCTGGGCTTCAAGCCGCTGGAGAACTTCGAGATGGTCGGGCTCGTCACCGAGGTGCCGATGACCGTCATCGCCCGCAAGGACTTCGCCCCCGCGACGCTCCAAGACCTCGTGACCCACGTCAAGGCGAACGCCGCCAAGGTCACGATGGCCAACGCCGGCATCGGCGCCGCGTCCCACCTGTGCGGCCTGCTGTTCCAGACCGCCGCCGGGGTCAAGCTCCAGGAGGTCCCGTACGAGGGCACCGGCCCCGCGCTGACCGACCTCGTCGGCGGCCAGGTCGACTTCATGTGCGACCAGACGACCAACACCAGCGGCCAGATCGCCGCGGGCGAGGTGAAGGCGTACGCGGTCACCACTCCGGAGCGGGTGAAGAGCCTGCCCGACCTGCCCACCACGACCGAGGCGGGGCTGCCCAAGCTCCAGGTCAGCGTGTGGCACGGCCTCTACGTCCCGAAGGGCACGCCGCAGGACGTCGTCCAGAAGCTGTCGGAGGCGCTGAAGGTGGCGCTGGCCGACCAGAAGGTCATCGACCAGATGGCCAAGCTCGGCACCGCGCCGGTCCCGGCCGAGGACGCAACGCCGGAGGCGCACCGTACCAAGCTCGAAGAGCAGCTCGTCACCTGGGCGAAGGTCATCGCCGACGCCGGTGTGAAGGCCTCCTGAGGTGGAGCGCCGCCGGTCCTTCCCGGACGTCCTGGCCGGGGGGCTCTTCATCCTGATCGGTGGCGCGTTCGTGGTGGGGTCGCTCGGCTACGAGCTGGGCACCCTGCTGCGGATGGGCCCCGGCGCCTTTCCCCTGCTGGTCGGCACGCTCGTGGCCGGCCTGGGGCTGGCGATCGTCGTCAAGGGACTCGTCGCCGGCGAGGTGATCACGTTCGGGCCGATCCCCTGGCGCGCGGTCGCCGTCATCGTGGTCGCCGTCCTGTTCTTCGGATTCACCGTACGGGGCCTCGGATTCGTCCCGACGTCGGCGGTGACCGCCCTGCTGACCACGCTGGCCAGCACCCGCGTACGACCGCTCATGGCCCTGGCCGTGACCGCCGGGCTGACCCTGGCGAGCACGCTCATCTTCGTCGTCGGACTGCAGCTGCGGATCCCGCTCTGGGGCCCTTGGCTGGGGTTCTGACACGGCATCTGACACGGCATCCGGATTGAGGCATGGAACTTCTCGACAACCTCGCGCTGGGCCTTTCGACCGCCCTCCTCATCCAGAACGTCCTCTACTGCTTCCTTGGAGTGCTGCTCGGGACGGCGGTCGGCGTGCTGCCCGGCATCGGGCCGACGGCGACGGTGGCGATGCTGCTGCCGATCACGTTCAGCTTCGAGCCGGTGACGGCGCTGATCATGCTGGCCGGCATCTATTACGGCGCGCAGTACGGCGGCTCGACGACCGCCATCCTGATCAACCTGCCGGGTGAGTCGTCGGCGGCGGTCACCGCGCTGGACGGGCACGAGATGGCCCGGCAGGGCCGGGCCGGCGCGGCGCTGGCCGCCGCCGCGGTCGGCTCCTTCATCGCGGGTACGATCGCCACCGTCGTGCTGGCCGTCGCGGCGCCACCGCTGGCCCGCGTCGCGTTGCAGTTCGGGGCGGCCGACTACTTCTCGCTGGTGCTGCTCGGCCTGATCGTGTCGATCGCGCTGGCGCGGGGCACGGCGCTGAAGGCCCTGGCGATGATCTTCCTCGGCGTCCTGTTCGGCACGGTCGGTCAGGACATCTACACCGGCACACCCCGGTACACGTTCGACCAGCGCGAGCTGTACGGCGGCATCGACTTCGTGTCGGTCGCCGTCGGCATGTTCGGGTTGGCCGAGATCCTGCGCAACCTGGAGAACGAGCAGACCCGCACGGCGATCGTGAGCAAGGTGAAGAACCTCTGGCCGACCCGCGAGGACCGGCGCCGCATCGTCGGCCCGATCCTGCGGGGCACCGGTCTCGGCGCCGCGCTCGGCATCCTGCCCGGCGGCGGCCACGTGCTGGCCTCGTTCACCTCCTACGCCGTCGAGAAGCGGATCTCCAAGCGGCAGCAGGAGTTCGGGCACGGCGCGATCGAGGGCGTCGCCGGCCCCGAGTCGGCCAACAACGCCGCCGCGCAGACGTCGTTCATCCCGCTGCTCACCCTGGGCCTGCCCGCCCACCCGGTGATGGCGCTGATGGTCGGCGCGTTCATCGTCCACGGCATCACCCCCGGCCCGAACGTCATCACCGACGAACCGGAGCTGTTCTGGGGCCTGATCGCGTCGATGTGGGTCGGCAACGTGCTGCTCGTGCTGCTGAACCTGCCGCTGATCGGCATCTGGGTCCGCATGCTGCGCATTCCGTACCAGATGCTGTTCCCGATGATCATCCTGTTCGCCTCGATCGGCACGTACTCCCTGGGGTTCAACGCCTACGACGTCTACGCGATCGTGTTCTTCGGGATCCTTGGCTACATTCTGATCAAGTGCGGCTGTGAGCCGGCGCCGCTGCTGCTCGGCTTCGTCCTCGGCCCCCTCCTGGAGGAGAACCTGCGGCGGGCGCTCATCATCGAGCGCGGCGACGCGTCGGTCTTCTTCACCCGCCCGATCTCCGCGGTCCTCCTGGCCCTGGCCGCGGCGGCCCTGGTCGTCGCCGTCCTCCCGGCGATCCGCAAGCGCCGCGAGACCGTGTTCACCGAGGAGGAGTAGGAGGCTGTGCGGACACGTGGTGGGCCGGTCAGTCTCCGTGGCCGGTGATGGCGGTGACGCGGATCTCGACGCGCATGTTCGGGGCGCCGAGGGCCGGCACGCCGATCTCGGTCCAGATGGGCGAGCGGCCCCCCATGCGCTTGCGGAACTGCTCCACCATGACCCGGTTGTGGACCTCGCCGATGAAGTCGGCGGAGGTGGGGATGTGGTACGAGTTCACGGCGATGACGTCACGCCAGGTGGCGCCGGCCTCGGCGAGGGTTCGCTCGACGTTCTCGAAGGCCTGGACGATCTCGTCCTCGAGGGACTCGGGGAAGTTCCAGTCATCGTCCCATCCGCCTTGACCCGAGGTCTCGACGCGGTCGCCGACTCGAACCGCCTGGTTGTAGTGCATGTTGGCTAGCTGCGTCTCGCCGTAGCCAGGTGTGGCGAAGAACTCCGGCTCGCTCATGCCGATCCCCTCAGGTTGACTTCATACTTGAAGTCAACGTATCAGGCTTTCACTTCACGCGTAAAGTCACGAACGCTCGGTAGGGTGAACCCATGGCCATCGCCGCGACCCCGAACCCCGGCGGGAATTCTCCCGAGGAGACGTTGTGGCTGACCTCGGACGAGAAGGATGCCTGGACCGGGCTGGTCTCGCTGGTCCTGCTCCTGCCGGGGCGGCTGGAGTCGCCGCTGCAGCAGGAGTCCGGCCTGACCCTGTTCGAGTACCTGACGCTCAGCCACATCTCGGAGGCCCCCGAGCGCCGCCTGCGGATGAGCGAGCTCGCCTACCTGGCCAACGGTTCCCTCTCGCGCCTGTCCAACGTCGTCAAGCGGTTCGAGCAGCGGGGCTGGGTGGAGCGTTCGCCCGACCCCGACAACGGCCGCTACACCATCGCCGCCCTCACCGACCTCGGCTTCGAGGTGGTCGTCGCCGCCGCGCCCACACACGTGCGCGCGGTGCGGCAGTTCGTGCTCGACCCGCTCACCGCCGCCGACCAGCAGGCGCTGGCGCGCATCGCCGCCAAACTTCGGATACGGCCCGTCGACCTGGCCTAGACGGACGGCCCCCTACCGAGCATGCGCTGGACAACAGTGCTGGGCACGCCGAACAGCTCGGCCAACTCGGTGACGGAGAATTCTCCCGTACGGTGCATCCGTACCAACTCCTCCTGCCGGATGTCCGTCGCGTTCGAGGACCTGGCGCGGGCCGGCCCGTCCACCTCGGCGAAAGTCCTCAGCACGTCCAGGATCTCCTCACCCGAGGGCCCTGCCACGGTCATGCGCACCGAAAGCTGGATCCGCTGTGGGGATTGGTCGTCCGGCGGGGGTGCGGTGTCGCCAGGGGGCTGGATGGTGAAGGGCGTCTGACTGTCGAAGGCGGGCCACGCGGTCCCCAGCCTCAGAAGGTTGGGGCTCTGGGTCGGGGGCAACTCCTGCCGGATGGCCGCATGCAGGGCGGTGTAGTCGCCGCTGAACGCGCCCTTGTCCCAGTGCTGGAGCAGGGCCGCGGTGAAGACGCCGTGGCCGTCGAGTTCCATGGATTCCTGGTTGTCCTGGCAGCCGGAGATCAGGATGACGCTCGCCCGCATGGTCACCGTGTCGCGAGCCGGCGTGCCGGCCTTGATGCCTTCGTACAGGGCTCGATGGTTGGCGAGCACCTTTCGCTGGATGATCGCGGGCGCGCCGCGGAACCGGGGCGTCCTGGTCGCCCGTTTCCGGGCCCGCCCCCTGCTCGGCAGGCTCGGCGCGACGCGCTCGTACGCTTTCCGCACGTCCGGAGCCTCCTCAAGGCTTCGGAGGTAGAACGCGCGGACCACGGTCCCACTGTGGCAACTGTCCGAGATCACGATGACTCGCACCCCGGCCCCGAAGGCGGAGAGGGCGACGTGGATCTCGTCGTCGAGGACTTCGCGGTCGAAGAGCAGCCAGGTCTCGTCCCTGCTGTCGGACTCGTCCGCGCCGAGGTCGTCGAACTGGCCGCCGTGTCCGGCATAGGTGATCACGCAGATGTCGCCGTCCCGCAGGGAAGCGGCCGCCGCGGCGATGGCGTCGAACACCGCTTCGGCGGTCGCCTCCGTGCTGAACAACGTTCTGGTCTCGTAGCCCAGCGCGCCGGTGATCTCCTCCATGGAACGGGCGTCGTTCTCGCAGGCGTCGAGAGCGCCGTCCCAGCCCACGTACGCGCCCGGGTCGACGTGGTTCAGCCCGATGTGGATGGCGATTCCCCTGGCCATGTCCCGCCTCAGGCGAACGTGTCGGTGACGATGCCCGGGCAGCGCAGGCACGCGGCCGCGCCCTCCTGCCGGTGCCATCGGCACGTCGGCCGGATGGCACAGTCCGGCAGGGCGTCACTGACGGCAGGCGCCTCTTCCACGATCCGGCGGGCGAGTTGGCAGGACTCCTCCGCGAAGTGAACGCATGCCGTTCTGGCGCATGGTGCGGCGAACCGGAGGAACTCGGTGAGACGCGCAGGACGGGACGTGTCGTCCAGTCCGCGGATCTCGGGAGTGACTGGAATCGGGTCCGGCAGGAAGGTGACCTGGCGCTTCCCCTGGTCCTCCCCGACGATCCCGATGACGGCGCTCCGGGCGATCTCTGGACGGGAGCTCGGACAGGTGGGCTTGGCGGGACGCACGGCCGGCCTCAATCGAACTCGAAGACGAGCGTCGCGGCACCCGATGTGTGGGTTCCCTCATGATCGGATCCCACCTCGAATTCCAGCTCTAATTTGTCCGGAACGTACCACGGATTGCGCGAACGCCGACCATCTCGTGATCTCCTGGAATTGATCACGAAGTTGATGGAGCCGAGCTCGTCACGGAGTAGTTCCAGCTTCTGGACGACCTTTCCGAACGCCTTCAGGGATTCCGGGTCGACTTCGCGGAGAGATTCGCGCCGCTCATCATCGAGCTCGAACAGGGCATCCCAGGTGTCCGGCCGCTGCGAGAGGGACTTCAGCAGCCGGAGTGCTTGGGGGACGTCCGAGCCCACTTCGTCGTTCAGCCGGCCGATGCTCTCCCGCGAGATGCCCGAACGAGAACCCATGCGCTCAAGATCAGCCCTGGGCAGCGGCGTAACGGAGGACCTTGACCTGGTGGAATACTCCTCGGATAGCGCGATGACCTCGGGCCGGTCCGGATTGATCACGATGCCGACGGTGATCGCCAGATTGTCCTCCGGCCCCTCGGAGCGGCGCGCCGGGCGGGCGTCCATGGCCTTGACCAGCGCGACGGCTATCTCCGACGTGAATCGGGCGAGCTCACTATCGGAGGATGACTCGGCCATTCTGCTCCCCTTTCGCCGCCTGCGGATTTTTGACACACCAAAATGGCGCTTAGGATATGGCGAGAGATCGGATCAAGAGTGAGAAAGATCGGGACTCCACGAAAATCGTCCTTATCTTCCACCGCCCGAGCGCCTTAGGCAACAGAATTATCGGAACAGAATAACGCTCGAAGGATCATTCCGAGACAGCCGAAACGTCAGGGCTCGATGAGGACCTTCAGGGCGGCGCGGTCGTTCATCGCGCGGTAGCCGTCGGGCACCTGCTCCAGGGTGACCGCACGGTCGAACACGCGGCCCGGCTCCAGGGTGCCGTCCAGGACCTCCGGCAGCAGCTCCTCGATGTAGGCGCGGGCCGGGGCGACGCCGCCGGTGACGGTGAGGTTGCGGAAGAACTCGCCGAAGCCCATCGGCATCTCCTCGTACTGGGGAGCGCCCACCCGGCTGATCGTGCCGCCGTCGCGGGCCACGGCGAACGCCGTCTCGATCGCCTGCCTGGTGCCGACGCACTCCAGCACGGCGCGGGTGCCGTCGCCGCCGGTCAGCTCCCGTACCCGCTCGATGCCCTCCTCGCCGCGGTCGGCGACGATGTCCGTGGCGCCGAAGTCGCGGCCCAGCTGAGTACGCTCCCGATGGCGGCCCATGAGGATGATCTGCTCGGCGCCCAGCCGTCTGGCGGCCAGGACCGCCGACAGTCCCACCGCGCCGTCGCCGATCACCGTCACCGACGCGCCCTGGTCGACGCCGGCGGTCACGGCACTGTGGTGGCCGGTGCAGAACACGTCCGACAGGGTGAGCAGGGACGGCAGCAGCTCGGAGTCCTCCCCGACGGGCAGCTTGACCAGCGTGCCCTGGGCCTGCGGGACGCGTACGGCCTCGCCCTGACCGCCGTCCACGCCGTCGGCCCCCCACAGGCCGCCGTGGCGGCAGGAGGTCTGCAGGCCCTCGCGGCAGAAGTCGCAGGTGTTGTCCGACCAGACGAACGGCGCCAGCACGACATCCCCGCGCCGCAGCCCGGACACCTGCGCGCCGAGGTCCTCCACGACGCCGAGGAACTCGTGCCCGATCCGCTCGCCCTCCTCGGTGGCCGGCCGGGACTTGTACGGCCACAGGTCGCTGCCGCAGATGCACGAGCGGAGCACGCGCACCAGGGCGTCGGTGGGCTCCCGCAGGACCGGGTCGGGCACGTCCTCCACGCGCACGTCGCCGGCGCCGTAGATCAAGGTTGCACGCATGAGAGCCTTCCGTCCTTCGGGTAGTCATCGTTGGACTACCCACGGCCGGTCGAGGCTGGGTGACCGGTATACCTGGTCGAGGCCCGCTATCGGTAAATATGCCCCAGGGATCGCCTACCTGCGTAGTACGCAGTAGCCGAGCAGTTCGTTGCCTTCCATGCCTCTTCAGTAGTTCCTCTCGACGAAGGACCAGGCGCCCTTTATCGTCACATTGATCCCAGGGATAGCCGTCTCAAAGATCCGAAGGATCCGAGGATGATGGCGACACAGGAACAGATCAACGCTGCTCGACGCACCATCGAACAACTACGTGACCAGCACGTCAACGACGTGCGCAAGATCATCGGCCTGCTCGAGAACGGCGCGATGAAGGGCAAGGCCGCGGACGAACTCATCGAGGACTGCAAAGGCTGGCAGGCGGCCTACAACAGCGTCTTCACCCGAGCGCTCGCACTGGTCGACTCCACAACCGCCGGCGCTGAGACCGGTACATCGCCCCAGGACCCGCTCGCGCGATCGCAGTTGCCCTTCACCGGGAGGGCCTAATGATGAGCCCCCCGGACCGCATCGGCATCGACCCAACGCTGATGACCCAGCTCATCGGTGAAATCAAACGCCTACAACCCGCCTGGTCCGAAGTCGACGCCCAGATCAACAACGCGTTGAGGACGATCGGCGCCAGCATGTCCGGGCCCGGCCTGCTGAGAGACATCGGCTACCAGATCGCCGGGCGAGCCCCCGACTTACAGCGCCGCCTGGACCTCATCATCGCGACCCAGAAGATCGGCCTCGACAAGGGCCTGGTCTGGGCGGACGAGTCCCTGTGGGTATCGAACTCGCCGGCAGGCGGCGCGACCGTCGCCACCTCCATAGCCGACCAGCTCCGACAAGCATGGAGGCAGCGCGACTTCAGCGACAGAGCCGTCACCGAAAAGGTGCTCGACCTGCTGGAGAAGCACCAGCACGACCCTTACTTCGCCGTTGCTTTCGCCAAGGAAATGCGACCCAAAGAGCTCATAGCACTCGTAGCCGACCTCTACCGCACCCTGCCCGGCAATCCCCGCGACAGCCATAGATGGAAGGATCCAGCCACCACCGAGGTAGATCGGCTGGTGCAGGCGCTGAGCGTGACCCTGGGAACAGCCTCGCGAGGCGTGGGAGACATGAGGTTACCCAAGGGCTACACCGATGAATTGATCAGCGTTCAGGGCGAGGCGCTGACCGGCTTTGTGATCAACAGGCTGCTCAGACACGGCGCCTTCGACGACGCGTTCCTCCGCGACCTGGTGAACAAGGTCTACGACAACGCGCAAAGACCACCCGGCGAAAGTCAGCAGTTGGGCGGGCTCGGCCCCGGATTCGCCGCGGCCCTGGCCAACAACCCCAGAGTCGCGCAGGACTTCTTCACCGACCCCGCACGCAAGCCCCTCGACTTCCTGATGCACAAGACGCAATGGAGTGGCGGCAACCACGAGCTCGGCCGGGCGATCGAGGCCGCGACCACGACCTACCGCGACAACGCCCAGCCTCCAGGCAGCTCACGCGGATACAAGTCAGCCCTCATCGCCTCCTGGGCCATCCACTTCTGGGCAGACCCACGAGTACAGCGGGCCATTCCCGACACGGGCCAAAGCGCCGCCCGCATCTTGGCCACCTACATGGGCGATGTCCATCGCATCGCGGGGACCGGTACTTCAGAGGGAATGGGGGTGAATCCGCTGCCAGATAACGACTCGAACCTTCCAGGCGCCCAGCCGTACGGAGCTCTTTTCGACCATGATTCAGTCAAGAGCACGATGACGTGGGCGTTCAAGGATCCGCAAGCGCTCAAGACCGTGGTCGAAGGTCACGGCGAGTACAGCGTGAAGGTCTTCGACGCCCAAGGAATGCAGATCGACAACAAGCTTGATACCAAATTCGCGGAATGGAACAGCGACCATCCGAATGCGACGAAGGCAGAACAGGCTGCACAACGTCAGAAGATCCTGGAAGATGGGATGGCGGGCAATGTCGGAGAACTTTTCAACGCTCGGGTGTACGACCTCAGCAAGTCACTCCACTTCATAGTTGACGCCGGAAACCTCGCGGACATCAACGAGGCGGACAGGAAGGACGAGGTCAACAAGGCCTTCAAGGATGCACTCACCAGGACACTCAAACTTTCACTCGCAGGCAGCGGTGATTGGGTCGTCGGAGGCTACGAGTTCATAGAGAGCAATGTCAGCGATCAAGTCAAGTTCAACGAAGGCCAGACCGCCCGTAGCGAGGCAGAAGCAACCCTGCACGAGAGCCAGAGCCTCTTCAAAGACCTTACGGCCAACGCGATGATGCGCCACGGCTTACTCGGCGACGGATCACCGGCCTCTACTCACCCACACGCGTTCGAGAACTATGCCAAGGGGTCACAGGGAGACTTCATCGCCGATGGTCGCATCATTCCGCGCAGCGCGATGTCAGCGACCCAGCAGCTCGCATACAACGAGTGGTTGAAGAACTCGCCGGCCTCGGCTATCTTCCGCGCAGCTGACAGGTCCGTCTGGGAAGGTTTCCAACGACCGGTTCCCACGTATCCGGAGGCAGACGAATGAGGGCACGGCGAACGATAGCGCTGCTGACCGCGGCGCTGGTCACGGTGACAGCGTGTTCTTCTCCCCCTCCAGTTGATCGCAGTCCACTGGGTAGTGTGACGGCGCCCCCCGTGGAATGCGGTCTTATTTCGAGCCAGGCCATCACCCGGGCCCTCGGGCTGGAAGATTTTTACGCGAGCGGCTCAAACTCAGCGTCCGACTTCTCGCACTGTATCATCGGCAGGTCCCCGGCAATCGAGGACAAAGCACGGATGTCGGTCGAGCTACACGATCCATTCAACTCGACACTGCAAAGTCTGCAACACACCAAGGCCAGTGACATGGGAATCGATCTTCCGAGCGATATTGGCCCCGGATACAGCGCTTCCATCAAGGATGGAAACGGAAAGACCATCGGGGTTAAAGTGCTGACGTGGACACAGGACGGCAGCAAGATGCTTTCCATTCAGATCGTTCAGGGCGCGGCAGGCCGTGATCAACAGTCGGACGCCGTCGAGTTCGCACGGCAACTCAAGCCGCTCCTATTCACATGAAACCCTGGCCCGCTGAGGCCGTAGAACATCTATGGGCTTATGAAAATGCTTTGTTGCACATCCGGAAAGCATGGTGAGAAGGGGGAAGAACTCGTCCTTCGGACACAGGCCGCCCTGTGGTCAGCGCGCCCGACCACTGAGGATCTGGAACCACAGGTTTCGCGCAGCGCGAACGGACATCCACTCACTTTCACGGATTTCCGCAGGGTCCTCGTCCGGGTGGTACCGGATGAACCCCAGGCCGGCGGCCGTACAGAACTCGAACATCGGCGACGCACACGAGCACGTATGATCCCGGACCCAGACCCGCTCAGCGCGGGGCACCGGTAGTGCTCATCGCACCTGAACGGCCTGCGCACTGACCGCCGGCACGTGCACGCCGTGATATCCGAAGTGCGGCGGCGGACAGCCATTCATGACCTCACCGCCATCCGAGTCTGGTCCTGGAGCAACGACACGAAGATCTCCGCGTCGTCCGCGCTCACAGTCTGTCGCAGTCCCTTGTCGATGTCGGCATCACGGAGATGGACACCGCGCCGGGTCGCGTAGAACACCCCCGCGTCACTACGGAACAGCGCCCAGGCCGGGAACGCCGCGCGAAGGACGTCAAGGTCATAGCGCTCGTAGGAACTCTGTTCAGGTGACATGCGGCGACCGTAGAAGCCGTAGCGTGAGCGAAGGGACACACTGTGTATCCCCTCTCCCGTCAGGCCATCAAGCCGATCTGGTCCGCGAGTTCCCGCGCCTGCGACCGCAGCGTGGCCGGACCCGTCTCACACAGGTCGAGAGTCATCCGCCGCGCGTAGCCGTTGTAACGGATCGTTTCCGGTGCGGCTTGGTGCGCGAGCTGCAGCGTGCCGAGGACAGCCGGGTGGTCTCGCTGCAGCAAATGAGCCCGAGCTACCTCGATCAAATGCCGGCCGCGTCGCGGACGGGACGGGATAGGCACAGACTCGGCGTGATCGCTCTGCCGCGCCGACTCTCCACCCTGGTGGAGCTCGACCGCGATGGTGACGGCGTGCGGGCGCATGATCACCTGCGAGAACGAGGTCCATGGCTGGTAGTAATCGTCAGGGAGCCGATCCGCGACCCGCGCCGCCTCATCCCAATGCCGCCACGCCTCACCGATGTCGCCGGTGCGTGCCGCGGTAAACGCCAACTCGAACGACAACGCCCCCCACATGGCGAGCAGGTCCGTACTCGGGTCGTCCATGTACGACTCGATGGCCGCCATGCCCTGCCGGTTGATCTCGTGTGCGGCGTCGAAGTCGGCGGCATCCCGGTGCGCCTGGGCGAGGAACCACACCGCACACGACAGCGCCAGCGGATCCTCTGACTCCTGCGCGGCGATCAGCGCCCGATCGGCCACCCGCCACAGCAGGTCCGGCGCGGGCTGGTAGGCGACGAACATCTGGGTCAGGCCGTACGTCTCGGCGAGCAGCGCCTGGGCCTTGCGCCGATGTTCGCCTCGGTACATCGAGGCGGCCAGCTGGGTGTCGCGAATCAGGTCGGGGAGCAGAGCACCGAGGGCGGTGCGGTGATCGGGTGAGGCATGCCGCACCCGCCACGCCGCGTCGAGTCGTGCCCGAAGGGTGGTGAGCGGTTGCGCGGTCCCGCTCGGTTGGATCGGTACGGCGTTCACGGCCTCTCGGACGGCGCTCAGCGCCGGATGGCCGGGACCGGTGAACATCCGGACAGGTATGGACTGGTCGCCGGTGAGCTCGCTCAGGTCACGGACGCGCAAGGCCTCGGCGAGCTGCAGCAGGATCGGCAGCCGGGGATTCTGCTGACGGCGGCCGTGCTCCACGGCCTTCAGCCAGCTCTCAGACTTACCGACCAGGCCGGCGAGGACTTCACGGGTCATGCCACGACGCTCACGCAGGTATTGAATGCGCTGGCCGATGGTGCGTACCGGTGCACTCGAACTGTTGTCGTCGTCCACAGCCTGCCTCCCGGAAGGTGACGGCTTCAGGCTACGACGCACGCCCTTCGCCTGCCAGGGAACGACCGGCAGCGCTTGCGTTCGTCTCCTCGATGGCTCGCCAGATGAGCACCGGCCCGTCCTGCTCCCCAGTGCCGCCCAACCGCACGGCTGCTCGCTGCAGGGTCAGTAAGGGACCTTGACGGAGGTCGCGATGCTCCAGGGGCCGCAGTCGGAGCTGAAGGTGCCCCGGTCGCAGCCCTGGACGACGAAGGCGGCCTTGACGAGCCCGCCGTGGCCATTGGAGGTGATGCAGGTGTCGCCGTTGCACGTGGGGTCGACGGAGTAGGCGCCGCTCCACGGGGTCAGCCGGGCGACTTTCACCTGGGTGGCCTTGCCGCCGTCGACGCTCCAGCGGACGTTGAAGAAGTCCCAGTCGCGCCCGAGGCCGCTCCAGCGGAAGACGGCCTTGCCCTTGGTGTAGTAGGCGCGGACCAGCGTGCCGCCGCCGAGGTTCGGGGACCAGACGATCTTGCCGTTGCGGAAGGTCTGGTACGAGCCGCGCTGGCTGGCGTAGCCGTACTCCTTGGTGGTCGGGCAGCCGTAGACGCTCCGCTCGCCGCCGTTGGAGCGCCACAGGTCGCCGACGAGGCTGCCGGCCGGCGCCACCAGGGCGGGGTCGCAGGCGGCGGCGTTCGCGGGGGCGGCGCCGATCGTGAGGGCCGTGGCGGCCGTGCCGAGAGCGGTGACGAGGCCGAGGAGGGTGCGCATGTGCGGCATCGGAGTGGTCCTTTCCGGTGTTGGTTTCCGCACTCTGTGTAATACGAACCACTTGAAAGGGGGCGACGGCGGATTGCGACCCACTTGCCGGACGCTTTCCGCCGCCCCCGCTTGATCAGTGCAGACTCCCGGACGCCGTGCCCGCCAGCGGAGTGTCGTCGGTGTATCTGACCTCGTAGACGCGCTCCGCGAACCTCCAGCCGTCCGAGGTCCGCTGGTAACGGTCGTGGTAGATGGAGTAGTTCTGGTGCGAGCTTCCGTCGCGGAAGCGGCCGAATTCCGCGACGTACGCGCGGCCGATAGCAGTGTCGCCGTCAACCTGGATCGTGCCGGGGTGCGTGTTCTGCACGAAGTACTCCCAGAGGCTCTGCAGTCGCTCGATGCCGGCGCGGATCTCCTCCCGGCTGCCGAAGTCGACGCTGGCGTCGGGGATTCGCCACACTCCGTCCCTGGTGAACAGCGCCGCGAATCGGTCGTAGTCGCGCATCATCCCGGCGTCGGTGAACTCGCCGCGCAGCGCCTCGATCTCAACGCGATCAGCGATGTCCTGAAAATTGCTCATCACTTCTCCCTTGTCCCATCGAACATCTGGTCAGCCGGCCGGCGTTCGTCGCAGCAGTACGACGACGCAGCCCCTCGAAAGGTGAGGCCACGCGTCAGCGATTTCCCCATGGCGACGCGCCTCAGGGCCGGTAAGGTCGTGACCTTCGGCTGGCGTCGGCTGCCGGAGTTTCGCAAGGCGGACACTCATGAGTACCCCCGCACTGGACACCGCCCTGGCGGACCTGATCGCCACCTTCCGCGGGATGACCGCCCACCCCGATGAGCACTACTGCGAGTGCCGCTGGAGCAAGGGCGAAGGCCTGGCCCTCCTGAGGACCCCGGACACCTGGCTGCAACCTCGCCTACTGTGGCGCATGTGGTGGAGTCCCGACTGGGACGACCACGCGGCAGTGCTGCGCCGGATCTTGCCTCAGCTTGCGTACTCCCTGGTCAAGGGCTGGGTGGAGCCGATTGGCGACATGAGCGAGGTGGGTCGCTCGCTCGCTTTCGGTGATTGGCAGCAGTGGCCTGCCGAGCAGGCCGCCGCCGTTCGGGGGTTTCTGCACTCATGGTGGGAGCACAGCCTCACCACGCCCGATATCGCCGTGCCCGCGTACGAAGTGCTCACGCTGTGCGTCGAGGCGTCCGGCACGTTCACGCCCTGGCTCGACGCCTGGGAGCCGCTGAGCGACCCGGTGGCCGACCGGCGGCTGGCCGAGATCGTCGCTCGCTGGGGGCCCGACCTGCTGGAGAACCAGTTTCCCTGGCACACCCGGAATGACGAGCAAGCCCAGCACGCGGAGCTGACCACCTGGCTGGTACGCCACGCTCCCGCCCGCTTGCGTGCCGCCGACACGCCGGACCAACTGCTCCAATGGGTACGGCTACTGGGCCTCCCCGAGCCCGCCCGCTGGGACGACCCGTACTGGGACGACCACAGCTGATGGTCGCCGAGCGGCAAGGAAATGGACCCGTCGCACATCGACGAGGTGGTTCCCGCCGGGACCGTCGAGAGCAGAATGCACGGACAACGGCACACCGGCGGCGACGAGCCGGCGCCTCTTGCCAGCGCGGGCTACATCGTGATAGCCGATCCGGAGGGAAACGAGCTCTGCTTGGACTGAACGACGGGGAACTTCACCCCGGTGAGGTCTTCGGAGACGGCCCACAGCCGCTGCTGGACGGCTATCTCGTACGACTCCGGGCTGGAGGTGACCAGCCGGGGGTGGCCCATGACCTCGTTGCGTCCGCCGGGACCGTAGTACTGGCCGCCGAGCGCGGCGGGGTCGGTGGCGGCGCGCAGGGTCGGCAGCGCGCCCATCGCCGGCGTCTGGGTGATCAGCGGCGCGAGCCAGGTGAGCGGAAGCCGGAGGGCCGCGGGGGTGTTGCGGGCGAGCTCGGTGCTGGACATGCCGGGGTGCGCGGCCACCGCGACGGTGGTGCCGTGCGTGGCGAGCCGGCGCTGCAGCTCGTACGTGAACATCAGGTTGGCCAGCTTGGACTGACCATAGGCGGCGACCCGGCTGTACGACCGCTCCCACTGCAGGTCGTCGAAGTGGATCGCGGCCCGGATGCGGTGGCCGGTGCTGCTGACCGTCACCACGCGCGAGCCGGGCACCGGCAGCATCAGGTCCAGCAGCAGCCCGGTGAGCGCGAAGTGGCCGAGGTGGTTGGTGCCGAACTGCATCTCGAAGCCGTCCCGGGTGGTCTGCTTCGGGGTGTACATCACGCCGGCGTTGTTGATCAGCAGGTCGATCCGGTCGAGCCGGGACCGCAGCGCCGCCGCCGCGGTCCGGACGGAGTCGAGCGAGGTCAGGTCCAGCGCCTGCACGGTCACGTCGCCGGTCATGCGGGCCGCGGCCTGCTCGCCCTTCTCGACGTTGCGCACGGCGAGTACCACGGACGCCCCGCGCTCGGCGAGCGCCTTGGCGGTCTCGTACCCCAGTCCGGTGTTGGCCCCGGTCACCACGGCCACCCGCCCGCGCTGGTCCGGGATGTTCGCCGTCGTCCACTTCTCGCTCATGTCAGGCTCCCCACTAGCTAACGTACCGAAGGTATCTTGTGCTGACGACGTTAAAGTACTTCCGGTACGTTGTCAACGTACCGCAGGTACTTAAGTTAGGCTGGCGATCGTGACGTTCCAGCGGGCGCGAACCGAAGAGCAGCGGGAGATCCGCCGACGGGCGATCCTCGACATGGCGTCGGCGATGCTCGACGAGATGCCTGTGGCCGCGGTCACCCTGAACGAGCTCAGCCGCCGGGTAGGCCTGGCGAAGCCGAACGTGCTGCGCTACTTCGAGTCTCGCGAGGCGGTGCTGCTCGAACTGCTGGACCACTTCCTGCAGGAGTGGCTGACGGAACTGGCAGGCGAGTTGGCCGCCGGCATCGACGAGAATCTCCCCATGGCCGAGCGAGCGGCAGCGGTGGCCGAGATCCTCAGCCGCTCACTCTCCGGCCGAGTGGTGCTGTGCGACCTCTTCGGCGCCCAGGGCAGCGTCCTGGAGCACAACGTCTCCGTCGAGGTCGTAGCACGCTACAAGCGCGCCTCCCTGGACCGTCTGACAACCATGACCGCCCTGATCCAGAAGTACCTGCCGGAGCTGGGCGAGAACGCAACACTGTTCAGCCTGCAAACCATGGTCATGGCCGGCGCGCTGTCGGCGTACAGCACACCCCCACCC
Source organism: Nonomuraea sp. ZG12 (assembly GCF_052068115.1). Lineage (NCBI taxonomy): Bacteria > Bacillati > Actinomycetota > Actinomycetes > Streptosporangiales > Streptosporangiaceae > Nonomuraea > Nonomuraea sp. ZG12. Next base: position 112,264 of record NZ_JBQHCW010000019.1, read on the forward strand.
AGCCTGCAGGCGGCCTACCAGGCCGAGCCCGACCTGGCCCGCTTCCACTTGGAGCTGAAGGACTCCTTGGAGCAGGCCCTGACCGCAACCCTCCTGGGCGTGCTACCCCGCCGCTGACCTGCGTTGCACTGGACAGGCCCGAACCTCTGTACTTCTCGCGCCCGGACGGTGGACCATGGGACTCCACAAGCCTCACTTGACGGGATACTCGTCCACCGCGCCGGTGTGAATCTGTCAGAGGCCGAATCGATACAGGAACGGTCCATATCCAGCGCGGCAATATGGTCCATTCTCATCATGCCTTCCACTCCTGGAGTTACTCCGCGTGTTCGATCTCTCCTGACAGCCGCCGTGCTGGCCGCCGGCGTGGTCGTCGCCGTCTCCCCGCCGGCCCACGCGGCAGCCCCCGCCGTCCAGATCACCAAGATCTACTACGACTCCCCCGGCTCGCCCGACAGCGGGCAGAACAGCAGCCTGAACGGCGAGTACGTCCAGCTCAAGAACATGACCAAGAAGGCCGTCAGCCTCAGGGGCTGGACCATGCGCGACAAGACGAGCCGATCTGATCACGTCTACATGTTCGGCGCGTTCACCCTCAAGGCCGGGAAGACGGTCACCTTACGGACCGGCAGGGGCAAGAACACCACCACCGTTCGCTACTGGGGCAGGAGTGGCGGCGGGACCTTCGCCTACATCTGGAACCAGAGCTCGGACACCGCGTACCTGCGGAACGTGTCCGGCAAGCTGGTGGACTCCTGCTCGTACAACTCGTCGCGGGACGACTACAAGATCTGCTGACCTCGGCCCCACGCACATCCGGCCCCCGGTGCTCGCCGAGGGCCGGACGGACAGCGGCTGGCCGGCTGCGCATGCACCCCGGCCCTCGCGGCTGCTTGACCCGGGCCGGTACCGATCGACTTCGCACGCTCACCCCATCTTCTCGGCCAACTCTCCGATACGCATGTACCCGCCCTTCCAGTGACCCTGCTCACAGGCCTTGCCTCTCACATCAATGTCAGGATTTAGCGTTGCGGCAGGGCCTACCAGGGAGAAAACATGAAGATTTCCGGTTCTGTCGCACTCGTCACCGGCGCCAACCGCGGCATCGGGCGGCACTTCGCCCGGCTGCTGCTGGAGCAGGGCGCGAGCAAGGTGTACGCGACCGCGCGTACCCCCGAGTCCATCGACATCCCCGGCGTCGAGACACTGCGGCTCGACATCACCGACCCGGCGTCGATCGCCGCCGCGGCGGCGATCGCGACCGACGTCGACCTGCTGGTCAACAACGCCGGTATCTCGACCTTCACCAACCTCGTCACCGGCGACCTGGACAAGATCCGGCTGGAGATGGACACCCACTTCTACGGCACCCTCGGCATGATCCGGGCCTTCGCCCCGGTGCTCGGCGCCAACGGCGGCGGCGCGATCGTCAACATACTCTCCGCGCTGTCGTGGTTCTCCTACGACGGCGCCAACTCCTACGGCACCGCCAAGGCCGCCGAGTGGAGCCTCACCAACGGCGTGCGGCTCGAACTCGCCAAGCAGAAGACGCTGGTGACCGGTGTGCACCTGGGCCTGGCCGACACCGACATGGCGGCCGGCGCCGACGGCCCCAAGGCCGACCCGGCCGACGTGGTCCGCGCGACGCTCGACGCTGTCGAGGCCGGCAAGCTGGAGGTCGTCATCGACGACTGGAGCGCCCACGTCAAGGCGTCCCTGTCCCGCGATCCGCTCGAGTTCTACGGCCAGTCCCTGGCGAGCTGACGACGGGATGCCGGTGGGGAGGACGCAGACCCTCCCCACCGGATGTCTGACTCGATCCCGAGGCCGGCTTCGGCATCGCCGGCTTGGCCTGCGGCGGATAGTCGGATCGTCCAGTCAGTCCACCGGTTCCACCATTCTCACCGCCTCCGGGCTGGGCTCATAGTTACTTCACCTGAGCGGATCCCCCCTCGTGAAGTCCAGCCCTCGTTCTCACCGGAGGCGCAATGCCGCATCGAACCGGTCCCTTGGCCGCCGTGCTGACCCTGTCCGCGTTACTCCTCAGCCTTCTCACCGCTCCCCCCGCGCTGGCGCTGACGACCCGCGCCGTGAGCTCGCCGAACGGGCAGCTCGCCGTCACCGTCACCGAGCAGCCCCAGGGAGCGCTGACCTTCGCGGTGACGGCGGGAAGCACCTCGATCTTCGGGGATTCGCCCCTGGGCATCGCCACCTCGGCAGTCGACCTGCGCTCCGGGCTGGACTTCGTGACGGAGTCCCGCAGGGAGATCGACACGACGTACGAACTGCCCGCCGGCACCAAGCCGTCCTACCGCGACCACGCGCACGAGCTGGTGCTGACGTACGCCAAAGCAGGACAACAGCTGGAGCTGGTGATCCGGGCCTACGACGACGGCGTCGCCTACCGCTACCGCCTGCCGGGCAGCGGCGCGGTGTCGATCACGGACGAGGTCGGCGGGTGGCGCCTACCGGCGACCACCGGCGGCTGGGCCGCCCCCTGGAACGGGAACTACGAGCAGGACTACACCTACCGCGACGCCGCCCAGCTGAACTCCGCCACCGACCTCACCATGCCGCTGCTGGCGTCGATCGACGACAACGCCTACTTCACCGTGCTCACCGAGGCCGAGGTGGTGAACGCGAACGCCTCCTACGTGCCGTCCCTGCTGGCGGGCAGCGGCGCCGGCGACGGGCTGCTGAGCCTCAGGCGGACGCCGGACCAGGCGTTCCCGGTCTCGGCGACGTACCCGTTCCAGACGCCGTGGCGGGTGGCGATCATCGCGAAGGGCGTGGACCCGCTCTACAACTCGGACCTGGTGCAACACCTGAACCCGCCCGCGACGACCGACGCCTCCTGGGTGCGCCCGGGGCGGGCCGCGTGGTCGTGGTACGCCGACGGGGACAGCGCCGCCGACCTCGACAAGCAGAAGGAGTACGTGGACTTCGCCGAGTCGATGGGCTTCGAGTACGTGACCATGGACTGCTGCTACGACCGGACGAAGGACCTGCCGGCCATCGCGGAGTACGCGAAACGGCACGGGGTGGACATGTTCGCCTGGGTGAACGCCGAGCCGTTCGCCGATCCGGCCGTCGCGGACGCGCTGATGGCCGAGCACAAGGGGTACGGCATCAAGGGTCTCAAGGTGGACTTCTTCCTCAAGGACTCGCTGGAGGCGATGGGCTGGTACCAGTCGATCGGCAAGGCCGCGGGTGACCACGAGATGATGATCACCTTCCATGGCAACACCAAGCCGGGCGGGGAGAACCGTACCTGGCCGTGGCTGGTGACCACGGAGGCGGTGGCCGGGACCGAGCACTACCTGTACCCGCCGCCCACGACCGCGCGCCAGGACGTCACCTACCCGTTCATCCGGAACATGCTCGGCGGCATGGACTACACGCCGGCGATGATCTCGGAGAACGCGTCGATCCTCACGCAGGGGCACACGCTGGCGCAGGCCGTCGTGTACACCTCCGCGATGGTCAACTACGCGGACTCGGCGGCGGCGTACGAGCAGTGGGACGGCCGTCACCTGATGCGCGCGCTGCCGACGACGTGGGACGAGACGAAGGTCGTCGAAGGGTTCCCGGGAGATCACATCACGGTCGCCCGGCGCTCCGGCGGTGACTGGTTCGTCGGCGCGATGACGTCGCCGGCCAGGACCGCGACGGTTCCGCTGACGTTCCTCGACGCGGGCACGTACACCGCGACGATCTTCGCCGACGACGGCTCGGGACGGCTGACCACCTCCACCCAGAGCGTCACGAAGGCGACCACGCTCTCGCTGCCGATGATCGCCACCGGTGGGGTCTCAGTGCACCTGTCGAAGACCCCGCTGCCGGCGATCGGGTCCGGGGACACGCGGTACGAGGCGGAGAGCGCGTCCAACACGTTCAGCGGATCGGCGGTGATCCACGACTGCAAGGGATGCTCCGGCGGGAAGAAGGCCGGCGGGCTCGGGTTCAGCGGTTCGGTACGGTTCAACGACGTGCTGGCCGCGACCGCGGGCGAGCACCGGCTGACCTTCACCTACACCTCGGGCGACCCGCGGTCGTTCGAGATACGGGTCAACGGCGCCACCGTCTCGACGGAGAACCCAAAGGACTCCGGCGGCTGGGAGCACGTCGGCAAGTGGTCGCTCGACGTGCCGCTCAACGCGGGCGCGAACACCATCACCTTCCTGAACGAAGATGACTACGCCCCCGACGTCGACGCGCTGACGATCGCGCGCACGGTGCAGGCCGAGGGGCCGGCCAGCACCCGCCGGGGCGGCGCCCACGTGGAGCGGTGCTCGGGGTGCGAAGGCGGCGCCGGGGTGTCCGGGGGATCGCTCAAGGTGCCCGTCGACGCCGTCTCGGCCGGCAACAAGACGGTGCGGATCAACTACGCGTCCGCGACCGCCGGCTCGATCAAGGTGGCGGTGAACGGCGGATCGGCCGTCACCGTCCCGCTGCACGCGACGGGCGGCGCCGACACACCCGCGACCGTGACCGTCGGGCTGCCGCTGAAGTCCGGCGCGAACACGATCGTCCTCGAAAAGACCTCCGACGTAACCGTCGATTCGGTCGACCTGGTGCTGTGATCCGAGCGGTGTGGGCGGCGGGACGCGGTGCCGCCCACACCGTCGGATCGTCCATCCCCTCCCTGTGAAAGCCCATGTCAAAGAGGATTAACCGGCCGATAGCGTCATCGATGTGGAGAACGTGGTGACCGACAGAGAAATCGACGCCCAGGTCGAGAACACCGGCACGGGAGTGCGGCTGACCGTCACCCGGCAGGGTGCGGACGTCCTGGTGGTCCCGCTCGGGCTGGAGCTCGACGGCCGGCGACTGGGGACGGGCGCGGAGCTCGTACGCGTGTCGGAGCGGACGATCCGGGACCGGTTCCGCGCCCGCTCGGGCAAGGCGGTCGGCGAGCACGACTACGAGCATCGCGAGATCGTGTACGACTTCCGCGAGGCCGGCGTCGCCTGGCAGGTGATCCTCCGGGTGGCGCGGGACGGCGTGGCGATCCGCTACGCGCTGCCCGCGCTGGACGGGACCGCCCGCGTCACCGGCGACCGGACCGCCGTCGCGCTGCCCGCCGGGGCGCGGAGCTGGGTGCTCGACTACCAGACCTGGTACGAGACGCCCCGCTTCGGGGCCGTCAGCGGCGAGCTGCCGAGCGGCGCGTACGGGCTGCCGTACCTGGCCCGGCTGGACGCGACCACGCACCTGCTGATCACCGAATCGGGGATCGACGGCCGGTTCGCCGGGGCACACGTCGAGACGGGCGAACCCGACGCGGACGGCACGGACGGCGGGCTGACGTTGCGGTTCGTCCTCGCCGACGACAGCGTGGAGGTCACTCGCGGTGTCGTCACCCCATGGCGGGTCCTCCTCGTCGGGACATTGGCGGAGCTGGTGTCGTCGCTGCTCGTGGACGAGCTCGCGCCCGCCGCCTCCCCGGAGCTGGAGGAGGCGGACTGGGTCCGGCCCGGGCGGGGCGCCTGGTCCTGGTGGTCGGACTTCTACTCGGGCGCGCAGCTCGCCAAGCAGCGGCACTTCGTCGACGTGGCCGCCGACCTGGGGTGGGAGCACCTGCTCATCGACTGCGGGTGGGAGGAGACCTGGGTGCCGGAGATCGTCTCCTACGCCAGCAGCCGTGGCATCCAGGTACATCTGTGGACGATCTGGCGCGACCTGAACAGCCCGGAAGCCCTCCGCAAGCTGGCGCTCTGGCGGTCCTGGGGCGTCGCCGGGATCAAGGTCGACTTTATGGAGTCGGAGTCGAAGGACCGGTACCGCTGGTACGACACGATCCTCATGGAGACGGCCCGGCTCCGGCTCATGGTCAACTTCCACGGCTCGGTCATCCCGCGCGGGTGGGGGCGGACGTTCCCGCAGGTGATCGGGTACGAAGCGATCCGGGGCGCCGAGTACTACGTGTTCTTCGAGGACCAGGCGCTCACCGCCGCGCACAACGTCATCCAGCCGTTCACCCGCAACATCGTCGGGGGCATGGACGCCACCCCGGTCGCGTTCGGCGCCCCGAACCGTACGACCAGCGACGGGCACGAGCTGGGGCTGTCGGTGGCGTTCGAATGCGGGATCACCCACTTCGCCGACCACGTGGACGCGTACGTGAGCCGCCCGCTCGCGGCCCGGTTCCTGGCGGAGCTGGCACCGAGCTGGGAGGAGACGGTCCTGCTGACGGGCGACCCCGACAGCCACGCGGTCCTGGCTCGCCGCGCCGGCGACCGCTGGTTCGTGGGCGGCATCGCCACCGGTGCCCGCCGCACGATCCACGTACCACTCGACGCCCTTGGACTGTCACCGGACGCCCAGGTGTGGATCGTCGGCGACCAGCCGGAATCCGCGGCGACCGACGAGTTCCCCGCGACCCACGTCGCGCAGACGACCACGACGGGCGAGACAGCCGCGACCGGACTCGCGGAGACCGCCACGACCGCCGGGGAGGCGATCGACGTCGAGGTTGCGCGCGACGGCGGTTTCGTCGCCATCGTGGCGCCGGCCGGCACCGACCTGTTCCGGGCCACGCCCCGGCCGCGTCATACCGCGCCGACCGTACACCCGGCCGTCGCCGAGGTCGGCGCTGACGGTACCGCGACGATCACGACCGACGCCGATGCCCAGCTGCGCCTTCCCCCCGGCTGGTCAGCCGACCGCATCGACCCAACCGACCGCGCGGCCGAGACCGACCGTCCAGGCGCACCCGACCGCGCGGGCGAGACCGACCGTCCAGGCGCACCCGGCCGCGCGGGCGAAACCGACCGCTCGGGCGAGGTCCGCTGGGCCGTACGGCCCGCCCCCTCGCTGGGGACCGGGCGGCTGGGGGTGGTGACGGTCGAGCGGGACGGCGATGGGCGGGTGCCCGTCGTGGCGCATGCGCGCGTCGTGCGACCGTTGGAGCCCGGCCGCCACGCCCTGTCGGACCTGCCGATGGTCGCCTTCGTCAACGAGGACGGCCCCGTCGAGCGCGACCAGTCGAACGGCGCGGGCAACCCCAGCGACGGCCGCCCCATGCGGGTGGCGGGCCAGGGCTACGACCGCGGCCTCGGTACGGCGCCGTACTCGGAAGCACACTTCCACCTCGGCGGGCACGCGGAGACGTTCACCGGCGCGGTGGGTGTGGACGACGAGTCGACCGGCAGCGCCAGGGTCGGCGTCGTCTGCGACGGCCGCGAGCTGTTCACCGCCGTCGTCGAGGCGGGCAAGCCCGTCACGGACTTCACGGTGAACGTCCGGGATGTCCAGACCCTGTGCCTGCGCAGCGAGGCGGCCACCCCGGACGACCACGGCGTGCACGTCGACTGGGTCGGCCCGGCCCTACACGTCACATCCACCAGCCGATGACAACGCACAGCACGACCAGAGGAACACCATGAAAAGCACGTGGAAGGCGGCCGTGGCGATGGCCACGGCGGCGACGCTGCTCACGGCCTGCGCCGGCGAGACAGGGTCCGGCCCGAACGAGAAGGTCACGCTCACCTACGCCAACTGGAGCGAGGACCAGACTCCCGCGATGGAGCAGATCGCGGCGGAGTTCCAGAAGGCGAACCCGAACATCACCGTCAAGGTCCAGACGCTGCCCTGGACGGAGTACTGGTCGACGCTGCAGGTCGGCGCTGCGGGCGGCACCGCGCCGGACGCGTTCTGGATGCTCGCCGACCACTTCCGCGAGTACGCCAAGGGCGGCCAGCTGCTGGACCTGTCGGACACCGGCCTGGACATGAGCGTCTACCCCAAGGCCGTCACCGACGCCTACACCTACGAGGGCAAGACCTTCGCCCTGCCGAAGGACTTCGACACCAACGGCATCTGGTACAACAAGGCGCTGTTCGACGCCGCGAAGGTCCCCTACCCGGACGACACCTGGACCTGGCAGGACGCGCAGGACGCCGCCGAGAAGCTGACCGACAAGGCCAAGGGCGTGTGGGGCATCGCCGCGCCGATCGACCCGCAGGGCGGCTACTACAACACGATCCTGCAGGCCGGCGGCCAGATCATCAAAGCCGACGGCACCGCCTCGGACTTCGCGAGCCCGGCGAGCGTCGCAGGCCTGAAGTTCTGGACCGACCTGCAGGCGGCCGGCTCGTCGCCGACGCTGAAGCAGCTGTCGGACACCGAGGCCGTCTCGATGTTCGAGAACCAGAAGGTCGCCATGTACTTCTCCGGCGCGTACTGGGCCTTCCGCTTCCACAACAGCCCCGCGCTGAAGGGCAAGGTCGACGTCGCGCCGCTGCCGCAGGGCGTCAAGCGCGCGACCGTCACCAGCGGCATCGGCAACGCCGGGTACGCGGGCACCAAGCATCCCGAGGAGCTGAAGAAGTTCCTGGCCTTCCTGGGCGGGACCAAGGCCGCCGAGATCCAGGCCGCCACCGGCACGGTGCTGCCCGCGTACCAGGGGACGCAGCAGCCGTGGCTGGACGCGATGCCCGAGTTCAAGCTGCAGGTGTTCATCGACGCCATCGAGTACGGCGTGCCGCTGCCGATCGCCGGGAACACGGCGGAGTGGCAGGGCCTGGCCGCCGAGCACCTGGCTCCCGCCTGGGACGGCAAGAAGCCCGTACAGGAGGCGGCCCAGGAGTATCAGGCGGCCGTCGACAAGGTTCTCGCGAAGCAATGACGGTCACGACCACGAAGCCCGTGCGGGCGCGGCGGCCGGCCGGCCGCCGCGCCGGTGTCAGCGAGCCGGGCGGCTGGTGGGCGGCCGCGTTCATCGCCCCCGCGCTGATCGGGCTGGCGGCCCTCTACCTGTGGCCGTTCCTGTCCACCATGATCAAGAGCTTCCAGGACGTGCCGGCGTTCGGCCCCGCCACCTTCGTGGGCCTGGACAACTACGCGACCCTGATCGGTGATGCGGACGTCTGGAAGGCGTTCGGCAACTCCGCCCTCTACACGGCGATCATCCTGCTCGGCATCCCCCTGTCCATCATGCTGGCGGCGCTGATCGAGCAGGTCGGCCGGGGGCGCACGGTCTACCGGGTGCTGTTCTTCCTGCCGGTGGTCACCTTGCCGGTGGCCATCGGCATGGTCTGGCGGTTCATCTACAACGGCGACTTCGGGCTGCTGAACACGGTGCTGTCATGGTTCGGCGTCTCCGGCCAGTATTGGGTGGCCGACGCCCGCTTCACGATCTACGCCTTCGGCGTGGCCGGCATCTGGATGGGCCTCGGCATCAACCTGATCATCCTCGGCGCCGGCCTCCAGGCCATCCCGAAGGAGCTGTACGAGGCCTCCGCCCTCGACGGCGCGGGCCGCGTACGGCAGTTCTGGCACATCACCGTGCCGCTGCTCAGCCCGAGCATCTTCTTCGTGACGATCCTGAACGTGATCGCCGCCCTGCAGATGTTCGACCTGATCTTCGTCATGCTGCGCGGGGTGAACAACACGGCCCTCGCCGACTCCAAGACGATCGTGTACCTGTTCTACGAGAAGGCGTTCGTGCAGTTCGACCAGGGTTACGGGGCCGCGATCGCGATCGTGCTGCTCATGGTGATCATGGTCGCCACGGCTCTGCAGTTCCGCCTTCAGAAATCGTGGGTGTTCTATGGCTGAGACCGCCGCCCGTCCCCGCCCGCGCCGTGGGCGGCGTGGGCGTACGACCTGGCCGATCCACGTCATTCTCATCGTCGCGGTCGTCATCATGGTGGTGCCGTTCGTCTGGCAGATCCTCACCCTGTTCAAGTCGACGGCCGAGGCGACCAGGGTTCCGCCGACGTTCCTTCCGGAGGGCTTCGACCTGAGCTCGTTCACCACGTTCTTCACGACCGTGCCGTTCTGGTCGATGTTCGGGGTGTCGGTCGGCGCGCTGGTGCTGCGGGTCGGGGGCCAGCTCGCGGTGGCGGCGCTCGCCGGATACGCCTTCGCCCGTATTCGGTTCCGGGGGCGTGACGCGCTGTTCGGGGTGTTCATCGTCATGCTGATGGTGCCGAGTCAGCTGTTCCTGATCGGGCAGTACGGGCTGATCCGCGACCTGGGGCTGCTCGACACCCTGCCGGCGCTCGCCATCCCCGGCCTGTTCTCGGCGTTCGGCACCTTCCTGATGCGTCAGGCCTTCATGACCATGCCGAAGGGGTACGAGGAGGCCGCGCGGCTCGACGGCGCCAACACCTTCCAGGTGTTCTGGTACGTCATGCTGCCGATGGCCAGGCCGATGCTCGCCGCGCTCGCCGTGCTGACCGGCCTCTACTCGTGGAACGACCTGCTCTGGCCGCTGATCGTCTCGCCTTCAGGGGAGAACCGGCCGCTGCCGGTCGGCCTCGCGGGGCTGCAGGGACAATTCGGTACGGACTACCCGACGTTGATGGCAGGGGCGTTCGTCTGCTCCATCCCGCTGGTGATCGTCTTTCTGCTGCTGCAGCGGCAGTTCTTCGCGGGCATCGCCAACAGCGGGCTCAAGGGATGAGGGGAAGACAGTGACGGACAAAATCGACGAAGCGGTGGAACTGCGTACACCGGTTCATCTGCGCGCGGGAGGCACCAGCGTCGTCGTGGCCGTCGACGGCGGCCGGCTCCCGCGCATCCTGCACTGGGGCGCGGACCTCGGCCCGCTGGGGGATGACGCCCTGGCGGACCTGCACCGGGCCGCGCTCCCCGCCATCGGCGACAGCACGGTCACCTACCCGCAGCCCGTCCCCGTCCTCCCGCAGCTGGCCGAGGGCTGGCTCGGGCGGCCCGGACTGGTCGGCGACAGCGACGGCCGCCGCTGGGCGCCGAAATTCCGGCACGCGACGTACCGGCTCGACGACGGGCCCGCTCTGCGCTGTACGGCGCGCGACCCGGAGTACGGCCTGACCGCCGACATCGAGATCCAGGTCCTCGCCGCCGGCGGGCTGGTACGCCAGCGGGCCCGGATCACCAACGACGGCGCTTCGCCGTACCGGGTCGGCGGTCTTGAACTGGCCCTGCCGGTGCCGCAGGAGGCGTCGGAGATCCTCGACCTGACCGGGCGGTGGGCGCTCGAACGGGTGCCGCAGCGGCGGCCGTTCCACGTCGGGGAGTGGGTACGGGCCTCGCGCGGCGGCAAGCCGGGCCTGGAGCACACGCTGCTGCTGGTGGCCGGTGAGGAAGGGTTCGGGTTCCGGGAGGGGGCGGTGTGGGCCACCCATCTGGCCTGGAGCGGGAACCAGGTGCTCGCCGCCGAGCGGACCCCCGCCGGGACCAGGCATCTGGCGGCGGGAGAGGTGTTACTCGCGGACGAGGTGGTGCTGGGGCAGGGCGAGTCGTACCAGAGCCCGTGGCAGTACGGGTCCTGGGGAGTGGGGCTGGACGAGCTCGCCGCGCGGTTCCACCGGTGGCTTCGGTCGAGGCCCTCGCATCCTCGCTCGCCCCGGCCCGTCGTGCTGAACACCTGGGAGGCCGTCTACTTCCGGCACGACCTGGCGACTCTGGTCGCGCTCGCCGAGCGGGGGGCGGAGGCCGGGGCGGAGCGGTTCGTGCTGGACGACGGGTGGTTCCTGGGGCGGCGGGATGACACCAGCTCGCTGGGTGACTGGAGCGTTGACCCGGCTGTGTGGCCGGACGGGCTTGAGCCGCTGGTCGCTCGGGTGCGGGAGCTCGGGATGGAGTTCGGGCTGTGGTTCGAGCCGGAGATGGTGAACCTGGACTCCGAGCTGGCTCGCGTACACCCTGAGTGGGTTTTCGACGCCGGGCACGGGCCTGGGCCGTCCTCCCGCTACCAGCATGTGCTCGACCTCGGGCATCCCGGTGCTTATCGCTATCTGCTGGAACGGATGAGCGGGCTGGTCGGTTCGCTGGGGATCGACTACATCAAGTGGGATCACAACCGGTACCTGACCGACGCCGGGCATGGGGCCGAGGGGCGGGCGGGGGTGCGTCGGCAGGTTCTGCAGGTGTACCGGCTGATGGCGGAGCTCAAGGCGGCGCATCCGGGGCTGGAGATCGAGTCGTGTGCCAGTGGTGGCGGGCGGATCGACCTGGGGGTGCTGGAGTACGCCGACCGGGTGTGGCCGAGTGACTGCAACGATCCGCATGAGCGGCTGGAGATCCAGCGGTGGACCGGGCTGCTGGTGCCGCCCGAGATGCAGGGCACGCACATCGGAGCCGAGGAGACGCACACCACCCATCGGACACATCCGCTCGACTACCACGCGGAGAAGGCGTTGTGGGGACACCTCGGCGTCGAGGTGAACCTGCTGACCATGGATGACGAGGCCCGGGGCGCGGTCGCGCGGTGGATCGCGTTCCACAAGGAGCATCGGGCGTTGCTGCACTCGGGTGCGGTGGTGCACGCCGACCTCGCCGACGCCGGGCTGCGGCTTGAGGGGGTCGTGGCGGATGATCGGAGCGAGGCGCTGTACGCGTTCAGCGTCGTGGAGCGGTCGGCGACCTGGCCGCCGGGGCGGATTCGGCTGCCTGGGCTGGACGACGACCTGGTGTACACCGTTTCAGCTGTGTATCCGGGGTCGCCGCTCGGCATGGTGCTGCCGCCGTGGCAGCGCGACGGCGTCACCCTGCCTGGGCGGGTGCTGCGACTCGTCGGGGTTGAGGCACCGTCGCTGGACGTCGACCGGTCGGTGCTGATCCGCGTCGTCAGCCCACCCGCTTCGTGACCGACCTCAACCCTTGGCGCGGTTGCGGTACTCGGTGGGGCTGGCCTCGTGCATGCGCTTGAAGTGGCGGGAGAAGTAGAACGGGTCGGGGTAGCCGACCTCGCGGGCGATGGTGGCGACGGTCGCGTCCGTCGTGTCGAGCAGGTGACGGGCCTGGGCCATCCGCAGCGCCGTGTGGTGCGCGAGCACCCCTCCCCCGGTCGCGCGGCGGAACATCGCGCTCAGATGGGACGGGGAGACGCCGACCAGCGCCGCCAGATCGGCGACCCGGACCGTGCTGTCCAGGCGCTTGGCGAGGTAGGCCATCGCCCGCTGCAACGGGTCGCCGGGGGCCGGCATGGCGCGGTCGACGACGATCTGCGTGAGCAGCTTCCAGGCTGCGCCGGCCGCCCCCATCAGGCTGGCGGGTGAGTGGTCGCGTTCGAGGATGGCGACGATCTCGTCCAGCAGCGCGACCGCCCGGTCCAGACGCCGGATGGGGATCACTGGCCTGGACGCGCTCGCGCCGATCTCCTCGACCAGCTCGGCCAGGTCGCTGCCGCGTAGGTGGCACCACCAGATCGTCCAGGGGGTGTCGGCGGACGCGCCATAGGAGTGTGGGTGGCCGCGCGGGATCACCAGGGCCGAGTTGGACCCTACGCGGTGCTGGACGCCGCCGATGCTCGCCCAGCCGGTGCCGGCCGCGCAGAGGATGAGAATGGTCTCCTCGGTGCCGTTCGGCCTTGTCATCAGATGGTCCGCCGCATTCGGATAGTAGCCGCAGTCGGTGACCATGAGGCGTCTGGTCACCGGACGGGCGTGCGCCTCGGCGACGACCCGGCGTGGCACGACGGTCAGGCGCTGGTTGCGGAAGCCTTCCTGGATCGGCATCGGGTCATTATGGCAGATGCCGTCGGATCGTCCAGGTGGTGCCGCGCAATGGACATTCCTCGTGGCCGGTCCTCGCCTGTTGACTGTGAACGACGACTTAGCGGCATTTTGGGGGATGTAGATCATGGGACGGGGATTGCTGGCCGGGAAGGTGGCCGTGGTGACCGGCACCGCCTCCGGCATCGGCGCCGCGGTGGTGGACCGGTTTCTCGCTGAGGGCGCACGGGTGATCGCGGTCGATCTGGCCGAGCAGGTGGCCGAGCGGCCCGGGATGCTGGCGATCACCGGGGATGTGGCCGACGCCCGGACCTGGCGGCGGATCGCGGAGGTGGCGCAGGCCGAGTTCGGGCGGCTGGACGTGCTGCACAGCAACGCCAGCGTGGTGACCCGGGCTCCCGCGCACGAGCTGGCCGAGGCCGACTGGGACCGGCAGCTCGCGGTCAACCTCACGGCGACGTACCTGGCTGTTCATGCCTGTGTCGGGCTGCTGCGGGACAGCTCGGGGGCCATCGTGCTCAGCTCCTCCGTGCACGCCCTGGCCGGACTGCCCGCGCATCCCGCGTATGCCGCGGCCAAGGGTGGGCTGGTGTCGCTCGGGCGGCAGCTCGCCGTGGAGTACGGGCCCGAGGTGCGGGTGAACACCGTGCTGCCTGGGCCGATTCTCACGCCGGCCTGGGACGGCATCGGGGAGGAGGACCGGCGGCGCAGTGTGGCCGGCACTGCCGCCGCGCGGTTCGGGCGGCCTGAGGAGGTGGCGGCCGCGGTGACCTTTCTCGCCTGCGCGGAGAGCTCGTACGTCACCGGGGCCTGTCTGGTTGTTGATGGTGGGTGGAGTGCTGTGAAGGATTCGGCATGAGGATCGCCAGGATTGAGACGTTTCTGGTGGCTCCGCGGTGGTTGTTCTGCCGGGTGGAGACCGATGACGGGGTCGTCGGGTGGGGCGAGCCGGTCGTGGAGGGGCGGGCGGAGGTCGTACGGACTGCTGTGCAGGTTCTCGGTGAGTACCTCATCGGGCGGGATCCGCTGCGCATCGAGGATCACTGGCAGGTGATGGCCAAGGGTGGGTTCTACCGTGGCGGGCCGGTGCTCTCCAGCGCGCTCGCGGGGCTGGATCAGGCGCTTTGGGACATCGCGGGCAAGGTGTACGGGGCTCCGGTGCATGTGCTGCTCGGGGGGCCGGTGCGGGATCGGGCTCGGATGTATGCGTGGGTCGGCGGGGACGAGCCTGGGGAGCTTGGGGAGCAGATCAGGGCTCGGGTCGAGGCCGGGTTCACGGCCGTCAAGATGAACGCCGGGGGGCGGATGGCGGCTCTTGGCAGTGCTGCCGATGTGGCTCAGGTTGTTGAGCGGGTGGCGTTGGCCAGGGAGTTGCTCGGGGCGGGACGGGATGTGGCCGTCGACTTTCATGGGCGGGTCACGGCTGCTGGGGCTCGGCGGATTCTGCCGCTCATCGCCGAGTTTCAGCCGATGTTCGCGGAGGAGCCTGTGCTGCCTGATCGGCCGCAGGTGTTGCGGGACGTGGTGACCTGTAGCAGCGTGCCGGTCGCCACTGGGGAGCGGTTGTACTCGCGGTGGGACTTTCGGCCGGTGCTGGAGGCGGGGGTCGCGGTGGTGCAGCCCGATCTGTCGCATGCGGGTGGAATTTCGGAGACTCGGCGGATCGCGGCGCTGGCCGAGGTGTGGGATGCGCAGCTCGCGCCGCACTGTCCGCTCGGGCCTATCGCGCTCGCGGCCAGCCTGCAGGTGGCTTTCGCTACGCCGAACTTTTTGATTCAGGAGCATTCGATCGGCATTCATTACCACCAGGGGGACGATCTGCTCGACTATCTGATCGATCCTGAGGTGTTCCGGTTCACCGATGGGCACGCCGCTCGGCCGCTTGGCGCGGGGCTCGGGGTGGAAGTCGATGAGGCGGCTGTGCGGCGGGCGGACCAGGCCGGGCATGCCTGGCGGAACCCGGTGTGGCGGCATGCCGACGGGGGGTTCGCCGAATGGTGACGGTTCCGCTGCGTGCCCGTTTCGACCTGGAGTGCGGCGGTAGGTGGACCTCGCTGGCCGGCGGCGGGCGGGAGTGGCTGTGGTCGCGGCCCGATCCTGCGCGGGCTGCCGTGGTGCCCGGCGTGGAGTTCGTTGACGTGGGTGGAGTGGAGGAGTGCCTGCCCACGGTGCGTGGCCTGCCGGACCACGGCGACGTATGGAGTCGCCCCTGGAAGGGCTCGGCGGGCGAGAGCTTCGTACAGGGCGAGGACTTCTCGCTGCGGCGCAGGATCACTGAGGAGGGCGGGGCGGTGGTGGGCGAGTACCGCCTTTCCGCCGATCCTGGGTATTCGTTCGTGTGGGCCGCGCATGCGTTGCTCGACCTTGGCGACGATGCCCGGCTCATCGCTCCCCCGGCGACTCCGACGAGGGTGTTTCCCGAGGCCGCAGGGCTGCTCGGCTACCCCTGGCCGACCGGTGCCCGCTATCTGGAGGGGCGCTGGCCCGACCCGCTGGGCCTGCCGCTCGACCGGTTCGGCCCGTGCGACGGCAGTGCGGTCGGGGCCGTGCTCCGGTGTGGTGCAGTCCAGGTGGTGGACGGTCCCGACGTCCTGCGGTTGCGGGTGGAGGCGCCCGAGGGAGTGCCGGTGTCCACCGCCCTGTGGCGCAACCTCGGCGGTTTCCCGGCGGAGGCGCCGTACCGCAGTATCGGGGTGGAGCCTATGCTGGGCGCGGTATTCGACCTGGTAGAGGCGGGGTCGGGAGACGCGGCGGTGGTCCCGGCCTCTGGTGAGTTGATGTGGCGGCTGGTAGTGGCCGCGGAACGGATGAGCGATGACTGAACACCCCTTGGACGAAGCGCGAACCGTCCATTCCGCCGAAGCGCAAGACACGCGCGCTGCGCGAGATGCCCGTTTCGTGGAGATGCTGGCCGAGCGGCGCGTCGTCGCCATCGTGCGTGGCCAGGACGCGGACGCCGCCCTCCGTACGGTGATCACTCTGTTCGAGGAGGGCATCGACCTGGTGGAAGTGTCACTGGTCACCGCGAACGCGCTGGACGTCATACGGCAGGCCCGCGCGGCCCTCGGCGACTCGGCGGAGCTCGGCGCGGGGACCGTACTCACCACCGACGACGCCACCGCAGCGGAGGAGGCGGGGGCCTCCTACCTGGTCACCCCCGCCGTCACCGAGGCCGTGTCGTACGGCCGGCTGCCCGTACTCGCGGGCGCCTTCACCCCCACCGAGGTCGTCGCCGCGCTCAACGCGGGAGCCACGGCCATCAAGCTGTTCCCCGCCTTCCAGGGCGGAGAGAAGTACCTGCGCGCGCTCCGCGACCCCTTCCCCAACGTGCCGTTCGTCCCGGTCGGCGGAGTCAGCACCGACGCGGCGGTCGAGTACCTGCGAGCCGGGGCGGTCGCGGTCGGCGTGGGCTCGCCGCTGGTGGGCGACGCCGCCGACGGCGGCAGCCTCGCCGCGCTCAAGGAGCGCATCCGAGCCTTCAAGGGCCTGCTGTGACCTCCCCGATGATCGACGTCGCCACCTTCGGGGAGACGATGGCGGCCCTGCGAGCGGACGGCCCGGTCAGGCTCGGCGGGGCGATGCGGCTCTCGGCCGCCGGCGCCGAGTCCACCGTCGCGATCGGCCTGGCCCGGCTGGGTCACCGGTCCCGCTGGACCGGGCTCGTCGGCGACGACGAGACCGGGGAGCTCGTGCTGCGTACCCTTCGCGCCGAAGGCATCGACGTGGCCCACGCCCGTACCGACTCTCGTGGGCCCACCGGGCTGATGCTCCTCGAACAGCGGATCGGTGACCTGACCAGGGTGATCTACCACCGGGCCGGGTCGGCCGCCTCCTTCCTCGGGCCTGACGACGTGCTGCCTGCGCTCGACCCGCCGCCGAAGATTCTGCACGTCACCGGCATCACGCCCGCTCTTGGACCCGGTCCCGCGAAGGCCGTACGGGCGGCGGTGGAGTGTGGGGCGCAGGTCTGCCTCGACGTCAACTACCGTTCGCGGCTCTGGGGGCGGGAGCAGGCGGCGCAGACGCTCCGGGCGCTGGTGCCGTACGTCACGGTGGCCGTCGCGTCCGACGACGAGCTCGACCTTCTCGCGCCGGCCTCGGCCACGACTGAGGAGGACAGAGTGGCGGCGCTGCTCGCGGCGGGGGTGGCGGAGGTCGTGGTCAAGCGCGGCTCGGCCGGGGCCAGCGCGTACACCGCTGAGGAAACGGCGCACCGCCCCGCACGGTCGGTACGTGTCGCGGACGTCGTCGGAGCCGGGGACGCCTTCGTCGCCGGCTATCTGTCTGGGCTGCTCGACGACCTCGACCTCACCGGCCGCCTCGACCGGGCCACCGCCACCGGGGCCTTCGCCGTCGCCTCGTCCGGGGACTGGGAAGGGCTTCCCACGCGGCGGGAGCTGGCACTTCTCGACTCCCTGCCGGGCTCCACCCTGCGCTGACCGGGGTTCACCGGGCTTGACCGCTCAGGATCCGCCACCACAGGTCTTCGGCGGCGCGGACAGGCAGCCAACTGCTCTCGTCGGTGACGACGGGGGATTCGCCGGTGCTGCGGCGGACGAATCCCAGGCCGCCTGCCGCGCACAGCTCGTAGATCGGGCTTGCGCAGACGCAGGTGTGCGCTCGGACTCGCACTCTGTCTGTACGGGGAAGGCTGGGTTCCCATTCGACCAGTTCGGTCTGGGGCTGGGCGGCAGCCACGTGGAGTCCCCGGTAGTCGCCACGAGAGCGCGGGCAGGTCACGCCATCACCGCCGTACGCGCCTGGTCCTGGAGCACCGCCGCGATGGTCGCGGGGTCGTCGCCGCTGACCGTCTGGTGCAGTCCTCCGGCTATCTCGGCGTAACTGAGCTGGGCACCGCGCCGGGTGGCGTAGAACACGCCCTCGTCACTGACGAAGAACGACCAGCCGGGGAACATGACGCGCAGCGCGTCGAGGTCGTAACCAAGCATCACCATGCCTTCAAGATAGCCAGCCTGTTCAGCCCTGTCCATGCCATTCCAAGACATGGGCTGCAACGAGGTGTATGCGCAAGTATTTCTATGGTTAGACAGTGATTGAGTTCGAGCCAGATCGCTTCAGGTGGGAGCAGATCACCGACACGCTCCGCCAGCGGATCACCGACGGCACCTACCCGCCCAAGCACCTACTGTCCGAAGTGCAGCTCATGCAGGAGTTCGGCGTAGCCCGAGGCACCCTCCGCAAGGCCATGCAGCGCCTCCGCGACGAGAAGCTCATCTACACCATCCCCAACCTGGGCAGCTTCGTCGGCCAACGCACCGAACCCAGCACCACCACCGACAAGCCATCCAGCGACTGACCCAGCCGAGATCCTCGCGTGCCGGGCGGTATGAACCGGTTGCATGGATGACCGCGATGGCGATGATGAGGTCATGGCGAACAGGCGGCACGTCATGTCCTGGGCCGGCGCGCTTACTTCCGGTGTGACGCTCTTCGCTCTGGGAGCGCTGTTCATCCGCACGGGGCTGGACAACGCTGACAAGCTGGCCAGCGTAATCGGCGCATTCGTCGGTGTGGCCGGTTTGGGCGGCTCCTTGTACGGGCTTGTCCTGGCTCGCCGCTCCCTCGATTCCCCACCTCGACCAGCCGGTGAGGTCGATTCTGCGGCGGGTCGGCCGCTGCCCGAGGCCATGCGGCTGCAGGTGCCGTTCGGGCTGGCGGCCATGCCTCGTCCCGCGTCGCGTGTGTTCGTTGGACGTGAGAAGGAGCTCGCCCGGCTGCAGGACGAGTTCGGCGACCCGGTTCGGTTGACCGTCCAGGTCGTGTGCGGGCTCGGCGGGGTCGGCAAGAGCGAACTGGCACTCCAATACGCCGACAGGAACCGCGGCCGTTACCCCCTGATCTGGTGGATCGACGCCGCGGCTCCCGAGAGGCTGCTGAACGGCCTGGCCGACCTGGGACGGGGCATCGCGTCCGGCAGCGCTTCGTCGGCTGCCAGCCGGGTCACCAACGAAGAGGCGGTCACCTGGGTCATGGCCTGGCTGGCCGCCCACCCTGGTTGGCTGCTCGTCTTCGACAACGTCACTGAGGTGGCCTCACTGCGGCCCTATCTGGGACGGCTGCACGGAGGGCACATTCTGATCACCTCCCGGCGGGCCGTCGGCTGGAACGACCTGTGTACCCCGATCATCCTCGAGGTCCTGTCCCGAAAAGCGGCCGTCCGCCTGTTGATAGAGCTCACAAGTTCTCCCGAAGAAAAGGCGCTGGACGCCCTGGCCAGCGAGCTGGGGGATTTGCCGCTCGCGCTGGGCCAGGCCGGCGCCTACATCGCACACACTCCCGGCATCGGAGTACGGCGATATTGCGAGCTGTTGCGTGCCTCGCCCAACCGCATGTACGCCTCTGCCTCGCCTGGCGATGACCCCGAACGGATGGTGGCCAGGGCGTGGGCGGTCACCAGGACCCGCATCGAAGAGATCAGCCCGCTGGCCATCGACCTGCTCAACCTACTGGCCTGCTATGCCCCGGACGACCTGCCCCGGGACGTGCTGGGCCGCGCGGTCGACGCCGACGAGGTCGACGCGGCTGAGGCGATGGGCGTACTGGCCTCGTACAGCATGATCGGGGTTGTCGGCGACGGCATCTCGGTTCACCGGCTCGTGCAGGCTGTGACGCTGCACGGCCTCGACAACCGTCTGCGTGCGGCGCTGCGTGCAAGAGCGGCGAGGGCGCTGGAGGAGTCCCTGCCTGGTCGGCCGGCGGAGCCGTCACAGTGGCCCATCTACGCCCGCCTGCTCCCGCACGTGATGGTCCTCTTGCAGGCGGGATCTCCTGCCCTGAGCCGAACCGTCGATTACCTCGACGCGACCGCTGACTACGCCACCGCCGTACGACTCCAGCAGCGCGTGGTCGATGCCGCGTGCGAGCGTGTGGGCGCCGAGCATCTGGAGACGCTTACCGCGAGGGCCAGGCTGGCCAGGTTCACGGGCATGGCAGGGGACGCTGTCGCCGCCCGCGACCAGTACGTCCAGTTGCTACCGCTGTTCACGCGACACCTCGGCCCCGAGCACGAGCAGACTCTCACCCTCCGCGTGCGTCTCGCCGAATGGACCGGCGAGGCCGGGGCGAGGTCCGACGCTCACAGCGAGTACAAGCGTCTTCTCCCGCTCCTCGACAAAGTCCTAGGCCCGGAACATCCACAAACGCTGTACGCGCGCATGGACTTCGCGAACTGGATCGGTCACCTGGGCGACGCTGCGACCGCCCTTGACATGAGCACACCTCTACTGCCCGCAGCCGAACGGGTGTGGGGACCGGAGCATCCCGACACACTGACCCTGCGCGGTTGCCTGGCCCATTTCACCGGCCATACCGGAGACGCTGCTGGCGCGCGTGACCAGTACGCCGCCCTGTTGGTGCTTCGCAGGCGATGTAACGGCCCCGATCACCCCGAAACACTGGCCACATCTCGCGACCTCGCCACCTGGATCGGAGAGGCGGGCGACCCACAGCAGGCGCGCGACATCCTCGCCGAGCTGATCCCGCTCTTCGAGCGCGCCTGGGGCAAGGAACATCCCAACGAGACCCTGCTCGCCAGGGACCTGCACGCCGAATTCACCGGACGCGCGGGCGACTCAGCCACCGCCCGTCGGCTCCTGACCGAGTTGCTTCTGCTCCGCGAGCGCATCTCGGGCACTGACCACCCTCTTACCCGGACCACCCGCACCAATCTCGCCCGCTGGGTACGTCACAGCGCTTGACCCCCTCAGGATCCGCCACCGCAGGTCTTCGGCGGCGCGGACGGACAACCAGGTCCTCTCGTCGGTGACGGCGGAGGGATTCACCGGTGCGGCCGGTACGCGCCGTACCGTCACCCCCTCGTCGGCCGTGTCGAGCCTGAGGCGTGCGCCGTGGAGGACGGCGCTGACGCGGTCGCGTTTCATCGTAGGGTCGGACAGGGCGGCCGCCTGCTAGACCGAGCACTGGTTTGGCAGCCCGATCGCTACAGAGCTGCGCGGTCAGCCTGCCAGTTTGGCGCGGAGGAGTTCGGCATCCGGCTGCGCCAGCTCTTCAAGAATGGACAGGGCCTGCTGCCACGCCTCGCGGGCGGCCTCCTGGTCGCCCGACGCGGCGTATGAGTCACCGATCCTGGTCAGGACGTCTGCTTCGTCATAGCGGTTGCCCATGTCCCGCCATAGGCTCAGCGCTGCCTCGTAGTGGGTGAGCGCCTGATCATGTTGCCCGAGTTCGGCGTAGGTGTAGCCAAGGCTGTCAAGGGTGTCCGCCTCGCCGTCGTGGTCGTTGAGATCTTGGAAGAGTCTCAGCGCGGCCTTGCAGGTCTCCAGCGCAGCTGGATATTCGCCGAGGTGAGCGTGACACCAGCCGAGGTTCTCCAAGGCGTGGGCTTGGCCGGCCGGTTCGTGATGACGCCTATGCAGGCGGAGCGCGCGTTCGAGGTGTTCCTTGGCCTCTCTATAACGGTCCTGCTCCTCGTAAACGATGGCCAATGCGATGAGAGTGTTGGCCTCATGAATCTCCGAGGCGAGCTGCCGGAGGATGGCCAACGCCTCGTGCAGCTGTTCCTGGGCTTCGGCGAAGTCTCCGATGCGCGCGTGTGCATACCCCATGCTGGTACGAATCAGCGCTTCAGCTTCGCGGTCACCGAGTCGCGTGGTGGCTTGCAGCGCAGCCTCGCTGGTGTGTAGCCGGTCGGACGCGTGGCCCCGGCGGTCGAAGTAGACGCCGAGCGTCCAGGCGAGGCACCAGGCGTGCGTGTCCAGCCCGTGGTGCAGGGCGTGATGGACGCTCTCCACCAGGTTGGCGTGCTCGGTCTCCAGCCAGTTAAGTGCCTCTATGGGGGTGGAGAACATTGGCATGGGGAGGCTGTCGGCGGAAGCCGGGAGATCGATGCGGGTACGGTTGGGGGTGATCCTGCGGTCGGCCGCATCAGCTGTCAGTAGAAGGAAGTCGTGGTATCGCCGCATGGCCGCCCTACGAAATTCTGCGGGCTCGTCGCGCTCCACCTGGTCTGCGGCGAAGGTACGCAGCAGGTCGTGGACACGATAGCGATCGCGGGTCAACTCGCCGACGAGGTTGGCCTCCACGAGCACACTGAGCAACTGGCGGGTCAGGGGTAGCGGCATATCGGCCAGCGACACCACGCCGGCGAGGCTGATCTCAGGGCCCGGGGCCAGCCCGAGCACCCGGAAAAGCCTGGCGGGATCAGGTGCAAGGCTCCGGTAGGACGAGGAGAAGACGGAGGTGACGTTTGTCGTTTCGCTATCGTGCAGATCCAAAGCGTAGAGCCGATCTCTCTCGGAGCGCAGGTCCTCGGCGAGCGATGCCAGTGACCAATTGTAAATCGCCGCTCGTGCTCCGACTATGCTCAACGCGAGTGGTAATCTTCCACAGAGTTCCACAAGTGTAGCCGCTGCGCTGATTTCTCTTTCAACGCGCTCGGTGTTCAAGTAGCGGATCAGTAGTTCAAGACCTTCTCGCCCGTCCAGCAGCTTCATCGCCAAGGGTGCGGCGCCGTGATCTGCCACCAGAGCGCCCAGCTTGTTTCGGCTGGTGACGATGGTCATACAGGTGGGCGAACCAGGAAGAAGAGGACGCACCTGGTCGGTACTGGACGCATTATCCAGTATGACTAGGATTTGTCGCCCATCTAGCAGAGAACGGTAGAGTGAGATCTGATCATCCAGCTCGAATGGAATATTATCTGATCTGATTCCTAACGCCGTGATAAAGCCCTTCAAAGCCTGACCTGGCGTTACTGGAATACCACTGGGATCGAAGCCTCGAAGATTCACATAAAGGTGTCCATGGGAAAAACGGTCGGCCACGGCATGGGCCCAGCGCAAGGCAAGCGTCGTCTTGCCGATTCCCGCCATACCGCTGATGGCGTAGATGGCACCAAGGCCGGGCCCGCGTTCATCCAGCCCCCTGTCGAGAGCGGCAAGCTCGCCATCTCTGCCGATGAAGCGACTTGTCGCCGGCGGGAGCTGGCGCGGCACCACGGGAGCCGAGGGGGCCTGCCAATGAATCTGCACGCCCCCACTGATTGATCCTGCCTGGATCGCCGGACCATGGACCGTACCCGACAACACATTGGCCGACTCGTCCTCTGACGACGTGGAAGGCGACTCCTGCGAAATCACGACCCGGATGGTTCCCTGCCGACGACACCGGCTTGCTGTCGATTCCAGGATTGCATGGCGTCTCGTATCATGTCATCAAGCCAAAGAGGTCAATCCGTATGAGACGAATGCGATTTACCGGGATAAAGAGGTCAATATGGACGAGACTGCCTTGGCTCTTGTGACCGCGGCCATTACCAGCATCATCACTGGGGCAACCGGCGAGGCTGGCAAAGGGGCATGGACGTCGCTCATAGCCATGGTGAAAAAGACATTCGGCAAGAAGGGGGGACAGGAGGCGGCCTTGGAGCTCGTCGGAGCCGTCAAGATGGAGGAGCGGGATGTCATCGAACTGTCCGAGATCCTGGTGGAGCGGGCAGGACAGGACCCCGAGTTCGCCCGCGAGTTGTCCGCCTGGCTCAAGGACATCGAAGGCCCGGCGAAGACCGATGGGCCTACCAATGTGGTGGCAGGAAGCGCGCGGATCACTGGCCCTGTGATCCAGGGGCGGGACTTCTCGGGTCCGATCAGCTTCGGCACCCCTACTCAAGACCCCAGCTGAGGTGCATAGCGAGCCGATTGAGCATACGGCCGTGGGCGCGGCGGGTGATCGGCCAGGGTGCCGCCCGGTACGCGCCGTACCGTCACTCTCTCGTCGGCCGTGTCCAGGCAGGACATCTCATGGGATCCCGAAGTGACGGCAAGCTTCAATGGGCATGAAGACGAGCGGAGGTAGGGCGGTGAATCTAGACTTTTTAATCAAGCGAGGGCTTCCTCCTTGGCGCCCGCGACCCGAAGCGTCCGATCTAGACGTGTGGCATGAGTACGAGATCCCGCTAACGGGCACCTTCCATCTCAACGAAGATCTCATCCTCTTTACGCAAGCAGCTGCTGCGACCGAAGAGCGAAGCGCGTGGGCATACGTGTGCATCGCCCCGGATAATGCCGAGTCGGTAGAAAATGCCGTTTTCCCCTCCCTGGAC
Organism: Nonomuraea sp. ZG12; assembly: GCF_052068115.1. NCBI lineage: Bacteria > Bacillati > Actinomycetota > Actinomycetes > Streptosporangiales > Streptosporangiaceae > Nonomuraea > Nonomuraea sp. ZG12. The sequence continues at coordinate 136,789 of NZ_JBQHCW010000019.1, forward strand.
GAGATGGATGCGTTCGTTGAGGACAGGTTCGTTGGCCGCGAGGTAGTTCTCGCCCTTGCGGTCGGGGACAAACTCCTAGGCCTCTGGACACGAGAGAGCATCGATTCCGGCGGCCTGCCGCAGGCGCTTGAGAGCGCACTCAACAAAGTGATCCAGAGCGTCAACCATGTGGACGAGCAGGAGCGCCGCATCCGGGCGAAGCTGGCAGGGGTTGAGGCGGCGACGGCGGAGCTCGACCTGCTGTCGGCCTGAGCTCGAGAAGCTCGATTCCGCCCTCCCTAAGCGGGACTCCCCTGCTCAGCGTTGCTCGACTTGCCGCCGCCAGATGCGACTGAGCCGCGACTTCTTCCCGGTGTCCAACGCCCCGCAGCGACTCGCCAGGTGGCAGAGGGGCCGGGTCAGCGCAAGGTGGCGGTGAAGGTGCGGCCGTGGCCGTGGCGGGTAGTCGCCTGGACCAGGGTTCCGCCTGGTACGCGCCGTACCGTGATGCCCTCGTCGGCCGTGTCGAGCCTGAGGCGTGCGCCGTGGAGGACGACGCTTACGCGGTCGCGGTTCATCGTGGGATCGGACAGGGCGACGACGGTACGCGGACCGTACCGGACGATCACCGAGGCGGGGCCGTCGATGAGTAGGCGGTCGGCGTGGCGGGGACCAGCGGTGAAGACGTTGGCGGCGACGATCCGGAGCGTGCGGTGCTTGATCGCTTGTACATGCTGATCGTTGGCCAGGACGACCAGCGGTCCGTTCGCGTAGCCGCGCATACGGCTCTCGGTCGCGTTCGGGACCAGGGCGTAAGCGAGCGCAGAGGTGCGGTGGGTGACCGAGGCGGTGAAGACGTTCTTGGTCACGTTGGTGTCGGGGTTGGACGTACGGACGAGTCTGCGGTTGCGGGTCACCAGTTCCAGCCCAGCCTGGACGGTCTGTCTGGTGAGGAAGACGTAGCCGACCGAGGTGCCGCGGGTGCCGTTGGCGTAGCGGAGCCAGCGCGGCGGCGCGGTGTCCCCTGCCTGCCACCCCCTGCCGTTCCAGCCCTCCCCGGTGAGCGTGACCGCGTCGCCGGGGGCGGCGATGCGGCTGTCCACGGTGGTCACCGCGTCGCGCCCGCCCTGGCCGGAGACGTCCGCGGCCAGCACCACGATCTCATCGTCGAGCATGAACCACGACTTCGTCGCGCGAGCATTCCGGTAAGCGACAAAATCATCAGGCAGGATGCCGGCCTGCTTGGCGGTGTAGGCCGCGTCGTCCGACTGCACCATGCCGGCCGCGCCGTACGCGCCGAGCGTCGCGCCGCCGGAGAACACGTTCCCCGCGCGAGGAAAGTACACGTAGGTGTTCTGGGACTCGGACGAGGAGGTGAACTGAAGCGGATGCCCCGGATTCTCGTACCAGGCCCGCCCGTACAACTCGGGCACCGTCCGCCGCTCCTCCACCGGCGCGGTGACCCCCGCCAGCCGGTACGGCGACACGGCGGTGAAGTAGTCGACGCCGAAGACCTCGCGCTGGTCCTCCCCCGCCAGGTAGAGGTAGTACGCCCCGTCACCCTGGAACCAGGGCATCAGGTTCTCGCCGTTCATGTACTCGTATTTGCTGATCCGCTCAGAGCTACGCGCCAGCGCGAAGGCATAACCGGGACGCCGGTGCACAGTCCTGTCCATGGCGTTGAACGCCACACTGCGAGAAGCCGGGTTCAGGTCAGCGGCCGGAATGCCGGCGTCGGCCCGGATGGCCGCATACCGGGCGATGCTGACCGGGGACACGAAGGCCCCCGTATCAGCCTCAGGCAGGTGCTTGACGTACTTCTTCAAGGCGAGAGCCGCAGTGTCATCGACATGGTCGGCCAGGTCAGCGATGGCCTCCACGATCACCCCGACGTCCGCGTACCCGGTGTTCGTGCGTGAGACCGCCCGCCCCTTGACGATCTCCATCATCCAGCCCTCGAAGATCAACGGGGCGAAGCCGTCAGTGATCCACCGGTGCACCACCCCGCCCAGCTCGGACACACCACCGAGCATCTTGAGCGTCTGCACGACCCGGGTCAGCAGGGCACGCCCGTACGACCCGGTATAGGCGACCGAGTGATGCTGGATGAACGAGCCGTCACGGTAGTACCCGTCGGTGACCCCATGCTGGAGGTCGTACGGGTCGATCACGGCGAACACGGTGGCCTGGTCGGCGATGGCCTTGGTAACCCGGGCGTCGTCCCCGGTGAGCGCACCCTGCAGGATCCGGTTGGCGGTGATGTCCGCCAGGTTCGCCCCGGTATGGAAGCGCGAGTCAAGGTCGACGTCGCCGTCCTTGCCGTTACGCAGGTAGGCGTCCATCGAGGCGATGTACGTAGCCGTCAGGTCCCCGGGCGCGGCCAGCAGCACCAGCGTCCTGCTGACATGCGTGGGAATACCGATCTCCCAGCTGTGCCAGTTCCCGTAGTACCCCGCCGCCTGGTCCCCGAAGTACCGCTCGTGCAACCACCGCAGCCCGTCCACAACCCGCCCCTGAACAGCAGCGTCACCGACGAGCTCACCACCAGGCGTGCGAGTCGCGAGCGCGATCTCGTACAGATATTGGTACGCCAGCCGCAGGTTGGCGTCGTTGACCCCGAGACTCAGCCCGGCGAACAGCTCGCCGTCGCCCGCCTGATCCATCGCCGCCAGCCGCTGACGGGCGGTGCGGACGATCGCCGCGAGCTTGCCGGCGACCTCAGGCCGCGCGTTGACCTCCGGAGTCCCGGCGAAGATCGCCACGGTGTTGGCCAGCAGTCGCCCCGGATCGATCCCGGCAGCGGCAGGCGTGGGGAAGGCCGTGGCGAGCAGGCCGGCGGCGGGGAGCAGGGAGAGAACCTGGCGACGGGACATGTGCGGCACGGCGGCGGCTCCAGGCCGTTGAGGGGTACGCCGCGCTCACGATACATGATCTACTTCTGCCCGCCCAGGATCAGTCTTCCGACGTGGACGCGCCCTCCTCCACGTAGCCCTCGGCGGTGAGGTCGAAGCTGCGGTCGTTCACATAGGCATCGATGTCCCGCATGCTGGCACCCGTGTCGGTGCGGGTCCGGGTGGTGCCGTTCACGGTGGACGTCTCGGTGATGTCGAGCCCCTTGACGGTGAAGACGACGGTGTCCTGTTCGCCCTGCTCGTTGGTGCGGGTGAACCTGACGACCTGGCCGAGCTGCGCGTAGAGGAGCTCGGCGGCGTCGCCGTCCATGGACACCAGCTCACCGTCGTCACTGACCTCGATCAGCTCGTCATCGTCGTGATCCTTGATGCGACCGATGACGGCGCGTACGTCCTCGGCACTCGCACCGGTCTGCTCCGCGATGATGGCCACACTGGTCAGGGTGATGGCGACGTCCGGCGGGGTCTCGACGCGATCCAGCGGGACGACGGCCGCGACGCGCCGGCCGTTCCGGGTCAGGTACGTGATGTCGCCGTCGCGCTCGGCCCGGTCGACCAGATCGGTCAACTGGACGCGGGCTTCGTCGAGACCGACCTCGTCACCGCTCGGCTCATTCAAGCCGTACTTGAATCTCACATGATCCATGGTTACCCAAAATGAGCGCCGGTGCGTTGCCCGCTACCCGCTGTTCTCTTGCCAGCGGGTAGAGGACCACCATGACGACCGAACGCCTGTCCCCGTCGGAGCGGGCGACCATACAAGAGCTGCTCGACGCCGACCGGAAGCAGACCACGGCCCGCGTCGCGATGCTGCGCCGCGACCTGGACGAGATCGCCGCCTCCACGACGCTGACCGGCGCCGACGACGAGCACGACCCCGAGGGATCGTCCACCGCCTTCGAGCGGGCCCATGCCCAATCCCTCCTGGACCAGGCGCTGAACCATCTCGCCGAACTGGACATGGCCGTCGAGCGGTTGCGCGACGGCGACTACGGGATCTGCGTGAAATGCGGGCGGCGCATCCCCATCGAACGCCTGATGATCCTGCCCGCCGCCAGAACCTGCGTCACCTGCGCCTCCCGCCGCCGATGACTTTCGCCGCGTCCGCTGGTCTACTTCACCATCATGGAGAAAGGAAGCGACCCGATGACCCACACCCTTGAGGTGCCCGGCGGCATCCTGCACTACGACGTACGCGAGGCCGAGGGGACCACCGAGCCGCCCCTGCTGCTGATCGGCTCCCCCATGGACGCCACCGGATTCACCGGCCTGGCCGCGCGCTTCGCCGATCGTACGGTGGTCACCTACGACCCGCGCGGGATCGGCCGGAGCGAGCGCACCGACGGTGCGAGCGAGTCCACGCCCGAGCTACACGCCGACGACCTGCACCGGCTGATCGACGCACTCGGCGGCGGACCGGTGGACATCTTCGCCAGCAGCGGAGGCGCCGTCAACGGTCTCGCGCTGGTGGCCGTACATCCTGAGCAGGTGCGTACGCTCGTCGCTCACGAGCCGCCGGCCGCCAAGACGCTGCCGGACCGGGAGCAGGCGCTGGCCGCGATAGCGGACATCCGCCGGACGTACGAGCGGGACGGTTTCGGGCCGGCGATGGTGAAGTTCATCGCGGTCACCAGCATGCGCGGCGACATTCCCGCCGATTTCGCCGAGCTGCCCATGCAGAGCCCGGCCGAGATGGGCATGCCGGCGGAGGACGACGGCTCCCGCAACGACCCGCTGTTCGCGCAGAACCTCATCACCTGCACCCACTACGAGCCCGACTTCGAAGCGCTGCGCGCGGCCTCGACCCGTGTCGTCATCGCCGTCGGCGCCGAATCGGAGGGGGAGATGGCCCACCGCTCAGGCGAGGCGGTCGCCGGACGACTCGGCGTCGCGCCGGTCACCTTCCCCAGTCATCACGGCGGTTTCATGGACGGCGAGTTCGGCATGAAGGGCGACCCGGACGGCTTCGCCGCCGCCTTGCGCCAGGTCCTGGCCGCGTAGACCTGGATGCCGCGCGGGCCCCTGGTTCGGAGGTTAGCCTGGTCGTGGCGCCGCTACGGCAGCCGACTGGGGGCCTGGCGCCTGCGGTCACCGCAGGCTTCGTTCCGGGGGAGGGAAGAAGCCGTGCCATCCGTCTCAGTTCTGCAGCTCGACGACGTGCCGGCGCGGGAGCGATTCGACTTCTGGTGGCAGGCCGTCGCCGAATCCGTGGTGTCGGTGGACGCCACCAGCGATCGAGCCGGGGACTTCTGGGCTGAGATGCGTACCCTCGATCTCGGCATGGTTCAGCTCTCACAGGTCCGCTGCGTATCCTTCGACGCGCGCAGAGGCGCGAGTCACATCCGGCGTTCCGATGCGGACCTCTATCAATTGGCTGTGACCGTCCGAGGCCGATCAGGCCTGTGCCAGAACCAACGGGACACCCGCCTGGAGCCCAGCGATCTGGTGCTCTACGACACCGCTCGCAGCTTCCTCGCCTGGACGGTGAGCGAAGGGCCGAACGCCGCCCCTTCGCATGGACGTCGCGGCGAGGTAGCCGAGGGGATGATTCTCCGGTTTCCCCACCAGGCTCTGCCGCTTCCCGTCGCCATGGTCGAACCTCTGCTCGCGGTACCGTTACCGGGACGCGACGGTGTCGGCTCGTTACTCGCCGGGCTGCTCCATCGCCTCATCGCTCAGCCCGAGTGGTCGGCCTGTGACCTCACGCGGCTGTCCACCATCCTTCTGGACCTGGTCGCGGCTCTGCTGGGCCAGCGGCTTGACGAGGACGCCTCTGCCTTCCAAGCCGATCCCCACCATGTGCTGATCCTTCGCATCAAGGCCTTCATCGAGGAACGGCTGGGCGATCCGGAGCTGACGCCCTCGATCATCGCCGCCGGCCACTACATATCCGTACGCCAACTGCACAAGCTCTTCCAGAACGCCGGGCTCACTGTCGGAGGATGGATTCGCGAACGCCGGCTCGAACGCTGCCGCCGCGACCTGGCCAACCCCCTCATGGCTCACCTTCCTGTCGGGACCATCGCCACTCATTGGGGATTCACCAGCCAATCTCATTTCAACCGCGTTTTCCAGCAGGCTTACGACGCCTCCCCCGCGATGTACAGGCGTCTGGTTCGTGAACACGGGAGCTCGGCGCCCTGACCCTTGCGCTGAGGGGCAATGCTCCTGCGCTCGCAGGCGACCGCCGCGCACGCGTATCCCTCTGGTTGCAGCGACCTTTATCGAGACAACGCCTACTGGTACAACTGCACCAAGGGAACGGGATCATTCCGCGCCGTCGTGCGCTGCTACAGAATCGGCCATTCGACATACGCGACCAGGTACGGCGTCTGGGAGCGGATCGGCGAGGGCCCGTCCAGAGCCCAGTGCCTGTCCAGCGAAGAGACCTCGTCCGGTTACGGAGAACGCAGAGACTAGAAGTTTGCGCATGAGGCCGACCCAGACGCCTTCGCCACTGCCCTGCGCCAGGTGCCGGCCGATTGGGGCGCATCACCACGGTCGCGACAGCGGGCCCGTGGCCGTCATGGTCTGACGGTCACGGGCCCGCTGGTCGGTCGGTCAGCGCCAGTTGCCGGCGAGGGGGATGTCGTCGGTGTTGCCGAAGGCGAAGCCGATCTCGGCGTCGCCGGGGGTGTTGTCGTTGCGCAGCAGGAAGAACCTGGTCTCCGGCCGGTACACGCCGATCGTGGTGTACCGATCGCTGTTCCAATTGCCGGTCAGCGGCAGATCGTCATGGTTACCGAACTGCACCGCGCGGGGATTCGACGTCGAAACATCCGAGTTCACCAGATAGAACGTGGCGTTGCCGGGCCGGTAAACGCTCACCGAATCGTCGCCGTCACCATCCCAGTCACCCACCACCGGCAGGTCCTCGTCGTTGTTACCGAAATGCACCACCCGGTCAGCCGGACCCGCCCAGTTGCTGTTACGCAGATAGAACGTCGAATTACTCGGCCGATACACCCCGACCGTGTCAACACCGTCCCCGTCCCAGTCACCCGCGATCGGCACATCACCCGGATTACCGAACACGAACCCGATCTCCGCATCACCCCGCGTATTCGAGTTCCGCATGTAGAAGAACCGCGTCTCCGGACGATAAACACCGATCGTCGTCGTCCCATTACCGTCCCAGTCACCCACCAGCGGCTTGTCTCCAAGATTGCCGAACTGCACCGTGATATCCGCCGGACCCGCCCAGTTGTTGTCCCGCAGATAGAACGTCCCGTTCTCCGGCCGGTACACGCCCGCGGTGGCGGAGGTGACGGAGAGCGCGCCGGGCGGCGACACGTAGCCGGAGATCAGCACGTCGCGGGCGCCTGCCCGGGCAGTGGCGGGGTTGATGGACCGCTTCGCCACGCGGTTGTTGTAGTTGCCGTCGATCGTGGTGATCGTGCCGTCGCCGTGGACCGTGTGGACGATGGACACGTGGCCGCCGGTGCCGGAGCCGGGCTCGCCGTACACCACGATGTCGCCCGGTAGTGGCTTGCCGCCGCTGGAGCGGCGTTTGAACAGGCCTCGGTCGGCTCCCCAGGAGCCGATCGCGGTCGCCACGTACGTGGTGCGCGGTCCGCCGGCCACGCCGGCGCGCTCCCAGACCCAGGTGGCGAACATCGCGCACCAGTCAGCACATAACGGGCCGTACTTCTGGCACTGGTTGCCATCGCCGGTGGTGCCCACCTCGGCGTTCGCGGTGGCCGCGATGACGCCGCGACTCGGTGCGGCGTTCGCCGCCGCCGCCTGCGGAACGGCCAGTTCGTATGCGGCGGTGCCACCCAGGGCCACGGCCACACTGAGCATGAGGGCGGCGATGCGGCTCGCCGGCCTTCGGTACGTCGTCAACATGTTGGACTCCATTTCAGGTACGTCAGCGCCAGTCGCCGACGAGGGGGATGTCGTTGGAGTTGCCGAAGGCGAAGCCGATCGTGGCATCGCCGGGGGTGTTGTCGTTGCGCAGCAGGAAGAACCTGGTCTCCGGCCGGTACACGCCGATCGTGGTGTACCGATCGCTGTTCCAATTGCCGGTCAGCGGCAGATCGTCATGGTTACCGAACTGCACCGCGCGGGGATTCGACGTCGAAACATCCGAGTTCACCAGATAGAACGTGGCGTTGCCGGGCCGGTAAACGCTCACCGAATCGTCGCCGTCACCATCCCAGTCACCCACCACCGGCAGGTCCTCGTCGTTGTTACCGAAATGCACCACCCGGTCAGCCGGACCCGCCCAGTTGCTGTTACGCAGATAGAACGTCGAATTACTCGGCCGATACACCCCGACCGTGTCAACACCGTCCCCGTCCCAGTCACCCGCGATCGGCACATCACCCGGATTACCGAACACGAACCCGATCTCCGCATCACCCCGCGTATTCGAGTTCCGCATGTAGAAGAACCGCGTCTCCGGACGATAAACACCGATCGTCGTCGTCCCATTACCGTCCCAGTCACCCACCAGCGGCTTGTCTCCAAGATTGCCGAACTGCACCGTGATATCCGCCGGACCCGCCCAGTTGTTGTCCCGCAGATAGAACGTCCCGTTCTCCGGCCGATAGACCCCGGCCGTGTCCACGCCGGCCCTGGACCACATCCGGTTGGCGATGATGACCGCGTCACTGGCCTGTTCGGCGTAGCGGTCCCGGTACTCCGCCGCGGGCCGCTGCACGTCCGCCGCGACCGTGCCGATCGGGGCGGTGTTCCAGGAGCCGTTGGGGTAGAGGCGCTGCATCTCGTTGAGGAAGATGCCGGTCGCGGTCGCGGGGTTGGTCCGTGCGGCGTAACTGCCCCATATGTCGCGTTGCTGGTACAGGCCGACCGAGTCACGGTCACCGCCGTCGAGGTTGGCGATGCTCGTCTCGACGATCACCGTGGCGATGGCGATCGCGGCGGCCCGCTGGTTGAAGCCCCGGTTGCGGACCTCCTGCACCACGGCCCGCGCGCAGGAGGTGTTGTACGCGGTCATGTGGCCGCGCATCTTCTTGGTCAGGAGCGGATTGAGCGCGGCGGCCATGGCGCCGTCGGCGGCCGTCGGGCCGCCGGACACACACGGCAGCGCGGCGAGTGCGGCGACAGCCTGAGGTGATAAATCTGCCGGGTCCGTCGGTTCCTTCGGATCCGCCATCGCGACCCCCGCCGACATGAGCGCGGCAGTGGCGGCGGCGGTGAAGACGATGACGGCCTTGCGAAACGTCGGTTGGAAATTCCACGTGCACTTGCCCATGAGTTCCTCCGTGGTCTGGACCGGCGCCTGTCGCGCCATGCCGACCACGGTTCATCCGGCCTCTTCAGCTTCGCTGCACCGCGCCTGTAGGGGTGGGTAGTCCGGCTGTAGACGTGCTGCTTTCACGCGCCAGGCTGCGTGGCCAGTTCCAGCTGTTCGCGGCTGCCGTATCGCTGGAAGGTCGCGACCGCCGACGCGTGGAGCTCGGCAGCCGTGTCGAGGTCGCCGTGTCGGCGACAGACCTCGGCCCGGTCCCGGTCGGTGCGGGCGCAGAACAGATCCAGGCCCATCGCTGCCCACTGCTCGCGCGCGGCGTCGAGGTGGGTCGCGGCCTGGTCCAGCTCCCCCGCGGCCAGGTGCAGCTCACCGATGGTGCGGGTGGTCAGCGCCGTGCCGAAGCGGTCGCCGAGAGCCACGCACACCGCGAGCGCCTGCCGCAGGGTCTCGGTCGCGAGTGCGTACTCGCCCTGCCGGATCTGGACCTTCGCCAGGCACTGCAGGCCGTACGCGGTGAGCAGTTGATCATTGCTCTCCCGCAGCACGGCGATCGCCTCCAGGGCGAGACGCTCGGCCGGTCCGAGGTCGCCTCGCGCCCGGTGCACCATCGCCATCGAGCGCAGGGTGAGACCCTCGCCGCGGCGGTCGCCGATCCGGCGATAGGCCGCCAGTGCCTGGTCCAGCGCCGCGTCCGCGCGAGCGAAGTCGCCCACTTCGCGGTTCACGTACCCGATGCCGTACGAGCACTCGGCCAGGCCGGCCTGGTCGTCCAGCTCGGCGCACAGGTGGCCGGCCTGTTCGAAGAGCTCGAGCGCGTCCCGGAACCGGCCTCGCTCACGGTGGGCGGTGGCGATCCCGATCAGGCAGTCAGCCTGTCCCCGCAGGTCGCCCTGTTCGCGGAACATCGCCAGCGCCTGGCCGTAGAACACGGCGGCGTCGTCGAGACGGTCCTGTTCGTAGCGGAGCAGGCCGAGCCCGCGAAGCAGGCTCGCCTCGCTCGCTCGGTCGCCCGCCGACCGCGCCGCCTCAAGGGCGGCGTCATGGGTACGCCACCACGCGTCGAAGGCGTTGCGCAGCCGAAACGACGACAGCAGCAGCATGCTCAGCCGGCACGCGAGCCGATGCAGACCGAATCGACTGGCCAGCTCCACGGTCTGGACGAGCAGCCACCGCTCCTGCTCCAGCCAGGTCTGCACGTCGGCCGGCGATCCGGCGGCGTCGCCCGGTGCTCGGGTGCCCAGGTCGGTGAGGAGGTTCAGCAGGTATCGCGCCAGCCGCTCGATCGCCTGGCACTGGTCCGCCGGCCCCTCCTCCGCGTCGGCGCGTTCCCTGGCGAAGAGCCGGATGAGATCGTGCATGCCATAGCGCACCTGCCCGTCGAGGTCCACCCCGATCGCGTCCACGAGCTGCGCGTCGGCCAGCCGCTCGACGATGTGCTCGGCCCTGGCCTCGGTGTGGTCGAGCAACGGGGCGAGCAGCCAGGGCGGGAACTCCCCGACGGCGACCACGCCGAGCCGGCGAAATGCCAGTCGAAGCGGATCGGGCAGGCTGGCATAGCTCAGGTGCAGGCTGGCCCGGACCTCCAGATCACCGGCCACCAGCTCATCCAGGCGGCGATGCTCGTCACGCAGCCGGGCCGCCAGCACGCTCAGCGGCCACCGCTGCCGCACCGCCAGCCGGGCGCCGACCGTGCGGACCGCCAGGGGCAGCCCGCCGGACAGCCGCGCGATCTCCGCGGCGGCCTCGGGCTCGGCGGCCACCCGTGCCGCCCCGACGAGCTGGGCCAGCAGCCGTAGCGCGTCGTCGGGCTCGAGTACGTCCAGGCCGAGGCTGCCGTCGAGGTCCAGGCCCGCCAGCGCCGCGCGGCTGGTCAGCAGCGTGGCGCTGCCGCCGTGCGCCGGTAACAGCGGCCGGATCTGGTCCTCCGGCCCGGCGTTGTCGAGCACGATCAGGATGCGCCGTCCTGCGATCCGGCTGCGGAACAGGCCACTGAGCTCCTCGACAGGGTCGGGCAGCCGGGATGCCGGTTCGCCCAGCGCACGCAGGAACGCGCCGAGGATCTCCTTGGTCTCCTCGGGCCCGGTGCCGCGGAAGGCCGCGTACAACTGACCGTCCACGAAGACGTCGCGAACCGCGTGCGCGGCCGCGATCGCCAGGGCGGTCTTGCCGCTGCCGGCCTTCCCGGAGATCGCGCAGCAGACCTGCCGCTCGGCCGTCATCGCGCTCAGCAGGATGGTTCGCAACTCCGTCAGCTCGTCGTCGCGCCCCACCAGGTCGCCACCCGCCGGAGGCAACTGGCGTGGCACCTGGGGCACCTGCAGCGGCACACTGGTCGTCGTCGCTCGGTCGAGCTGCGGGCTTTCCACCGACGCGGCGGCGAGCCCGGCCGACGGCTCGGGACGGGTGATAGCCAGGTCCTCAGCCAACGGGGCTTCCAGGGCGGGGTCGGCGGTCAGGATGGCCTGGTGCATCCGGCGCAGCTCCTGGCCGGGGTCGATGCCCAGCTCGGCCTGGAGCACGTCGCGCGCCTCGCGATAGGCCTCCAGCGCGTCGGCCTGCCGGCCAAGCCGGAACAGGGCCAGCATCTGCTGGGCGCGCAAACCCTCCCGCAAGGGGTATCTCTTGACGAGCGTGGCCAGTTCGGCCGCCAGCGGCCCCGAACGGCCGAGCCGTAACTCCGCGCTGATGCGTTCCTCGAGAACATAGAGCCGCAGCTCCTCCAGGCCGTCGGCGGCCTGTCTCAGCACGGGCGTCAGCAGGCCGTTCAGCGCTGGTCCCCGCCAGATCGCCAGCGCGTCCCTCAGCAGTTGCGCCGCCTCGTGGTGGCGCCCAGCGGCGGCGGCCGCCCGGCCCTTGGCCGCCAGCGCCTCGAACCGGTTGATGTCGATGTGCTCGTGATCCACCTCGAACAGGTAGCCGGGTGCACGGGTGACGATGGTCTCGCGGTCGCCGACGTGGAGCACTCTGCGCAGGTTCGACACATATGTCTGTACGAGAGCCGCCGCGGTCGCCGGTGGGGCATCGCCCCACACCGCGTCGACCAGACTCGATATCGACACGACCCGGTTGGCGTGCAGCAACCCAGCCGCGAGAAGGGCTGTCGGCTTGCCGGCGGTCAATTCGAGTTGCCGGCCATCGAGCCACACTTCGGGCGAGCCCAGCAGGCGGAACTCCACCCAATTCCTCCGCATTCATATCAGGATATCCGCATGAGCAGCAGTTTGCCCGGATAGCGCTCGGTTATCAACGCCTTAAAAATACCGATGTAAGCGGCATAACGGTTGAATGCGGCCATGAGTTCGCCGGTGCGTCAAGGATCCTGGCGGACTTCGGCGCGCTGCACGGGGGCGGCGCCGATGCAGGGAAACTAGAGCGATTCTCCAGGATCCCAGGTCACGCTCTTGCTGGTGTCCGAATTGAGCTGGTTGGAGGATCTGGTGGCTGACCTTGTGCTGCTCGCTGATGAGCGGATTTCCTCGGTGCGCGTGCGTGAATGCGATGAGCCGCTGGTAGACCTGCGAGAGGTCGGCGAGATCGAGATGGACGGTCGACAGGCCGACCTCGACGGAGCGTATGCCCGGGTGCGACTCGGCGCGCTGCAGCGGTTGCGGCTCGCTCAAGCCTCCTTGCCCGGCGGGTACCGGCTGGTTGTGGTGGAGGGATATCGGCCGCCTGCGCTGCAGGAGAGGTACTTCGCGGACCGGGTCGCCTTCCTGCGCGAGCGGCACCCGGATTGGTCGGCGGCGGAGGCACACCGTCAGGCGAGCCGCTATATATCGCCGCCGGCGGTGGCTCCCCATACGACGGGAGGCGCGGTCGATCTGACGCTACGCGGTCCGGACGGCCGGCTGTGCTGGATGGGCACGGAGGTCAATGACTCGCCGGAGGAGAGCCAGGACGCTTGCTATACCGACGCGGAGAATATCTCCGCCGAGGCTGCCGCCAACCGGGCGATACTACGCGGCGTACTGGCCGGAGCGGGGTTCGTCAACTACCCCACCGAGTGGTGGCACTGGTCAACTGGAGACAGATACTGGGCGTTCACCGTCGGCGCGACACACGCCCACTATGGCCCGCTGGTCCAAATGCGCAGTGACCTCGATCCATGACGGACGCCACCCGGCTCCCGGCGGCCCGGTGACGACGGAGGCGCCCACCCCTTCCGGCCACGACCCGATCCACGGCGTCAGTTACCTTGCGAGGGGATTTGAAAGGCGGGAGACTTCATCTCACGGGACCATGGGAAGAGACATGAGCAGAGAGCGCTTACTGCGCACGCTGGGCATCGCCGCGACCATCGTGGGGCTCTTCATCGGCTTCTCCCCCATTCCGCACAATGGCGACAATACATGCGGAAGCGCGTTCGCCCCTGACGGCTACTTCCAGTGTCCCGGTGAACAGAACGCACGGTTCATGCTCGCCTTCATCTTCCTCATTCCGGGCCTGATCATGATCATCGCTGGGAGACGTAGCGCGGGCAAGAAGCATGGGGGCGGCAACCCCGCTCCTGGGGGTACGAGTGTCCCCGCACCCGTCGTCCCGGGCGTGGTCGCCGCTTGGCCGGAGCAGTGGCAGCCAGGGGACCTCGTCATCGACATCCGCGGCCGGATGTTCGTCCGGGCGTCCGGCGAAGATGAGGGGTTCGGTCGGCCCTGGGGTTATCCGAGGCACGACACCCTCGACATGTCCGGCCGGCCTGTGGTCCCGGAGGGGGCCGTCGAGGAGCATGAGCCCATCCGGCCGCTGACACTGTTGGTGCGCCACGGTCGTCCGCTTCCGCCCCTCCATCCCTAGGGTGAGGGGCGGCCGTCGACCGTCCGACACGTGCCGTTCCGACGACCAGTAGAAGTCAGCGGCGGTGATTTCCGCGCGTCACCTGAAGTCTCAGTCCTACGACGATGACGAGCATCACTTCGGCCAGCAGGTTAGGAGCCAGATCGCCGAAGGAATGGCCGGGCGTATTGAGCCACTCGATGAGAGATCCCGTCGCGACAGCGACGAGGGCCATATAGGTGAGCACTCCGAAGAGCTGGCTTGAGAAGACTCGGGTCGCACCCGCGACAGTGCGAACGAAGACGCGCGGAAGGGGATCTTTGAAATTGAAGGACAAGATCTCCTCGATCGCCTGCCAGACACAAGCATAGGTGCGGGTGGAAAGATACCTCCCCGAAGCCTCATACTTGAACCCGCCAGGGGCGGAGATCTGCTGGGCGATACTTGCCATCTTCCGCTGGACAGCGAATCCGATGAACCTTGTCAGCGGGAAAAGCTTGGCGCACGATTGGATCAGATAGATCTGCCACGGCACTCGGACGTAGTCCTGTGCACCGTATCGAGTGTACTCGTGGTTCGCCTCCGACTGACCGCCGAACTCACTGGAAAGGGCCGAGAATAAATCCTTCCAGCAGGACTGCAACTGTCTCCGCTCAAGCTCGGCATCATAGGTCGCGAGGACCAGTAGCACGAAGCATCGGACGTAGATGTCGCTCCCGCTGCTCACATACTCCCGGAGGTACCGCCAATCCTCAGGCCGGGTGGGCAGGTTGTTCGCCGCCAGGCAACGCAGCGCATGAGCCGTGGCCAGCGGGTTCGGGCTCCCTCCTTCGCTGCCGACCGCGTACCCTGATGGATCCGTCCTCGCACCCTCGAGAGCCTTCTGCACCAGCGTCAACGTCTCGGACCTGAGCGCGATGACCGGACTCACATGCGAAATGGCAAAACCTATGTCAGCCATTCTGAAGACATCTGACTTCTGCAGCCGAATCCTGCGCGCAACCAAGTCTCTGTAGACGGCGCCACTCACCGAGGCCTTCTCGGCCTGGCTACGGTTGACGACATAGTAGATCAGCTTCGACACCTTGTCATTGACCGCAGGGTCCGTCGTGGCGCGACGGGCAAGGATGTGAATGGTAGCCGCAGTGCCGTAAAGCCCGCGCTGTTCGTAGTCAGGATGGTCGAGATACTGCCCCGAAGCCAGGGCGTTGCCCGGGAGCCGACCGACCTCTTCTCCCAGACGCAACTCGATCCGCCGCTCGATCTCGGACTGAGCATCCCTCAGGATCTGGCGCGTCAGCAACTGTCTCATCCTTGATTCGCACACGCCCGAACACAGACCGCTCTCCGAAGCCGACTTCTAGAGATTCTCGAGAACCGTCGCGATGGGACCTCTGGCACTGGGAATAAGGTCTAGATCGAGGACCTCATGTTTTTCGAACCAACCGTACCGTTCGATGAAATCGTCCTCGACATGTCGGCTCATGTCCACATCAGCATTGTTCGCCATACAAAGCCTGGCGACAGCGATGACCGTCGTGGCATCCCATTCGCCGCCCAGCCGCCATGACCACAGGGCCAGCGGACGTCCGGGATGCACCTTCAGTCCCACCTCTTCGTGGACCTCTCGGACAAGCGCCTCATCGGGTGACTCGTCCTGCTGCATCCGGCCGCCTGGCAACTCCCATTTCCCAGGCTGGTACGGATCATCGCGACTCTTCCTGACGAGGAGCAGCCTGCCCTGCCACTCGATGACGGCCTTCTGCGCAAACTGCACGAACATCAGGTCCTCCCGGTGTCCCTGAGGCTGCGAGGCGACTGGATCAGGTCCGACACCGCTTTTCGGGGGGACTTGTCCTCTGAGGTCTTCCAGGAAGCGGAATCGTCTGAGATGAACGGCCTCCGCCTCCGGGTCGCGAGCAGCCGCAAGCTGTGTACGTAATTCGCGATCACGGGCACGAACAATTTTTCTTTCGTCAACGCTGACTCTCGTCGGCACAGCGACATGCTCAGAAACATAGCCAAATTCGGGCATGAGACCGCATGTAATACTCTCGACAGTGGTCGTCAGATCAGTGTCGGCAGAGTTCTTGTACACGGCCACGCGATCCTGCCGGATCGGCCGGTCGAGATTGTTCCACAGCGAAGAGAGGGACGCTGCCGATCGGGCCTGGTCCTGGCGATAGAATTCCAGAGCGGCTGACGTCCACTTCAACCCGGTGCGCTCGCACACCGGGGCCATGGCGCCCTCTGGATCCGCGACGAGATCTTCATATCGCAGAGTCAGCCAATTGTCATCCTCGACTGTTTTCCGCCCTTTTAGGGCGGCCTCCTGGTCTTCCAGCCAGCGCAGTGCTATCGCTTTCGGATCCTTCGGACCGATGGGTGCGCGAGAGAATGAGGCGGCCACGTCGCGTGGGTCGCGGACGAGGTGCAAATACAGGATCGGTAAGTCGGTGGCGTTCAGCTGATCGATGAAGTGGACGTTCTCCAGACACTTGCTGACCCATAAGTCCTTGTGCAAACAGCGGGCGTGGGCATCGTAGAAAGCCAGAACAGCGTGGGCCAGCGTTGATCCGTCCATCTCGGCGATGACCGCCGGCAGGCGGCCGGGGATACGAGGCCAGGTGAGAGCGTTGAGATCGGCGAGGTGGCTCATGTCCGCGGCCAGGCGCCTCTTGTTCCAGGGCTCACGTAACGAGCCGTATCGCGAGGCCAGGTCCTGGAGATCTCTCAACTTGTGCGCCGAAGGAGGTGCGAACACTCCGGGAAGCGAGCCCAGCAGAAGCCGAAGCAGATTCGAACCGGAGCGCTGAGTGCCGACGATCTGGACACGCCTCACGTCCAGCACCTCCGCACACCTGGCAGGGCTTCGCGGAGTATGCCGGCGGCCACTTCTGGAGGGAGCGGGTTCAGGTAGACGCCCAGCCCCAACTCCATGCCACCAGGCCTCTTGAGGGTCTTCATATCCTTGTGGAGCGGAACGAGCTCTATTCTCAAGTGATGCGAGGAATCGCCCCTGGGCGCCTGCATGACATTGATCAGATATGGCGGCATCGCACCTCCATAGGTCGAACGACATAGTTGCAGGCCTGTGTGCAGACAGTCGGCCAAGGAGGCGGCCTCATCGAGCGACAGCGATGCCAGGTCCGGGCGATGGGCCTTTGGTGCAATGATCATCTCGAAGGGCAGTCTCGCCCATGGAGGCACCTGGATCAGAGCGTGGCCTGGCATCGCGACCGTTAATTCTTGCTCCACAGCAGAATCACAGACGGCACAAGAACCGGCATCAGAGGTGAGAGTCAGTCGCCTTGGAACAAAGGGTAATCCAACGAGCTGACCATGCGGATGGGCAACCGTTGGTCCAAAATGGCCGCCCACGGACTCGAAGGCGAAAACCGCCTTGACCGAAGGATTGCCGAAAAGATCGGACGTCTTATGCGAGACCATTTCCAGGAACTGCCGGGTGACCTCAGCCGGAAGCTCACCCAGCCTCTGAGAGTGGGAGCTGCCGTACACAAGAACCCAGTGCAGCTGCCCTTGGGGGCGTGCGACCCCCTGGTCCAGCGCGATCATGGGGTGTTTACTCGGCACCAGTCGAACCCCACTGCCGCCGACACCAGGACAGAATGGACATTCGGCGATTAAGGCGGCATCAGGTTGGATATCCACCTGCGCTGCCAGATCACGGCGGCCCGGAACGCGAAGGAGCCACTCATGCTCAACAGGACTCCACGTCACTGTTGGTTCGCTTGGCATGTGTCGTCCCGTGCGGCCGGTGCTGGCGTTACCTGGTGACTGCCCATTCAAGCTCGAGTGTAGCAGCGAGTGGATAAGTGCAAAGGAATTCGGGAAAACAACGGGGGATGTCGCTGGGGATCGACCCGCCTTGGTATGGTCAGCTATGGCATCTCTGTTCAAAGGCGAAGCGATATCAGGCCTGGACATTCGCGACGTCAGCGCAGCCGACAGGACACCACTCCCCCCTGTCGCCGCAGCCGAGGACGATGTCGATCAGTTGCAACTCTGGAACGAATATCATCGTAAATACTGGAACAGCGAGGAGCGGATAAAACCGACTCCCCCGGCCCTGCTCCTTGCCGACAGTTTGAGCCGTGGTCAGCGAATTCTCGAACTGGGGTGCGGAAGCGGGAGGGATGCCGTCTTCCTCCAGGGAAGGGGGCACTCGGTCACGGCCACGGACTTCTCAGAGTTCGCCATCGAGGCGAACATCAGCTTTCATGAAGCCTCTGGAGTGGTCTTTTCCGTCCAGGATCTGCGGACACCGCTGACCTTCTCCGATGCGGACTTCGACGCAGTCTACGCGCGCCTTTGCTTACACTACTTCCCGGACGGTATCACCCGGGAAATCTTCCGTGAGATACATCGCGTCCTGCGCCCTGCCGGAAAGTTCCTGTTCACCTGCCGGTCCACTGACGACCATCTTTACGGTCAAGGAGACGAGATCGGCCCCGAGCTCTTCCGCAGCGGAGGTCAGATTCGACACTTCTTCAGCCAGGAGTACACCAAAGACGTTCTCTCCGGTGAAGGGCTCTTCGCCATTGACAGCCTCACGGTCCGCGACGAGCTGATCTACAACAGTCACGCCAATGTCGTGCAGTGCCTCGCGGTACGCTCCTGAGACTAGCCGGCCAGCTTGTTCCTGGCATTGATCAACTGATCTCGGATGGAGAGGGCGTCAGCCCAGCGCACGCAGTCACGCCAGCTCCACAGGGTTCTGGATCCGGTCGCATGCGACACCACGCGCCTGAGATATTGGGTGGCACAGGCCGGGGCATGGACTCCGAAAACCTGATCCGGCTCCCGCCCGAACATGAGATAGGGCCTGCCGGCGAAACTCTCCAGCACTCCTTCATACGACGCGAATGACTCGACCTCAGGGTAATCGCGCGCAACATAGGGCAGAATATCGAAGTCCCCTGGGACCAGGTGTAGGTGAGCATGGTCAATGCATGCTCCCGCGTGCCTGGCGAATCTTTCGGCCCCGTGCTCGAAATAAGAAATCGGACCGTAGGCTTTCCTCAGCAAGGATTCGGCGTCGCGCTTGACCGAATCCAGCTCATCTCGCTCAGACTTCGACAGGGCGGCGAGTGAGGAGACATGGCTTTCGGTGATGATGAGCATGTGCCCTTCCGCGAGCGGGGCGGTGTCCAGAACCACCAGGAAGGACCTGCTACGGAGGATTACCTCATCGGCGCCACTGTCCGCGCGGAAAAGATGCTCCCACACAGGTGATCGTCCGTCTGATATCAAAACGCAGAAGGGACATTCGAGAGCTCCGTCGAGCATGACCACTCCACACCGTCTCGATGAAGATTCCGATCATCTGGCCCTATCTTCACCCGACATGACGAAGCGGAAAGTTCTGAAGTTGCTACCTTGAGATGGCGTGACGGCCACATTTGTGATCACCCGTGCGCCCTGTCGCTGAGCGCCCTCTCAGAAGGGCCAGAAGATCAGCAGCAGGGTGAGGCCGAGGCTCAATGCCATGAAGGCCGGTGTCCTGGGGTCGCGGGCGGCCTCGCGGCGTGCGGAGATCACCAGTGCGGCCAGCATGGCCAGCGCGCCCAGCAGGTGCAGGCCGTACCAGACGGGAATCGGGACCGTGTCCGGGAAGTTGTCGGCGGAGCCGTGGCCGGTGAGGTTGCCGAGCAGGCCCAGGCCCAGGCCGAGCAGCGCGAACGCGTACCGGAACCGGCCGAGCAGGGCCCAGACGACGGTTCCCACCACGAGCAGGGAGGAGAGCTGGGTGTGCAGTTGCCGGAAGAGCAGGCCATGGGGCGCGTCGAAGCTCATCGTCAGCAGGGAGTCGTAGGCCCTGGTCATCATGGTGCCGCGGAGCGGCTCGTAGGAACCGGTGTAGGGCACGAGTTCGCCGCTGGGCGTGTAGTGGAAGGCCAGGAAGCCGCCGGTGAGCAGGACCAGCAGGAAGCAGTAGATCAGCATCTCGCCCACCAACTGCCTCGCCCGTTCCATTCGGCATATTTCACCATAAGTACGTGCCTGTCAGGGGGTCGTGCAGTCGGGGTAGTCCTGATCCGGCACACACCTCAGGTGCGGGGTGATGTCGTCCCTCCCCGGCGTCACCGACATCAGCCACAGCGGGCGCCGCAACGCGTCGTGGTCGACGGCGTCCTCGGAGAAGGCGATCGTCCCGGTCGCGCCTTCGATGTCGAGGCCGCGCAGGTTGTAGTGAACGCCTGACCGCAGGATGCTGCCGCCCCCCTGTGCCTGGAATTTCGCGAAAGCCTCGGTCACGGCCAGCGTCATGTCGTAGGCGAGTCGCGCGCGGTCCAGCGCGAGCGGTATGGACCCGCCCACCTTGCTTCTGTACTCCTTCTCGAAGGTCTGCCCATGAGGGGTCCGCCTCGCGGACGTGCTGCTGCTCCGCCGGAGATCCATGAGGGCCACGAATCGCACGTTGAGGCCGTGCTCCGACCCGTTCTCCCTGGCTCGCTGGATTTTCTCGGACAGTATGTTGGTGACGTCGTCGCCCGTGAGAAGGACCACGTCGTTCTTCACGCAGTGGCTGCTCCAGGAATCATTGAGGGTCAGAAAGTCGGCCGCGCGTCCGGTGAAGTACAGGACCTTCTCGTCTCCTTCACAGGCTTTCCGCACCGCAACCTGCAGGCTCTGCCCGTCATGGAAGTCGTACATCTTGTAACGGCCCGTATAGACACTGCTGAAGCGGTCGGCCAGGTCATTGCTGTACAACTCCTTGGCGTCCTTCTGCCAGATCACCGCCACCGGCGGGTCAGGGGGCAGTTCGGTGCCGTCGTGGCCCGGCAGGCCCAGCCTGAGCCAGTGCGCGGTGACCATGGCCTGGACGGCGTTGCTGGGCGGCAGGCGGAAGAAGTAGGGGGATCGGCTTTCGCCGAGCATCGCCACCCTGTCCGCGGTGGCCGTCGAGCTGATCATGGGGATCTGCGCCGCGCCCATCAGCTCGATCGCTCTCTGCACCTCCACCCGGCTCCAGCCGAGTCCGACCACGGCGGCGATGGAGTCATCCCGCTCCGCCCGGCGCACGATCTGGCCGGCCGCGATCTCCGCGTGCGCGTGGTCCTGCCCCGAATTGGCGAACTCGACGTACATCTTCCACGCATGGTTCTGCTCGTTGTGGGCGCTCTGCCGGGCGAGGACGCCGACGAGCTCCGCGGCGGCGCCCACGAGCTGCCTGCCGTGGTCGGGGCCTCCTTTGACGGTGAGCGCGCCGAAGTAGACGACGCGGAAGACCTTGTCGCCGGGCCTGACCTCCTGGTTGAGCTCGACGATCCGCTCCAGGATGGGCCGCAGCGCCGGGTCGAAGTCGTCGTAGGAGTCGGTCAGCCCGATGCACTGGTCGTCCGTGCTGACCAGCGGCGTTTCGCAGGCACTGAAGGCGGCCCAGCCCGGCACCGCGAAGGGCGCCAGGGCCACCAGCCCCGTGACCACCCAGTGGGCGAGGGCGGGCCTCCGGGACGTCACCAGCGGCTTCGGCCGGGGCTGATCGGCGGGCCCGTCGTCCCTGACGGAGAAGTAGGGGCAGAAGGGGGTGTGTCCGGCCTGGTCCCGCCACCTGCCGTAGACGTCCTCCAGGCTCTCCTCGCCGGCGGCGAACCGTACCGGAGAGTGCGCGTGAGCGTCGAGTTCGGCCGACAGTTCGGGGGCGGCGGCCACGACCAGCAGCGGGGCCTTCTCGCCGGTCCGCACGACGATGTCGTGCATGGCCGTGATCAGTTCCCAGCCTGCGGTGCCGGGCCGCACGTCATGGAGGATGAGCACGCTGTACGAGCTCCGCGCCCAGCCGGGCCAGAACGGCCTGCGGCGATAGGCGATGCGCAGGTCCTGGAGAAAGGCGTGCACGAGCAGCCGGTTGGTCAGGTCAGGCTTCGTGTTGACCTGCTCGCTGATTTTCCGCATGTAACCGGCGAGATGATCCCGGGGTCCGCGCCGGATATAAGGCTGCTTGCGGAACCAGCTGTATTTGAAGGTTCCGCTCGACCACCAGCGGGACAGGATGGTGGCCGACATGTAGGCGATGACGACGCTCCCGACGAGCACCCCCAGCATCGGAAGTCCGGCCGTGTCGGCGAGCGCGGTCAGGACCGCCGTCATGAAGGCGGTGCCGATGGCGGAGGCGACGACGAAGCGCATCTTGTATTCGAGTCGCGCCTGCCAAGAGTGCCATGGCGTCCGTTTCTTGAGCCAGCTTTTCAGCTGCTCGTCGAAGGCGTCATCCCGTTCCCGGACAGAACCGTCTCTGGCGGCGCCCGCGTTCCCTTTCTTGATGGCCCACAGCACGATCTGCGTGAGGGGGAAGCGTGGCGCGGGAAGACGGGACCCGGGGACTCTTCGCCCCAGGTCGCCGGCTGCTCCCGCCACCAGGCCGATCAATTCATGGAGGTCCCCGGGGTCTTTCTTGATGTCGGCATGCGGGACACGCGTGTCGAATAAATCGCTGAGGGCCTGCGCCTCGCCGGCGGCATCCCTACCACCAAGAACCACAATAGGCGGAAATTTCTCCCGCTGCCAGATATGTGGCCTTCTAACCATTTTAGGAGCAAGAGTCCGGAATTGGGAACTCATCGCTTCTCCCTGGGTCCCGGGCGATATGATCTTTCATGAGGTTGATATCGCCCTGCGCACTCTGGCTGGGAATTATAAGACGCCTTGTCGCGCCCAATAATGGATTTACCGTGAAGACCCCTCTGCCGCGTGGCGATGACAGTGATGTTCCAATCGCGTTATCGTTGCTACCATGGAGCGAGATCTCACGCGTGAGCGGATCATCAAGGCGGCCTCCGACCTGCTCACCAAGGGCGGACGCGACGCGGTGTCGACCCGGGCGGTGTGCGCCGCGGCGGGGGTGCAGTCGCCGACGCTCTATCGGCTCTTCGGCGACAAGCACGGACTGCTCGACGCGGTGGCCAGCCATGAGTTCGAGAGCTACCTGGCCGGCAAGACGGCCCTGGCCGAGACCGACGACCCGGTCGAGGACCTGCGGCACGGCTGGGACCTGCACGTCAGCTTCGGCGTCGCCAACCCGGCCTGCTACTCGCTGGTCTTCGGCGAGGCGCGGCCGGGCACCGAATCGCCGGCCGCCCGGAAGGCCGCCGCCGTGCTGGCGGCGAGGATCCGGCGCATCGCCGAGGCGGGCCGGTTGCGGGTCAGTGAGGAGCGCGCGGCGCATCTGGTCCACGCCACGGGCAGCGGCATGACGTTCACCCTGATCTCGCTGCCGGAGGAGCGGCGCGACCCGGCGCTGTCCGTCATGGCGCGCGAGGCGATCATCGCCACGATCACCACCGGCGAGTCCCCCACCGCCGAGGACGGCCCGACCGGCATAGCGGTGGCCCTGCGCGCGATCGCCCCCCAGCTGACCATGCTCTCCCCCGCCGAGCGCGCCCTGCTCACCGAGTGGATGGACCGCGTCGCCGCATCCGGGGGGTGACACCCCCCGCTTTAGCAATGACAACAACTAGGTGTTGCCAACGCCACCATGACGCCGTTACTGTCGTGGTGTTGTCACTGCTACCACCGAAGAGGTGGAACCATGAGCCTGAAAGCGCATACCGTGGCCGCCCTCGCCACGTTGACCCTCATCACCGGCTGCTCGGCCACGGCGTCCAGCGCCCCCGCACAGCCGGTGCTCGGGCGGATCACCGAGCTGGCGTCCGGGCTGGACATGCCGTGGGGGCTGGCGTTCCTGCCTGACGGTTCGGCCCTGGTCTCCGGTCGCGCCTCCGGCCGGATTCATCGCATCCCCGCCGAGGGCGGCACCCCGGTGCTGGTCGGCGAGGTGCCCGAGGTCGCCCAGAGCGCCGAGGGCGGGCTGCTCGGGCTCGCCGCCTCACCCCGCTTCGCCGACGATCGCACCGTCTACGCGTACGTGTCGTCGTCGCCGACGAACCGGGTCGTGGCCCTGCGCATCGCCGAGGACCTGGGATCGCTGCGCCAGGAGCGGATCGTGCTGGACGGCATCGGCACGGCGAACCGGCACCACGGCGGTCGCCTGCGCTTCGGCCCCGACGGGAACCTGTGGATCGCGACCGGCGACGCCTTCGACCCACCGGTCGCGCCCAGGCGCGACAACCTCAACGGCAAGGTGCTGCGGATCAGGCCGGACGGATCCATCCCTGAGGACAACCCCTTCGACACCCCGGTCTACTCCTACGGCCACCGCAACGTCCAGGGCCTGACCGTGGGCCCCGACGGCACGATGTACGCCTCCGAGCTGGGTCTCAACGACTGGGACGAGGTCAACGTCATCCGCGTCGGCGAGGACTACGGCTGGCCGGAGGCCGAGGGCCCGGACGGCGAAGGGGGCACCCGGCCGCTGTTCTGGCTGCCGCCGGCCGAGGCGTCACCGTCCGGCATCGCCTACGCCGACGGCGCGCTGTGGATGGCCGGGCTGCGCGGGCAGCGGCTGTGGCGGTTGCCGGTCGAGGGCGGAGAACGTACCGGAGAGCCCGTCGCGTTCCTCACCGAGCAGTACGGACGCCTGCGCACCGTGGAGGTCGCGCCCGATGGGGCGCTCTGGGTGACCACGTCCAACACCGATCAGGCGACGCTCGGCGGCACCCCCTCCGGCGAGGGTGACGACCGCATCCTGCGCATCGAACCCCTTCCCGTGAGGTGAACATCATGCAGAACTCCGACCCCACGCGGCGTACCGTGATCAAGGTGGGCGCGGCCGTCGCCGCCGTCGCGGCGGCACCGGCCTTGCCGGGCGCGGCAGAGGCCGAGCCCGTCACCAGCGTCACGGACACGGCGCCGGTATCCCTGAAGGTCAACGGCACGGCACACAAGCTGGAGCTCGAACCCCGCGTCACCCTGCTCGACGCGCTGCGCGAGCGGATCGGCCTGACCGGCACCAAGAAGGGCTGCGACCGCGGCGAATGCGGCGCCTGCACGGTCCTGGTGGACGGGCGGCGGATCAAGTCGTGCCTGACCCTGGCCGTCATGCAGCAGGGCCGCGAGATCACCACCGTGGAGGGCCTGGCCCGTGGCGACGCGCTGCATCCGATGCAGGCGGCCTTCATCAGGAACGACGGGTTCCAGTGCGGCTTCTGCACCCCCGGCCAGATCATGTCGGCCGTCGCCTGCGTCAACGAGGGGCACGCCGGGTCCGACGACGAGATCCGCGAATGGATGAGCGGCAACATCTGCCGGTGCAGCTGCTACCCGAACATCGTCGCCTCCGTCCGCCAAGCAGCCAAGGAGATGACCTGATATGGACGCGTTCGCCTACACTCGCGCCGACCGGTCCGAGCGCGCGGTCCGCCTCGCCGCGGACCCCGGAGCGCGTTACATCGCCGGGGGCACCGACCTGCTCAACCTGATGAAGGACGGCGTGCAACGGCACGACCACCTGATCGACATCAACGCGCTGCCGCTGGCGGGCGTCCGCGAAACCAACAGCAGGATCGAGCTCGGGGCGATGAGCCGGATGAGCGACGTCGCCCTGCACCAGGCCGTACGCCGCAGGCTGCCGGTCCTGTCACAGGCGCTGCTCGCCGGCGCCTCACCGCAGGTGCGGAACATGGCCACACTCGGCGGCAACCTGCTGCAACGAACACGATGCTGGTACTTCCGGGACCCCACCATGCCGTGCAACAAGCGCGAGCCCGGCAGTGGCTGCCCGGCCCTGGCAGGCCAGAACCGCTGGCACGCCATCGTCGGCGGCAGCGGCCAGTGCATCGCCGTGCACCCCTCCGACCTGGCCGTCGCCCTGACCGCCCTGGACGCCACCGTGCGTACGCTCAGCGCCGAAGGCCCCCGCGCCATCCCCATGGCCGACTTCTACCTGTCCCCGGGAGACACCCCCCATCTGGAGACCGCCCTGCGCCAGGGCGAGCTCATCACGGGCATCGACGTACCCGTCACCGACCTGGCCGCCGGCTCGCGTTACCTCAAGGTGCGCGACCGGGCCACGTTCGAGTTCGCCGTCGTCTCCGTCGCCGCCCTGATCCGGCTGCGCGGCGACGAGGTCCGCGAGGCCCGCCTGGCCTTCGGCGGCATCGCCCCTCGCCCCTGGCGCTCGGCCGAGGCCGAGCAGGCGCTGGTCGGCCGCCCGCTGAACGCCGCCACGATCAAGGCCGCCGGCGAGGCCCTGGTCGTCGACGCCCAGCCGCGCGAGCACAACGCCTTCAAGGTCCCCCTGGTCCAGCGGGCCCTGTCCGACATTCTTGACCAGTTCAGGAGGAACCGATGATCGGCCGACCGGTCAGCCGCGTGGACGGCGTCGCCAAGGTCACCGGCGAGGCCCGGTACGCCGCCGACGCCGAGGTGCGCGGGGTGACCCACGCGGTCCTGGTCATGAGCGCTGTCGCGCGGGGCCGGATCACCGCCGTCGACACCGCCAGGGCGACCGCCGCGCCGGGGGTGCTGGGCGTCTTCACCCACCAGAACCTGGACCGCCTCGCCCTCCCCAGCCCGGCCGTCGCGTTTTTGAAGCGGTTCCTGCCCGTACAGGACGACCAGATCCGGCACGCGGGCCAGCCCGTGGCGATCGTCGTGGCGGAGACCCTGGAGCAGGCCCAGCAGGCGTCCGGCCTGGTCGGCGTCACCTACCAGGACGAGCCGCCCCGGGTCGTGCTCGCCGAGAACATGGGCGAGGCGTACGTGCCGCCGGACACCAACGACGGCCACAACGACTATGTACGCGGTGACGTCGCCGCCGGCCTGGCCGCCGCGCACACCGTGACCGAGGCCACGTACACGACTCCGATGCAGCACCACAACGCCCTCGAACCGTCGGTCACGGTCGCGGCCTGGGACGGCGACCGGCTGACCGTGCACGAGTCCACACAGAGCATCTCCAACACCCAGAAAGCGCTCATGCAGGCTTTCGACCTCCCCGACACGAACGTACGCGTCCTCTCGCCGTACCTGGGCGGAGGTTTCGGGGCGAAAGGCCCGGTATGGCCGCACACCGTGCTCACGGCGGCGGTCGCACGCCAGGTCGGGCGGCCGGTCAAGCTGGTGCTGACGCGGGCGCACGCGTACACCTCCAACGGGCACCGCGCCGAGACGCACCAGGTGCTCCGCGTGGGCGCCGCCCGCGACGGGCGGCTCACCGCGATCCAGCACACGGTCACACAGCAGGTGTCGCGCACCGAGGACGCGCTGCTCAACAGCTCGGAGCCGACCCGGATCCTGTACGCCTGCCCGAATGTGCGCTCAACCCAGCAGGCCGTACGGCTCGACCTGCCGATGGGCAGCTTCGCCCGGTCGCCGGAGACCGCGACCAGCCACGCCCTGGAGTCGACGCTGGACGAGCTGAGCTACGCGCTCGACCTGGACCCGATCGAGCTCAGGGTGCGCAACTGGTCGGCGATCAACCAGGAAAGCAAGGTCGCCCACGGCAGCAACCACCTGCGCGAATGCTACGAGCGGGGCGCGGAGCGCTTCGGCTGGTCGCGGCGTGACCCCCGGCCGGGTTCCATGCGCGACCGCGACGGGCTGATCGGCTGGGGCATGGCCACCGCCGCGCACACCGCCGGCGGCCGGCCGGGCT
This sequence comes from Nonomuraea sp. ZG12, assembly GCF_052068115.1. Lineage (NCBI taxonomy): Bacteria > Bacillati > Actinomycetota > Actinomycetes > Streptosporangiales > Streptosporangiaceae > Nonomuraea > Nonomuraea sp. ZG12. Next base: position 164,189 of record NZ_JBQHCW010000019.1, read on the forward strand.
CGTCGGCCACCGTGACGATCGGCGTCAACGGCACCGCGCAGATCCGGTCGGGCACGCAGGAACTGGGGACGGGCACGTACACGGTGATGCGCCAGCTCGGCGCCGAGGTGCTGGGCATGCGGCTGCGCGAGGTCCGCTTCGACCTCGGCGACTCGGCCTACCCGGCGGCGTTCGCGTCGGCGGCGTCGGCGACCGTGCCGAGCGTCGGCGGCGGGGTCGTCCGGGCCGCGACCGCCGCGCGCGACCAGGTGATCGCGCTCGCGGTGGCCGATCCGGACAGTCCGCTGCACGGCGTCGCCCCCGATCAGGTCAGCGTCGGCGACGGGTACCTGTTCCTCACCGAGCGGCCGTCGCGGCGGGTCGGGTACCGGCAGGTGCTGCGCCGCCACGGCAGGCCGATCGAGGCGACCAGCGAGGCGGTCTTCGCGCCGCTCGGGTACTCGGTCGGCGCGACCTTCGTCGAGGTGCACGTGGACCCCGTGCTGGGGCGGGTCCGGGTACGCCGCATCGTGGGGGTGTTCGACTGCGGCCGGGTTCTCAACCATCGCACCGCCCGCAGCCAGGCGATCGGCGGCGCCATCTGGGCGATCGGGATCACGCTCAGCGAGCACACCCTGGTCGACCCGAGCCTGGGGCGCATCGTCACCCCCAACCTGTCCGGCTACCTCGTCCCGGTCAACGCCGACGTACCGGACATCGACGTCAGCTTCATCGACAAGCCCGACCCGTCCAGTCCGGCGCTCGGCGCGCGGGGCTTCGGTGAGACGCCCGCGACCGGGGTGACCGCGGCCATCGGCAACGCCGTGTACCACGCGATCGGCCACCGCATCCGGGACCTGCCGATCACTCAGGACAAAATCATCGCCGCGCTGTCCTGACCACCTCTGGACAACATGCTGTAGATCTGACAGAAGGGGTACGCGCACCGAAGATCACGAACAGGAGCAACCCCCGATATGTCATCACTGAACACCGCCGGCACCACGACCCTGCTGGACCGAGCTCGCGCCCTGCGCCCGCTGATCGAGCGGGAGGCGGCCACGGCGGAGGCCCAGGGCAAGCTCACCGCCCCCGTCGTGGACGCCCTACACGAAGCAGGACTTTTCGGCGTATGGGCGCCCACCGCGCTCGGCGGCGCCGAGCTCTCCCCCCGGGAGCTGATCGCCGTCTTCGAGGAGCTCGCGTACGCCGACGCCTCGACCGGCTGGGTGACCATGATCACCACTCTGGAGAACGGCACCGCCGGCGCCTACCTGGGCGACGACGCCGTCGAACGGATCTTCGCCGGCCCGCGCATGCCGCTCTTCGCGGGCCAGGGCACCCGGCCGGGCACCGCCGTCCGCGAGGCCGGCGGCTTCCGCCTCAGCGGCCAGTGGAGCTTCGCGTCCGGCATGCCGCTCGCGGGCTACGTGCACAGCCTGGCCGCCGTGGAGGGCACCGACGAGCTCCGGATCTGCATCACCCCGATCGACGACGTCAAGATGCTCGGCAACTGGGACGTCCTGGGCCTGCGCGCGACCGGCAGCATCGACTACGCCATCAACGGCGCGTTCGTCCCCGAGTCGCAGACCCATCTGTTCGCGTGCGACGAGCCGCTGCGCGGCGGCGCGATCTACCGGCTCGGCCTGCTCGACCAGGCGCTGATCTGCCACTCCGCGTGGGCGCTCGGCGTCGGCCGCCGGCTCCTGGACGAGCTCGCCGGCTACGCCCAGGCCAAGGCCGGGCGGCCCGGCCAGATCGCCGGCAGCGCCGCCTTCCACACCGACTTCGCCCGCGCCGAGGCCCAGCTCCGCGCCGCCAAGGCGCTGGTGCAGGAGACGTGGGGCGACGTGGAGGCCACCCTGGACGCGGGCGGCCGGCTGAACGTGCGGCAGGAGACGATGGTACGGCTGGCGCTCAACCACGCCACGTCGACGGCCGTCGAAGTATCCCGGTTCGTGCACATGACGGGCGGCACCTCGGCGGTGCGCGACGGGCTGATCCAGCGACTCTTCCGGGACGTCCACACCGGCTGCGCGCACATCACCTCGGGGCCGCAGGCGCTGCAGGAGTGTGGCCGTGAGCTGGCGGGCCTGGCTCCTGGCCAGTCCTGGGCGGTCTTCACCCTGGAGGGGTGACCTCGGACGGCCCGGGTCTCAGGCCCTGGGCCATGTCCACTAGTAGATGCGGTACTTCTTGCCGCAGTTGTCGAACTTGCCGGCCCAGCAGGTGTAGGTGTAGACCTTGCCGATC